>NZ_JBAOJR010000001.1:0-1083065 GCF_037083525.1 Chryseobacterium sp. CCNWLW53 | reverse complement strand
TTAACCGGACTGCAAAGATACAAAAAAAATTAAAACCCACAACTTTTATTTATTAAAATATTGCTAAGCTTTTTCTCTTGATTCCTGTAAGCTTTTTTAAATACCTATCGCTTATCTAAAAGCTCTTCTGCGCTACTGACCACTCTCGTTTTTCAGTGCGGCAAAGATAACAACTTAATATCACGCAAAACAAACTTATTTAACATAAAATTCATAATTATATAATATGAATTCATAAGCTACTGGTAAGCAGGCAGAAAAATTTTAAACTTATGTTTAATTTTCACTTACTTTGATTATCAATATTATCTTATTGCTTATTTTGAACGTATATAACGCTTAAAAATTCTGCATAGGATTTTTCTAAACCTATAATATCGCCGGACTTCAAATTTAAACCGCCTGTTCCGGAAGTATCTGATTTTACTTTTAACGAGGAAGCCTGAAAATATAGATTTTCATCATTTGCTTTGGGCTGAACTTTAATAGTAGAGCCTAAAAGCTTCCTTGTTGATATGGTATACACTTCTCCTGGTATAATATCCAGAGTAATATAAGATCTGGGTGTAAGCAGGTAATCTTTCTTATTGATATTAATCTTCTGATCTTTATCTGAGGAAGCAAAGACATAAAGCTTTCCATTCTGATCTCTCAATTTTTCTTTGGGAGTATAATATAGAGCCATCCTATAGTTAGCTGGATTGAGGGGCTGAGGAGTGCCATCTATATTTTCAAATGGTTTCAACGAAAAGGTATTGGCACCTATTTCTTTTGCTTTTTTATATATTAAGGAAAAAACAGCTGCATCATCTCTTGAGAATCCCTGGACTTCAATTTCTCCCAAATATTCAGCGTCAACTGTAGCTTCCGCTTTTTTATACAGGAATTTATCTGTATTGTCGTTGGTTTTTTCAACTTTTGAAAGGTATACACTTTGGGCATGACACAAATGGACACAGAATATGGAAATGGCAACTGCCAGGTTTTTGATCATACTATTGTTGTGTTAATATTTTGACAGATTCTTCAAGGCTGTTTTCCCAATGCTTGAGTTCTATTTTATATATTTCTTCTATCTTATCTAATGACATTGTACTTCTTGCCGGTCTTTTGGCAGGAGTAGGATACTGTTCTGTTGTAAGAGGATTCAGTTTTACTGAAGAGTTTGAAAATTCAGCAATTTTTTTAGCGAAATCAAACCAAGTGGTTTCAGGATAGTTTGAAAAATGAAAAATACCAAAGGTTTTGTTTGGACTTTCTATAATCCTCATGATTGCTTCTGCGAGATCATTTGCATTGGTAGGCTGCCCAAACTGATCCGCTACAATCCCAAGTTCTTCTTTCTGAGAAAAGAGATTCAACATTGTTTTAACGAAATTCTTATTGAACTCCGAATACAGCCAAGAGGTTCTTAGAATAATAGTTTTTGGATTGATTTCGAGAGCTAACTCTTCACCCTTTCTTTTTGACTCACCATATATTCCGGTTGGATTGGTAAAATCATCTTCTGAGTAGGAAAGGTTTGTATCTCCGTCAAACACATAATCTGTAGAAACATGGATCAGGAAACATTTATAATCTACACAGGCCTGAGCAAGATAGGCTACTCCATCAGCATTTACAGCAAATGCTTTATCTTTTTCCTTTTCGGCTAAATCCACTGCGGTATATGCCGAAGCGTTAATACAGTAGTCTGGTTTATTATCGTAGAAGAAATCATTAACCTGATCTTCGTTCGTGATATTCAGAGTCTGGGAATCTGTAAATAGGAACTCGTAGGTATTTTCAAAATCAGGGGCAATTTTTCTGATACAGTTCCCCAACTGCCCATTGCTTCCTATTACTGCTATTTTTTTCATCTGTAATTTATTATTTTATTAAGGTGTACTATAATATCTGGCTTACAAAACAGGATATTATCCAGCACCAACTGATTACGAATTTTTTGCGTTCTGGGATCTTAAGAATTTTACTCTAGGCTGGAAATCTTTCTGTTCAAGATCTACAAAGAACTTTCCAAAGGTTTCTCTTATGTCCTGGGGATGAATTTCTGATCTTCTTGTTTTAAGATTGAAATAGATCACCGTAACCCATAGTACAGCATGAACTATTTTTTCATCCAGGCTTTTCATGAGTATTTCCACTTTAGCCGTTCTGTCCTGCACTTCTATGGTTTTACTGCTGATCACTACCTGGGTATTATATCTCACTTCTTTTAAATAAGCGATCTCATTTTGAATAGCAATCCATGTACAGCCGGTCTTTTTGGTATATTCTTCGTATGTGAATCCATAAAATGTTTCTACATGATCTTCTCTGGCATTGAACATATAGTCTAAATATTTTACATTATTCAAATGTCCTATCGGATCACAATCGCTGAACCTTACTTTTACGGTCGTTGATACTTCTTTTTCCATAGCGCAAAAATAAAAAAACCGCCTTTAAAAGAGGCGGTTAATTTATAAAACTTTGTTAATTTATTAGTTGATTCCTAATTCTTTCTTAACAGCAGCTGTAGCATCTGCACCAGATTTGTATACTAATGCTGAAGAGTTTGCATCCATGATAAATTCATATCCACCAGCCTTAGCCACTTTCTCGATTGCATCATTCAGTTTTTTCTCGATTGGTCCGAAAGCAACGTCCTGCTTAGCCTGAAGATCTTTTTGAGCCTTCTCTTGCATTTGAGCAATTTCTTCCTGAATCTTTTGTAATTCTGTTTCTCTAGCTTTGTTTTCTTCAGCAGTTTTCTTAGGAGCTTCTTCACTGTACTGCTTTAATTTAGCCTGTCCAGCATCTGCTTTTTTCTTGATTTCAGCTTGTTTTGCATCTAAGAAAGCTTTTATGTCGGTATCTGCTTTTTTCTTTTCAGGCATTGCATTAAGAACTCCCATTAAATCTACAGTAGCTAATTTCTGAGCTTTTGCCATACTTACCGATACAACCATTATTACCGCGGCAAATAATACACTTAATTTTTTCATAATTGGTAAAATAAATAATTTAATTTGTTTTTAGATTTTAAATTTAAGTAAAAGTTAATTTAAAAATTTACTTTTTACTTTTGCTGCTTGTTTTTTCTTTCTTATCAGATGCAGCGGATCCTTTTAATAAGATGTTTAATACTTTTTCTGTGTAATCATATCTTGGCAGAAGAAAAAGGACATTGTTATCCGATTTATCAAGAACCGTGCCCAATCCATTTTTCTCAGCCATTGTTTTGACAGCTGTCCAGATCTGATCCTGAAACGGTACTACCAGGTTTGTTCTCAGCTTTGTAATTTCACCATTGGCTCCAAAACGTAAGCTGGTAGTTGTTTTGATATTTTTCTCGAGATCCATTACTTCTTTTTCTCTAAGCTTCAGCTGATCCCCTATCAACAATACTTTTTCACTTTCAAATGCTGATTTTTTTCTTTCGTACTCTGACTGCATATTTTGAAGTTCAGACTGCCATGTATCGATCTGTGAATTCAATCTTGCTTCTGCTTCTTTGTATTGAGGTAGTTTATCTAAAATATAGCCTGTATCTACTATTCCAACTTTCTGGGCGTTTGAAAGTCCGAAAAGCAGGAACAATACAGATGTGAAAATGATTTTAAAGTTTTTCATATGTGTGATTATAATGATTGGTTCATCAGGAAGTGTGTTTTCCATCCAGATGGCTCTGTTCCGGAAACAGTTTTATCAAATCCGTAAGCAAAGTCAAATCCGATCAAACCAAAAGCTCCCATATAAACTCTTACACCAACTCCCACAGATCTTTTCAGCTGGAATGGGTTGTATGTACTCCAGGAGTTCCATACGTTACCCCCTTCTGCAAAGGTAAGTGCATAGATTTTGGCCGTCTGATTCATTGAGATCGGGTATCTTAATTCTAATGTAAATCTATTATAGATTGTACCTCCCCCTCTTTGGGTAATATCATCTACTTCTCCTCCGTATGTTGAAGCATTTTCATAACCTCTCAATGGAATCAATTCACGTCCGTCATATCTACCTCCAAATAAACCTGTACCTCCTACATAGAATCTTTCAAATGGCGGAGCACCAAGTTTTTTATTATAACCATCCATGAATCCCATTTCAGCGGAAGATCTCAATACAAGTTTACCTGCAACCTCATTATATACATCAGCCTTGAACTTGATCTTGTAGAATTCCATCCACTTGTATTTGTCAACCGGTGACATGGTAGAGTAATCTTTATTGCTGAACAATGAGTAAGGTGCAGTCAGTTTCGCGGAAACTTCAATATTTGAACCCATTGTCGGGAAAATAGGATCAATACCCGCAGAGTTTCTGCTTAAACCTAAGTTAAGGCTTAAGTTATTGGCATCACCGTAGTATTCTGTAGCATCTCCGAACTGGAAAGGATAGTTATTGAAGGTATATTTTTGGAACTGAAGCCCAGTATATAACGAGAAATAGTCATCCGGCCAGTTCAGCAATCTGTTCAGACCTACTGAAGCGGAGAAGATATTAAGCTTTTGATCAAGCCCATTACTGTCATTATATTTTACTCTGGAAGTGTTCAAACTTACTGAAAGGGCAGTTGGTCTTGTTCCGAATAACCATGGCTCTGTAAATGAAATACCATAGTTTTGGAAATACTGTCCTGCCTGAGCCTGAATAGACAAAGTCTGTCCGTCTCCCTGAGGTACCGGTTTAAAATCTTTGAATTTAAGGAAGTTCTTTAAAGAGAAGTTATTGAACGTAAGTCCTAATGTCCCGATAAAGCTGTTACCTCCATATCCTGCCTGTAACTGTACCTGAGAAGAACCCTTCTCTACCAGTTTCCAGTTGATATCTACAGTATTATCCTGCTGATTTGGCTGAATATCCTGCCCCACCTGCTGTGGATCGAAGAAGGACATCCCGGCTAAATCGAAGTAGGTTCTTTTAATCTCTGTCTTTTTGAAAAGCTCCCCCGGTTTTGTTCTTAGAGCTCTAAGCACAACATGGTCATGGGTAGTTGTATTCCCCTGCCATGTTACTTTATTCCATGTAGCCTGTTCTCCTTCATTAATTCTGATCTCCAGGTTTACAGTGTCTCCTGATACGGATTTTTCTACCGGTGTTACGCTAGAGAAAAGGTAACCGTTATTCATGTACACAGATTTGATATCCGAGTCGTCCTCTTTACCTCCGTCTTCTCCTACTTTTTTATTGAAACCTACGGCATCGTAGATATCTCCTTTTTTGTATCCTAATAATCTCTGTAAATATTCTGTAGAGTAAACGGTATTTCCGGTGAATGTAACATCCCCGATATAATACTTTTTACCTTCGTTAAGCTTTACATTGATTTCGTAATTATTTCTCTTGTTTCTCCATACGGAATCTGAAACAATCTTAGCATCTCTATATCCTAAAGAGTTATAATAGCTGATAAGGCTTTGTTTATCTTCCTGATATTTTTCTTCAATAAATTTTGAAGATTTCAGGATTCCTCCGATACCAAATCTTCTCTGTTTAGTTTCTTTGAATGCCTTTTTTCTAAGTTTTGCATCTGTAACGCTTGGGTTGCCTTCAAATTCGATATGGTCAATTTTTATTCTTTTGCCCTTCTCTACATTGATGGTCCAGTCTACCATAGACGGATCGTTTGCATTCACTTTATCCTGGATGGTAATTTTAGCATCAGCAAAGCCTTTTTTCACGTAATCCTTAGGAACCTTAGTCTTAAGACTGGAAATCAGGTTTTGTGTGATTTTTGTTCCGGGCTTTAGATTATTGTCCTTTATTAGTTTTTCGTTTTTAGATTTACCTATCCCTTTACCTGTGAATTTTACTTCTCCAAGTTCTTTAAGATCTTCAAGGTAGAATCTCAAAATTACGGTCTGCCCTTCAATACTCTGAACATAAACTTCAACTTCTGAAAAAGACTGGGTATCCCAAAGTTTTTTAACAGCGTTGCTGATTTTTTGTCCCGGAATATCTACAGCTTCTCCTTTAGTTAAGCCAGTAAATCTTAAGATTTGTGCCGGCGTATATTTTTTTACCCCATCTACAACAATGTCTTTAAGAGTGTAAGTTCCTGCTTCATTTTCTGCGTGTACAGCATTATTAACTTTAGTGCTGTCCTGAGGAGTTACTTGTCCATAAAAATGCGCCGAAGCAGCAAACATTATGATGGGTAATAGTCTAAACTTCATTTTATCGAGTCTTTCTTTTCTTTAATTTATTGGGCATTTATCTGATCGCCGGTTAAGCCGTATCTTCTTTCTTTATTCTGGTAATCAACAATACACTGGAAGAAGATATCTTTTGTAAAATCCGGCCATAGAACATCTAAAAACTGTAGTTCCGCATAAGCGATCTGCCAAAGAAGGAAGTTGCTTATTCTTATTTCTCCGCTGGTTCTGATCAGCAGGTCTACAGGAGGAAAGTCTTTTGTATAAAGGTAATTTTCGAATAGTTTTTCATCAATATTCTCAATATCAACTTTTCCTTCTTTCACATCGGAACTGATGTTTTTTACGGCATCTAATATTTCGTTCTGTGAGCCGTAGCTTATTGCCAGTACTAAATTGCCTTTTGTGTTTTCTTTTGTGAGTTCTACCACACGTTCAAGCTGTTCTCTCACGAGAGAAGGAAGCTTTTGCAGGTTTCCTATAACATGCATTCTGAGTCCTTTACTAAAGATCTCTTCGGCCTCCAGCAATAAGGTTTCTACCAGCAGATTCATCAGTGTACTTACTTCATCTGCAGGACGGCTCCAGTTTTCAGAAGAAAATGTATACAGTGTTAAATAAGGTATATCAATCTCATTACAGGCATTAATGGCATTCCTTACTGCATTAATGGCATTCTTGTGGCCGAAAGTTCTTTCTTCGCCACGCGTTTTTGCCCATCTTCCATTGCCATCCATTATGATGGCGACGTGTTTCGGTAAATTCTGAGAATTTATTTTATCTTTAATCAACGACATATTAATTAATCACAATAGCATGGAGGTCTTCCGAATGAATAGGTAAGTCCTAAACTAAAAGTATTCATCCAGTCCTTAGACCTTTCATCCCCTATATTTCTTTTATTAAGAAGTTCTTGTTCTCTTTCTTTAGAGACCGCATAATAGTTTCCTGACTGTAGCAGCGAACCGCCGGTAGCAGGATCTAAAATATCTGCATTAAAGCTGGACGTTAGATCTTTTGAAAGCAAACGGCTATGATCAAGCTGATCCGTCAGTGTATATCTAAATGTGGCTTCTGCAAATATAGCCCAATTATGGTTAAACTTATATTTTAAACCTACCCCGAAAGGGATATGCATTGTTACTTTTTTTCCTAATGTATATTCCGGAGTACTTTTAAAATCCTGTTCATTAAGAGGAGCCTGTGCTACTCCATCTGCATCTCTTCTAAAATCGTTTACAAGATTGGCTTTAGGGGCATCAAACATCAAAGCACCGATACCTCCAAAGATATAAGGGCTCACCATACTTACCTGTTCATTATTGACAGGGAAAAGGTTGTATTCGAACATTAAGCTTGCTTCGTATACGTTATTTTTTCCGTATGAATTTCTATTCACTCTATATTCTTCTTTCGCAGCTTTATCACTAAACTGGATCTGGTTGTATCCTAAATCCAATCTAACGGTCTGATGCGGGTTAAAATTAAATCTATATAATAAACCACCATAGAAAGGGAAACCCCAATCTGACATTCTGTCTAAATCCAACGGCTTTTGTAAAATATAATTGGTCCTTCCTATGTCCCCAACTAGGTTACTCATACCCAGACGAACTCCCAATTCGTTTCTTTGTGCTTTAACACTTACCACTCCAAGGAAGGCAAGAAAGCTAAACAATAATTTTTTATTCATAAAAGAATATGGATTTATGGTTATTTTAAAATTTAATTTTTGCAAATATAAAACATTTTTATATTAATGATATTCTTAATGTATAGTTAAAAATAAACAAAAAAACATAATTTGTTATAAAGTAAACGGCAAAGTGCCAAAAATATTCTTTTTTCCTTAGATTACCAATACTGAACGTATAAAAAAACCCCCATTTGCTGAGGGTTTAAAACGCTATTTTTTATTAAATATTGTTTGGACCTTATTTCGGATTTTTATTAATAACGGTTCCTTATAATTTTTATCTTCATCAAAATAGCCGTAGCCATATCCGTAACCATATCCATAACCATATCCGTAACCTTGTTTCTTATTGTAATCATTATATATAAGTCCTAAATGACTAATTTCTCCGTTATGGTACTTTTCAGTGATCATCTTCAGCATATATTTCTCGGTGTATTCGTGACGGACTATATAAATATTAGCATCGGAGTATTTCATCAGTTCATAAGAGTCAGCTACTAAACCTACCGGTGGAGAATCGATGATAATGAAATCATATTTCTCCTTCAGCTGTTCTAGGAATTTGATATTTCTGCTGCTCATTAAGAGCTCTGACGGATTTGGAGGAATTGGTCCGGAAGTTACTACATCCAGGTTCGGAATCTTAGTTTTATTGATGACCTGCTCCATTTCTACTTCTCCTGTTAGGTAATTTGAGATTCCATATTTATTATCAATTTTAAAATCTCCAAATATCTTAGGCTTTCTAAGGTCCATCCCAAGCAGGATTGTTTTTTTATCACTTAGCCCTACTACTGAAGCCAGATTGATGGAAATATATGTTTTTCCTTCCCCACCAATGGAAGAAGTAATTAAAATAATTTTTCCTTTACCATCTTCTTTATTGTTTTCCATTAGGAATCTCATGCTTGCCCTGATTCCTCTGAACGCCTCTGATACTGATGATTTAGGCTGCTCCAAAACAGTAAGCATATTTTCGTTGCTGTTGTTGCCGATAACGCCAAGAAGCGGAATCTTTGTTGCACTTAACAGTTCTTTGATGTTTCGGATCTTGTTGTCCAGTACCGCACCGATTAGAATGAGCAGTAATGGAATCAGCAATAAACCAAATATAATTGCTGATTTTATTGCTTTTACATTGGGGCCAATTGGAGCCTGTCCTAAGTTTTTCGCAGGGTCTATTACTGTAATATCAGACTGGTTGGTAGCCACTTTCATCTGCGCCTCGTTCTGTCTGTTCAAAAGACTGTTATAGGTAGCTTCGATCATATTGTATCCTCTTTCCGCATCCAGATATTTTCTTTCTTTTTCAGGATATGAAGTGAGATCTGAATTGGCTTCTGCTACCTGACGGTCTATCTTATTGATTTCATCATAATATTTCGTATAATAATTTCGTAAAGAACCAGATGAACCCATTCTTGCTTCATTAATCAGCCTGTCTATTTCTTTCATAGGCTCAGAGTTTGGCTTATAGATGGTCGCCATTTCTCTTTTCTTCATATATAAAGCCTTGAGTTCTGTTACAGACGCCGAAAAGAAGCCATCTTCAAAACCTGCAGCATTGGTGCTGATCATTTTATCAAAATCACGGGCCTGCAATGTATTTTTAATATTATTCAGTGAGCTGATTTTACTTACAATATCTGCTTTCTTGGCTTCAAGATTTTTTATTTCCTCTAAGGATTTTTCGTCTCTGTCTTTGATATTATAAAGCTTTTCAGAAGTCTTCAGATAATTCAGCACTGCTGCACTTGAATCCAGTTTTTTGCGGATATCATCTATATTGTTCTGAAGATAAACGTCTGTATTCTTATTGACGATATTTTTGTCTGCCAGTCTTTTCTTCTGAAGTTCGGCAACAGATTTGTTTAAGAAATTTACAGTACTGTTAAGATTAAACCCTTTTTTGGTGATAATCATAATGGTTCCGATTTCTTTGTCAAATTCCACTCCTATTGTAGACACAATACCATTAACACTCTGATTGACAGAACTAAGCTTTATGATAATGTTTTCAACTTTTATTTTAGGAGTCTCTGTATTCTTAAGCAGCCTGAATCTTAGATTCGGGGAGTTGTACCATTCGTTGATCTTTACAATCTTGTTGGCAGGCCTGCTATATCCATTTACGGATTGAAATCCTTCTAATTCGTAATTATATAAATTGGTAGACTGTCCCTCTTCCGGAAGAACCACTTCATAAGAATCTCCACCTTTTGGAATAAGCGTAATAGGATAATCAATCTGCTGAAGATGCTTTTTGTCAATCTGCAGAAACACCGGAGAGTCTGTTTTGTCAATGTAGGTTGATTTGATCAATCCTTTGGTGGAATAATTCACAAAAAGATCTAATTCCTTTACCAGAAACTCATTATGAGATCTGGATAACAACATTTTTTTCAGATAAACTCCGTCCTGATTCCCGCTCTGTCCCCAGATAAAGTTGATGGACTGGCTTGGGGTAAAGTAACTGGAGGTATTATTGGATATGCTCAGAGAGAGGTCTGATGCATAAATGTTCTGTGCATAATATTTACTGTATACCCATGAGATTAAGTAGCCGATAAACAGCATAAATACAAACCAGTACCAGTTTTTCACTATTCTTCTCAGAAAGTGCTCGATATCAAATAACGCAAACGATCCGTACTTTTCCTTCTGGGGTTCGTTCTTCCCTATTTTGGTGTCTTTGTCTGGAATCATGGTTAAAGGTTTTTAAGAAGCAGATAAATTGATAATGCTGTAGTAATCACCGATACCCCAGTTGTTAAAGTCTGTACAGGATCTTTACCAAATCCGTTCAAGCTTTTTCCTCTTGTATTCAGATAGATCTCATCACCGTTCTGTACGTAATAGTATGGGGAATTCATAATATCTTCACGGGTAAGGTCTATTTTTGCCACTTTTATTCCTTCCGGCAATTTTCTGTGAATAACAATATTTGTACGGTCAATCGTTCTGTTCAAGCCTCCATTAATAGCTAAAGCTTCTGTAATAGTCAGCGTATTTTTGTGTGCTACTTTTTCTCCGGAAAGACCTGTCGTTTCTACGTCTCCCAAAATATAATACGTGATTCCGTTTGTGTTCAGTCTTACTTCAGATTTTCCTTCCTGAAAGTTTTCATTTACTTTTTCCTGAAGCTCCTGGGTAATATCTTCCAATGTTCTTCCTTCTGCTTTCACATATCCTATTCCGAAAACATTGATATCTCCTTTAGAATCCACTTTCAGACCGTTAAAGTAAAAGTTCACATTTCCGCCAACACCAGAGCCCCCAACGCCTCCAACACCTACTAATGCAGAATTATTGATGCCTCCTGCTCCTCCGGAAGAATTCAGGGATGAATAAAATTGTGCAGCATCTCCCTTGGGAGTGGTTACAATATTGAGATTAAGAATGTCATTCTTTGTAATTCTGTAAGTAGGAATATTGTAGGGAATAAGTCCTTCTTCATTGATTACAAGACTCTCGCTGGGCTGCATATACCTTACATCTTTTTTGGTGATGCAGGATGTAATCAAAAAGGGTAATAATAAAAATAAATATTTCAAGTTCTTCATCATATTGGGATGTTATTTGCAAAAGTAAAAATTAAATTCTTATTTTCTTATTATTTCGTAAATGATAGATAAGATCTGGAAGATAAGCTCCAAAAAAGCCTAATAAAATAATGATAAGTAAAAGGAAATTTATATTGATGTGTCTTAAGTAATAAGCTACAGCTACAATCATCAAATAGTAAACAATAATATAAAATGTGGAACGTCTATGGGTAAGGTCTAATTTAAGCAGTTTGTGATGAATGTGGTTTTTATCTGCATCGAAAGGAGATTTTTTATTGCAGAGTCTTACAATAATTACATTTAGGGTATCCACAATCGGCAGAATAAGAATAGCAACTGCCACTGCCGGTGCAGACTGCAGATGATATCTTGGCACATTGGGAAGTTCTCTGTCTATGAAAATATCAATAAAACAGATCGAAGTAAATGCCAGAAGGAAACCCAGAAGCATGGATCCCGTATCTCCCATAAATATTTTATTGGTCCTGTAATTAGATAAATTATAATATAAAAATGCCAGTACGGTACCTATAATTATAACTGATAAAACCACCAAAGGAAAATTATATTCTCCTAACCTGTAGTAGCTTATTCCGAAAAGAGCACTGCAGATCACAGAATATCCTCCGGCAAGCCCGTCTATTCCGTCAATAAGATTGAAAGCATTGATGAGAATAATAAAAGTAACGATACTGAACAATACACTTATGAAATAGCTCAATTCATAGATTCCAAATATTCCGAACAGGCTTCTGATTCTGATATCGGATCCTATTACAGCTAATGCAGACACCATAATCTGGGCAACAAGCTTCTTATAGGCTCTCATTACAACAATATCATCCATTACTCCTATATACAGAAGGATAATTAATGAGGCAAACAAAAATTTGTACAGATCAAAAAGCTCATACGCAAAGATGGATGCGCAGATTCCTATTGAATAAAAAATAGCTATCCCGCCAAGATTGGGAATTTTTCTGAGATGGGAACTTCTTATCCCTGGCTCATCCATAAGATTCTTTCTTCTGGAAATCTTAATGATGGTGGGAATAGAGAAAAAGGTAATTAAAAAAGAGAATAGAAAACCTAACCCTATTTTCACGTAAAAAATAGAAATTCCTGATTCGCTTAAGAACAATTCAAAATTCTTCATTTTTTTTTATCAAGCACATCATCAATATCTTAATAAAACTTACTAAAAAACTCCATAAAGAGCTACCTTTCAATGTTTTATGTAATGACCAAAATAATTGTACTTATCATTTGTGTTATAACAATTTTCTTATCAGCTTCTTTTGTCCTGCAAAAAACAACAGATAAAATATCTTTTTTTTCAACGGCAAAGATAAAAGATAATTCTTACCAAAACGATTATAGTTTAATATATCTCGAATTTTTATTTTCCTTTCATTCATAAAAATCGCCAGTTCAGCATCCATTTTATAAAATGTTTCGTTGTCTTTTACAAAAGCGAGATAAGCTAAAAAAGAATATACTCCTTCAAAAATCTGGAAGTTTTTAAGCTCTTTTCTTTTGTGGGAATATCCGGATCCTTCAAATACCTGTTCCACCTCTCTTACGGCTTTCAGGATATCAAGCCCTTTTTCTGTGTGGGTTTTTGTAATAGAATCTGTCCGCTCCAGATACTGATAATGAAAATTCTGTGTCTGCGCCAAAGTTTTGCACTCCAGAAGCAGCTGCGGTATCAGCTGAATATCTTCAAAATGGATTCCTTTTTTAAATCTTTTATGATCAAACAGCTCTTTTTTAAACAGCTTGTTACAGGCAAAATAACTGAGGTCTGAAAAAACAGAAAAATGATTTTCAAGCTCTATTTTTTCAGACATATTAGGAATCTGAGTGAGTTTCTGAGTTACTTTTCCGTCCTGATCTACTTTCTGGATATTGCAGATGACCATTTTAGCCTGATGTTTTTCTGCCAGCTGCAGCATTTCTTCAAACATCGTTTCCATGACATAATCGTCACTGTCTACAAAACCTATATATTCTCCCGAAGCCCTTTCAATACCAAAGTTTCTGGCATCACTCAGGCCTCCGTTCTCTTTGGCGAAAGCTTTTATTTTATCCGGGAATTTTCGTGCGTATTCATCAATGACAAGTCCTGAGTGGTCTTTGCTGCCATCATTAATGACCAGAATCTCAATATCCTGCAGAGTCTGACTAACGAGGGAATCCAGGCATTTTGCCAGATAATTCTCTACATTATATACGGGAACTATAATTGAAACCTTCATTTTATGTTTTCTAAATTAATAATTCCTTTTGCTAAAAATTCACTGAATTTTTGGTAACCCTGCTTGTTTAAATGGAGCGGATCTGCATACAGACTTCTGTCCTTATCATAATCAGAGCTTACTTCATCAAAATTCAAAATGGCCACTTTTTTATCCAGCCCGTCATGCTTTAATTCTGTCAGCAAAGCATTCCTGTAATCCGGGATTTTAAATTGGTCGCCGCCATTTAAAACCAATTCAGCACTTCTGTTACTGAGGCTGCTTAGTATATTTTTATTTTTAAAATTTTCTTCGACTCCAAATTCCGGAAGGGAAACAACAACCGGCTTGATATTATAATGCAGGAGTGTTGTAATGATCATCAACATGTGATGGGTATAAAAATCCGGCCCTACATATGTTGCCGCATCATTAACTCCGGCAATTATAATACAGTAATCAGGTTTTTTCTCAATCACTTTTTTAGAAGAAAACTCTTCACTCTCTTCTTTAAAAAGGTTCTCATAGATTCGTTTGGTTTTGGCACCCGGGTTTCCCGATGAATAAATTTCTGAATGGATTCCTTGATCCAAAAGCTTTTTCTGTAAAAGTGAATCCAGGTTTTGCCTTACCACCCAGCTATCTCCAATAATGCCGATCTGAAGTCCGTTTTCCGGTTTTGTATTGGAAGAAAAATAGTTTTCTTCACCCGCATAAGCATATTTATTCCAAAAATAAATGAAACTGACGAGTCCGGTTAACAGAACAATGCTTGCTACTAATTTTTTTTTCATCTTGTGTGTACTTAAAAAGTCAGCCTGGGATTAAGCGTTCCTCTTTTTGCTTCTTCAAAATCTTTTTTGGAACATGGAATACAGTTTTCAATATTTTCATCTTCTCCGAAATACCATAGATTGCTGAAAGTATCCCGTTTGAAAGCATATTGGTTATCGTCAATCAAAACATAGAACAGTTCATAATGCCTTTCTTTGGGATGGGACCTCTGAATATTGATTCCCTCGATCAGGTACCAGATCATCTGTGCCAGGAGCTGGTGGTTCAGCTGACTTTCAGAATAAATATTATAATTAAAAATTCCTACAGATTTTAAATTCTCACTCAAACCTATTTCTTTCATGTAGGCACAGATCTCTCTTCGGTTCAACCCGTTTACCTGAGGGTTCATGGAAAACGGTTCGCTGAAGCTTTCAACAGCATCGCAGTTTAAGGTTACCAAATCGGTTTTCCTGAAGAAAGGCTCAGTTTTTTCGGTGGAATTCATCATTTCAGCAAGGCGGATGATATCAAACTCAACGTCTTTGATCAGCCTTACTGAATCTGCTTCGTTCAGATGCTTCTGATAACCCAGATGATGATAGTTTTTGATGGAGAAATTCTTGGAACCTAAAATTTTTCCTAAAAAAGTATGCTCATTAATTGTTTCCCCTTGTTGTAGAGAAATAATATTGCTGATTTGGGTGTAGTTTATGTTTTTCTTGTGAAAATTCAATGTCGAAAAGAGTGAGAAAGCAAAATCATTGGATCCGCCGATAATCACCGGAAGGGCTCTTTTGTAATGACATGCCGACAAAACCTCCTGCAGGATATAATGGGAATCCTGAACCGTTTTTCCGGAAACCAGATCTCCAAGATCCACGACAGGAACCTCAAAATCCAGCTGCGAAAGTTTATAAAACTCTTTTCTTACCGCTGTAAAGTCCTGTACCTCTGCATCACCGCCCGCTCCTCTGTAATCTGAAACAAAGAGAAGAACAATGCTGTCTTCTTTTATATCTTTTGTAATTCTGCTGCCGATCTGCCAGCTTTCTGTTTTGAAATTTCTTGGTGAAATGATAAAATCTTCAAAATCCATATTTTTAATCTGAAAACTTGGGAATGGGTTAATTGACTAATTGCTTTCCTAAACAAACATACAAAAAAACCAGAGCAAGTTCATATGCTGTGGCAACTTTTGTTAATAAAAAAAGCCGTCAACACATATTGTTAACGGCTTTGTATACTTATTTTAATATTACTTCTTCTTAGCTGCTGTCTTTTTTACTGCAGTTGTTTTCTTTGCTGCAGGTTTCTTAGCTGCCGGCTTCTTTTTCTCTGCAAAGGCATTTTTATCCTGGTCTGTGATCCATTTTTTCACCTCATCCAGAGATACATCCTTCAGCTCTTCAGCCTCATATTTGGTGTCATCTTTTTTCTTAGGAATCTTGAACATGGCTTTCCCGAATTTAACGAATGGGCCCCATCTTCCGTTTTCAATAGAAATTTTTTCTTTTTCCCATTGCTGGATGTATCGGTTGGCTTCTTTTTCCAGCTTGGCATCAATTAACTCATTGATGTCACTCTGTGAAAGATTATCGAAGTTATATTTCTTAGGAACATTCACAAAAATATCTTTGTATTTGATGAACGGTCCGAATCTTCCTGTTCCTTTGGTCACCGGATCTCCTTTATAAGTAGCAATTGGCGCATCAGCTTTTTTCTTTTCGTTGATGATCTCTTCTGCACGCGCCTGGCTTACAGAAAGAGGATCTTCACCTTTCGGAATGCTGATAAATGTCTCTCCCCACTTCACATAAGGTCCGAATCTTCCTACTCCTACAGAAACTGCCTGACCCTCAAATTCATTAAGTTCGAATGGCAGTTTGAAAAGCTCCAGTGCCTCAGCTAAAGAGATGGTTGCAATATTCTGTCCCGTCATTAGTGAAGCGAAGATTGGCTTTTCTTCATCTTCCGTTTCACCGATCTGAATCATCGCTCCGAATCTTCCGATTCTTGCATGAACATTTTTACCGGTCTTAGGATCTACTCCAAGAAGCCTGTCGCCATTCGCTCTGTCTGCATTTTCTTCTACATCTTCAATTCTCGGGTGGAATTTTGAATAGAAATTGGTCATCATTTCTTTCCACTTCTGATCTCCGTTGGCAATTTCGTCAAAGCTTTCTTCTACTCTTGCTGTGAAGCCATAGTCCAGGATTTCTTTGAAATTATCTGTCAGGAAATCATTAACAACCTCACCAATATCTGTAGGTACAAATTTATTTTTGTCGCCCCCGAATTTTTCTTCAAGAACTTCTTTTTTGATCTTATCTTTTGTAAGAGACATCTTAACCACTTCACGGGTTTGAGGATCTATCTCTCTTTTGTCTACATATTCTCTGTTCTGAATGGTCTGGATCGTCGGCGCATAAGTAGACGGACGTCCAATTCCTAATTCTTCCAGCTTTTTCACCAATCCGGCTTCCGTATATCTTGCACTTGGTCTTGTGAATTTTTCTGAAGCGGTTATTTTTTTATAACTTAAAACTTCCCCTACATTTACTTTAGGAAGCAGTTTTTCATTGTTTTCCTCATCATCGTCTTCTGTCTTTACAATTCCGTAAGCTTTCAGGAAACCGTCAAAAATAATCACCTCCCCCTGTGCTTCAAAATGCTGGGGCAGTGATGTGTTTCCTATTTCAATCACAGTCTTCTCAATTTTAGCGTTTGCCATTTGGGAAGCCAGTGTTCTTCTGTATATTAATTGGTATAATCTGTTCAATTGGGCATCACCGATACTTTTCACCGCAAAATCAGTCGGACGGATCGCTTCGTGAGCTTCCTGTGCAGAGGCTGATTTTGTAGTATAGTTTCTTGGTGAAGAATATTCAGCTCCATATTCTGAAGTGATCTGCTTTTTTGCACCTTCGATCGCTTCCTGGGAAAGGTTCACGGAGTCGGTTCTCATATAGGTAATGTACCCTTCTTCATATAGCCTTTGTGCAAGGCGCATGGTATTGGTTACGTTATATCCTAATCTTGAAGAGGCTTCCTGTTGCAGGGTAGAAGTGGTAAATGGTGCAGATGCAGAACGTGTTCCCGGTTTTGTTTCAACATTCAGGACTTTAAATTCTGTAGTTTTTGCTTTTTCAAGGAATTTTTCTGCGTCTTCTTCTTTTTCGAAGTCTTTTTTAAGCTTTGCAGCAATTTCCTGCTCAGCTTTATTTAAGAAAATTGCATCCAGCTTGAAACTTGCTTTCGGAACAAACTCACGGATCTCTTTTTCTCTTTCTACAATTAATCTTACAGCCACAGACTGTACTCTTCCTGCAGAAAGGCCTGGTTTTACTTTTTTCCAGAGAACCGGAGACATTTCAAAACCTACGATCCTGTCCAAAACTCTTCTTGCCTGCTGGGCATTCACAAGATTCTGATCAATATCTCTGGGATTTTCAATGGCTTTTAGAATGGCATTTTTAGTAATCTCGTGGAAAACAATTCTTTTTCTGTTTTCGGGTTTCAGTTTCAATTCGTCCGCCAGGTGCCATGCGATAGCTTCTCCTTCGCGGTCTTCATCGGAAGCCAGCCATACCATTTCGGCTTTCTTTACGGCAGCCTTTAATTCTGTTACCAGTTTCTTTTTGTCAGCCGAAACTTCGTAATCAGGACTGAAGGTGGCAAGATCTATTCCCATACCTTTTTTCGGAAGGTCACGGATGTGTCCGAAACTCGATTTCACTTCGAAATCCTTCCCTAAATATTTCTGAATAGTTTTTGCTTTTGCCGGGGACTCTACAATTACTAAATTTTTCGACATTCTAAAAAAATTTTTTGCAAAAGTAAAGCTTTTTTATTATATACATTTTGTTAAAACGGTTTAATTTAATATTTAGATGTGTTTAACATGCGTTCCTGAGGGCATTTTTAAAGATATCAAGTCCTTTAGGGCGTAGGGTTTAGCTCGAAATTTAACTTTAATAAAATAGATGATATAGAATTTTTCATCAACAGTGATAGATGCAAGCATATGCCGTTATAAAAAAGCAGAACAGGAAATTCTGTTCTGCTTTTATGGCTTTTTAAAGTTTCTACTGTTTAATAATTTTCACAATTTCTTCAGAATTGTTAATCCTTACTAAATATACTCCTGAACTTAGAGCTGACAAGTCTGTTCTTCCGTTTTCAAACTTTCCGGATTTAACAAACTGTCCAGCAACATTATAAATCTGATAATAATAGCCTGTTTTATCCGAAGCATTAATATACAGTATATCCTTTACTGGATTTGGAAATAATGATATTTTCTTCTCATTTATCTTTTCCTTCATCTCAGTCGTGCTCAAGACAGCCGCTTCTTTTCCTGCAGCCATAGCTGTAACCTGTAATCTCGGAATGGGACCAGCTTCATTTCCCTGAGCGTCGTACTTCACTCTCACACATCGGCAGCTTATTCCTAAATAGGGATCATTATTATCATTAAATGCAATAAACCGGTTGGCCGTAGAAGCTGCATCAAACAAGACATTAACAGATCGCCCCAGATAGTTTGCAGCCAAAGCTGCTGTCCAGACACCAGGATACTGAAAGTTGACTGTATTGAATGTTCCCTGTGGAGACTGATTAGCTATAACATTTCTGAATCCGCGCGAACCCGAATCCGGGAAATTACCAAGTATATAAGATGGACCTATAAACATATACCCTATAGTAGAGGTTGTGGAAGGATTTCTGACTCTATATCCTGCGTAATCTGTACTGACACTATAAAAGGTCGCTATATTTTTATCTTTTTTATACCAGGGCGACTGCCCGAAATCCTGATTAGAAATTAATGCCACATTGGTGACATCCGGGATCCTCCAGCCCTCCGGGCAAGGATCAAAAGGTGATTTTTTTCCTCCTCTGCCCCATCGGTCAGCAGCAAGATTTGGTTCATTGGCCAGCCAGTCCGTCCCATTGGTATAATTAGGCATTGCACTGTTATAAGGAGCAAAAACACTTGGGATCATATATACCAAAGGATTCTTCACAGAGTAAGACAGTACTTTTGCAATTTTATCCGCTGGTTTATCGGCACTCTGCACAATTGGAGCTGCATAAGTATTATAAGGAACAATATAGTTTCCTGACATATTATTATAGGCAGCAGGAGTTAGTGTAGTATAAACTATAGTTCCGTTACTCGATGCTGTTCCTAAAAACACATTAAATGATGCTCTGTTGTCTGCATACTGAAAGGTAGGAATCGGGTCTTTTCTTCCCCATTGATAATGTAGTCCTGTAGAAGCTCTTATTTTTGCAAGTTCTGCAGCTGTTGGTGTCATCGCATTGGCAACTATCGGAAATGCATCTATCGCTCCCAGGTTCCTGTCCATAAATTCTGTCTGAAACACAGCATCCGCTTTATTTACGTAATTCACATAGTTGACCGCTTCAGCCATCGGAAGTTCTGTCCTGTAGTTATAAGACCCTAAAGAGGAATCGGTTATCCAGATATGCCAGCTCCAATACACCGGTGAAGAAATGCTTCCGTTATGAAGTGTCACTACAGCATTCCCACTCTGGTTCGGATTAATCTCCACCGAAATTTTTGAGCTGCTGAGACTCTCAAGTGAGACCGGGGAAGGATTAACGACCAACACTTTATTAATCAGAGCTGTATTAGTCGTCCAAAGCACATTTACTTTTAGATTATTGAAGTTGGGGGCATCTAAGATTTCCTGATTATTCAAAAGCTGACTTTGCACTGAAAAGGCTTTGCTTACCGGGATTTCCACAATAAAAGGCGTTGAATTTTTAACAGCCTGATAGGTATTAGGATTATTGATTCCTTCTCTGTATTCTGTTTTCGGAGCAAGATATTCGGAAGGAAAATTATAATCATTTACGATATAAAGAGGGTCTTTGATGCATCGACATCCATTGGCATCGGAAGTATACATTCCTGACATAGGCACATAAAAATATCTTCCTTTAATATTGGGATAATTAGGATCCGGAATATCGGACTGTCCTTTATCAGGGATCATAAAAAGCCCTCTGGTGATAACCGCCGGGGAAGTATCAAAATGCCTGGCCATTGTTGCCGTCCATAAGGCAACGTGATGCTGGTCGGTATACTGCCCCTGGTGGGCATTCCTAATCAACTGTCCTGTTCCCGGAAAAACTCCCATATTATTCCCACCGGCATTGGAAAGATCAAAACCAAAGTTAGGGTAGACCTTAAATCCTGTCATGAATGACGGTACTCCTGTATCTGTAGGTTTAATAATATGATACTTGTTTGCTTCGAAAACATTTTTAGCCATATTGCTTCTGACACCGAAAGGGGAAAAATCCAGTCTGATATCATCTATATAAGACTGTGAGGCTAAATTCGCTACCAGCATTGACGGTATTCTCCATCCGTTGGGACATGGATCATAGGGAGATTTATCCCAGTAAGGTTTTGCACTTGCATTATTGTTATATCCCGTACTGATGAGTCCCCGGGAATTATCAGACCAAAGGTTAAGTTCTGAGAGCCTGCTATCCGGAATTCCGGCAGCATTTCCAAACCAGTTAACCGGAAGATTGGGGTTGTTATTGTAATAAGCCTGGCCGCTGTTATCGTCTTTGTTCACATAGATCAGACTTAATGGATTTTTCACAGAAAGCCTGATATTATTGGTTATCTCTGCATTTGCAAGCGGAACGTATTTTGTGAGGTTATCAATATTTAAAGCACCGGTAAAGTTTTTCGCGCCTCTATGCCTGATCCTCCCTATGGATCCTGACACTTCATAGAAGTCGTTCCCTCTTGTTACCAAAGGCGGAATCGGATCTTTTCTTCCCCATTGGTAGAGCAGTCCCATACTTTTGCTCCAGTCCGAAGAAGTAATGGAGCTGCTTAAAGCTCCGAGATTACGGTCCATCCATCCCCAATCTGAATCAGGAATCCGCTCAACCGTTCCATCTCCCCTAACTCTTGTGATACTATCAAAACTTTTGTAAGTGGATCCGTTAGTAGGATCATCGGTCACCCAAATATGCCAGCTCCAATAGATTTCACTGTTTACTCTTAAGGCAACCACAGCATTTCCTTTTTTTGCTTTGTTGATGGGAACTTTTATTTTGGCATTTTCATCGGACCCTAAAATTTCCAGCGAGTATCTCTCCCCTGATTTTATCAGACCATGAGAATCTTCCCACAATACCTCAGCTGTCTGGTTGCCGGAAGGGATTCCGTCCCCTTTAATGTATCCGTCCCCCTGCCACATAGCATAAGCTTTTCTTACCGGAATCAGCAAACCTTCGCTGTTTTGGCCGGGATCAAAAATATAACTGTTGGGAGCTTTTGTCCAGTCCGAAACGACTGCCCTTCTGTCAGCAGGCTTTGTTAAAGTATCTTTTGCAGATACTGATTTTTCTGTATATCCATACGGAAGATTTTCTTTCAATCCTCTACTATTCCTAGAATAGGTACAAATCGACACTAAGCAAAAAATTGCCGCAAAACTTTTAACTAAATTTTTCATATCCTTAGACTTGTGTGTCATTTACATGAAATACAACTTTTAAGCCTTTATCAACAATAAACAATTAAAAATATGAATAGAAAAACAATATGTTAATTGTATTAATAATAAATCATCATTAAAAGATTATAAATACGAAAACGGCACTTTGTAGAATACAAAAGTAGAGTTTTCAATTGATAAATTTTTATGAGGATAATCACCGTTTAAAAAAAGAGGAATAAGGAATAAAAAAAGACAGCATTGGAGCTGTCTTTATAAAATATAGTCAATAAAATAATTCTAAGGGAGAATGTGATTTTTATAAAGCTCAATGGTAAATCTACCTACTTTAATATTTAAGAAGGAGGAGAAAACAACAAAGTTAAAAATAACAAGTGCAATGATAAAAGCATAAATCATTTTTTTCATGCCACTCGATACTACATACATTGTATTGGGGATCAGCACGTAAGAAAACCCGATAAATGCACCTACAAGTCTGGATGAGAATACCGGATTGTTCCTGAAAATAAAATAAAAGCATATTCCCACAACGGCATAGCTTCTATGGTATTCATAATAGGGATACAGCTCTTTCATCTTGGTATCAAATGCAAAAAGAAAGAACGTCAAAATCATCATCATGGCTTCGGGAATTCCAAAACCTCCGTTCAGTCTTTCTGAATATTCATCCATATATCCATTTAATCCATTCACCAAAATATTATCTGAGGCCATACTGTCTAAAAAGCTTCCAAAAGCCCGGTATATCTCGAATGGCGAAAGAAATATGGAGATGATGATCAGGACCAGCATGACGGTTTTACTCAGTGGAATACGGGCCAGCCAGTACATTGGGAGAAACAGGTAGCAAACGGTATGTATACCCGATCCCAGGAATATAAAAAAGAGATAATGCCATAATTTCCGTTCTTTAATGTAGCGTACGGCAAAATAAACAATAAATGTCCCCAGATTTTGCCTGATCTGCCCGCTTTCCCCCACAAAAAAGTAAGGAATAAACATGAACAGGGTAAATGTAAAGGGGTAAAAAGTATTATCCTCTGTATATTCTATCTTGAAAAAAACCGCACAGATAGCAATAACCAGGGTAAGCACATAAAAGGGTGCATTAAAGACATTCAGCAATATCTTATTAATGAGTGTATACAGCCATTCCACTTCCAGATGATCCGGACCCTCCATGTGGAGCATCTTCATAAAAATACTGTAATAGCTCTTTGTATCAGAATAAATGTAAATTGCCTTGTAACTTCCATAATCCGGGCCTACATTATCCCTGAAGCCAGCCAGTAAAATAAGATAGATCCCCAGGAACCACAACCACTTTTTTTCTACTCTTTTACCAAAAACTTCCTGTACACTAAAGAAAAGCATGTATACAATCGCAACGATGAAATATGGATGTAATAAACTCATGCTAATTTAGTGTTTTTTGTAACCGGTGCAGTACGCACAAAGAAGATGCAAATCTGTAATAAGAGAATGCAGGCAGCAGAAAAGAGAATGCTCCTGCCATTAGAAATCCGTTAATTTTTTCATCATTTTTTTTCAACATATCTAAAACAGATTCTTATTTAGTAATAATATTGGTTTAAAATATATTTTAAGAGGGAACTTTTGCAAAAGTAGAATATTTTTTTATTCTGCCTAGAATATTTTATTGATTTTCAGATAAACTTATAGCTTAAATGTTTTGAACTAATACTGAAAAAATTAAATTTGCAGACTTGATTTCATAATGTAATGCATCGTTTCTTTATATTTTTATATTATCTGATTTCTAAAAACAAGCTTCTTTCAGCAATTCTTGCTTTAGGAATAGCTGTAATATGTGGTGTTTTTGCTTCAAAAATTAACTTTGAAGAGGATATCAACCAGATAATTCCTAAAAATGAAAAGTCCGATCTTACCGCAAAAGTCCTTAAACAGCTCAATTTTTCAGATAAGATCATTGTGATTATAGAGAACAAATCCAATGAAGACAGCTTTCAGCTTTCTGAAACGGCCGATAATTTTCTGCAAAAGATGGAACCTCTGAAAAAATATATAGGTTCTGTTCAGGGAAAGGTGAACGACAGTGAAATCTCGGAAACATTTGATTTTGTCAACCAAAATCTGCCTCTTTTCCTTGATGAAAATGATTACAGGGAAATTGAAAGGAAACTTCAAAAAGACAGTATATCCAAGCAGGTAGAGAATAATTATGTTTCTCTGGTCTCACCGACAAGTCTTGTAACAAAGGAATTCATCAAAAAAGATCCTTTGGGAATTACTTACTTAGGAATCAAAAAACTGAATGCTTTAAACATCAGCAAAGATTTCAAGCTTGAAGACAATTATATAGTCACAAAAGACGGGAAAAACCTTTTGCTTTTCATAGATCCTAAAAATGAAAGCAATAACACCAAAAGCAACGAAGCTTTCATCAATCAGCTCAACCAGATAAAAGACAGCATCAATAAACAGTTTAAAGGAAAAACAGAGCTTAGTTATTTCGGCTCTCCGGTAATTGCCGTGGCCAATGCCCAGCAGATAAAAAAAGATATTCAAAATACGGTCATGATCTCCATGGCGGTACTTCTGATCCTCCTCATCTACTATTTCAGGAATTTCTTTACTCCCATTATCGTATTTCTCCCAACTGTATTTTCGGTATTGCTGGCCCTGCTGATCCTTTATTTTATAAAAGACAGAATTTCAGCTATTTCCTTGAGTGTAGGTGCCATCCTTATCGGAATCACCATAGATTATGCACTCCATATTCTTACCCATTACAAGCACAACAATAATATAGAAGAGCTGTACAAAGAGATCACACAACCCATTATACTGAGCAGTGCCACAACTGCTGTCTCTTTTTTATGTCTGGTATTTGTACGTTCTGAAGCACTGAAAGATCTTGGTCTCTTTGCCGCGATTACAGTTATTTTCTCTTCCGTTACTGCACTGATCATTGTACCTCAGCTTTATAAGCCCAAGCAGGAAAAGGGTAAGCACAGCATTAATTTTATCGACAGGATAGGTTCTTATCCATATGAAAAGAACAAACCTCTGATCATAGGCTGCTCTATCATTATTATTGCCTGTCTGTTCGGTTTCCGGCATGTAGGCTTCAATGAGGATATTGGTGACCTCAATTATATTCCGAAAGACTTAAAAATAAGCGAGGCCAAACTTCAGAAACTTTCTGATATCACTTCAAAATCCATTTACACTATTTCTTATGGGGACTCGGAGGAAGAGGCACTGGCAAGAAATTCGCGGCTGAGCAACTTTCTTGAGAAGGAAAAACAGCAAGGAAAAATCCTGAGCTATAATTCACTGGGAAATATTGTCCTTTCTGAAAAAGATCAGAAACAAAGGATCGAAATATGGAATAAATTCTGGGATGGAAATAAAAAGGAGCGTACTGTTTCTGAACTGGTAAACAGCGGAAATCAATTTGGATTCAACAGCAATGCTTTTGACAATTTCAATGAAATTTTAAATAAGAGCTATACAACATTAAGCCTCAAAGATTACGAGAAGGTAAAAGCATTACAGATCTCGGAATTCCTGAGCAATGAAAACGGATTTTATACGGTCTCCAATGTTGTAAAAGTAGATGAGAAGAAAAGAGACACCTTCATAAAAGACGTTGAGAAGAACCACGATGCTCTCGCCATTGACCGCCAGCAAATGAATGAGAACTTTTTGGGTCTGTTGAAAAGAGATTTCAGTACGCTGATCAACTATTCTCTTCTGGCCATTATCCTGACCATTATTGTTTTCTTCAGAAATTTTGAGCTTACTGTTCTCACCATGTTCCCTATTGTATTAACAGGAATCGTAACGGCGGGGATTCTTTATTTCTTAGGATTAGAACTAAATATTTTCAGTACCGTAGTCTGTACACTGGTTTTTGGAGTTGGGGATGATTTCAGCATTTTCCTGACCCAGGCCATGCAAAAGGAGCATACAACCGGTAAAAATGAGCTTCCAACTTACAGAACGTCTATTATTCTTGCCGTTTTCACGACCATCCTATCAATCGGTTCTTTGATCTTTGCAAAACATCCGGCATTACATTCACTGGCATTGGTCGCCCTTATCGGGATGTTCTCTGTGATTATCATTACCTCCACGCTGTATCCGTTCTGGTTCAGATTATTAATCACAAACAGAGCAAAAAAAGGACTTTCTCCTATTACTTTCAGGCTGTTCTTACGATGCATCATATCATTCTTTTATTATGGTTTGGGAGGATTCGTTTTTTCACTGATCGGAAGTGTATTTATCAAAAGATCAAAAGGAAAAACTTTAGATATTATTAAATTAATTTTAGCTAAATTTTTAACATCTGTATTGTATATTACTCCCTTTGTAAAGAAAAGAGTTATTGGAAACCCTGCGGAAGATTTCAGCAGACCGGCAGTGATTATAGCCAATCACACTTCTTTCCTGGATACACTTGCTATTGCAATGGCGACTCATAAAATCATCTATCTGGTCAATGACTGGGTATATGACTCTCCTGTTTTCGGAAGATTGGTAAGAGCACTTGGCTTTTATCCGGTTTCTAAGGGAATAGAGAACGGGATGGAAAAACTGAAAGAAAAAATTGAACAGGGATATTCCCTCGTTGTTTTCCCCGAAGCAGAACGATCTTATACGAACGATGTGAAAAGGTTCCACAAAGGAGCATTTTATCTTGCAGAACAGTTCGGACTTGATATTCTCCCTCTGTACATTCACGGAAACTCCGAAGTGCTGCCAAAAGGAGACTTCATTATCTATGACGGAAGCATTACCGTAAAAGTAGGGGAAAGAATCAGCAAAGATGATCTGAGTTTCGGAAAAAACTATTCTGAAAGAACAAAAAAAATCAATGCGTACTTCAGACTGGAATTTGCAAAACTGCGACATGAGCTGGAAGACGAAAATTATTTCAGGAAAAAATTATTCTTAAGCTACCTCTATAAAGACAGTGAAGTGGTAAAAGAAGTAAAAGATGATTTTACTGCCCATAAATCTGTTTATTTTGAATTGAACAAACATATTCCGAAGGATGCATCCATCCTGCATATCGCAGATGATTTCGGACAGAAGGATATCCTACTTACCCTTTATCAGGCAGAAAGAAGAATTTTCTCTTTCATTGAAAATGATGAAAGAAGACAAACGGCAAGACAGACTTATTTGGTTAAAAGAAGAAAGCTGAATTATATTAATAATCTTTCGGAAATCAATAAAAATATTGATGTACTGCTGGTTTCAGATCATAATTTTGATATCAGTACACTGAATGAACTTCCTGAGAGAATTATATTCCTGAACACAGCATCCAAAGAGCTAAACAATCCAGGTTATTCACAGGAATTTAATTCCCAGGCAATAAAAATATTCAAAAAACAGTAAATAAATATGAAAAGCATATTTTTGTAACCGCTAAAGAATATTAATGAAAAAAAACATACTCATCATTTATTATTCGCAAACCGGCCAGCTGGAGGATATTGTGAAGAACATGGCCCAACCTTTTGAAGCTAAAAAGGAGGAATATGACGTTACCTATTATAATATACAGCTGAAGGAAGACTTTCCTTTTCCTTGGCCGGGCGATGTTTTTTTCAATACATTTCCTGAATCTTACCTTCAGATTCCGAAAGAGATCTTCCCGCCTTCTGATGAGGTCCTGAATAAAAAGTACGATCTTATTTTATTCGGCTATCAGGTTTGGTATCTTACACCATCTATTCCCATCATTTCATTCCTAAAGAGTGGTTTTGCAGAAAAGATCCTGAAAGATACAGATGTGGTTACAATTTCAGGAACCAGAAATATGTGGATGCTTTCTCAGGAAAAGCTTAAGGTATATTTAAAAAATCTTGGCGCAAAACTGGTAGGAAATATTGCTTTAGTGGATAGGCATGACAATTACACAAGTGTACTGACGATCTTACGCTGGCTGACTACAGGGCAGAAAGAAAAATCAGGAATGCTTCCTGCCGCCGGGATTTCGGATGAAGAAATTTCGGGCTCTGTAAAGTACGGAAACATTATAGAAAAGCATTTCAGCAGCGGAAACTTATCCGGCCTTCAGCCTGATCTGGTAAAGAATGGCGCTGTAGAGATCCGTCCTTTTTTAGTAAGAGTAGAGAAAGTAGGCAACAAGATCTTCACCGTATGGTCTAATCTCATTATTAAGAAAAAAGAGAAACGTCCATTGCTGATAAAATTCTTTAAGGTATATTTGATGGCTGCGATATGGATTATTTCACCTGTCGTCTTAGTTTTACACTTACTGACAACCCCTATATTTTGGTCTAAAAGACAAAAACAAAAAACATATTTACAAGGAATTAATTTAAAATAGAATGTACGACGTATTTATAACAAAAGCATCAACATACTTACCTAATAACCCGGTATCAAATGATGAAATGGAGACTTATCTTGGTCTGATAAATGGCGCTCCCTCTAAAGCAAAATCATTGATTTTAAGAAATAACAAGATCACAACAAGATACTATGCTTTGGATAAAGAAGGAAATCCTACCCATACCAATGCACAGATCACAGCCAAAGCTGTTGAAGGATTGTTCGATGAAAACTTCAAAAAAGAAGATATGAAGCTATTGTCCGTTGGAACCACTTCTCCGGATCAGATGCAGCCTTCACATGCTTCTATGGTTCATGGTGAGCTGAATATTGGAAAATCTATTGAAATTAATACCGCTACAGGTCTCTGCAACTCAGGAATGAACGCCCTGAACTACGGATTCCTTTCCGTAAAGGCTGGTGTACAGGATAATGCTATTTGTGCAGGCTCAGAAAGAATGTCTGCATGGATGACTGCAGATAAATTCAATCATGAAGCAGAAAACTTAAAATTACTGGAAGAAAGACCTATTGTTGCCTTCAAAAGAGAATTCCTGAGATGGATGCTTTCTGACGGCGCCGGTGCATTCCTTCTCGAAAATAAACCCCGAGAAAACGGAATTAATTTAAAAATAGAATTCATTGATTTTTATTCTTACGCTCACGAAATTGAAGCCTGTATGTATGCCGGATGCGATAAGCAGGAAGACGGAAGCCTTAAATCATGGGCAGATTACCCTTCTGATGAATGGCTGAAAGAATCAATCTTTGCTATTAAGCAGGACACCAAAATCCTGGACAAATATATTCTTGTAAAAGGAGCAGAAAGCTTAAGATCTTCTTTTGATAAGCATAACCTGGATCCTGAAAAAATAGACCATGTTCTGGCACATATTTCTTCAGGCTATTTTAAAGATGGCTTAAAAGACGAATTCGCTAAAAAAGGTATGGATTTCCCTACAGAGAAATGGTTCTATAACCTTTCTGAAGTAGGAAACATCGGTGCAGGTTCTATTTTCATCGCACTGGAAGAATTAATGAATTCCGGAACGTTGAAAAAAGGAGAAAAAGTATTGTTATGTGTTCCTGAAAGTGGAAGATTTGCCTACTCTTGTGCCCTATTAACAGTTTGCTAATGAAACACCAACTGCCGACATCTGATCAGGATTTTGTGGGAAGCCTTATCCCACAGCGTTTTCCGTTTGTCATGGTTCATGAGCTTACGGAATACTCTGATGATCATCTTGTTTCAGGCTTTGAAATAAAAGAAGATAATATTTTTATCCAAGACGGGACATTCCAGGCTTCCGGTCTTATCGAGCATCAGGCACAGAGTGTTGCTTTACACACAGGTTATAAATATTACCTGTTAGGAAAAGATGCCCCTACCGGATATATCGGAGCTATTAAATCTTTTGAAGCTGAAACCCTGCCAAAAACAGGTGATCGGCTGATCTCGGAAGTATCGATCCTTAATGAAGTGATGGGGGTAACACTGGTGGATATTGTCACGAAGCTGAATGGCTCGATCATTGCAAAATCCCAAATGAAAACTGCTGTAAAATAAATGTAATGGAAATCAAGGAAGAGCACCTTATCAATATACATAACTTTCTGCCGCACCGGGAACCGATGCTGATGGCAGATTATATCCTGGAATTGACCAAAGAAAAGGTTGTGACTTCCTTTGAAATAAAAGAAGATAATATCTTTGTCCACAACAACGAGTTGGCAGAAGCCGGCCTGATTGAAAACCTTGCCCAGACCTGCTCATCCATTCTCGGACAAAGTTTCTTTGAAAACCCTGAGGCAGATACGAAAGTGATAGGCTTTATCACCAACATCAAAAAAATTGAAGTATTTGCTCTTCCAAAAACAGGAGACAAGATTATTTCCAAAGCTTCACTGATCTCCCAGTATGAAAATATTTGCAATATCTTCTGTGAGACTTTTAATAATGATGAATTATTGATCAGAGCGGAGATCAATCTATTTATTCAGGAAGTGAAATCTTAAGAATACATTTTCAGTGAAAATATATAACCGTACGATTACCGTGCGGTTTTTCTTTTTTAGCCCCGATTCGTGAAAAAGCTGTCTTGTTTATGTTTTTTAACCACGGATTGCACAGATTTGCACAGATGATTATGAAGGAGGGAAGCTGGAGCTTGGGAGAGGAAAGTTATTCAAGAAGTCTCAGAATAACTCTAAGCCTGTTTATTGTTCTTTTAACCTATCTATCAATTTGTATAATAAACTATCAGACATTGAAATCCTGCCAGTAACTTCCAGCCTCCATCTTCCCTCTTCCCTCCCAAATATTTAATAACCCTTTATTTTCAATATATTTGATAAAAATAATATTATGAGTGTAAAAGTAAGGTTCTATTCGTATGACATTGAATTCGATTTCGAGAATTCCGTTGAATTTCCGGTTGCTCCACAGGTTGGTGATGAAGTGAATCTTATTTCATTTTTTAAATACCGGACTTCCGAAAGACTGGAATATGTTAATAATATGGAAGATCTTTATCTCTACGAAAATGCTGTCGTTTCAGAACGCACATGGTGTAATGATCTTGAGAAAACAGAAATATATTTGCTGGTGAAGCTGAATTACACCAAGAGGAAATAAAGTTGCCTTTCAGATTAGTTTAAACAAAAAAGCAGAGCATCACTGCCCTGCTTTAAAATTAGTATCAAAAATGGTTAGTACCCGAAGATCTCTTCAAGAGATACCTCCTGGAATGTTCCCATTTTATTGATGGATTCCATATTCAGGTTTTCTTTCTTGCCTATGATCGCTGTATTGTATTTTACAGGCTTGATATCAGCATCGTAGAAGCTTGTAAGCTGTGGCAGCGTCAGCCCCTGAATTTCAGAATAAATATCTTTTCTGATATCATAATCAACACCAAGCTTTTTCAGTGCCATTTGATTAAAGAATATATTCGTTCTGTTGATTCTGTTGGATGCAATCTGCTTCAATGCAGAACCTTTTGAATTCTCAAACTGTGCGGGAATCTGTGGCAGGGATGCCATAAGATCATTCATTGCATTTACAGCCAGAGGAAGCTTATTCGCCTGAGTTCCGATATAATTCGTGATATAGTTCGCATGCCCTTTCTCTGTTGCGTTCGCATAAGAAACATACGCAGAATAAGCCAGTGACTTACTTTCTCTGATTTCCTGGAAGACAATAGAAGACAGTCCTCTTCCGAAATATTCGTTGAAAACATTCGCTTTTCCGAAATTACTCAAGTTCACATTCCCTCCTTTGGCTACTTTAGACATTTCCATCTGAACCATGTCATAGTTTGTAAAATATACTTTTCCTTCTGCAGCAGGCTCCGGATATTCCTTAGCTTTTGCCGGCTGAACAGTGGTTTCTGCGATATATGGTTTAACCGCCTTTTCTAAACCTGACTGATCCTGTCCGTAAAGGAATATCTCATATGGAGACTGGTTCAGGACTTTAATTTTCTTAGTCAGTTCCGTTGCATCAATGCTCTCAAGACGTTCTTTGGAAACAATATCCGTCATTCTGGAATTCTTACCGTATTTAGCATAGTTCGTAAGAGCAGCCATGATTCTTGTCTTATCCTTTTTACCGGCTTCTCTTGCCTCCAATATGGTTTTTACGGTCTTTGCGTAGGTCTCTTTGTCTGCTTTTACATTCGTAAGCCAGTGGTTCATCAGTTCAGTACCTTTCTTCATATTGGCCTCAAGACCACTCAGTGTAATGATCACCTGATCGTTGGACGTTCTGAAGCTGTAAGAGATTCCCAGTTTGTAGAATTCACCTTTCAGCTGCTCAGGAGTATATTTATCCGTTCCAAGATATTCGAAAAGAGTTACCGCGATTGGAAGTTCCTTATCATTATCCGTTCCGAAAGGGAATATATAGCTGATCTGTGCTACATCATTATATTTATTCTTTACAAAGCTTACTTTCTTATCCTTAATCTGAGAAGTCTGGATCGCAGTTTTATAATCGATAAATTCCGGCTTGATCTCAGATACTTTACTGCTTAAGATCTCTTTAAGGAAAGGTGACTGCGCTTCTCTGTTCAGCTTGATCGGGGTAATACCCGGATTCTGTACGCGAACCAGCTTATCATTCACTCCTTTTTCTTTGTAAACAACTACATAGTTATCTTTGAAAAACTCGTTTGCAAACTTAACAACATCTGCCTTTGAGATTTTTTCATACTGATTAATATCGTCTAATTCCTCCTGCCATGTTTTTTCATTGATATAAGTACCATATAGGGTCGTTGCCAGTCCGTCAGCAGTTTCCCACGACTTCATACGCTGTACTTTCTTGTCATTGACGATTGCTTTCAGCATCCAATCCGGAAACTGCCCTTTTTTCACTAAATCCAACTGATCTAACAATAGTTTTTTAGCATCATCAAAGCTCTGTCCGTCTTTCGGAGTTACCGACATCGTAAAAGCACCATAAGTTTTAAAAGCCGATTCGTAAGCTCCCGCACCTAATACCTTTTGCGTTTGGTTCATATTAAGGTCGATAAGACCGGCATCACCTCTGTTGCTTAAAATTTCTGCAACCACATCTGCTAATCTTGCATTCTGAGTTCCATTGGAATCTGATCTCCATGCCAGCGTCATTCTCGGTGTACTCGGGCTTTTTACTGTCCTCGCCACAATGCTTTCCATCGGCTGTTCAGATACCATTTTTTTCATCGGCAGCTCTTTGTACTTGAAAGCTCCAAAATACTGATCTACCAGTTTAATCGTTTTATCAAAATCCAGGTCTCCTACCAAAACAACAGCCATATTATTAGGCACGTAATATGTATCAAAATACTTATGAATAGCAACCATTGACGGGCTTTTCAGGTGTTCTGAAGTCCCGATCGTGGTCTGCTGTCCGTTCGGATGCTTTGGAAAAAGAGCCTCCATCATGGCATAGTTCACAAGACGGCCGTCGTTATCCTGAGCTCTGTTATATTCTTCATACACAGCTTCCAGTTCGGTATGGAAAAGACGCAATACCAGTTCTGAGAAACGTTCTTTTTCCACTTTCAGCCATTTTTCAAGCTCGTTGGATGGAATATTATTTTTATAAACCGTTTCATCTAACCATGTATGGGCATTCGTTCCTGTTGCTCCTAATGAAGAAATCGCTTTGTCATATTCATTGGCAATTGCATACTTGGAAGCTTCCTGAGAAACCTCATCTATTTTCTTGTAGAGCAGTTTTTTCTTTTCAGGATCCTTTTCAGCTTTATGCTGCTCGTAAAGGTCAGAGATCTGTTGAAGCAATACTTTCTCCTTTGCCCAGTCCTGAGTTCCCAGGTGAGAAGTTCCTTTAAAAACCATATGCTCAAGGTAATGCGCCAGACCTGTATTGTCGCTAGGGTCGTTATTAGATCCCGTTCTTACCGGAATATAAGTCTGAATTCTCGGGGCATCATCATTCTTTGCCAGATAAACCTTCAGTCCGTTTTTCAAAGTATACACTCTCACACCGGACTGGTCATTCTTAACGGTTTCGTAAGTATATCCCTGGCTGTCTGTCACCTTTTGAGTATCAAATTTCTGCGCCATTGCATGCAGCATGCAGAAAAGAGAAACAGAAATAAAAAATTTCTTCATAAGTCTTATTTATTTAAATCAAATTTCATAGAATCCTATAAGTCTACTTTCATCATGCACTTGTTACAGCAAACGTCAGATTATGACTTTTTATGTTAAAATTTGAATTTATCTTTAAATAAAGCCTGTTTCGGCATTATAATTTAATATGATTTACATATAATGTATTTTCACTATTTTAGCCAACTGATTAAAAAGAATAATACGGTTTACATGAAAAAACAAGACCTGCCCCAGGATGAAAGCAATCTGAAGTCAGCAAACATGACCGAAGTCTTGTATGTGACGGACGAAAATGATAATTATACAACGGCCAACAGCATTGGATGGGAAGCTAAAAAAGCAGCCCTCGAAGAATCCATGGAGCTCATTCATGAAAGAATTGAAGAGGCCAGACACAATGTGGCCAATAATTTAGTAAGTCCTATTATTTATTTCATGGAACTGAATAAGATGGATCTGGGCGTTCTCGCTTCCTACGTCGGAATGTGGCAGTGGAGAGTGAAAAGACATGCAAAACCAAAAGTATTTAAAACACTAAACCAATCCGTACTGAAAAAATATGCAGATGCATTCGGAATTTCAGTGGATGAATTAAAAAACTTTGACGGAAAAATAATAAAGAAATGAAGCATAAATATATGCAGAATTTCATTTCGCCAATGAAAAAGATAAAAGCAGCAAATGAAACTTAACTTCGAACACCATCAGACCGCGCATTGCGAAAACGGTGTCGCCTCCAATCTGTTACTTAATAAAGGCTTAAAACTCAGTGAACCTATGATCTTTGGGATTGGTTCCGGACTGTTTTTTGTCTATCTGCCGTTTTTGAAAGTGAATTTCGCTCCGGGCTTCAGCTACAGACCGATGCCGGGTGCTATTTTCAGCAAAGCAGCAAAAAGATTGGGCATTAAAATCAAAAGAGAAAAATTTTCCAATCCTAAAGAAGCACAGTCCGCTTTAGAAAGAAATTTAAATCAGAATATCCCTACAGGACTTCAGGTAGGCGTTTTTAACCTTACCTATTTCCCTGAAGAATATAAATTCCACTTCAATGCCCACAATCTTGTGGTATATGGAAAAGAGGACGGAAAATTCCTGATCAGCGATCCGGTAATGGATTATACCACTACCCTATCAGAAGCTGAGCTGGAAAAGGTAAGATATGCCAAAGGTGCACTGCCCCCAAAAGGACATATGTACTACCCGACCTACATTCCAGAAAATGTGAATATTGAAGAAGCTATAAAAAAAGGAATAAAAGATACCTGCAAAAATATGCTGGCTCCGGTTCCTCTTATTGGCGTAAAAGCCATGAGATGGGTAGCCAGAAGCATCCCGAAATGGGCTGAAAAGAAAGGAACTAAGGTCACCAACCACTATCTGGGCCAGCTGATCAGAATGCAGGAAGAGATTGGCACCGGCGGAGGCGGATTCCGGTTTATTTATGGCGCATTTCTTCAGGAAGCATCAGTAATTCTTAAAAATGATGAATTAAAAGAACTTTCAAAAGAAATTACCGCCATCGGAGATTTATGGAGAGATTTTGCCGTGGATATTGCCCGTGTTTACAAAAACAGGAACTCGAAAAGCGATATTTACAACAACCTTTCAAAATCCATGCTTCATATTGCTGATCTGGAAGAAGCTTTTTATAAAAAACTGAGAAAAGCGATCTGATATGGCAGAGAATATGATTGAGATTAAAAATCTCTATAAAAAATATAAAAACTCCGAAGAGTTTTCTGTCAACGACATCTCGCTGAATATAGAAAAAAACGAGATCTATGGAATTCTTGGGCCGAACGGAGCAGGAAAAACCACCTTGATCTCTATGCTTTCCGGATTGATCAAACCTACTTCAGGACAATTTACGATCAATGGATTATCTCCTCAGAAGGACAGCTTTAAGATCAAACAGATCATTGGTATTGTGCCTCAGGAATATGCCCTCTATCCGACTCTTACTGCTAAAGAAAACTTAATGTTTTATGGAAGCCTGTATGGCTTAAAGCACAAAGAGCTTAAGAAAGTGATCGATGAATCCCTAGAGATTATGGGACTTTCAAAATTCGCAGATAAACAGGTAGAACAGTTTTCCGGAGGAATGAAACGCCGCTGCAACCTTATCGCGGGAACACTTCACAATCCAAAAGTTTTGTTTCTGGATGAGCCGACTGTAGGTGTTGATGTTCAGTCGAAAAAGGTGATCATCGATTTCCTGCAGGAGCTGAATAAAAATGGAACGTGCATTATATACACCTCCCACCATCTTTCCGAAGCGGAAGAATTCTGTACCAAGATCGCTATTATCGACAGAGGAAGAATCCATGCCATAGGAACACCGGAAGAACTGGTGTCACAAATCGCAAACGCTGAAAACCTGGAAGACGTTTTCATATCATTAACAGGAAAAGAACTAAGAGATGTTGTTGTATAAACTTTGGAGAAGCTTCGTGAAGGAAATCCTTCTTCTGAAGAGAGATATCGGTGGAATTGTCATTATTTTCGTCATGCCGTTGCTGTTAATTGTAACGATTACTTTAATTCAGGATTCTACTTTCAAAAATCTTGAGGGTTCAAAAATCCCGATTATTTTCATTGACAATGACAAATCTGAAGTCTCAAAAAGTATAAAACAGGAACTGGAAACCAGTAAAACATTCCAGCTGCTGACAAATTACACCGAAAAATCAGCACAGGACGCCGTCTTTTCCGGAGATTACCAGATGGCCATCGTCATTCCTGAAAATTTAACGAAAGATTTAAATTCAAACATAGATTCCAAGGTTCAGACGATTGTAAGCTCTTTTGGCCTGGAAGGAGATTCTGCAGCCGTTAAAAAAACAGCTGTGAAAGCAAAAGAAATTCATCTGTACTTTGACCCGGCCACCAACGCCGGATTCAAAAATTCAGTCATGAATTCTGTGAATAAAATGGTCTTTGAGATCGAAAACAAAAAGATCTATAAAGCATTTCAGGATCAGCTGGGAACTGAAGAGAACCTTGAAGAAAACAAAAACCTCATCAGCTTCAAAGAGATCACCCCGAAAAAAGGAGCCATGGACATAATGCCGAATTCTGTTCAGCACAATGTTCCGGCATGGACTCTTTTTGCCATCTTTTTTATTGTAGTACCACTTTCTATCAATTTAGTTAAAGAAAAAAGCCAGGGTACAAGCGTAAGAGCGAGGATCAGCCCGACCCCTTATTTTGTTCATATTTTAGGAAAAACATTCACTTACCTTATCATCTGTATCATCCAGTTTTTACTGATGGTAGCCGTAGGAATTTATCTTTTCCCATACATGGATCTGCCTGCATTTGATGTCTCAGGAAAAATGTTCCAGCTTATTGTGGTAACTTTATTTTCAGGGCTGGCAGCGATCGGTTTTGGTGTTTTATTGGGAACCATTGCAGATACCCAGGAACAGTCTGCCCCTTTTGGAGCAACATCAGTGGTGGTTCTCGCCGCGATCGGAGGAATATGGGTTCCCGTATTTTTAATGCCTGAATTTATGCAGACCGTGGCGAAATTTTCCCCGATGAACTGGGGATTGAATGCCTACTACGATATTATTTTAAGAAACAGCGGTATCGCAGGAATTGCCAAAGAACTCGCTTTATTGTTTGCATTCTATATTGCCATGGTAGCTATTTCTATTTTTTACGAAAGAAAACAAAATGCAGTCTAAAGAAAACATATTAACCTGTACGGAAGAAGTAAGGGTAAGATTCAATGAGACAGATCCGCTAGGCATTGTCTGGCATGGGCATTACATCGTATATTTTGAAGACGGAAGAGAAGCTTTCGGAAGAGAACATGGCCTGACCTATCTTGATATTCAGAGAGAAGGCTATGTAACACCTATCGTAAAAAGTACATGTGAGCACTTTCTTCCTCTAAAATATGGGGAAACATTCAGGATCGTGACCACTTTTGTCAATTCAGTATCTGCAAAACTGATCTATACCTACGAAATTTTCAACCAGAATGATCAATTGGTGTGCAGTGGAGAAACCATCCAGGTATTCTTAGACAGCAACGGAAGCTTATGTTTGTATAATCCTGAATTTTTTCAGGCATGGAAAGATAAAATGGGATTATAATGAAGAAAGAAATTTATATTACAGACTACAACTGTATCACTCCTATAGGCTTTGATGTTTCTTCCAACTGGAACCATCTTGTGGAAGGAAAACCAGGCGTAGCATTACATAAAGTCATAGAAAACCAGGAGGCTTTTTACGCCTCAATTATAAATACTGAAAAGCTGGAGGAAGAATTTACAAGTAATTTCGACAGCCCGGATTTTACAAGGCTGGAAAAAATGTTTCTTCTAAGCTTAAAACCTCTGGTTGAAAAACATGAAATTACAGAAGAAACCGCTTTTATTTTATCAACAACCAAAGGAAATATCAGTTTATTAAAAAACCAGCCGGAAGTACCGGAAGGCGCTTATCTTTCAAAATTAGTACAAAAAATTGCTGATTATTTCGGATTTAAAACAAAACCTATCGTCGTTTCCAATGCCTGCGTTTCAGGAGTAATGGCTATTGCCGTTGCCAAAAATATGATCCAGGCAGGGAAATATAAAAATGCTTTTGTGATTGCCGGCGATGAAGTTTCAGAGTTTGTCATTTCCGGATTCAATTCTTTCCAGGCCATTGGACCAGAGCCCTGCAAGCCTTATGATAAAAACAGAAACGGAATTAATATCGGAGAAGCCACAGCAGCGGTCTATATTACTTCTATCTTGAATGAAAACGAAAAGTTTAGGTTTAAAATACTGGGAGATTCTTCAGTAAATGATGCCAACCATATTTCCGGACCTTCCAGAACAGGAGACGGGCTGTATGCAAGCATCAAGAATGCAATGACAGAAGCCGACGTTACCCCGGAACAGATTGATTTTATTTCTGCCCACGGAACCGCTACCATTTATAATGACGAAATGGAAGCCATCGCCTTCAACAGGATGGAGCTTCAGAATGTTCCGTTAAACAGTATGAAGGGGTATTATGGCCATTGTTTAGGTGCTTCCGGACTGTTGGAAAGTATTATATCCATGGAAAGTGCCCGGCATGGACTGCTGATTCCTTCAAAGAATTTTAAAGAAATGGGAGTTTCCCAACCTTTGAATATCATTAAAGAAAACCAGTCTGCAACTATTCAGTATATTTTAAAAACAGCTTCAGGATTCGGAGGATGTAATGCGGCAATAGTTCTAGAAAAATGTTAAAATGAAAGGGATGAAGAAAACTGAAAGCTGTATCATAGAACATTCAAAAATAACCGTCACCGGAAATCCTGTTTTTGAAAGCCGGAGCGAAACATTTCATGACTTTGCCAAAGATGCCTATAAAAGTTTAGAGCTCAATTATCCCAAGTTCCACAAGATGGATAATCTGAGTAAGCTTGCTTTTCTTGCTACAGAAATGGTTTTAAAAAATGAAGACCATAGCACAACAGCGGTAGTTCTTGCCAACCGGTCATCCAGTCTGGATACGGATTTTAAATACCAGGAAAGTATCAACTCACAGGAAAATTATTTCCCGAGTCCTGCCGTATTTGTCTACACCTTACCTAACATCTGCGTAGGCGAGATCAGCATTAAACATAAAATGCAGACAGAGAATGCCTTTTTCATTTTGGATGAATTTGACGAGACATTTTTAAATGATTATGCAGAACAGATCCTGCTGTCCGGCAAAGCGGAAAAAGTTCTCTGTGGCTGGACAGAACTTTATCAGGATAATTATAAAGCTTTTGTATATTTGCTAACCTTATAAAAAATGTAATAACATAAATGTAACAATATAACAGTCTAGCAATGTAACAATCCTTACAATCTGATCATTGTTACACTGGTAAAATTGATAAATTGCTACATTAATTAAAATAATTATGGAAAACTTAAAAACAGAATTGAAGCACAAAATTATTGAAGTCCTTAACCTTGAAGATGTTTCTGTAGAAGAGATCAAAGATACAGATCCTTTATTCGGTGGTGGTTTGGGCCTTGATTCTATTGATGCTCTGGAACTTATTGTTCTGCTTGATAAAGATTACGGGATAAAATTAGCCGATCCTAAAAAAGGAAAGGAAATCTTCCAGTCTATCGATACAATGGCTGCATTCATTGAAGAGAACAGAACAAAATAATATATTTAATCTAGCAATGTATCAATTTACCAGTATAACAATATTGGTAAACTGGTAAATTGATACATTGTTATATTATAAAATAAAATGAGTCGAAAAATTGCCATAACAGGAATGGGCATCATTTCCTCCATCGGAAACAATGTGGAGGAAAATTTTATTTCGTTGAAATCCGGAAAACACGGAATTTCAGATATTGAGATGTTTGAAACCCGTCACGCCGGATCTATAAAAACAGGTGAAATAAAATGGTCTAATGAAGAGCTTGTACAACAGCTTCAGCTGCCTGAAGATAATAATGTAACGAGAACATCTTTATTGGGCATGATTGCCGCAAGAGAAGCTGTAGAATCTTCCGGAATTTCAGACATTAATAAATACAGAACCGGACTCATCTCTTCCACCAGTGTAGCCGGAATGGATATCACTGAAAGGTATTTCTACTCTTACGAAGACTTTCCTGAAAAGCAAAAATACATCGATGCTCATGATGCAGGTAATTCCTCATTGGCAATTGCTGATTATCTGGGCTTAAAAGGCATGGTTTCTACGATCAGTACGGCATGCTCTTCGGCTGCCAATGCTATTATGATGGGAGCCAAACTGATTAAAAACGGAGTTTTGGACCGCGTGATTGTAGGTGGAACAGATTCCCTTTCGAAATTTACTTTGAACGGATTCAATACCCTGATGATTCTCACGGATTCTTACAATACACCATTTGATAATGACAGAAAAGGATTGAACCTTGGTGAAGCTGCTGCTTTTATCATCCTTGAGTCTGATGAGGTTGTAAAAAAAGAAAATAAAAAAGTCCTCGCCTATCTTTCCGGTTATGGTAATGCCAATGATGCCCATCATCAGACCGCATCGTCAGAAAACGGGCAAGGTGCTTTTCTGGCCATGGAACAGGCATTTAAAGTATCCGGACTGGCAAAAGGAGACATCGATTATATCAATGTTCACGGAACAGCTACTCCCAATAATGATCTTTCAGAAGGAATTGCCATGATCAGAATCTTTGGTGAAAATAATGTTCCGGAATTCAGTTCTACCAAATCTTTTACAGGCCATACTCTGGCAGCGGCAGCGGGCATTGAAGCTGTATTTTCTATTTTAGCGATGCAGCGCAGTATTATTTTCCCGAACCTGAATTTCAAAACGAAAATGGCAGAATTTGATTTGACTCCGGTTACAGAATTGAAGGAGAAAAGCATCAACCATGTTCTTTCCAATTCATTCGGATTCGGAGGTAACTGTTCTACTTTAATTTTCTCAAAATCATGAGTGCCGTATACATCAACAGTGCATCCTGCATCTCCGTTCAGGACACTCTAAAAGAAAATTTCTTTCAAGATCTTAATGCTGACCAATCTGTTCAGATCTTAAAAGCTATAGATCCTAACTATAAAGAATTCATTCCGCCTGCGATGATCAGGAGAATGTCTAAAACTGTAAAAATGAGCTCTGTAGCTTCACATTACGCTTTACAGGAAGCTGGAATTGAACAACCGGATGCCATTATTGTAGGAACGGGGATGGGATGTTCGCAGGATTCTGAAAAGTTTCTGAAAAATGTGATTGATAACAATGAAGAGTTTTTAACTCCGACATTTTTTATACAGTCGACGCACAATACCGTTGCAGGGCAGATTGCTCTGGGGCTTCAATGCCATGCGTACAATTTTACCTACGTCAATACCTCTTCATCTTTGGAATTTTCATTCCTGGATGCCAAGCTTCAGATCAATGACGGAGAAGCTGAAAATATTCTTGTAGGAGCTGCAGATGAGCAGACTAACAGAACAATGGAGCTTTACTGTCTGAACAATACCATTAAAAAGAAAGAGGATCTTCCTGCTGATTATTTGCATTCTGAAACGGATGGAGTGATCTGGGGTGAAGGTGCTGCTTTTTTTGTCTTGGGAAAGGATAAGGGTGAAAACTCTTACGCCAGGCTTAGAGATATTCAGATCAACAACAGATTGGATCTGGAAGAAGCACCATCTTTTATAACAGATTTTTTATCCAAAAATGATTTGAAACATGAAGATATCGATGCTGTGATCTTAGGTTTCAGTGGCGATGCAACATCTGATGTTTACTATACAAAAGCAATGGACACATTTCAAAATTCAGCTTTGCTGTATTACAAACATTTGAGCGGAGAATTCAATACGGCAAGCGGCTTTTCAACATTTATGGCGTGTCATATCCTCAAGGAGCAACAGATTCCGGAAGTCATGATGATCAATTTGGAAAAGAAAACAGAAGTTAAGAATATTCTTCTCTATAATCATCTCGCAGGAAGCGATCACAGTCTTATGCTGTTGGAAAGAGCCTAAAGATGAAAGGGTAAGAATGAATTTGTAAATTTGTTATTGCCAAAATTCAAAATAACAGAAGATGAAGCATTATCCATTCATTCTATTTTATCTTTTCTGCAATGCATTTATTTATGCGTTTCATGGAAGCTTTTGGGTTTATATAGCTTGTTTTCTGGCGTTTTCTGCAGTTGTAGTCTGGGGATCTTTTGATATAGAGCTCGGATATTTTGTCAACAGCATTACTCATAAAAGAACAAAAACCAATGAAATTGCCCTGACTTTTGACGACGGGCCAACCGAATTCACCCCGAAATTTTTGGATTTGCTTAAAGAACATCAGGTAAAAGCTACTTTTTTCTGCATCGGAAAACAGATTGAAAAATATCCTGAGACCTTTCAAAGAATTATTGCTGAAGGTCATACCATCGGAAATCATACCTTTTCCCATTCCAACAATACAGGATTTTTATCTGTTTCAAAAATGATTGAGGAGATTGAGAAATGTGATGAGATAATGGCAAAAACCAGCACTATAAAAACTGATTTATACCGGCCTCCTTTCGGCGTTACCAATCCGAGCATTGCCAAAGCCATTAAAAGAACCCGTAAAAAAAGCATCGGCTGGAATGTCCGTTCGCTGGATACCATTATAGACGATGAAAAGAAAATTTATAAAAGAATAACCAAAGGCCTGAAGAAGGGAAGTATCATTCTGCTTCATGACACTTCCGAAAAGACTTATCGTGTGTTGGCCGATTTATTGTTATTTTTGAAAGATAAAAAATATTCGACGTTTACGGTCGATTCAATTACAAAATCAAAGAAAAATGATTAAAAATATTGCTTTTGGAGCATTTTTATTAGTTTCCGGCTTCATTTCCGCACAGATGACAGCAATGTCAGGAGCAGAAGCAAAAGCATTTGTCGCCAAAGTTTCTTCTGAGACCCAGGAGATCAAAACCCTTCAAAGCGATTTTACCCAGACCAAAAAAATGGACTTTCTGGATAAAAATATTGTTACCTATGGCAAAATGTCGTTGAAAACTCCGAATATGCTGAGCTGGAAATACACAAAACCATATCAGTACAGCATTATTTTTAAAGACAATAAAATTTTCATCAACGATCAGGGCAAGAAATCATCTGTTGATGCGAAAAGCAAAACATTTGAAAAGATCAATAAGCTGATTGTAGGAAGCTCGAACGGGAAAATGTTCAGCGATCCTGAGTTTTCTGTTTCCTATTACAAAAGCGGGAACTCCAATGTAGCAAAATTTACCCCGAAATCGGCTCAGCTGTTAAAATACATTAAACAGATTGAACTGCATTTTCCTAAAAATCAGTCTACCGTTTCGCAGGTTAATATGACAGAAGCTTCGGGAGATACCACCAATATTGTTTTCAAAAACACCAAGATCAATGCAGCGATTGCAGCTTCAGAGTTTAGTTTATAGTCTGATTGTTTTGCTATTTGTTTCCTGCAAAAGCTATCAACTTGCAGAGGCAAAACCGGTTCAGAGTTCTGAAAAAACCGTTGAAAATTTATATTTTTCTTCCGGTGAAGACTATGTGTATAAATGCCAGATGGATATTTATAAAAACCACGTAAGCGGAATTCTGATTATTAAAAAGCTTAATGAAACAACTCATCGGGTCGCCATGACCTCAGATTTTGGAAATAAATTAATTGATTTTGAGATTTCTGAGAATGATTTTAAACTGAATTACGTTCTTCCGGATCTGGACAAAAAGATGGTTATCAGCTTTTTAAGAAACGACTTCCGGGAGTTACTGAAAAGAAAATACCCGGTGAATGAATCTTTTGAAAATGACAATTCTAAAATTTACCTGTCAAAGACTGATCATAAAGCCTATTATCTGTTCTTCAATAAAGAAAACGGACTGTTAAAAGAAATTGTGTACACAAAAAACAATAAGGAAAAAATCGATTTTACTTTTGAGGCAAAAAAACATATCTTCGCGGATAGCTTAAACCTGCAACATAAGGATTTTAAGATCAATATAAAACTATTTCAAATAACCGAAACCGAACAGAATTAACATGAAAAAATTTCTATTTTTAGTCACAGCCTTTATTTCAGGCCTGTCTTTCGCGCAGGTCACTTTTACTCCGGGGATCAGAGCAGGAGCCAATTTTTCTCATTTCTCGAACAGTGAAGAGTTTAACTATTATTATCTGGAAGAATCTCCTAACGCTGCTGAACCTTACCTGGACTATAAAACGAAAACAGATTTTTATATTGGCTTTATAGGAAATATCCGTCTCGCCAAATTTTATGCTTTGCAGCCGGAGATCAATTACTCCAGGCAGGGAGCTAAAATAAGCACGAATGTAAACAACTGGGACGGGAAAACGCTTTCCGTATCTTATCTGGGATTGCAGCTTATCAATAAATTCTATTTCAACCAGTTCAATATACATGTTGGGCCTACTTTGGAATTTGTGGTAGATAAAAAGAATTTTGACCCTGAAAATGAGATTGACCTGGGAATTACAGCAGGTTTAGGCTATGACATTACTAAAAACTTTGGTATCGAAGCCAGGGTAAAAAAAGGTTTTATCCCTGTGGACAGCTATAATAGAAATCATTCTAATGTTGTTTTCCAGACAGGACTTTATTATACATTTAATCTGAAAAAATAAGATCATGCAGACCATTCTTACAGACTTTTATACTTTGGAATCTTATGAAAAGGCAGAAAACGGCAGTTTTACCGCTTATATTCATCTGAATAAAGATCATGATATTTTTAAAGGCCATTTTCCGGGTAATCCGGTAACACCAGGGGTTTGTATGATGCAGATCGTAAAAGAGCTGACAGAAGAATTCACCGGCTCTAAGCTATTCTTAAAAACAGCCTCGAATGTAAAGTTCATGGCTATTATCAATCCTTTTGAAACACCGGATCTGAGGCTTCAGCTGGATATTACTGAAAATGAAGAGGATGTTAAAGTAAAAAATGCAACCTCTTTTGGCGAGACTATTGCATTAAAAATGTCTGTAAGCTATAAAAAAATACTTTCATGAAACTTTTCTTATCCCTCATAACCGCTTTTATTTTTTTCTTTCAAAGTGATTTGGAAGCCCTAAGAAGCAGCTACGCAAAAGCTAACCAGTCTAATGCCAATACAGAAGCATTCATCAATCTTGCAGAAAAACAATCCGGTTCGGATGCTGTAACCAGCGCCTATAAAGCTGCTGCAAAGATCATGGAAGCAAAGATTACCAAAAACAACAGGAAAGCTCTTGTAAAAAATGGTGCTACCAGCCTTGAAAGCATTATCAAAAATAATCCGAATAATATAGAACTTAGAGTAATCAGGCTGAGCGTTCAGGAAAATATCCCGAAAATAGTCGGGTACAGAGGCAGCATGAAAGATGATAAAGCATTCCTTATCAATAACTACAGTAAGCAGAACGCAACCCTGAAAAGTTATGTAAAAAAGTTTGCGATGCAGTCCAAGTCCTTTACAGATACTGAAAGAGCTACTATAAAATAAAACAATGACCCTTCCTGAAGTACAAAATGCAATTTCTGAAAAGAAGATCTGTATTTTAATACCTACTTACAACAATGAAAAAACTCTGAAAAGAGTGATAGACGGTGTTCTGGACTACACCGATAGCATTATTGCAGTTAATGACGGGTCTACAGATACTACTCCACAAATATTAGCCCGATATTCCCAGATAACGGTTATCTCCCTGCCTGAAAACAAAGGAAAGGGAAACGGGCTTAAAACAGGCTTCAGAAAAGCAAAAGAGCTGGGCTATCATTATGCGGTCACCATTGATTCTGACGGGCAGCATTATCCCGATGATATTCCTGTATTTGTAGAAGCACTGCTTAAAGAAGATAAAGATATACTTCTGATTGGTAACCGGAATATGGAACAGGATGGAATTCCCAAAAAAAGCAGTTTCGGGAACAGGTTTTCTAACTTCTGGTTCTGGTTTGAGACCGGAATAAAACTTGAGGATACCCAATCCGGCTATAGATTATATCCGTTGCTGAAAATTCCAAAGAAATATTTCACCCCAAAATTTGAATTTGAGATCGAAATCATTGTAAGGACAGCCTGGAGGCATGTTCCTGTAAAAAATGTCCCGATAAAAGTTTTGTATGACCCGGCAGAACGGGTTTCTCATTTCAGACCATTCAAAGATTTTACACGGATCAGTATCCTGAATACTATTTTGGTAACCATAACACTGCTTTACATTATTCCGAGAAATTTCGTGAATAATTTCAAAAAAAAAAGCTTTAAAAGATTCTTAAAAGAGGATGTTCTGGAAAGTGACGGCAGCAACCGCACAAAAGCATTTTCTATTGCTCTCGGTGTTTTTATAGGTCTTTCTCCTTTTTGGGGATTTCACACCCTGCTTGTCATCTCACTGTCTGTTCTCTTTAAGCTAAATAAGGTCCTGGCTTTTATAGCTTCCAATGTCAGCCTTCCGCCATTTATTCCTTTTGTGATTGCCGCTTCTCTATTTTTAGGATCCCCTTTTGTGCATGGGGACAGTAATATTTTGAACAGTGAACTCAATTTTGAGCTGATCAAAAATAATCTTTTACAATATGTGATCGGAAGTGCTATCCTGGCTACTTCTATGTCTGCTCTTTGCGGGGTTCTAACGTTTATTTTCCTGAATAAACTGAATCCGGAAAATAATTAATCAGCCGTTAGTCTTTTCGTGTATAATTATTTAAAGACAACATCCGAAAATGATAACGGACACATAATCAAGGTGACAAATATAGCCAGTATGATCAAAACCAGCTGGTACTGATAATAGGTCTTCTCTTTATCTTCTTCTTTCACTTCAAAAGTAAATCTGATCTTGTCCGGTTTTCTGATAGTCATCCAGATAAAGATCAAAATAACGAGGTTCAATACAATAGGTGCAAAAAGAAACAGTTTGCTTCCGAACCCGTCATTCTTGCCTCCATATCCATGAATAGGAATAACATCAGGAATAGAGCTGTACTTTGTAAGCAGGTAGATTGTGTAAACAATAATTATGATAAAGGGAATGCAGAACAGCAGTTTTATATGTTTGGGAATCATTTTAGCTTCTTTAGAGTTTTCTTCAGGTACTTTTCTACATTTTGTCTGTCCGGAACTGTGGTAATTTCTTTAGTCAGGGCTTTTTCAAATTCAGTTTTCGCTTTTGAAAATTCGTTAATACCCAAATAATATCTTCCAGCCTGATAATAGACCAGCCAATAATCCGGGTTCATAGATTGGTAATAAGGAATAAAATCATCACTTAATGCCATCTTTTTGTTGTCTATAGCATTGCTCACTTCTGAACCTAACATCTTAGATATTTCATAATTGTTGAATTCTTCCGAATCTGCAAAAGGATCTCTGGCGATATTCAGTGCTGTTTTTGCCTTTAAGCTTTCTTCCAAATTCTTTCCGGAAAAGATCTCATTCAGGTCATAACAAACAAATTCTCCCAGCTGATAAGGGTTTGAAGAAACCCACACCAGTCTTTTTTCAGGTGAAAAAATGACCGCATGGTGAGCCAGCAGCTGATTGATCGCTTTTTCATTCCCGTAGCCAATCTTTTGGTCTTTTAAACCAGATTTATCCCTTAAAATGGCCGCCATTTTTTCAGGGTTGAGCTTTTTCTTTTCCTGAAGAAGCTCCTGAAGCTTTTCATACCGGTACTCGGAGTGGCTTTCTATAATATGCTTCTTATTTCTTTTGTCATCTTTATAAGCTTCGGACTGGAAGTGGTTGGTACAAAGCACCCTGCTTGTATTTTCCACCTTGTAAACCCCAAAATTATCAGGAGAGACCTCAATGATCACAGCATTTTTATCATGAGCACTTCCAACCAAAATGGATTCGGAAACAAAAACTTTTCTTTTTTTGGCAATAGCGATGGCCTCCTCAATATTTTTCGCATACTGCAGAATTTCCCGTGTCACAAGAGAGATTGGGGTCTTAGCGGTGAGTGGGACTCTAGATTTTCCTGCGTTAATTGTCACTGTTATCCCTTCTTTATTCATCCCGGAAACTACACCTATCATTCCCGGCCAACTTACGGACATATATGGAATTCCAGATTCCGGTTCTACAAATTCGATTAGCTTATTTTTAGCAAACTCATCTCCTACATAAAAATCGAAGTTTCTTCCGATGAGCAGCTGCCCATCTTCTGTATTTTCATTCCAGACGGCCAGGGAAGTACAGCCTACCATAGCAAGATCCTGCATGGCATGTCCGATATCGTGAGCACCGTGAAGATAGAGGTTCCGAAGATATTTTGGGGCAATAAAATTGTATTTATTCGAAGAATACTGAGACAAACCGTACAATTCTGCCTGATAGTCTTCCCTTACATTCAGGTACATTTTCCTGTTATACCATTTTAGAAATCCCCTAAGGAGTTTTTGTTTAAATTTTGATGGAACAAAGCCTTCCACTTTAGAGAAGAAAATTTCTTCCTGCTGCTGCATCAGGCTTTGGGTTAAAGCTCCGTTATTATATCCGAGCTGCAATGGATTTCCTTTAATATAAAGTTCCCAAAGCTGCTGTTTATTTTTGGTTAAATAATTCCGGTTGAAGCTGAACGTAGAATCATTGATCTTATTGATCTTAGGTGTCTCCAGCGTATAGCTGCTTACCTCCGGAATATGATGAACCGATTTTGAGATTCCACAGGAAATAAGGGAAAGGATAAGGATCAATTGAATTCCCCGGAATGCCATAGTGAATCTGTTATTTTTTTTCATGGGTATTCATCATTTGTTTCAGGCGTTCATCTACAATTTCTTTTCCGAGAATTTCTGCACAGGTATTAAATGCCCCGATCGTTACCCCCAGAATTCCATGCATGTTGACAGACTGTCCTGTCAGGAACAGATTATCGGTCTTGGTACGGGGTGAGACCATTGTTTTAAGCGGGTTATCCGAACTTTTCATGTATCCGTACATATTTCCTTCAAAACTGCCGATATAGTCCCTGTAAGAGAGTGGCGATGAAGTATAGATGCTTTTGATGGAATGTCTCAGGTTCGGAATTTTCTTTTCTAATGCAGAAATCATTTTTTCTGCTTTTTCCAGCTTGAAATGTTCGTACTTTAATCCTCTATCGTGTTTTTCGGCAACTGTATTTACTGTTTTTTTCCAATCTTTAATCTCATCAAAATCCATATAGGAGATCGCAGTAAGGCTTTCCGCATAATCGGGATAATGTTTTGAGGGCGTGGAGGAAAGCATATAGGTTTCCGGCCAGCTGTCTTTGCTGTAACGGAATGCATTCCAGACCATTTCTTCGGATGAATAATGGTATATGTTATAATTAAAATTTGGCAGTGACTGTGGTTTTAAAACCAGATAAACACTGAAACATGATGAAACAGGTTCCCAGCTCATTACCCGGTTCAGGAAAGATTTCCTCAGTTTTTCTTCTCCAATCAGCTTGATGAAGGAACGGATTTCTATGTTTGAAATAAATTTTTTCGCTGCATATTCTTTTCCAGATTTTGTTGTAACGGAAGACAGCACTCCGGCTTCATCGAAAATAAATCCGGAAACCTCGGAATGTTTATGCACTTCTGCACCGTATTGGCGAAGTTTTTTGATCAGGAGTTTGGTGATCTGGCTTCCTCCTTTAACACATTTGTAGGCACTCTGAATATAGGAGTTTACAGTCAGTGCATGAACATAGAATGGTATATTTTCCGAGTCTCCGCCATATAAAAAATTGGAACCCAGCAATACAGCCTGTAGTTTTTTATCCTGGGTCACAGACTCTATGAATCTTTTAGTATTGAGATGGAGGATCTCTTCATTATAGCTGTCTTTTCCGATCACCTGATATCTCGGAAACTGTGCACAGACATATTGGATCTCTTCGCAGTAACTTTCTAAATTCTGTTTTTCGTTGGGAAAATAGGCTGCAAGCTGTTCAATAAAATTTTCATAACCCTGTGCATGAGGATATTCGATATTTTCTTCACCAAAAGAGATCTTATCGTAGCCGTCTTCATTCATTTGATGAAGTTCCAGATCATCCATAATCTCAAGATAGGAAAAGAAATGATGGAGATTCTGTCCTTTTGAAAGGCCGCCCAGATAATGAACTCCAGTATCGAAGATGAGCTTTTCCCTTGAAAAAGTCTGCAGATTTCCTCCATACTGATTATTTTTTTCCAGGACACAGACCTTCAGACCTTCTTTCGCCAAAATTAGAGCCGAAACAAGACCTCCCAATCCGCTGCCGATCACAAGTATGTCGTATTTTTTATTCAAAAGGAGAAAAGCTGTGTTTTTATTTCAAAAATTAAGAAATCCAGAGATTACAAAGCAATACCTGAACCTGAATGAAAGGTTCATCTATCTAATTCCTGAATTTATTTAACAATTTGAGTTTATTAATTAGTTTTCAGGGATAAAATTAGAAAAATTAATCAATATCATCCCAAAAATCGAAATAATTGAACCATTGAAGGGGATATTTTCTGATCATGGTTTCAAGATTCTGAACATAAGAATTGAGAAGTCCCTGAGAATCACGGTTTTTAATATTTTTTGCAACCCTTGCGTATAAGTGGTAATGAAGTTTTTTTTCTTTCATCACATACACATAAACCACAGGAACACCTAAACGTGAAGCAATAAGGAACGGACCGGCCGGAAATTTTGCACTTTTCCCCAGCAGATCGGCTTCGAGGTATTTCGAACCTTCGAAATAACGGTCTCCTGTAAAACAGATCAGCTCATTATTTGACAAAGCCTGATTGATCTCAAAAATATGCGACATATCGTCTTTGACATAGATAAACTTAATATTACTCTGTTTTACAGCAACGCTTTCCAGGTATTCTTTAATGACCGTCACTTCCTGGTCTGTAGTGACAAGATTGATCTGGCAGTCGAAATCAATGTCGGCAAAGAAATGTTCTGCTATTTCAAAATTCCCGATATGGGCGCTGATAAGGACACCTCCTTTCTTTTCAGCCAGAAGGTTGGTGAGATTTTCAACGCCGTCAAATTCGTAGGTATATTTCTCTCTTAAACCGGCAGAAATTGCCGTTTTATCAATCAGTACTTTTCCGAAGGTAAAATAGCTTTTAAATACGGAAGCTTTTGATTTCCAATATCCGTAATCCAGTCTTTTCTGAAAATAGTAAAAGATGTAACTGTTGCTCTTTTTCAGGAATAAAAAATAATAGGAAGCTACGAAATAGAGCACAACATATGAACTCCGGATCCCGATATTTCTAATACACCACACGAATATTTTATATCCTAATATGGTTCCTTTAGATTTACCTTTCCACTTGTTCATAAGTCTAATTTATCAATGTAACAGTGTACCAATGTAACAATACTATTACTGCATTTATTCACCATTGGTACACTGTTACATTATTACATTGGTATATTGTTAAAGAATAAAGTTCAATCGATAGCTATGCGTTTTTTTCAGCGATTTTTTGTTCAATAGTAGTATAGAAGTCATCAAATGTGACCATTTTTTTGAAATCTGCCTCTCCTAATTTCACTCCAAAATTAGATTCGATAACCACAACCATATCAATATAGTCCAGACTGTCAAGCCCAAGCGTCTTTTTCAGATTGGCATCATTGCTGATCTCATCACCATCCACTTCGAATTCGTTTACTAAGAAATCATTAACGATGTCAACAATTTTTTCCCTTTCCATGTTTTTAATCAAATTTTTTAACTATTAATGCGGAGTTGGTTCCCCCAAATCCGAAAGAATTTGACAAAAATACGTCAATTTTTTGATTTTTCGTTTTTGAGACCAAATTTATCTTCTTCGCCTCATCGTCAGGGTTTTCCAGGTTAATGTTTGGTGCAACGAAATCGTTCTGCATCATCAGAATTGAGTAAACGACTTCACTTGCGCCTGCCATCCAGCATTCATGACCAGTCATGGACTTGGTAGAACTTACAGGAACATCGCTTCCGAAGATCTCGTATATCGCTTTGGCTTCATTGGCATCACCAATGGGTGTGGAAGTCGCATGAGCATTGATATAATCGATATCCTCTGCTTTTAATCCTGATTGTTTTAAAGCCCTATCCATCGCTAAGGCCGGACCGTCCACATTAGGGGTTGAGATATGTCCTCCATTGGAAGAGAAACCATAACCCACTATCTCTGCAAGGATGGTTGCCCCCCTTTTCTGGGCAGATTCTAAGCTTTCCACAATAAGGCTGGCTGCTCCCCCGCTTGGGATAAGCCCGTCTCTTCCGGTATCAAAAGGTCTTGATGCTTTTGTAGGCTCATCTTCCCTTACAGAAAAAACACCGAGGCCATCAAAGCTCGCCATTGAATATTTGTTGGTTTCCTGGGCTCCTCCACAGATGATCATATCCTGAAAACCGTTCCTGATCATCATATAAGCAAGTCCTAATGAATGTGAACCGCTGGCACACGCTGCACTGATGGTAAGATTAATTCCTTTCAGCTTAAAGATGGTTGAAAGGTTCATCGTTACGGTAGAATTCATTGATTTGAAGATCGCTCCCGATCCCATCAATGTTGTATCTTTCTTTTCTCTGGCAATGTCGATAGATTCTACTACTGCCTGAGAAACGCTGTCGTTTCCGTATAAAATACCTACTTCATGGCTGTCCAGGAAATCCTGGTCTATACCTGCCTGTTGAAGCGCATCACTGGTCGCAAGGTAAGCATATTCGCTTTCCTCACCCATGCTTACACGCTGGCGTCTGTTGAGTAGATTTTTAAGATCGGGCTTTGGTACTACACCTGTAAGGCCTGACCTGAACCCGAATTCTTTTCTTTCCTGTACTAAAGCAATACCGGATTTTCCTTGATATAGGGATTCTCTGACTTCTTCCAAAGAGGTCCCGATGCAAGAATAAATTCCCATTCCGGTAATTACAACCCTATTTTCCATGAGTTCTATTAATTTAACAATGTATCAGTTTAACAATGTAACAATCTAATTGAGGCCACAGCACTATTGTTACACCGGTACATTGTTATATTGTTACATTATTTAAGAGTAAATTCCTCCGTTTATATTTACTATTTCCCCGGTAATGTATGAAGCTTTTCTTGAAGCTAAAAATGCTACTAAGTCTGCCACTTCTTCTGCTTCTCCAAATCTGTTGGCCGGGATCATCGCTTTAAGCTCGTCTTCATTAAAATCCTGGGTCATATCTGTTCTGATGAATCCGGGAGCTACTGCATTTACCGTAATATTTCTTTTCGCAACTTCCTGAGCTAAAGCTTTTGTAGCACCAACTAAGGCTCCTTTTGCTGCAGAATAATTGGTTTGTCCCGCTGTTCCTTTTACTCCGGAAACGGAAACCATATTGATGATTCTTCCGTATTTATTACGAAGCAGTTTCTGGATAAAGAAATTAGTTACGTTGAAAAAACCATTCAGACTTGTATTGATCACACTGTTCCAGTCTTCACTCTGCATCCACATGAATAATCCGTCTCTTGTAATTCCGGCGTTGTTTACGATCACCTCAACAATAGCATCAGGATTATTATCCTGCCATTGCGTCAAAACATTCAAGCTTTCTTCAGCATTGGCTACATCAAATTTAAGGATCTCTCCTGTAGCTCCCAATTCCTGTACTTTAGCCAAAGTTTCTTTAGCCGCTGCCTCGTTTGAAGCGTAGTTGATGAGTATATGATAGTTTTTTTCTTCCGCCAGTTTTATACAGACCGCTCTTCCAATTCCCCTGGAGCCGCCTGTGACAATTGCACATTTCATGTGTTAGTGTTTATTTAGTTTTAGTTTTTTCCGTTAATTTAATCCTCAAGTGTATAACAATTCATTATCACTGATAATTACATTGCCTTTAAATACTTTTTCACTTCCTCCAGGTAAGGATACATCACCATATCATCAGAGAATGCAGGAATAATCTTTCTTATCTCGTCATACAGCTCTTTGGTAGAAGACGAAACTTTATCCTGAAATCCAAGATATTCAACAGCCTGGATGATTGTAATTGCTTCAATAGCCAGCACTTCAAATGCATTCTCGATTACTTTTCTGCAGATCACTGCTGCATTGGTCCCCATGCTTACAATATCCTGATTATCATTATTATTAGGTATACTGTGTACATACATGGAATTTGAAAGCATCTGACTTTCCGCCGTTGTAGATGTTGCCGTAAACTGAACGCCCTGCATCCCGAAATTAAAGCCTAATTTACCTAAATTTACAAAAGGAGGCAATATTTCGTTGATCTTTGCATTTAAAAGGTAGTTCAACTGCCTTTCTGCAAGCATCGTAAGTTTGGTAACAACAATTTTCAGCTTATCCATTTCCAATGAAATATAATCTCCGTGGAAATTTCCGCCATGGTATACATGCTTGTCTTTTACATTGATGATCGGGTTGTCATTCGCTGAATTGATTTCATTTTCAAGAACGTTCTCAGTATATTCCAGGGTATCCAAAACCGGACCTAAGATCTGGGGAACACATCTTAAAGAATAATATTCCTGGACTTTTTCCTTAAATACTTTTTCCTGCTCTTCAAAGTGGGTATAAAGATGGTCCTCTCTTTTTCTGATCAGTTTGCTGTCTGCCAAATGAGCACGCATTCTTTCGGCTACTTTCTGCTGACCGTAATGTTTTTTTGTACCGTTCAAAGCTTCTGATAAATGATCATCATAAGCCTGAACAATCTCGTTGATCGCACAGGAAAGCCTGATTGAAATATCCGTTAACTGATTGGCTTTATATGCATTAACAATTCCTATTCCAGACATTACAGAAGTTCCGTTCATCAGGGCAAGTCCTTCACGGATTTCCACTGTGATCGGTTCTAATCCTTCTGTTTCAAAAACTTCTTTTGTTGCTTTTCTTTCTCCTTTGTAAAAAACTTCACCTTCCCCGATCAGGACCAAAGCAAGATGGGCAAGCTGAACTAAATCACCACTAGCACCTACTCCTCCGTGTTCAAAAATCAGCGGTGTAATATCTCTGTTGATCAACTCTTTAAGCAAATGAATAACAGACTGGTGTACCCCTGAATTTCCAAGAGAAAGTGTATTAAGTCTCGCCAGCATACAGGCTTTTACTTCCTGGGCGGGCAGTGGATTTCCGATTCCTGAAGAGTGGCTTCGGATCAAATTATACTGAAGCTGATGCGTATCTTCATCACTGATTTTGAACTGAGCCATCGGCCCGAAGCCGGTATTGACACCATATATTACTTTATTTTTCGAAAATTCCTTTAAAAACTGAAAACTTTCTTCCACTCTGTCCAAAAGTGATTCATTCAGCTCGATTTTTTCGTTTTCAATGATAATTTTTTGAAAATCCCTCAGTTCTAAAAAGTTATTTATTTTCATCAATTAAAAGTAATAGTTGCTAATTTTGTAAAATATTAATTAATTGTCACTAATTTTGCGGCAAAGATAGAAGTTATTATTAAAATAAAAAATCAAGATGAGTAAAGAATTTGTTGATGTTCTCGTAATCGGTGCTGGGCCTTCCGGATGCGTATCTTCTTCATACTTAAAGAAGAACAATGTCAACGTGAAAGTTGTTGAGAAGACAAAATTCCCCAGACTGGTCGTTGGTGAAAGCTTAATTCCCAGGGTAATGGATCATTTTGATGAAGCCGGACTTTTTCCGGCTTTGGATAAAATGGGCTTTGAAAAAAAGCTGGGAGCACGTTTTTTACGAGGCGATGAAGTATGCATTTTTGATTTTAGTGACAAGTTCGGGGAAGGCTGGGACTGGACCTGGCAGGTTCCGAGAGCTGATTTTGATAATACTCTGGCTCAGGAAGTTATCAATAAAGGCATTGATCTGGAATTTGAAACAGAAGTTATTGATATTCAGTTCAACGGCACAGATTCTATAACCACCGTAAGAAATAAAAACGGTGAAACGAAAGAGATCCACTCTAAGTTCGTAATCGATTCTAGTGGCTATGGAAGAGTACTGCCAAGACTTCTTGATCTTGAAAAACCTTCAAAACTTTCTCCGCATTCTGCTATTTTCTCTCATGTAGAAGATATTAACAGAGAAGAAGGTCAGGAAGGCACTTTAATTTCTTTTGACATCATTGAAACTGAAGTCTGGCTTTGGGTAATTCCTTTTTCCAACGGAAACACGAGTGTAGGTATTGTAGGTCCTACAGAATATATTGAAAGATTGTCTGAAAATGGGGATGTAACGGAAGCATTAAGGAAAGCTATTTCCCTTTCTGATTATTATGTAAAACGTTTTGGCCATGTAGATTTTATTTTTGAGCCAAGACACCTGAAAGATTATTCGTGCTCGGTAAAGCAACTGTTTGGTGACGGATACGCCCTGACAGGAAACGCTTCTGAGTTCCTGGATCCTGTATTCTCGTCGGGAATGGCATTTGCTACGGAATCGGGTATGCTTGCTGCAAAACTGGCTTTAAGACAGCTTAATGGTGAGAAAATTGACTGGCAGAAAGAATACAGTGATTATATTCTTTATGGCGTAGACGTTTTCACAACGTATGTAAAGGAATGGTATACCGGAAATCTGCAGGAGTTATTTTTCCACAGGCCTGAAAATGAAGATGTAAAGCAGAAAATATGTGCGGTCTTAGCAGGCTATGTCTGGAACAAAGACAATCCTTTTGTAAAAAAGCATGATACGGTTATTAAAAATCTTGCCAACCTCATCAAAACAGAGAGACAGCAGGAACAACCATAAAAAAGCGGTCTGAAAATTTCAGACCGCTTTTTGTTTTATTTAATTGCTTTTTTAATTTCCGCACCTAACTTCTTTCCTGTTACTTCGTATGCTGCTGCAATTCTTCCGTATTCCCAGGAAAAATCTTTATTCATCTTCTTTCCTTGAATTTTGTCAGCGTGTAATTTCATAACCACCTTTGAAGGGTTGTCAGTTTCCACGAATGTAAGATCTGAAGTTAATTTCGCTTCCTGTGATCCGATCATTCCACCGTACCAGCCTGCATAAATCCATTTTGCATCAATAATTAAAGTGTATTTTGCCTTTACATCATTTTTAAAAGTTATTTTTTTCGATTTGCTGTTAATTCCCTTAAAGAAATAATCCAAATACTCTGAAGCTTTAAATTTCCCCCATTGAAAAATCCAGTTTTTCCAAACAGCTTCATTCTTTTTAGCGACAATATCTTTTTCCCTGTTTTCAAGATACTGTGCTTCTGTGAAATTTTTCTCCTGATAAACAGCATTATCAAATTTCAGCTGAACATTAACTTCAGTCTGGTCTTTTAAGAAATCAAAGTTTCCTGATTCAAAGTTAATTTGATTCTGAGCAAAAACTGTTGTTGTAATGGCTATCAACAATAGAAATAATAGTTTTTTCATCATTATATTTTCTTTAAAAATTGAAGTTTCAAATATATTATAAAAAAGCAATCAATTATTACTTTTTTTCTTTGTAGTGGTTTGCTTTCAGAGCCAACATTTTAGAAGTTTTTGCATAGCATTCTGCGATCCGGTCATTATGGTTGGGAATTCCTATCACATTATCACCTGTTGCTCCCACTCCTTCAACAACCAGTAAAACATGATCGGGATTATTTGTTTCTACAAAGGTCATTCTGGAATCCAATTTTGCAGGCTCGTTGACAACCCCGGCAAACCATCCCTGGGAAATCCATGTTGGCTCTACAATAAGGGTATATTTTGTCTGCTCAATGTTTGTGGCAGCCTTTATATCGATATTTTTATTCCATGAAGCCAAAAATTTATCCGGAAAGCTTTTTTCTTTTGAATATTCCCAGTCTTTTCTCCATTTTTCAGATTCTTCTTTACCGCTGGTCTGCTCAATATCCTCCATCCTATCTTTGATATACTGATCCTCACTGATCTTCTTTTTCGCAAAAGTAACGCCATCAAATTTGAAAATTACTTTGATGGATTTCTGATCTTTCAGGAACTTGTAATCTCCGGAAACAACTCTTACCCTTTGAGCCATAACACCGGCAGAAAGAGCAATTAACAAAAGAAATAATATTTTTTTCATCCTCTGGTCTTATTATCTTAAATCTATAAATGTGATTGGTTTTCTGCTGTTCGGATTAAAAACAGTTTTAGACAGAATATCAAAATCTATGATTTCAATTTTAGGACTTACCCTCAGTTTTGCCCTGAAATGATCCCGAACTTCATTAACGAAGGTTTCCTGGTCCTGGTCTGTGCTTAGCTTGATGATAATTTCATCCAAACCGATTTCATTCGACTGAATAACAATCTGATAGCATAATATAGTATTAAAATCATTTAAAATATCATTCATTGCAGGCGGATACAATGTTGTTCCTTTGTACTTGATCATCTGCTGTTTTCTTCCGACAACGGGACCAAGCCTCATGGTATTTCTTCCACAGCTGCAGGGCTCGTAATGCGCCTTTACGATATCTCCTGTTTTAAAACGCAGCAAAGGAACAGCCTCAACACCTAAAGTGGTGATCGTCAGCTCACCGTTCTCTCCTTTCTGCACAGGATTTCCGTTATCTTCAAGAATTTCCGTGATAATCAATTCCGGGTGATGATGGCCTCCGATCTGGAACTCGCATTCCGTGAAGGCTGTGCTCATTTCTGTGGAAGCATAGGTTGAGAATAACTTAATATTCCATTTCTCTTTGATTTTCTGCGAAAGAATATTGTCTGTAAAATCCTGATTTTTGATGCTTTCACCAATGCAAACTGCTCCGTAGACACTGGAATTTTTATAGTCCAATCCATGTTTTTCGGCATAATCAATCATCTTCAAAAGAAAAGACGGAACTGTGATGAGGTATTTAGGTTTGTACCTTAGAATAGAATCCCACTGCAGCTCCGGAATACCGGGACCCATTCTTACCACGCTAGCACCCATTTTTCTTAGTCCCAGAAAATAGGCAAGACCTGCCATAAATCTTTTATCGATTGTGGTGATCATCTGCACTACATCTCCTTTCTGAATTCCGGCGCAGGCAAATGAAATGGCTTCATTATAGGCCAGTCTTTCAAGATCACTGTCTGATAATCCGAAAGTTACCGGATCACCCAAAGTTCCTGAAGTGGTGCTGTAGTCTACAATTTTATCCGGTGAAATACAGAAAAAATCATGATTATGTTCCTGCAGGTCATTTTTTGTGGTGGTAGGAATTTTTTGCAGATCTTCTAATGTCTGAATATCCGAGATATTGATACTGTTCTCTTTAAACAGTCTCTGATAAAAAGGCGAATGGGTTTGAAGATACGTTAACAGTTCCTGGAGCTTATGCTCTTGAAACTTTTTAATGTCCTTAAGGTCTGATCTTTCGATGTCCGGATAGAATTCCAATGATTTAATTTTAAGGAACAAATTTATTTAATTAAAATTAAACGTTTGAATGAATAAAAAATTAAAACAGGAACCCGCAATATTTTACCTCTGAAAAGTAAAAGTCTGTATATTGGTATTTCCGGCCGTATTGGTTATTGTTACTTTTAAAGTGTGTGAACCTGAGCCTTTGGGACATTTCTCATCAAAAACATAGATAAAGTCATCTTTTACCCGGGCAAAGCGAATCCATTTCCCGTCCAGTTCTGCACGGAATGATATGATGTCACCAATTTTAGCTCTCCCATTCAATCGTAGAGTACTGTTTTTCATAAGTGCTTCGTCCTTCCAACCTGCAGAGACAGATGGTAAACTTTGATCTAACAAGAGGGTTGCTGTTCCCAACCTGTTAAACTCTGCCTCTACTTTATCACCGCTCCATTTTCCTTTGACAACATCCGTATCACTTCCATAATCGAACAAAACAACTGTTCTTTCTTTTTCTTTATCCGATAATTTTCTGTTGGGCTTTATTTTCAAAGTATAGCCATCATGAACCGGAATATATGGAGTATGCAGAATAACAGTGTTGGAAACAGCATCTGCATTGGAGCTTAGCCTTTCATCCATCTTAAAATTCACAGCATCATACAATGCATTTTTGCTGAGACTGATTTCGGCATTTCCCGTACTTACTGTTTTTGCTTCATCCGGTCTCACCAATTGATCCGAAGAAGTAACCTGCTGCGAATTTCTCGCATAACGGACTTTTGTAACCAGCTTACTTGTATTTCCATTGACGTCCTTTAAAACAATCTCAATACCGTGAACACTGTCATCCTCGAGGTGAATAATTCCTGTTTTACCGGATAAATTGTAATTTTTCAGTTTCATTCCCGGTAATTCAGATAAATGCTGGATGCCCATTTTATCTCTTGAAAACTTTGTGTAATCTATGCAGCCATTAATATATCGGGTATCGTCATAGCTCACTTTATCAATGGAAAAGCTATAGATCAGCTGACCATCCATCAACAGCTCTGCCTGATAAATTCCGAGATTAAACCCCTGATTGGCTTTATCCACAGCTTTAACCGCAAAGCTTATTTCCGGTGAAGTAACCTGAATAACATCTGTTGTATATCCATTTCCGGCTTTTTTAACTGCAATTCCATTTGCACCAGGCTCATAGGTGCTGAAACGACGGTCATACCAATATAGCCCGCTGATAGAAGGAAAAACACGGTCCGGAATATTAAAGCCAAAAAGCAAAGGATTGATGCATTCTTCTGTTTTAGTATCCCTGATCTCAAAATGTAAATGCGGTCCTGCCGAACCTCCGGTATTTCCACTCAAAGCAATGAGCTGACCTTTAGAGACGGGAAACTGTCCGGGAGAAAAAGTGATATCCTGTTCCCATTTTTCGTCTTTATATTGTCTTTCTTTTACATATTCGTCCAATTTATCGAAGTATTTATTTAAATGTGCATATACTGTGGTATAACCATTCGGATGGGTAATATAAACAGCATTTCCGAAGCCGTATCGTTCCACTTTTATCCTGCTTACATAACCGTCTGCAGCGGCAACAACGGATAGGTTTTCCTGGCTATTGGTTCTCAGATCTAAACCCATATGAAAATGATTGGAGCGCACCGCTCCAAAGTTGGCAGCCAACTGCATGGGAATATTCAGAGGGTTCCTAAAATAATTTTGTGGATAATTAGTCTGAGCACCTATTGTTATTATATTGATGAAACAGATGACGAATAGAATTTTACATAAGTTTTTCATACAGCATTAGGGTTTGAGGTTATTTAAAATTAAGAAATTTTACATAATGATGAGTAAGATTTTTAATTAGTTTTGGCTAAAGCCAAAAGATGGGCTATACTTTTTAAGCGGGCTAAAGCCCGCTTCTATTGATAAAAATGGATGTAAATTATAATAAAAACAACAGTAAAAGTTGGCCTATTCACCATTCACCATTCACTTTTTACCACTTCCTTCATTTATATTTCTGAAATTGAACTTTTTAATAGATATAAGCTAAATAAAACATATCTTATAAACCGACAAAAATCACTAAATTTGCAGACTTAATTAATCAACGATATTGAGATATTTACAATGAGCCAATTTAAAGAATACAAAAACCTCAACCTTATTGACGTAGCCGAGAATGTAGCGGAATTTTGGAAACAGAATAAAACGTTCAGTAAAAGTGTTGAGATTCGCGAGGGTAATGCCGAGTTTGTTTTTTATGAAGGTCCGCCTTCAGCAAACGGTATGCCCGGAATTCACCACGTTATGGCCAGAGCATTAAAGGATATTTTCTGTCGTTTCCAGACTCAGAACGGGAAACAGGTTTTCCGTAAAGCGGGCTGGGATACACACGGACTTCCTGTGGAACTGGGCGTAGAGAAAGAATTAGGAATTACGAAAGAGGATATTGGCAAAAAAATCTCTATTGAAGATTACAACAAAGCCTGCCGTGAAGCGGTAATGCGATATACAGACGTATGGAATGACCTTACGGAAAAAATTGGATACTGGGTAGACCTTGAGGATCCGTTTATCACGTATAAGTCAAAATATATGGAGACGGTTTGGTGGTTGCTGAAGCAATTGTATGATAAAGAATTATTGTATAAAGGTTACACGATCCAGCCTTACTCTCCGAAAGCAGGAACAGGACTATCTTCTGCGGAATTAAATATGCCGGGAACTTATCACGATGTTTCTGATACTACCGTTGTAGCTCAGTTCAAAGTAAAAAAAGAATCTTCTGAATTATTTAGTGATGTGGAAGGAGACGTAAGCATTCTTGCATGGACGACAACTCCATGGACCTTGCCATCCAACACAGCATTGGCTGTAGGAAGAGATATTGAATATGTTGTAGTTAAAACGTTCAACCAATATACATTTGAGCCGATAGCTATTGTTTTATCCAGAGTTCTTTTACCTAAAGTATTCGGTAAGAAATATGCAGAAGGAACCGATGAAGATTTCGCTGGTTATACTGCGGAAAGCAAAGTGATTCCTTTCAAAATCGTAAAAGAATTTACAGGAGAAAAGCTTGCCGGAACTCATTATGAGCAGTTAGTCCCTTGGTTTACACCTAATGACTCCCCTGAAAAAGCTTTCAGAGTGATTTTGGGAGATTTTGTAACGACTGAGGACGGTACCGGTATCGTTCACATCGCGCCTACTTTTGGTGCGGATGATGCGAGAGTGGCCAAAGAAGCCGGAATTCCACCCATGTTGATCAAAGACGAAAATGACAATCTGGTTCCGCTGGTAGATTTACAGGGAAGATTTATCAAAGGAGAAAATGTTCCTGAATTATTCTCAGGAAAATATATCAAGAACGAATATTATGATGACGGAACTGCGCCTGAGAAATCATGGGATGTGGAACTTGCCATCGTTCTGAAGACTGAAAATAAAGCCTTCAAAGTAGAGAAATACGTTCACAGTTACCCACACTGCTGGAGAACTGACAAGCCGGTCTTATACTATCCGCTGGATTCGTGGTTTGTGAAAATGACCGCTGTGAAAGACAGATTGGTAGATTTAAACAAAGAAATTAACTGGAAACCTAAATCAACGGGAGAAGGACGTTTTGCGAACTGGATTGAAAACGTAAACGACTGGAATTTATCCCGTTCAAGATATTGGGGAGTTCCGTTACCGATCTGGAGAACTGAAGATCTTAAAGAAGAAAAGATCATCGGATCTGTAGAGGAGTTATATAATGAGATCGAAAAGTCTGTTGCTGCAGGATTGATGAAAGAAAATCCGTTCCAGGGCTTTATCATAGGAAATATGTCTGAGCAGAACTATGAACTGGTGGATCTTCACAAGAATGTAGTAGACAAAATCATTTTAGTTTCAGATTCAGGAAAAGCCATGAAGCGTGAAAGCGACTTAATCGACGTTTGGTTCGATTCAGGTTCGATGCCTTACGCTCAGTTGCATTATCCTTTTGAGAATAAAGAATTAATTGACAACAATAAAGCGTTCCCGGCAGATTTTATTGCGGAAGGTGTTGACCAGACGCGTGGTTGGTTCTATACTCTTCACGCAATCGGAACAGCGGTTTTTGATTCAGTTGCTTATAAAAATGTAATGAGCAACGGTCTTGTTTTGGATAAAAACGGACTGAAAATGTCAAAATCCAAAGGAAACGCAGTAGATCCGTTCGAAACCCTTTCTGTATACGGTCCGGATGCTACCAGATGGTATATGATCTCGAATGCGAATCCTTGGGAAAACCTGAAATTCGACATCGAAGGAATTGACGAAGTGAGAAGAAAGTTCTTCGGAACACTTTATAATACGTACTCGTTCTTTGCATTGTATGCCAATGTGGATGGCTTCAATTATACGGAAAAAGAAGTGGAAAACCGTCCGGAAATTGACAGATGGATCCTTTCTGAGCTTAATCTTTTAATCAAAGAAGTAAAAGCATTCTACGAAGATTACGAACCGACAAGAGTAGCAAGAGCAATCAGCACATTTGTGAATGATAACCTGAGCAACTGGTACGTAAGACTGTGCAGAAGACGTTTCTGGAAAGGAGATTATTCTGATGATAAAATCTCAGCTTACCAGACTTTATATACGTGTCTTGAGACTGTGGCGAAATTATCAGCCCCTATTGCTCCGTTCTTTATGGATCAATTGTATCAGGATTTAAATAAGGTAACAGGAAAAGAAAACTGCGAATCTGTGCATTTAACAGACTTCCCTGTAGCTAATGAAAGTCTGATAGATCAGGATCTGGTAGAAAAAACACATTTGGCTCAGAACATCACGAGTATGGTTTTCTCCCTGAGAAAGAAAGAAAATGTGAAAGTTCGCCAGCCCTTACAGAAAGTACTGGTTCCGGTTCTGGATGCTAAAACTGAGGAGCAGATCTTAGCCGTTGCAGACCTGATCAAGCAGGAAGTGAACGTGAAAGAATTACAGTTGATTAATGCTGAGGAAGCATCTCATTTAATTGTAAAACAAATCAAGCCGAATTTCAAAGCTTTAGGTCCTAAATTAGGGAAAGACATGAAAACGGTAGGCGGAGAAATAGCCAATCTTAACACAGAGCAGATTGCCAGCCTTGAAAAAGAAGGAAAAATAGATATTCAGGGGTATGAGATCACCCTTGATGATGTGGAAATCTCTACAAAAGATATCCCGGGATGGACGGTAACTTCCGACGGGAAAACAACTGTGGCATTAGATTTGACGTTAACAGAAGAATTAAAATCTGAAGGTATTGCAAGGGAGTTCATCAACAGAATTCAGAATCTGCGAAAAGAGAAGGACTTTGAACTGACGGACAGGATTAAAATCTCCATTGAAGAAAACTCACCTTTCATTGAAGATGTTAAGAAAAATGAGGAATATATTTCATCTGAGGTCTTGTCAAATAAAATAGAAATTGTATCTTCACTTTCAAATTTTAACGAAATCGAAATAGATGAGGTTAATTTTAAGATAAATGTCGAAAAAAATTAACATATAGTTATTGTATTTCAAATTCCATTTCATAATTTTATTAAAAAAGAGAAAAGAATATGTCAGACGAAAGAGTAAGATACAGCGATGCTGATTTACAGGAATTTAAAGCTATCATAAGAGAAAAAATAGAAAAAGCAGAAAGAGATCTTCAGCTGATCAGAGAAAGCTTCATCAATGACCAGAATAATGGTACAGATGATACTTCTCCTACATTCAAAGCTTTTGAAGAAGGAGCAGAAACGCTGAGCAAAGAGCAGAACTCTATATTAGCAGGACGCCAGGAAAAATTTGTGCGTGATCTTAAGAATGCTTTGATCCGAATCGAAAATAAAACCTACGGTGTATGCAGAGTGACAGGAAAGCTGATCCCTAAGGAAAGACTTTTAGCCGTTCCTCATGCTACGCTGAGCATTGAAGCGAAAAATATGCAGAAATAAACCGTTAAGGTTTGTAAAAATACTATTGGGTTTATATCGTATTCACGGATACTTTATAAACCTAATTTTTAATGTATACCCATGAGCGAAGTATTAATTTTAGCAATTATTGTTGCTGCAGTTTTACTGTTTTTCAATAGAGAATGGATCAAAAACAGATTCTTTCCTGACCGACAGAAGAACTACACCATTGATGATCAGTTTAATTCTGATAAACGTGAAAGGGAAAAAGAAATTGACAGAATTTTGAGTAAGATGGGCAAAAACGGTGTTAATGACCTGTCTGCAAAAGACCGGAAAAGACTCGATGAGCTGTCCAAAATGTAACATTTAAAAAAGAAAAGAAAATGGAATCTATCATAGTACATCCTAAAAACCCTATGGAACTGAGTGCACTGAAAAGTGTTTTAAAAGATATGAACATCAGATACGAGCGTGCTCAGACCAAAAATACGTTCCATACAGAAAAGGTTGCCAAGAAAATCTTTGACAAGAAAAATTCTGAGAAACCTTCTAAACCAAAAGGACAGTAATGAAAAAGATCTTAGCTATAACATTTTTAGTATTGTTAATTGATCAGGCTTCAAAAATTTACATCAAAACCCATTTCAATCTGGATGACAGTGTTACTGTTCTTCCGGGCTTTAAACTGACTTTTGTAGAGAATCCGGGAATGGCTTACGGGCTTCATTTCGGAGGTATTATCGGGAAATATTTCCTGGTGATCCTTAGACTTTTCTTAATTGGAGGAATGGTTTATATGTTCAAAAAATGGCTGCAGCAGGGAGCATCCAACTATCTTCTGATCCCAATGGCTATTATTTTTGCCGGTGCCATTGGAAATATCATTGACGGAATGTTTTATGGACTTATCTTCGACAGCGGAACAGTTTACGACCCAAGCATCGACCGATGGATAGGATATGGAGGAGTTTCGAAGTTTGTTCCCTTCGGACAAGGTTATTCTGCTTTTATGAAAGGCTGTGTAGTAGATATGCTTCACTTTCCTCTGGTAGACTGGTATGTTCCTGATAATATCCCTTTGATTGGTGGTAAACACCTTGAATTCTTCAAGTATATTTTCAATGTGGCCGATTCTGCCATTACGGTAGGAGCTGCTTTATTATTAATATTCAGAAAAAAAGCTTTTCCTAACGGACTTGAGTTTTAAAAAACAGTATTCCGGATGAAAAAAGTAATCAAAAATATTTTTAAAATTTTCCTGCTGCTTGTTGTAGCGGGAATTATTTTTATAGCCTGGGCTAACTACAGTATCAGAAAAGAAAGCAGCGCTTTTGTTTCTTACAATATCTCTGATATTCCTGAAACCAAAGTGGCTTTACTGCTCGGAACCGGGAAGAATCTGAACAACGGCATGCCGAATGCTTATTTCTACAACAGGATACAGGCCGCTGTAGACCTGTATAAAAGCGGAAAGATCAAATACATTATCGTAAGCGGAGACAACAGCACCAAAGATTATAATGAACCGGAAGATATGCAGCTTACTTTAATGAAATACGGCATTCCAAAGGACAGGATTATAATGGATCATGCCGGATTTCGTACTCTGGATTCCGTGGTAAGGGCAAAAGATATCTTTGGACAGCAGAAGCTGGTGATCATTTCACAGAAATTCCACAATGAAAGAGCTGTTTTTCTGGCTAAAAAAAACGGAATAGAAGCTTTCGGGTATAATGCTAATGATGTAAATAAATACGCCGGCTTAAAAACCAACCTCAGAGAGTATCTGGCCAAAGCAAAGGTTTACTGGGATTTGCTTTTCGGAGTACAGCCGAAATTCGGGGGAGAAAAGATTATTATTCCTTAACTATCTTCACTGGAAATAACATTGCTTTTTAGCTTAAAAATTCTCCGCAATTTTAATTTCACACAAACATCTGTGCAAATCTGTGTAATCTGCGGGAGAATTAATTAAATTTGCAATTCATTAATTTTTATAAATAATTTAAACAAATGTCAAGAATTCTTACCGGCATTCAAGCCACCGGAACCCCCCATCTTGGAAATCTTCTTGGGGCGATTATTCCTGCTATTGAACTTTCCAAGCAGGAAGGAAATGAATCATTTTTATTCATTGCGAATCTTCATTCTCTTACCCAGATCAAAGATGCGAAGGTTTTAAAACAGAATACCTACGAGATCGCTGCGGCTTGGCTTGCTTGTGGGCTGGATACAGAAAAAACATATTTTTACAGACAGAGTGATATCCCTGAAACCTGTGAACTTTCTTGGCATTTATCATGTTTTTTTCCTTACCAGAGATTAACCCTTGCTCATTCATTTAAAGATAAAGCAGACAGGCTTCAGGACGTTAACGCCGGACTGTTCACCTATCCTATTCTGATGGCTGCGGATATTTTACTGTACGATGCAGAAATAGTTCCTGTAGGAAAAGATCAGCTTCAGCATCTTGAAATTGCCCGTGATGTAGCATCAAGGTTCAATAACCAGATGGGAGAAGTTTTTGTACTTCCTCAATCTGAGCTTCAGGAAGACACGAAATATGTTCCCGGAACAGATGGCCGTAAAATGTCTAAATCCATGGGAAATATCATTAATATATTCTTACCTGAAAAAGAGCTGAAAAAACAGGTAATGAGTATAGAAACCGATTCTAAAGCTCTGGAAGAACCAAAAGACCCTGAAACAGATAAAGTTTTTGCGATCTATGAATTAATTGCTACTCCTGAGCAGACGGAAGAATTAAGAGCTAAATACTTAGCCGGAAACTTCGGTTATGGACACGCCAAATTAGAGCTTTTAAATCTGATTTTAACCCGTTTTGCAAAAGAAAGAGAAATGTTCACTTATTATATGAACAATCTGGATGAGCTGGAAGCAAAACTTCAGGAAGGTGCTGCAAAAACAAGAGTAGTTGCAACAGAAACCATTAAAAAAGTAAGAGCAAGCTTAGGAATTTAAACATTAAGATACCAAAGCATTGTTTTTAGAAAGAATAAAGCAATGCAATCCATCTTCAAACTCATAGACAATATCCCATCCGGGATATTGTTTTGTTATAGTCCTGATGATAGACAGTCCCAAACCGGTAGAACTATGGTCTGAGCCCTGCTTATAAAAGCGGTTGAAGATCTGCACTTTGTCCAATGGAACACCATTACTGCTATTCCGGAAGACGAGCCTGTTATCTTCTATAATGATATTGACAATCCCCTCCTGATTATTATATTTAATTGCATTTTTAAGCAGATTGGAAAGAAGGATATCCGCCAGATCAGGATTAAAGTCTACCCCAAAGAATCCTTTTTCAACAATGCTGACTTCAATTTTTTTGAATTCGATAAAATCCTCATAGCTTTTAACCAGTTCTGCAATCATTTCATTGAAATTTACTTTTGACATTTTATTGAACTGGCTATTCTCTATTTTTGAAAGCATCAGCAGGGATTTATTCAGTCCTGCCATTCTTCTCAGGTCTCCTTTCACTTCAGTAAGGAAATTCATATTCTTCTTGTCAAGATCATCATTCTGGATCATCAGATCGATCTTATTAGTTACAATAGCCAGCGGTGTCTGAAGTTCATGAGATGCATTTTCAATGAATTGCTTCTGCTGATGGAAAACAAATTCGTTCCGTTTAATCATTTCCTCTATTTCCACATTAAGCTCTTCAAATTCTTTGATAGAATAATTCTGAGGTTCCTGTGGGGAAGAAGCTCCGAACTGGTATTTCTTCAGCCTGTTTAAAATGGCATAGAACGGACGCATGGCTTTGTTCAGCATATACCCATTGACAGCAACAATACTGATCACAAGTAAAATATACAGCACGATTAAAGCTGTAGTCAGGTCATACACCAGCTCGTCCTGCTCTACAGTAGAAGTCCGTATTTCAAGTCTCTGGCGTTTTCCGAACTGATCTATAAAATCGGTCTCAAGTACGCGATAAGGCTGGTCCTTATCATCATATTCCATATAGAACATCTTGTTATAGAGCCTGTTTTTATCTTTATATTCAGATTCTGAAATCGGTTTGATCTTAAATTCGTTAAATCCGAAATTTTTACTGTCCAGCAGTTTAGGATCGTGATATACCGCTTTAATAATTTGTATCTTTCTGTCTTTCAGTCCGTCATCTACATTATCATAAACTTCGTCCAGGATATAGGCATAAAATAGCGCCGCCCAGACCGCAATGATCAACAGCAGAATGCCGATCATATATTTGATAGTGTAATATTTTAAGGAAACTTTCATTTAGACAAATTTATAACCAATTCCGTAAACGGCCTGGAAATCGGCTTCTGCATTGAGGCTTTTCAATTTTTTACGGAGATTTTTAATTTGTGAATAAATAAAGTCCAGACTGTCTGCCTGGTCAATATAATCTCCCCAGATGGCTTCAGCCAAAGTCGTTTTCTGCAGCGTTTTTTCCGGGTGAATCACAAAATAGTACAGGAGGTCATATTCCTTACGGTTAAGAATCAAATCTTCATTCCCGACTTTAACGGTTCTGTTTTCCGGATCAATACTGATGTTTTTATAGGTAATTGTATTTTCCCCATCCTGATTCTTTCTTCTGATTACAGACCTGATTCTCGCCATTAACTCAGCAAGATGAAAAGGTTTTGCCAGATAATCATCGGCCCCTATTTCCAGTCCTGCCACCTTATCATCAACAGAATCTTTGGCCGATAGAATAATCACAGGATCTTTCTTATGCAGCTTCCTGATTTCTCTCAGCAGGTCAATTCCATTTCCATCCGGCAGCATAATATCCAGAAGAATACAGTCATATTCATACGAAATGATCTTTTCCAGCCCTGTATTGTACGTAAGGGCAAATTCTACAATAAAACGCTCTGCTTCCAGAAAAGTCTGTACAGTATCTTTCAGTTCCGGTTCATCTTCTATGATTAATATCTTCATTCTGCAGTATTGGTCTATCAAATATATGAAATAGAAGAAAGATGAAAGCTCAAGGTTATTTTCAAGGACTGTTGTTTTTACAATAGTAATTGAATATTCTTCAATCGATACTGTTACTTAAAAACTTCCATCTTCTAGCTTTCATCTTCCTTCAGCTATATTTTTTCAATTGAATTAATCATCAATTCTCTTGAAGTTTCCTTTTCTGTCAAATTCAAGATCCAGGCCGTTAGAAAGTTCTGCTTTATAAGACCACCTTTCTTTTTCTATCTTAACGATATAGGTATTTGGAAAGTTCTTAGCAGCATAGTTCCTGATCGATGCCGGAATAAATGCATAAGGCAGCTTCTGATGTTTTCCGTCCACTTCTTTCCAGTCTCCGCTACTGTCGAATTCTACCTTCATCCCGTTAGCAAGATAGACCTGGTATTCATCAACACCATAGATTTCTCTGTCTTCGATTGCCGATCCTACAGCAACACCTTTAAAATGGGAGGCAAGGAAATTTTTAGCCGTTTTAGGCAGTTGATTGGCATTGATTGCTTTGTCCTGTGCAAAGATAAATCCGCCTGCCAGTAAGAAAATTAAAACGAATGCTCCGGTGATTTTCCTAAAATTTCTCATAATCTTAAATTTTTTCTGTTTTATTATGGAGCAAAGTTCAGAATCAATTTAGGAAAGAATTAGGAAAAATGAAAAGTGGAGAATGAATAATGAAAAAAAATTGAACCATTAAGATCAGATAAGTGTTTAAGAAAATTAAGAAAGCTGCTGCTTAATAAAATCATTTGATTTTTTCTTAATTAAACTTAAGACCTTCAATCATCTTAATGGTTCAAAAAAATAAATTTTGTAGCTATTGAAAGCTGTGTATTTTATAAATATTCTTTAATCTGCAAAAGATGGGTAATACTTTTCAGACCTTCTTCCTGCTTATTTTCTTTATACACATCGAAGAAGATTACATCAATTCCATAATTCTGGGACCCGACAACATCCGCGATCCAGTCGTCACCAATCAGGATACTTTCTTCTTTACCGGCTTCTGCAAGCCCCAACGAATATTCAAAGATCTTCGGATTGGGTTTTCTCACCCCTACAGAATCAGCGCTGGTAATGGTTTTGAAATATTTATCAATTCCTGAAAGGATGCATTTCCTCTCTGTTACTTCCTGGAAGCCATTGGAAATAACGTGCAACGTATAACCTTTTGATTTCAGATATTCCAAAATGTACTCTGCACCTTCTACCAGCTCGTTGTGGTTGAGGATCTTATCCAGGAAATGCTCTTCAAAATATTGCGAAAGCTCTTCATCATCCACTCCGAAATGTTTGAAAGTATCATAGAAACGGTGTTTTCTCAGGTATTCTTTACCGATAATACCGTCTCTGATCTTTTCCCAAAGGCTCTCATTAATTTCATGATAGACAGAATGGAAGGCCTCAAAGTCGATATTATAATGTAAGGTGATTTCCTGTTTTTCAAAAAGGTCTTTGATGGTAAGGTAAGCGTTCTTACGGTGATCCCAGAGCGTATTGTCCAGGTCAAAAAAAATGTGCTGAATTTTCATACAGCACAAAATTACTCAATTTAATTTTTGGAAATCGGGAAATTCTTGCTTTTGGTTTGTACCAATTCAAGACTTTTGGAGTAACTCAGTAAAAAATCAATTGTTTGTTTCTTAGGTTTCAAAGTTTTCACTTTTAAGGAATCATTTTTTTTCATAGGCGAAAGTATGTTTTCCTTTAAACGTGAATTTTTCGAAAATATTATTCTAACGTGTCAATACAATGTTATTTTCGTCCATGATTTTTCTCAGGTTAATGAGCGCATAACGTACTCTTCCCAATGTGGTATTGATACTCATATTGGTATGATCTGCAATTTCTTTGAAACTTAAGCCATCGAAAAATCTTAATTTAATAACTTCCTGCTGATTCTGTGGCAAGAACTGAAGCATCCTCAAAAGATCTTCCTGGATCTGCAACGTTACTAGCTGCTCTTCAATATTTTCTGAAGGCTCCCGGATCAGATCGAAAATAGAATACTCATCTGTTTCAAAAGTAGTTTCTGAAACTTTAACGTTTTTCGCTTTCAGTCTGAAATGATCAATAATAAGGTTGTGTGCAATTCTTTTTGCCCAAAGAATAAATTTTCCTTCTTCGTTATATCGTCCTTCTTTCAACATCAGGATGATTTTCATGAATGTATCCTGAAAAACATCATTGGCCAGGTCTTCATCATTAATTTTGTAAAAAATGAATGTAAACAGTTCTCTCTGATGACGATGAATAAGGGCTGATAGGGCTTCTTCATCTCCTTTCTGATAAAGGGAAATTAGTAGGCTGTCCGTTTTTGATTTCATAACTCTTCTCAATAATAAAAAATTTGCAGACCAGCAATTCTCCAGATATTTTATCTGGCCCTAGCTGTAAATACAAAACAGTTTTTTAGAGTAAAGTAAAATCAATAGGCAGTACAATTATTATATGGTGTAAATATAATAATTTTTTAATAACTGTTAACCTATTATTAAATTTTTACGGGAAAATTTAAAAAAAATCACTTAAACATATCATGAATAAAGACTGTAGGAATATTTAATGTTAAATTAACATTTAAGCCTTTCAGCTCTTTTCCGTTCAAACGGGCCTCTCCGATTGGGAAAGCATAGCCTCCGGTAAGATCCAAAAGGCCGAAAAGAGTAACTCCTATTTTTGGTGCGATATATTTATTAGTTCCTTCTGCCCCAATTAAAAGATAATATGAGTGGTAGAAATCTACATTTTTTTCAAAATTAAGAAGAACATCAGCCTGCAGTTTCGGCATGATCGCAAACTTAGACCCGGCGGATCCCATTAAAGCAGATGCACCCAAACGGTATATCACATCATCATTCTTCAGAAAAAGCAGCTTCCCTCCCAATTCTCCAAAGCTTTGGTTCTGGTATGTATATCCTACGGTGACCATTTTATGCATGGTATACTGTGCCCTTGCCACTATGCTCAGGAAAAATATAAAAAGTACGGTAACTGTTGATCTAAAATTCATCATCTCTAATTATTTAAGGTGTAAAATTAAAAAAAACTGCCTTACCCAAAGATAAAGCAGTCCTATTTATTATTTCTGAAGACAAATTAAATGCCGAAAGCAGCTTTAATTTCGTCTACTTTGTCAAGTTTTTCCCAAGTAAAGAACTCAAGACCTGTAAGGGTAATTTCATTTTTCTGACCTTTATTGAATGTTTTGTCAGCTATATAATGCTCTTTCCCCATATGCCCGTAAGAAGCCGTTTCCTGGTAGATAGGATTTCTTAATTTTAAGTTCTGCTCAATGGCATAAGGTCTTAAATCAAAGATTGAAGTCACTTTTTTAGCAATATCACCATCATGAAGATCTACTTTCGCGGTTCCATAAGTGTTGATATACAAACCGCAAGGTTCAGCAACACCAATTGCATAGGAAACCTGTACAAGAACTTCGTCAGCTACTCCTGCAGCCACTAAGTTTTTAGCAATGTGTCTTGTAGCGTAAGCAGCACTTCTGTCTACTTTCGACGGATCTTTTCCAGAGAAAGCACCACCACCGTGAGCTCCTTTTCCTCCGTAGGTATCTACGATAATTTTTCTTCCCGTAAGACCTGTATCCCCGTGAGGACCTCCGATCACAAACTTCCCTGTTGGGTTGATGTGATATTTGATCTGATCGTTGAACAATGCTTTGATCTCTTCAGTCTGTTGAGCTACCACTCTTGGAACCAGGATCTTTTTGATGTCTTCACGGATCTTATCCAGCATTTCTTCTTCAGTTCCAAAGTCGTCATGCTGTGTAGAAACCACAATAGAATCAATTCTTACCGGCTTGTGATCGTCAGAATATTCAATTGTTACCTGGCTTTTTGCATCCGGACGAAGGTAAGCGATTTCGTTCCCTTCTCTTCTCAATACAGAAAGTTCTTTAAGGATCGTGTGGGCAAGGTCTAAAGCAAGAGGCATATAATTAGCCGTCTCGTTGGTTGCATAACCGAACATCATCCCCTGGTCACCAGCTCCCTGTGCGTTAGCTTTGGCTTCAAAAGATTCGTCGTTTACTGCTCTGTCCACTCCCTGGTTGATATCCGGAGACTGTTCGTGAATCGCGGAAATTACTCCACACGAATCTCCGTTGAACATATATTCTCCCTTAGTGTATCCAATTCCGTTAATAACATCTCTTGCAATAGTTTGAACATCAAGATATGCATCGGACTTCACTTCTCCGGCCAGCACGACCTGCCCTGTTGTTACAAGGGTTTCACATGCTACCTTAGAGCTTTTATCATATGCTAAAAAGTGATCGATTAATGCATCGGAGATCTGATCGGCAATTTTATCCGGATGTCCTTCTGAAACTGATTCAGATGTAAATAGATAAGACATATTATTCTTTGTTTTTTAGATTAAAATATATGAAGAAAAATAAGAATAAATTGCCTAGAAAGAATACTGTTTTAGCATATTTTTAGAGAGGTTGCAATCAGGTCAAATTTTTCCTCGTTTATAAACGTTCGCAAATTTAAGTACTATTTTTTTAATACTAAAGGTTTTTGCTTATTAATTGTAATTTTCTTAAGATTAATGATTTATATCACTTTGCAGTCTTCTTAGTTCATTGCGGTTTGATGCTCACAAATTCCTTTGGGTTTACATGATAATTCAGTTTAAGCTCAAGAGATTTTTTGATAGACAGCGCCAGCTCATCAATAATTTTCTGCTTAAAAGTCGGCTTATAGTAAATAATGCTGATCTCTCTGTAAGGAAAAGGTTTTTTGAACCTGAAAACATTCTCCTTCTGCTCTTCCGAAAGCTGGCTCAACGCTAATTCCGGCAGAATGCTGATCCCTCCCACTTTATCCACCATATGGACCAAAGTCTGAATATTGGATGCTAAGAAATCCAAATTCTTAGGCTTTAATGTATTTTCTTTTAAATGACAGATATTCTCAAACTGGTTTCTCAGGCAGTTCCCTTCTTCCAGGAGCCAGACTTTTTCCACATTCAGTTCTTCAGGTATGATGTAAGAGTTCTTTTTATTCGCTTCCGTATTGGAGCTGTAGATCATCAATTCTTCATTGAAAAGAAAGTCCTGATAAAATTCATCAGCAGAATCATAAGGGGTAGAAATAATTCCGGCATCCAGTTCACCTGCTTTTAAAGCCTTGACAATATTGTCTGTGGTCATTTCTTTTACATTCATCTGGATTTTCGGATTATCTTCCAAAAATTTAAAGATTTCTGTCGGCAAAATGAAAGAAGAAACGGTAGGAATGATTCCTAAATTGATCGTTCCTCCTAAAATATTATTCAAAAGGTTGGCTTTATTTTTCAGCTCATTGACAGATTCTATAATTACCTTTGCCTGATCAATGATTTGGAGCCCAACATCTGTAGTACGGATTGGGTGTGTTGTTCTGTCGAACACCTTCACATCCAGTTCATCCTCAAATTTTTGTATCATCGCACTTAATGTAGGCTGTGTAATAAAGCATGCCTGAGCTGCTTTACCAAAATGTTTGTACTTATCTACAGCGATAAGATACTCCAGTTGCTGAATGTTCATCTGATTAATATTATCTATTACAAAGATAAAATGTTTTTGCTATTTGTAATCAAAAATTCAAGTAAATTTGATATTTAATACGTCTGCATAAGACAGTTTACAAGGGAAATCAACCATACAAATCATAACTATATGGATTCTAAAAAATTAACGCTAAGCAATGGCGCACCTTATTTTGAACATCAGGACTCACAGACAGTAGGTCCCAGAGGGCCTGTCCTGCTGCAGGATTTCATTCTTCAGGAAAACCTTGCGCACTTTGTAAGGGAAAGAATCCCCGAGAGAATTGTGCACGCCAAAGGAACCGGAGCCTACGGAACATTTACCGTAACACACGACATCAGTCAGTATACAAAAGCCAAATTATTTTCAAAAATAGGAAACTCATGCAGAATGTTTGCCCGGTTTTCTACTGTAGGGGGTGAAAAAGGAAGTGCAGATACAGCAAGGGACCCGAGAGGTTTTGCTTTAAAATTTTATACGGAAGACGGGAACTGGGATCTGGTAGGAAATAACACGCCGGTATTCTTTATTAAGGATGCCAAAAAATTTCCAGACTTCATCCATACCCAGAAAAGAGTTCCGAAAACCAATTTAAAGAGTGCCACGATGATGTGGGATTTCTGGAGCCATAATCCGGAATCTCTTCACCAGGTTCTTATTTTAATGTCTGACAGAGGAACACCTTATGGTTACAGACATATGCACGGGTTCGGATCACATACTTTTTCGATGATCAATGCTCAAAATGAAAGAGTCTGGGTAAAATTCCATTTTATAACAAAACAGGGAATCAAAAACTTCACTGATGCAGAGGCCGTAAAGATGGCTGGAGAAAACCCTGATTTTGCACAGGAAGATCTTTGCAACGCCATTGAAAATGGAGATTTTCCGAAGTGGACCATGTATATCCAGGTGATGACGGAAGAGCAGGCAAAAGATTTCAGATGGAATCCTTTTGATATTACGAAAGTATGGTTTCATGATGATTTCCCGATGATCGAAGTAGGTGAAATGGAACTGAATGAAGTTCCGGTCAATTATTTTGCACATGTGGAACAGTCTGCATTTTCACCAAGCAGTCTTATTAACGGAATCAGCTTTTCTCCGGACAAAATGCTTCAGGGAAGGTTATTCTCTTATCCCGATGCCCACAGATACAGAGTGGGAGTCAATGCTCACCAGCTGGAAGTGAATCGATGCCCTTTTGCAGTCAACAACTACCAGAGAGACGGTTTTATGGCAGATTCCAGTCAATACCAGGATAAACCGAATTATTTCCCGAACAGCTTTGATGACATTAAGCCGGATCCGGTTTATAAGAATTATGAATATGAGCTGGACAGTGCCCATGTTGCCAGCTATAACAGAAATGAAAATGATGATGATCATTATACCCAACCCGGATTACTGTATACAAAATCTATGACCGCTGAAGATAGAGAGCACCTAATCAGCAACATCGTAGGAAGTATGAGAGGAATTTCCGGGCCGAAAAAAGATGAGATCATCAACCGTCAATTATGTCACTTTTTCAGGACTAATATAGAACTTGGCATGAAAGTGGCATCTCAGCTAAATATCAATATTGATGCTAATATGATGAATCATTCGAAATAGGATTTTGAAGGATTCATTAAGTAAAAGGAAAAAAAACTAATATTTTTTCCTTTTTTTTGCAAAAAATTCATAATTTGCAAAAAATAATATTTTATAGTGGAAAAATGAGTTACGAAAATATATTATTAGAAAAGGAAGGGAAATTAGCTGTTGTAACCATAAACAGACCTCAAAGCTTAAATGCTTTAAACGCAAAAACGATTCAAGAGATAAGCTCAGCCATGGATGAACTTAACGCTGATGTGTCCTGTAGAGTAATTATTATTACAGGAAGCGGCGAAAAATCATTTGTAGCGGGAGCCGATATAAAAGAATTCAGTGATTTTGGACAGGAAAAAGCCGAAGAACTGGCCAGAAACGGGCATAATACCCTGTTCAACAAAATTGAAAATACATCTAAGCCTGTTATTGCAGCCGTGAACGGTTTCGCATTGGGAGGAGGTTTAGAGCTAGCTATGGCTTGCCACATCAGATATGCATCAGAGAATGCAAGACTGGGGCTTCCGGAAGTTACTCTGGGATTAATTCCGGGGTATGGAGGGACTCAAAGGCTTCCTAAATTGGTAGGAAAAGGTATTGCCAACGAAATGATCTTCTCAGCCAAAATGATCCCTGCTCAAAAAGCAAAGGAAATCGGATTGGTGAATGAAGTATACCCTATTGAAGAATTATTAACCAAAACAAAAGAATTAGCGAATATTATAGCCAATAACTCACCAATGGCTATATCAAAGGCCATCCAAGCCGTAAACTTGTCTGACACGGATAAAGGTTTTGAATCTGAAATCAAGTATTTCGGAGAACTTTTTGAAATGAACGACAAGAAAGAAGGAGTTAACGCTTTTTTAGAGAAAAGAAAGCCTAATTTCTAAGATTTTTAATCCAAATTATTTCGAAAAAAACTAATGCTGCGGTATGAATAAGTTTGATAAAGCTTATCTAAAAATGGCCCAAGAGTGGGCAAAATTATCCTACTGTAAGAGAAAACAGGTAGGAGCTCTTATCGTAAAAGATAGGATGATTATTTCAGATGGTTACAACGGAACTCCTTCGGGATTTGAAAACTGCTGTGAAGATGGAGAAGGAAAAACACACTGGTATGTACTTCATGCGGAAGCCAATGCTATCTTAAAGCTGGCCGCTTCCACTCAGTCTGCAAAAGGTGCTACGTTATATTTAACGCTGTCGCCATGCAAAGAATGCAGTAAGCTGATTCTGCAGGCTGGAATTACAAGACTTGTGTATATTAATGAGTATTCAGACGACGACGGGATAGCGTTCTTGAGAAACCATAACATTGAAATAGAACAAATATCGGACTGTGAACTAAAAAAATAAGCACAAATGACCTGGGATGAAAAGATCAAAGATTTTGAAATATTTCTTCGTTTCGAACGAAATTTTTCAGAAAACACTCTCGATGCCTATATTCGAGACATCAAAAAATTAAAAGATTATGCCGAAGTGGATCTGGAAAACGTCGGTCCAGACTCTATCGGTTACGAAAACTTACAGGAATATATCTTCAATCTTTCCAAACAGAAGTTCAGCGAAAGATCACAAGCAAGATGGATTTCTTCGATAAAAGCTTTCTTCAAGTTTCTGCTTGAGGACGAGTTCAGAGAAGATAATCCTGCCTCACTGCTTGAAGGTCCAAAACTAGGATTGTATCTTCCTGACACCTTAAGCCTGCCTGACATCAATAAGATTATTGCAGCCATTGAGTCGCATTCTGACCTCGGAAAGAGAAATCATTGTATCATTGAAGTTCTTTACGGATGCGGATTACGTGTCTCGGAACTTATTGACCTTAAGATTTCGAACATCAATTTCAAAGAACAGTACATTAAAGTAAACGGAAAAGGCAACAAAACACGTTTCGTTCCTCTAGCCGATTATACTGCTGAACTTTTGGAAACTTACATTAAAGAAGTACGTTCGAAAAGCAAGATCAATAAAAAATATGAGGATACGCTGTTTCTTAACAGCCGTGGAACATCCATGTCCAGAGTAATCGTATTTCTGATCATTAAAGAACTTACAGACAAAGCTGGGGTAAGCAAAAAAATATCTCCACACACTTTCAGACATTCTTTTGCAACGCACCTTTTACAGAATGGGGCAGACCTTCGTTATATCCAGGAAATGCTGGGACATTCCAGTATTACCACTACGGAGATCTATACTCATCTGAAAACAGAAGAACTTCGGGATGTGATTTTAACTTATCACCCGAGAAATATTAATATTGCTCAATAAAACGAAGTTCCATCTGACTTTTGAAAAAATATTGTTAACAGATGAAATTATTGAAATACTGCCCGAGCTGTGGCAAAGAAACCCTGCATTGGGATGGCGAAAAGAAATGGAGCTGTCCCGAATGCGGTTTTACCCTCTACAATAACGTTGCCGGCGCGGTAGCTGTTGTTATCCGATGTGGTGATGAAATCTACCTTACCAGAAGAAACAGGGAACCTAAAAAGGGAAAACTTGATCTGGCCGGAGGTTTTGTAGATCCAAGGGAAAGCGCAGAGGAAACGTGCAAAAGAGAGCTTTTTGAAGAGCTTCAGCTTGATGTGGATATTTCAAAACTAAAGTATCTTACCAGCCTCCCGAACGTCTATCAGTATAAAGAAATTGATTACAATACAATCGATCTTTTTTATGAGTATCGTGTTCAGGAAAAGTTTGAGGTGAGCCTGGAGCTTTCTGAAATATCAGAAGCGACCTGGATTCCTTTGAATGCTTTGGAACTTGATGATATTGCTTTTGAATCTCAGCAGAGATTTTTTGTAGAATATCTGAAGAATAACCGGTAAGTTATTATAAAGAAATTTACTCCCGCAGATTACGATGTGTGGGAGTTATTTTATTTGATATTAATAAGATTTTGATTTCAGCATATCTTCGAAATACTGAACTAGTAGTGTTCTTTCAGCGTCTGTAAGATTAGCTTCTTTGTGATAGACGATATATCCCGGCATAGGCATCGCTTTGCTTTGGATTGTCTGAATGGATTTGCTCAGCATGCTTTCCTTCAGTTCCTTGTTATATGTACCCCAAACAGAAAAATTGAGATGCTCCCGGCCTTCATTCACATGGCTTTTTACAGACCACGAAATAGGCGCAACATAAGCATATTTGGGATATACTGTTTCATTGGAGTGACAATCGTAACAGGCTCCTTTTATCAAACCCCTGATCTTTTCCGGAGTCTTTTTTGTATCGACGAAGTTAACTGCTGTATTGACAGGCTTATTTACTTTATCAATAGAAATAAACTGCATCAGTGCAAAAACAACCAGCGCCCAGAATAACACTTTCTTTAATGTATTCATAGCTTTATTTTACCGGTGTTAAGACTGCATTTCCGGATTCTGACTTCACTTCTTTATTCAATTCTTTCTGTACGGTATCTTTTGGTGTTTCCGCAGGAGCATCTACAGGCTTAGGAATATTTCCTTTAGGATTATCCAGCGTTCTGGTATCTTTCAGGTCCCAGTCTTCCTTGGTTTCCCATAACGGCCGCACAACAGCTTTTTTGTAAAAGACATAGGAATCTTCAGCAAAAGTTTCTTTTTCAAAATCCGCTTCGTCCCAGAATTTATTTCCATTGTTATCCACCAGTATCCTTACGATATATTCATTAGGTTTCAGGATGTCAAATTTCACGCTGTTTCCTTTGGTATATCTTGAATAAATAACTTTATCCGAAGCATCCAGGAGCTGGATCCAATAACTGGCCTCCGGTGCATTCTGTATATTAAATGCAAGACTTCCGAATTGATCTACCTTTTCTACTTCGAAATCAAAACGTTTTGACTGTACATTTTTAGCGTAATAGGACGATACCGTCTCCTTTGGAATCGTAAGCTGATATTTTTTGCCATTCACAAAATCTGAATGAATCTGAATCTGGTAAGGATCTGTTTCAGAGATTTTAGCAGTAAATTCCTGAGTGGTTAAACTGTCACTTTTAAGAGTCCACTTTTCAGGACTTATCTTATCGATGATATAGCCGGATCTGATATTAAAGTCAGAATTCGGAGCCAATAATGGGCCTCCACTGTCATTTTCAAGATCCATTGCATTTTTCTTGTTGTATTTATAGAATACGGAAACAGTATCCTGCTTGCTCCCGATATCGTAGCTGAATTTAAGATTTTCAGTAACCGTTTGCCCCACATCGCTTTTTACAGCATCAAACCAGATTTTTACGGTATCCGATTTCGGGCGGTGGGTCACTTTAATGTCCTGAAGCTTTTCGTTTACAGAGGCTACTTTCACATTCTCAGGGTTTCCTTCAAATGTCATGATAACTCCTCCGGGACTTTCTTTCATTTCAAGATATTTCAAAGGCTTTTTGGAAGGATATATTTTTAAATTTAATCCTGAAACAGACTTTTCAACATCTACAGCTTCTTTTTGAAATCCTATTTTTTCTTTTCCCGGATCATAAATAGAATTACTATTCTCATCCTCAAAGGCTATAATCTTATATTTTCCCGGGGTAAGATAGTTAAGTTCATAATACCCATCTTCATCCACTTTGGTAATGTAATAGGGTTTCTGTCTGTAATTCATCGTATCTTTCACCTGGTAAAGCCCTACAACAAGCTTATTTTCTCCTTCTTTCTTTTTAAGCGCTACTGCATCCGAAATTTCACCGCTGATATAAAGATCATCCAGCTTATCTCCTGTAGAAAAAGCAAAATTGAAATACCTAAGAATATTAGACTCATTATTATCAGCAATTGAGTTTCCAAAGTTGAAGTTATAAGTCGTATTGGCCTGGAGGGTATCTTCCCACTGGATCATCACAAACTTATTGGCGATGTTGGAAGGAAGAATCCGCTTTATATTTTTGATAGGCGGAGAAATGATCAGGTTTTTATTGATATCCTTTAAGGTAATATATTCGTCGAAATCCAGTCTGAGCTCATGGATGTCTCTTTTTACATTAACTCTTGTAGTGTCAATATTTGAGCTTAAAAACTTTGGAGCCAGGGTATCTTTCGGTCCTCCCACGGGAGATCCTACTCTTGCACATGAGTGTACAAGAAAACAGATAACGAATAATAGAAGAAGTCTTTTCATATATGTTTAAGCAAAATTAAACATTATTCTCCAAAAACTTCATGTCCGGCATTCAAAGTATCTTTATTGTCGTTCATTACACTGTGCAGCTTATCTTTCTGAGCCGGAAAATCTTCAAATAATCCTGATAAAGCCAATGCTGTATATACTTTCCCTGAATATTTGTTCCCAATAGCTACGATCGTCACTTTTGACTTCAGCAGATGGGCAAATACGGAATTGGTTCCGTGCCACCATCCGTTATGATAAGTAAGTTTCTCGCCATTGTCAAAGATCTTCATCCTGAAACCGAGTCCGTAATTATTCATTCCTGCTTTCTCGTTGCTATACGGTGTGAAAACCATCTGCATCAGATCAGGCTTTAAGAAGTCTTTTGAAAACATGGCTTTTGAGAAGTTATAAAGGTCCCTCGGCGTTGTATACACATTTTTATCACCATAGATAAGGTCAAGCCTGTCTAAAGGATATAGTCTGTTTCCGCCGTAATAAAAAGACTGTGCGGCTGTAGGAATATCTTTCTCCTGAAAAATATAAGTATGTTCCATTTTCAAAGGCTGAAATACCATTTCTTTCATGGCCTGCGGAAACGGAGTTTTGGTGATCTTCTCTATCAGTAAAGCCAGCATCGCAAAGTTGGTGTTGCAGTACATAAAACCTGTATCCGTATCCCTTGCCAGATCTGGTTTGTATTTGATGATCATATTCAGAACATCCTGGTTGGTAATAAAAGATTTTGAAAGTTCTGCCGGAGCCGGCTGTATTTTGGCAATAAAATATTCGTATTTCGGAAGACCGCTTCTCTGATCCAGCAATGTCTGTACAGTGACATTCGGATAAGGAAACCCCGGAAAATATTGGGTAAGATGGTCGGTCAGTTTTATTTTTCCAGCTTCCACCAATTTCAGCATGGCCATAGCCGTCAACGTCTTTGAGACAGAAGCTACATGCAGTGGTGTATTTTTATCAATCGGCATCTGGTTTCCTTCTCTGCCGAAACCTCTGTAGTTTTCATACAGAATATCATCTCCTTTTGCGACGAGTATCCCTCCGCTCAGATCTCCACCTTCCCAGATCTTTTTATAATACTGGTCGATGTACCCTGTGAGTATTCCTTTATCTCCAAGCTGATTGTCTTCTTTGGTAAAAACATTGCCCAGATCTACATTTCCGTAGTTTGGAAGATTAGTCGTGTTTTCAGCTGAAGTCTGCTTGGATTCAGAATTTTTTTTACAGGAAATAAAGGATAAAAAAACAGCTACAATAAGTAAAAAATTACGCTTCGTCATGAGTATCAAAAAATGAGCAGCAATTTAATAAAACTCAAAATAAATTTTCAGTTCGAAGCGTATATTATGAATTATTTAACATAAAAGATGAAACTCGCGAAAGGGATAAAGACACAGGCAATGAGTAATTTTATCTTTTGCCTTAGATTTTTCCTAACAGTAGGAAGCAATTATCTTGTCCACGATCACCTGTGCCAGCTTTTCTTTGCTTTGGTGAGTCCATCCGGCGATGTGTGGTGTTACGATTATTTTTTCAGATTCCAGAAGGTATTTAAGATCTTCATTTTCTGTTTCCAGATTTTCAAAAGATGCCTTTTCATATTCAAGAACATCAAGACAGGCACCTTTTACTTTCCCTGACTTTAAAGATTCAACTAAATATTTAGTTTCTACGTTTTTTCCTCTGGCTGTATTGATTAAATAAAAGTCTTTTCTCATTTCTGAAATAAACTTTTCATCAATAAGATAGTGAGTTTCAGAAGTCAGCGGAATATGCAGGCTCAGAATATCTGCAGATTGTTTTAATTCTTCTAAACTGACTTGTGTAGCATATTCATCAGAAAGCCCAGGAAGAATATCATGAAAAATAACCTTACAGCCAAATCCTGAGAATCTTTTTGCTGTAGCTTTCCCCATGTTTCCATATCCTATAAGCCCTACCGTTTTTCCGAGAAGCTCATCTCCCCTATTTTCTTCACGAAGCCAGATTCCGTTTTTCACTTCCTGAGAAGCGATAAAAAGACGGTTCATTAAAATCAACAGCATCCCTACAACATGTTCTGCTACCGAATCTCTGTTACCTTCCGGAGAATTGATCAACTGAATTCCCAGTTTTTCTGCAACTGGAATATCAATATTTTCCATTCCCGCTCCTACTCTGGCAATAAACTTCAGGCTTTTCCCTTTTTCCAGAAAGTTTTTATCCAGAGGAATTCTGCTTCTGATGATAACTCCGTCATAGTTATCAATTTTATGACAAACCTCATCATAGGAAGATGTGAAATCTTCTTCTAATACAAAATTCTTAGCTAAAAGCTGTTCTGTGATGAGAGGATGGTTTTTATCTAAAAGAAGTATTTTCATAGTTTAAACACAAATGGCACTAATTTATTTCACAAATAACACAATTATAAAGTGCCGTTAATCACTCTTTTAACTCCATTTTTAAACTGAAGTGTATTAAAGTTAATTAACATTCCAAGTTTACAATTACTTAGGCGAAGGTATGTAAGTATTTGTGCTAAATGAATATCTTTTAATGATTCTATGGATTTTATTTCCAGCACAAATTTTTTTTCAATTAAAAAGTCAAGCCTATAACCAATATCCATTTTAACCTCATCATAAACTAATGGCATCGGTTTTTGCCTCTCTACAAGAATATCAAATTTATTTAATTCATAAAACAAACATTCTTCATAAGCACTTTCCAAAAGTCCCGGTCCTAATGACTTATGGACTATATTACCCTGCTTCATAAACAATTTTTGATATATCATTTTCTGAAATATCCATCTTTATTATTTTTTTTCATTTGATTAGGCACAAACCATTTGTGAAAATTCGTGCCATCCATTCATGTTATTTGTGTTTAATTTTTTATTTTTTATCTTTCTTTGACTCTTTTGTTTCTTCCGGTTCCTGGAATAATTTTTTAAGTTCCACCGATTCCAGGGGCTTCATTCTTCCGGAAAGGATTAATGACAGTTCTTTTCTTCTGAAAGCAGCAGCATGTCTCAGTTTTTCTTCTTCAGTTTCGGGAATCATGTCCGGGATAGGAATAGGACGGTTGAATTCATCTACTGCAACGAAAGTATAAATTCCTTCATTGGTATGAACTTTCTTCTGATTGATCGGATCATCCAACCAAACATCCACATACACCTCCATTGAAGTAGAGAAAGCTCTTGAAACTTTAGATTCCAGAACCACTACCCCACCTTCAGGGATAGGATGATTGAAAGAAACGTGATTTACAGAAGCTGTTACCACTCTTCTCTCGCAGTGTCTGGCTGCAGAAATAGAAGCACAACGGTCCATTTTTGCAAGAAGTTCACCTCCGAAAAGGTTTCTTAAAGAGTTGGTTTCGTTCGGAAGAACAATATTGGTCATGATCGTCAGAGATTCTGACGCTTTTTTTACTTTTGCCATTGAGTCTTAGTGTTGTTTTGAGCTGCCGAAGCGGGTTTTATGCCTTTTCCGGCTGGTTTTGCTAATGAATCTTTTTTCAGGGAATCTGAAACAGCCGTTTCCGGACCTTGTACCATTACTTTTACGGTGTCTTTTACAATTCTATGTGTAGAAGTCTGGACAGAAACTTTATCAAAAGATTTTTTTCCGAAAAGAAGTTCTCTTTGGGTGAATGCCAGATACAGAATTCCTAAAACAGGAATGACAAGCAGAAAAATCCAAAGAATAGATTTTTTGAATGTATAATCTTTCTCTCTCTTTTCTTTAGTACTTATTTTTTCACCATTGTTGATATCCGAGAGCCTGATCTCTTCAAGCCCATAAAAGTCCGGATGCCCCGCTTCTATTCTTTTCCCCTTGAAATGCGTCTTATCATCTTCAATATGGATAGCTCCGAGGTTCTGAATTTCCAGAAACTGATCTGCCTGAAGTTTTTTCTTCCAAAAATCAGTCTGGATTTTCAAGTCACTTCTGGAAGCCTCTAAAGACATCTGCTTTTCTCCGGCTATAAAGGCAGCCAGCTCGTCAGACTGTATTTCATAATCCACTGCAAAAACGATCTCGCTTGCAGGCGGAAGAATGCTTCCGTTCTCAGAATTAATAATTGCCTTGGAGTTTTTAAGCGAAAACGCACCGAATCCCGGAACCGTCACAGTTCCAAATTGTTTCAGATATTCTAAAATGTAAGCTGAAATATTCATTTGGCAGCAAATTTATAATTTTTTCGTGACTTTTTGAAGAGATTTGTAGGATATAAAAAAAGACTGCCTGAACAGTCTTTTGATAAATAGGTATAAAATTGAATGTATTAAACCCTGTTTGGCAAATTATCATCCGTATTATTGAATTTTCCAGCTGATCCCGAACATAAAATTAGTTCCTGCCTGTGAAAAATAGTATGGATCTCCACCATAAACCGCTCCGTTGTTTACATATTTTTTATTAAAGAGATTATTCACCAGTAATTTTAAAGCAATATCATTATGGGCTATGGTAAACTGGTACTGCGCATTGAAATCGGTCAGGAAATAATCTTTCAGCTCGAGGTTTTTATCCCCGGTATTATCCAGATATTGTTTTCCGACATATTGATTCGTTAAAGCAAACAGAAAACTCTTGGAAGGATTGAACTTTAGGCCAAGATTGGCAATGACATTAGGCGAAAATGAAATATTGGTATCACCCAGATTCTGAAGTGCTCCATTATTTTTAATCTTAAAGTCAAGGTTTCTGTTCTGGCTGAGACTGATATTCCCATTCACTTCCCATTGCTTGGAAAGTTTCGCCAACGCTCCGATTTCAATTCCTCTTCTGTAGCTTTTTCCGGAGTTTGTTCTGATGAATGCTCCTACATTATTTAACTGCCCGTTCAGTACTAACTGATTAACATAGTACATATAGTATAAATTAGCCGTAACAGATAAAATTCCAAACTGTTTTTCAATACCGGCTTCAAAATCATGGAGTTTTTCGGCTTTTACTTCATTATCACTCATCAGGTCATCCCTGTTCGGTTCGCGGTGGGCATGTGCGTATGAAAGGAAAACTTTTCCATTCCCGATTTTATAATTCACTCCCGCTTTTGGATTAAAGAAAAGCCAGTTCTTATCAAGATTTCCACCTTCTCCATCTCCGGCATTCAGGATCTTGGTATCATAATCAATATTTCTGATCTGAAGATCTCCGAAGAATTCAAAGTGATCCCCGGTTCTCCATAAAGCTTTTGCAAACCCTGCCAGCTCAGTTTTCACCGAACGGTTTCTGTAATATTCATACTCATTGATCTGTGGAAAATAAACCCCGGTAACATTTCCAAAATGTCTTCCATAGTATTGGTTCGCGACCACACCGAAATTAAGATCTATATTATCCAGCTTTCCGTAAAGCGTAGAAACAGCCCCGTAAAAATCATTATCCAGCCATTTTTTTCTGATAAAATCGGTTATTTCTACCGGAGAGCCATTTACAATCGGTACCGGCAAATTATAATTGGAATAATGTGTAGCCTCTACATCTGTTTCATCAACTCTTTTATAGTTTTCATAGTAGCCTTTTCCTTTCGTATAATGAAGCGTGGTTTCCAAATTCCAGTTATCATTGAATTTTTGCTCCCATAAAAGTTGGAAATGATTCTGTCTGTAATTATCCGTCTCGTTATCATAGAATTTCTCTTCTCCGGTCAACAGATCTGTGTATTGTCCTGAATAATTGAATTTAGGATTGGTTTCCCAGGTTGGCCGGTCAATTCCGTTCCATGCCTGATAAGTTTTTTCTTTTCCACCGAAAGCCATCAGACGAAGCCTTGTTTTCCCTTCTTCAAATAATGCAGTGAAATTGTAAGAATCCAGTTTTGAAGAAGCTCTGTCAATATACCCGTCAGACTGGATACGCGTATACCTTCCCATCACCGAAAGCCTGTTGTTCCAGAATTTCCCGGAACCTGCTTCCGCTGAATATTTATAGGTATTAAATGAGCCGTAGCTGTCATCAGTTTTGAAATACATCTTCTCATCCGGTTCTTTGGAGATCACATTGATACTCGCACCAAACGCAGAAACCCCATTATTGGAAGTCCCCACCCCTCTCTGAATCACAATCTGGGAAGCAGAACTGGTAAGATCCGGAACATTGACGAAAAATGTTCCCTGGCTTTCAGAATCGTTATAGGGAACGCCGTTCATCATCACATTAATACCTTTTCCTTCTACTCCACGAATTCTGAATCCCGTGTACCCAATTCCGTTTCCGGCATCAGAGGTTGAGATAACAGACGTTTGATTTTTTAAAAGAATTGGAAGATCCTGACCCAGATTCCTGCTGTCTACATCTTTCTGTACGTTAATGATTTCTTTGGCAACAGGAAGTCTTTTGGTAAAGTTGACAGCTTCAATTTCCCTGACCTTCAGTGAATCCTTATTTTGCGCCTGGATAAAGGCTGCAGAGCCTACCGTAAGCCCTAAAAAAAATAATCCTTTCATTCTATAAATTTTTAAAATTTAATGAATAAAAGGGGCGGATTAAATAATGTAGCAATTTACTAATTTAACAGTCTAGCAATGATTGATATATTGTTATACTGTTCCAGTGGTACATTTTCAAAATTCCCTAAACAGCATTATCTGTTCCAGGTTCATTGGGTATAATCTCAGCTTATTAAAGCACCCCTTTATTTCAACCGCGAAATTACAAAAAAAAAGTGAGATAGGATCTTCCGATACTCTGTGAATGATGAGATCTGCATCCTCAATTTAATCTGAAAGAGATATTCTTATACAAAGATTAATAAGTCTTATTTCTGGCATCGATATAATAATAGTTCTTTCCGTCTTTCGTCACGTCAAACATTTTCCCCATTTTCCAGCTGAAATTCCTTTTTATATTGGAATATTCAAAAGGAACAATCACTTTATTATTAACATCAATTACTCCAAACCTGTCGTTGTGGGAAGCCACAATCATTGGATCTGCGGTATCATCACCTTCCAGAATATATAAATACTGATACTGGGGATAGATCTGGTAATCCCTGTAATCTGCTGCGTTCACGAATCTGGACTTTTCAATGATACCGTAAAATCCGTTTAAAACGTATGCCTGATACAGCTGCTGCTTATAATCCTCCAACTTACATTTTCCGAGATCCGAATCTTTGAACTGATAGACTCTTTTCCCCGCCTTATTCACCCGGTAAGAAATCATATCCTTTTCTACAGTAGCATATTCTTTAGTTCCGAATTTTCTTATTTTTTCGTTGGGAGAGTTCAAAAGATTACAATCTTCATAAAAAAAGACGGCAATATGGTATTCAGGTTTGATAATAAATTTTCCGTTCTGATTAACGTAACCAAATTTCCCATCTTCTTTTTTAGGGATCAAAACCGGAAGATCCGGATTGATAATCACCAGATCCGGGTTTGGCTTAGCCACTGCAGATCCCTTTTTCACTACAGTTTTAGTTACATTTTTAATCGGTAGCTTCTTCACGGATTTCGTCTGTGAAAAAACGAAAACCGAGATAAATACACACCAAAAATTCAGGATATTTTTCATATTCATCATTTGCCTGCAAAATTACGGCCAAAAATAGAAATTATCAAATTCATATTTATAAAGAATCTAAATAATTTCATTCTGATAAAATACTAAAAAATTCGTAAATTTGGAAGCACTTTTTAAGTGTTTGATAATCTAAAAACGTTTTGGAGATATAATTTTGATAGGAATGCTGTCAAAAAAGTGTATAAATCTTACCCAAAGAGAGTTTTTCAGCAAGACAAATCGCAGGTAAATTACTTACATTCTATTAAAGGTCAAATATATCCCACTTTGAAACGGAACATTATTTCACATTTTTAAAGGGGTAGATTATGTTGTTGATGACTATACTTGTTTTTTGCAGCAACTTTAGTACTGAGAACTGCCTTACATCTACTTTTAAAATTTAAAAGACTTCTATTATTATGAATATGTATCAGGATTACATCCAAGAGATTGAAGAAAGAAAAAACCAGGGACTCAATCCAAAGCCCATTGACGGTGCCGGATTACTAAGCGAAATCATTGCACAAATTAAAGATCCGGGTAACGAATATCGATCAGATTCTCTTAAATTTTTCATTTACAACACCTTACCAGGAACAACAAGTGCTGCAGGCGTAAAAGCTAAGTTTTTAAAAGAGATTATTCTGGGAGAATCCGTAGTAGAAGAAATATCTCCGGCCTTTGCTTTTGAATTATTATCTCACATGAAGGGAGGACCTTCTATTGAGGTACTGCTTGATCTGGCTTTGGGTAATGATATCTCTATTGCCAAGGAAGCGGCAGACGTTCTTAAGACACAGGTTTTCCTTTATGAGGCAGATACCAACCGTCTGAAGGAAGCATTCAATAGCGGTAACGAAATCGCCAAAGAAATTATTGAAAGCTATGCACAAGCAGAGTTCTTCACTAAACTTCCGGAAGTTGCTGAAGAAATAAAAGTAGTGACTTTTATCGCTGGTGAAGGTGATATCTCGACAGATTTACTTTCTCCGGGGAATCAGGCGCACTCAAGATCAGACCGTGAACTTCATGGTAAATGTATGATCACTCCTCAGGCGCAGGAAGAAATTAAAGCTTTGCAGGTACAGCATCCTGATAAAAGTGTAATGCTTATCGCAGAAAAAGGAACCATGGGTGTAGGTTCATCCAGAATGTCCGGAGTGAACAACGTAGCTTTATGGACAGGTAAGCAAGCAAGCCCGTACATCCCATTCGTGAATATTGCTCCAATCGTTGGAGGAACAAACGGTATTTCTCCGATTTTCCTTACTACGGTTGACGTTACCGGTGGTATTGGCCTTGACCTTAAAAACTGGGTTAAAAAACTTGACGAAAATGGAGAGCCAATCCGTAACGAAGCTGGGGAACCGATTCTTGAAGAAGCGTACTCCGTTGCTACAGGAACCGTTCTTACCATCAATACAAAAACAAAAAAGCTTTATAACGGTGACCAGGAGCTGATTGATATTGCTAAGGCATTCACTCCACAAAAAATGGAATTCATCAAGGCTGGCGGATCATATGCAATTGTATTCGGTAAAAAGCTGCAGACATTTGCTGCAAAACTTTTAGGAATAGAAACTCCTCTTGTTTTTGCTCCGTCAAAAGAAATTTCCCACGAAGGACAAGGTTTGACTGCAGTTGAAAAAATCTTCAACAGAAACGCAGTCGGAACAACTCCGGGAAAAGTTTTGCATGCCGGTTCAGACGTTCGTGTACAGGTTAATATCGTTGGTTCTCAGGATACAACAGGTTTGATGACCGCCCAGGAACTTGAATCAATGGCAGCTACCGTGATTTCTCCAATTGTTGACGGTGCTTATCAATCCGGATGTCACACTGCTTCTGTTTGGGATAAAAAAGCGCAGGCCAACATTCCGAAACTAATGAAATTCATGAACGAATTTGGTTTGATCACAGCCCGTGACCCGAAAGGTGAATACCACGCTATGACAGATGTTATTCACAAGGTTCTTAATGATATAACGATAGATGAATGGGCGATCATCATTGGTGGTGACTCCCACACAAGAATGTCTAAAGGGGTTGCTTTTGGAGCAGACTCAGGAACAGTTGCCCTTGCACTGGCTACAGGTGAAGCATCTATGCCAATCCCTGAATCCGTAAAAGTAACTTTCAAAGGAAACATGAAAGAGCACATGGATTTCCGTGATGTTGTTCATGCTACTCAGGCTCAGATGCTTAAGCAGTTTGGTGGGGAAAACGTATTCCAGGGTAGAATCATTGAGGTTCACATCGGAACACTTCCTGCTGACCAGGCATTTACCTTTACAGACTGGACTGCAGAGATGAAGGCAAAAGCTTCCATCAATATTTCTGAGAACGAAACCCTGATCGAGTCATTGGAAATTGCAAAAGGCAGAATCCAGATCATGATTGATAAGGGTATGGACAATCATAACCATGTCCTTCAGGGATTAATTAATAAGGCTGATAAGAGAATCGCTGAAATCAGATCTGGTGAGAAACCAGCTCTGACACCGGATGCGAATGCTAAATATTATGCTGAAGTCGTTGTTGATCTTGATGCCATCGTTGAACCGATGATTGCTGACCCGGATGTAAACAACGAAGATGTTTCTAAGAGATATACTCATGATACCATCAGAGACCTTTCTTATTATGGAGGCGAGAAAAAAGTGGATCTTGGATTTGTTGGATCTTGTATGGTTCACAAAGGCGATTTGAAAATTGTTTCTCAAATGCTTAGAAATATTGAAAAACAACAAGGTAAAGTTGAATTTAACGCTCCGCTTGTTGTAGCCGCTCCAACGTATAACATTATTGATGAATTAAAAGCAGAAGGAGACTGGGAATTTTTAGAAAAGTATTCAGGATTCGAATTTGATGATAATGCTCCTAAAGGCGAAGCACGTGTTGAATACAAAAACATGATGTATCTTGAGCGTCCAGGCTGTAACCTTTGTATGGGGAATCAGGAAAAAGCGGCTAAAGGAGATACGGTACTGGCAACTTCTACCCGTCTTTTCCAGGGAAGAGTAGTTGAAGATTCAGAACGTAAAAAAGGAGAATCTTTATTGGCTTCAACTCCGGTGGTTGTTCTTTCTGCTATCATTGGAAGAATTCCTAATATTGATGAATATAAAGCTGCCGTTGAAGGTATTGACCTGACTAAATTTGCTCCACCTATTAAAGAGTTGGTCCAGGTTGGTCATAGTATAGCTTAACGTTAGGTCGTAGGACTGTTTTAAAATTATATAATTGAAAGATTTAGTCCTTTAGGATTTAAATCTTTCAATTTTTGTTTAGAACCTTTCTATTTAAGACTGCTTTAGAATTATTTAAAATAAAAATATAGAAAGAAATTCCAATTTTTTCTTAACTTGATAGAAATATAACATTCTGATTATTTATCATAATTATCCTTTTTATGAATTGGAGGAACAGAATTTGATGAATTAAGTAACAATGATATTTTTCCGTTTTAAAATAAAATTATTGACGGAAAAGCTTATTTAAAGAAGAAAAATTAAATTAAGATATGACTTTTGATATTGATATGATCAAAAAAGTGTACGAACGCTACCCGGAGAGAATTGCTGCAGCAAGACAAATCGTGGGAAAACCTCTTACACTTTCAGAAAAAATCCTTTACACCCATCTTTGGGAAGGTAATGCTACATCAGCACATGAGAGAGGAAACTCTTATGTAGATTTTGCACCGGACAGAGTGGCCATGCAGGATGCAACTGCGCAGATGGCGCTTTTACAGTTTATGCAGGCAGGGAAAGCTAAAGTAGCTGTTCCTTCAACGGCTCATGCCGATCACCTGATCCAGGCAAGAGTAGGTGCTGAATCAGATTTACAGGAAGGAATCAACAAAAACTCTGAAGTTTTCAACTTCCTGAGCTCTGTATGTGACAAATACGGAATTGGTTTCTGGAAGCCGGGAGCCGGTATTATTCACCAGGTTGTACTGGAGAACTACGCATTCCCCGGAGGGATGATGATTGGTACAGATTCTCACACCGTAAATGCAGGAGGTTTAGGAATGGTGGCTATCGGTGTTGGAGGTGCTGATGCAGTAGACGTAATGGCCGGAATGGCGTGGGAGCTTAAAATGCCAAAACTTATCGGGGTAAAATTAACCGGTAAAATGAGCGGATGGACTTCTGCAAAAGACGTTATCCTGAAAGTAGCAGGAATTCTTACCGTAAAAGGTGGAACAGGATGCATCGTGGAATATTTCGGAGAAGGGGCACAATCTCTTTCAGCAACTGGTAAAGGAACGATCTGTAACATGGGTGCTGAAGTAGGAGCAACAACCTCTACTTTTGGATACGATGATTCTATGAGAAGATATCTTGCGGCAACAGGAAGACAGGATGTGGTAGATGCAGCTGATAAAATAGCGGAACACTTAACCGGTGATGCTGAAGTATACGCCAACCCTGAGCAGTATTTTGATCAGGTAATTGAAATTAACCTTTCTGAGCTTACTCCACACTTAAACGGACCTTTCACTCCGGATTTGGCGACTCCTGTAGCGGAATTCAGAGCTAAAGCTGAAGCTAACGGATGGCCGATAGAAGTGGAATGGGCTCTTATTGGCTCTTGTACTAACTCTTCTTATGAAGATCTTTCGAGAGCAGCTTCCATTGTGGAAGATGCTGTAGCAAAAGGAGTTAAACCTAAAGCGATCCTGGGGATTAATCCTGGTTCTGAGCAGGTAAAATTCACAGCAGAAAGAGACGGTTTCCTGGATTCTTTCAGAAAATTTGAGAACGCAAGAATCTTCACCAATGCCTGTGGACCTTGTATCGGGCAATGGGACAGAGAAGGAGCTGATAAAGGAGAGAAAAATTCTATTATTCACTCGTTCAACAGAAACTTTGCCAAAAGAGCTGACGGTAACCCGAACACGCATGCATTCGTAGCGTCTCCGGAAATGGTAGCTGCAGTAGCAATTTCAGGAAGATTAGATTTCAATCCAATTACAGATACTTTAACTGCCGAAAACGGTGAGCAGGTAAAACTTGATGAGCCTAAGGGTTCTGAATTACCATCCAGAGGATTTGCTGTTGATGATAACGGATACCAGGCACCATCTGAAGACGGTTCTTCTGTTGTCGTGAAGGTAAGCCCTACTTCGGACAGACTTCAGTTACTGGAAGAATTCCCGGCTTGGGACGGTAAAAACATTGAAGCCGCCAGAGTTTTGATCAAAGCTTTCGGAAAATGTACTACTGACCATATTTCTATGGCTGGACCATGGCTGAAATACAGAGGCCACCTCGACAATATTTCAAACAACATGCTGATTGGAGCTGTGAATGCCTATAACATGGAAACCAACCGTGTAAAAAATGAATTAACTGGTGAATATGGTGAAGTTCCGGCTGTACAAAGAGCTTATAAAGCTGCAGGAATTCCTACCATCGTTGTTGGAGACCAGAACTACGGTGAAGGTTCTTCAAGAGAGCATGCAGCAATGGAGCCTAGACATCTTGGGGTAAAAGCTGTATTGGTAAAATCATTTGCGAGAATCCATGAAACAAACCTTAAAAAGCAAGGAATGCTTGGAATCACTTTCGCTAATGAAGCTGATTATGACAAAATTCAGGAAGACGATGTGGTTAATTTCTTAGATCTTGATCAATTCGCTCCAGGAAAGCAGTTGACTTTAGAATTCATTCATACGGACGGAACCAAAGATATCATCATGGCTAACCATACGTACAACGATCAGCAGATCGACTGGTTTAAGGCAGGTTCTGCTCTTAACCTGATTAAGAAACAGGAAAATTAATTGTTAGATTAATTAATCATAGAAAAGCGGCTTCCTCGGAAGCCGCTTTTATTTTTGTGTATTCAAAAGATTTATTCTGTAGCTTTCTCCGATTGGAATTTCATGCAATGGCAGTATTACCTTTTTAGGACCAATGCTTTTAATTTTGTCCACATTAATAATAAAAGACTTATGAATCCTGATAAACTTTTCAGAAAGCTGGTTTTCCATTGATTTAAGAGTATCCAATACGATATACTCTTCATCCGTAGTGCGAATATTCACATAATCTTTAATGCTTTCAATATAGTGGATATCATTGAAATTAATGCGGTGTTGCTGCCCTGATGATTTTACAAAAAAATGAGATTCCATCTCTCCGTGAAAAGAAAAGCGCTCCTGGGCCTTCAACGCACATTTATAAAATCTTTCAAAGGAAACAGGCTTTAAAAGATAATCTATGATATTGTGTTCGTACCCTTCTAAAGCATACTCGGAATAGGCTGTCGTCAGAATATATTTCTTCTTTTCTCCGACAATCTTCATAAAGTTAATTCCTGTGAGTTCAGGCATCTGAATGTCCAGAAAGATCAGATCTGCATCATGGGTCTGTATATATTCCAGGGCTAAAATGGGATTTTCAGTAGAAAAAACAAGTTCAAAGAAAGGTATTTTTTCAACATACTTTTCCAAAAGAGAGACGGCCAGCGGTTCGTCATCTACAATAATACATTTAATTTTTTTCATGCCGTAAATCAATTTTTAAATCTACAACAAATTCTGTTTCTGAATCATTGATGATGAGTTGATGCTTATGAGGATATAAAATCTCTAATCTTTTTTTCACATTCTGAATGCCAATTCCTGAACCGGAGTCTGCCATTTTTTGTTTTTTAAAGTTTAAAAGATAAAAATGTAATACCTGTTCATTATCAGAAACCTTTATTTCAAAACCTTTCCCTCGAAAATCGCCATGTTTAAAAGCATTCTCAACAAATGGGACCAACAACATTGGTGAAATATTAAGCTCCGGATGAGTAATCTCTTTTGTCATAACCAATAATTCAGGTTCCTTGATCCTAAGCTTCTCCAAAGCAATTAAACTATCAATATATCCCATCTCTTTATCCAAAGAGATCACATCTTTTTCCAAATCTTTTGTACTATACCTCAACAATCGGCTTAATTCTTCAATGGCTGGCAACGCCTTTTCAGAATTTTGATAGACCAATGAATAGATATTATTCAAAGAATTAAAAATAAAATGTGGATTGATCTGCGTTTTCAGCGCCTGAAGCTCTGCCTGCTTTTTCTCAATCATTAATTGTTTCTTGTCATTTTCAGCTACCCCATATTTTTCTAATATCCATAAGATTCCCCCAATAAACACTGTTAGAGAGGCATTATATATATTATCTGCTAAATAAAATAAAAGTTCCGCATCCTTATTATAATTCCGGAACCCGAGAGTAAGTGGAAGAATAATTTCCTCGATCCCATAACGTACAAATCCAAAACATAAAATAGCCAGCAGAAAAACAAAAACTGCAGAATAAAGCTTCTCCAGCTTAAATACTTTGGGAATGATGATGAGGTATAAAATATAAAAGGTTAAAATCTCTGTAATAAAATAAGTAATATTCAGGACATTCCACTCAAAGCCTCTGCGCTCTGGGAAAAAAAAATTCGGCATAATGACATTACCTACAAAGTTGAAAGCCCAGTAGAGGACCTGAAGCCAGATAATTTGTTGCTTTTTCATTTTCAAATATAATTCTCTACTGGATACTATAAGGTACTTTCTCGACAAAACACCAAAAATTCCCGATGAAACCGGTTTGGTCCGTTAAAATGAAGCATTCATCTAGTCTCTATTTCCAGAGGATCTTCTATCCTATAATTTTGCTCTATAACGTAACACAAAGTTATTAGCAATTATTATAAAATAAACATGAAAAGAATACCTATACTTATCTTCACCTTATCCTGTACATTATTATCTGCACAGTCCGTAAATGATACAGCAAAAGTAAAAACAATTGAAGCCGTATCATTAGAAGGCAATAAAAAAATTATAGAACGCAAGGTTGACCGTCTTGTTTATAATGTTCAAAATTCTATGGTTTCCCAGGGAAGCTCAGGAACAGAAATTTTAAGCAATACACCTATGTTAAAAGTAGAAGAAGATAAAGGTCTTCTGTCTATTGCAGGGAAAAGCGGGGTTTCTGTCATGGTGAATGACCGTATGCTAAATCTTTCCGGATCGGAGCTGATGAACTATCTGAAAAATTTACGTTCTGAAAATATTGCTAAAATTGAAGTGATCACAACACCTCCCGCCAAGTATGAAGCACAGGGTAACAGCGGAATCATTAATATTGTTTTAAAAAAGAATCAGAATACCGGATGGAGTGGTTATCTGAATAATTATTATAAACAGGCAACTTTTGCAGGCTTTGGCGGAACTGCAGGTCTGAATTATCAGAATGAAAAAGTAAAAGCTTCTTTAAAGTTCCGGGGATACGATGAAGAAAAACAATCCATCGAGAATTATACCGTTATCAGCAATCAATCCTCTGTAAGCAGAGACCAAAGACGTGATATGAATGATGGGTTAGGTATCAATGTAAGTCTTGACTATTCATTGAGCGACAAGTCTGTTATCGGACTGATCTATGATATGGCAAGAACCCATTCTAATATGGATATCCATTCTTTTCAAAATTACTTTACTGATGATATTTCTACACTAAAAACAGCCACAGAATCCAAACACCGTTCCACCTCGGATTCGCAAATGCTCAATCTCTATTTTGATCAGAAGTTTGGTGAACACAAATTAAGTCTGGGGGCTAATTATTATGGAAACTCGCCCGATACAAATGTCAATTTTATAACCACAGATCTTGCTGATCATTCTACTCAAATTGTAAGAAATCTTTCATCGGTAGATTACACAATTTATTCAGGGCAGGCAGATTTAACATTAAATTTAAAAGGCTTACAGTTAGAAACAGGTGTTAAATACAGTCAGTTTTCCAATAGATCGGATATTGGGTATTTTAATCTGGTTAACAGCGATTATATCATTGATCCGAAAAGGAGTAATCTTTTTGATTATGATGAAAAAAATTATGCCGCCTATATCAGTGCAAGTAAAGATTTCGGAGAGAAGTGGTCTGCAAAATTCGGTTTACGTTACGAGTATGCGCAGACAACGGGATTTTCTGCGACCACCCAATCTCAGTCTGAAAACAATTACGGAAAACTTTTTCCCACAGCTTATATTTCCTATAAAGCCAATAAAAATAACCAATTCAGTATGAATTATTCCCGAAGAATTAACCGTCCAAATTTCCGTGCTCTTGATCCTTTCAGATGGTATTCTAATCCACTTAGTTATTATGCCGGAAATCCGAGCCTTCAACCTTCATTTAATCATAATCTGGAATTTAATTATATTTTTAAAAATAAATTTTCTGCCAACCTTTATTATCAGAGAAGTAAAGACAATTTTGACCAGATTACTTTCCTGGATGGAATTTACCTGAACAGCACCTACCAAAACTATTATGATCAGGATAATTATGGGCTTAATCTTACTTATACAGACACTTTTTTCAAGATCTGGGAAAGCAATATTTCGACCTCCTTCAGCTATAGCGAAACTCAAATTACCAACTTTAATGCAAGTCCTAAAAATGGGCAGTCAATTTATTATTCTGCTAACAATACTTTTAAATTAAATAAAACAAAAACCCTCTACTTTTTCCTGAATTACTGGCAATCCCTTCCTTCAAAAAGTGGCAATTCAACATCAAAAAGCAGTGCCGGATTAAATGCAGGAATCAAAGTCAGCCTTATGGAGAAAGCATTGCAGATGAATCTTTCTGTGAATGACATTTTCAGGCAGGGCGGCTACAGAGGAAGTGTTTATTTTACAAACAATACACAATCTTTTGATAATTACTGGGATGCAAGAAAGCTAACCGTAAGCATTACTTATAATTTTGGGAACCAAAAGGTCAAATCTAACAGCAGAACGGTCAATTTTAAAGAAAAAGAAAGAGCAGAATAATAAATTCTGCCCTCATTTAACAAAAAACAGAGATTCCTTCTCTGTTTTTTGCTTTGCTTTTTATGTATTTTAAAATTTAAATTCTACTCTGGCAAACAGGAAACGGCCTCCTATACCATACTGAGAAACCTGCCTGGAATACACAAACTGATTATCCGCTGTTAATGAGCTTATATCAGGGCTTTTCGAAGGAAGGATGTTAAATATATTATTGCTGCCTATTGTTGCCGAAATGTTTTTATTGAAGTCATAGCCTACGGAAAGATCGGTCACAAAACGTTCATTCAGAACAAAGTGTTCTCTGCTTTCAGTAACTCCGTCAAAGTTGGCATCCAGCACATCAGCATCTGTCACTTTTCCAAAATAGGAATTTCTGAGGGAAACCGTAAGTGCTGAAAGTTTCAGGGTATTGGCAAGCGTAGCTTTTATACGTGGAACAGCTTCTTCAAAATAAACTCTGTTCGGCTCAGAGAAATAATTATTGATCTGACTTACCAGTTTAGGCGAAGCATGGATATCACCAACTCTTCTGGTCTGATTAAAATTAAGTCCCAGGTTATTTTCCAGAGATATCCCTTCCGAAATTCTTGTATTCTGAGAAACTGTAATATCCAGCCCTTTTGTCTGGGAATCTACTGCATTAGCAAAGAAATTCGCAGCACTGGCTCTTGCAAGATCGAACGCTCCCTGTAGCACGGCTTGGTCTGAACCCGGCGCAAAACTTCCTTCCGGACGGTAGAACAAATCGGTAAGCACTACTCTATCTTTAATTTTTATAAGATAGGCGTCTGCCGTAAATACCAGACTTAAAGCCGGAATCTTCCATGTAATTCCTGTGCTGTACGACTGTGACGTCTCCTGTTTCAGTTTGGGAATTCCCAAAGCCTGAGCTGCTTCGGAATTATTTCTAAAAGTCCCTACCTGGGTAGTTTCTCCTTTCTGGATCAATGTAGAGGTTGAACTGTAATAGATCTGTGCCAGAGATGGTGCTCTAAAACCTGTAGAAACTGCACCTCTCCAGTTAAAGTTTTTAGCCAGCCTTACATTCGTTGCCAGCTTATAATTAAAGGTAGAACCAAAGTCAGAATAATTTTCAAATCGCACAGCTCCTTCTACCAGCCACCAATCCGTAGGTTCAATTTCCACATCAGCATAAGCGGCAACACTGTTTCGGCTTCCGGAAACGGCGTTATCCGGGCTGAATCCGGGGAAAACCTGTGATCCGGCTGGTCTTGTAGCTCCAAAAAAGTCAGTTACTTTTTCATTGTCAGGGGTAGCAGCAGTCACTACACGTCCAAAAATATCATAAGAAACATAGGAGTTTTCATTACCCGCATTTACTTTATAGTTTTCATAACGGTATTCCCCTCCAAAAGCCACATTCAGGCCATGAAACACATCATATTTTTTTGAGAAATCAAGATTCAGCGTATTTTGTAAGAATTCTGAGCCTCCTGCTTCAAAGGTTCTTGGAGAATTTTCTCCTAAAGAAGCATTAAACGTGTTCACCACTCCAAAATTAAAAGCATTTTTACCAAAAGTATTGCTCAGATCCACATTCCAGCCGTTCCATTTTCCTTTGATTCCTCCGGCTAGAGAATAATCATTCACATTGGCTTCAATTTGCGGCAAGTATCCATTCGGGGTAACAGCATTGATGTTTCTTTCTGTATTCGGAAGACGGTAAAATCCACCTGCATTTCCCAAACGGTAGCTGTATCCTCCAAAGGAATACACTTTCCAGTCTTCATTAACCGGAATTTCAGAGTTGAAAAAAAGCTGTGCAGACTGCAGCTTGGACTGTCCTGCCCTAAGGCTGAAATCTTTTCTTTCCAGACCTCTGTATGCAAGTTCCTGATCAGTAAAATCTTTTCCCAGTAACCCCTGCAATGCCGTAATACTGTTAGCTCCTGATATCTGATTTTTAAAATCCTGCGAAAAATAATCAACCTGTGATGCATATTGCTTGACTGTATTGATGATCTGCTGAGTGTTGGAAGTATTGGTAATGTTTTTATATAATCCATCGATATTCACTCCGTTCTGCAATGCTCTGTAATTAATGGCATTATAAGCATTAAAGATGGGTCCCTGACGTTCTCCCGCTCTTGAATATGGATCACGGTATTGCACGGAACCTGTTACATTAATAAATCCCTTCTCCCCGATCTTTGCTCCATAGTTAAGATCAGCAGAAATGGTCTGCCCATCTATTCCTCCTGAAAAATTATTGGCAACAGGTGAAGCATATCCTCCTAAAAATACCTGTCCTGAAAGTCCAAGTCTTTTCTTTAAACCTAAATTCACTACTCCTGCAATGGCATCAGAACCATATTGGGCTGAAGCCCCGTCTCTCAGGACCTCTATTTTCTCTAAAGCAAAAGCCGGAATTGCGTTAAGATCCGTTCCTACCGAACCTCTTCCAGGGGTAAGGGTAACGTTGATCAGCGAGGACTGGTATCTTCTTTTTCCGTTAAGCAATACCAGCACCTGGTCCGGGCCAAGTCCTCTTAGCAGAGCAGGATCCACAAAATCCGTTCCGTCGTTCACCGTATGCGATGTGGAAGAAAATGAAGGCACTACATAGTTAAGCGCCTGGCTTATATTATTCACGGGACTTTGTCTCAGAATCTTGGAAATATTGATGATATCTACCGGAACCGGAGTTTCTGTAAGTGATCTTCCAGCCCCTCTGGATCCTAGGATCACTACATCATCGATCTTTTTAGAAGATATGGAATCCGTCTGCCCGAAATAAAATGCAGAAATAAAAGTTGCTGATGCTATGATTGTTTTTTTGTTGAAGTTGTACATGTGTTTTTCTATTTTTAATTACTGATTGTTGGTTGATTTCAGGCAACAGAATTCCTGCAACCTTTATTTTAAGGTTGCGATCAAAAGCCTGAATGATTGAATTATTTTTTAAAGAAGTCTAGAAACAACAACACATGCGCATGTGAGTATGGCATGAAAGCAAGTCAGAATAACGAAGTGATACTTCATGATCTGAGAAACGAAAATTTAAATTGGTCTTGTGGTTTCCCTTGTCTTTAAACATTGATTTTATTTTTAAAACAAAAATGTCAAGATGGGAAGAAAATAGAGAATAAACATTTTTTCCGGGCATGCCGGCTTATCTATTTCAGCACCTTGCTTGTTTTTGCAGGTTGCTATCCCATCTATGAGATTCTTGATAATTACCTGGCAAAGATATAATTATTTCGGAATAAAAAAAATAATTGCCCAAAAATTTAACTTTTCGCAAATTTCGCCGTAACAAATGAGCTTTTTTTACGTCTAACTGGATAGTAGTAAAAAAACATTATGAGAAAAACTATATTCACGCTGTCTTTGCTGGCGTCTTTTTTTGCTTATTCACAGGGAAAAAAACAACAACACCCCAGACAAGGAGAAACAGATTGAAGGCGTAGTCATTACCAAAACTAAAAAAGCCGTTGAACAGAAAGCAGACCGTACTATTTTTGACTTTTCTGAACAGCCACAGCTTAATAACGGGAATGTTCTGGAAGGTATAAAGAAACTTCCGGGACTGGTTTCCACAGATATTGCCGGAATGATGTACCAGGGAAAAATCCTGGATGTTTGCCTGAACGGAAGACCTTTAAATATTACTTCAAACGAACTGAATTCTTTTCTTGAAGGGATGCCTGCCAACTCGGTAGACAGAATTGAAGTGATCACGCAGCCGGGAGCGGAATATCCGGCTACTTCAGGAGGTGCCATCATGAATATCATTACAAATAAGAATGCCAATAAGTATTTAACAGCAACGTATTCTGGAAATTATTCGTTTACCAATTACGATAAATTCAGAAGCAGAACCACCAATTCATTAAACTTAAATGCCAGAAATAAATATTTCGGATGGCAGCTGAATGTTGGTCAAAACTATCGCGAAAATATGCTGAATGGCGATCAGGATGTTCTTCTTCACAACAATACGGACAGAATAGGACGCGGATATTTTGCAAAATCAGGGTTGACTTTTGATCTTGGACAGGACAGATTATTGCTGAACTACGATATTTATCACAACAATAATGACAATTATACAGCCAGTACAGGCCTTGCCGACATCCCTGTCAGCCTTAATCCTGTCAAGTACCGGGAAGCTGATTATGAAGCATCCGATGTCGCTCATACCAACAACCTGAGGCAGGAAGCTGTTGTAACGTATCAGAAGCGTTTCAGCGAAAAGTCTCAAAAGCTGGACTTCCAGTTTGGATATACTAAGGCTACATCTAAATTCTCTCAGGACAATTTCTTCCAGAGAGGCTTTTATACGGATATTTGGCAGCCTTTCCTTAATGTAGGCGGCGAAAATGTACTTGATAATAAATCGGATATGAGGGTTGCTAACTTCAAGGTAGATTATTCACAGCCGATCAAGCTTCTGGACGGTGGAAAAGTGAGTTTGGGAGGTTTATATGAGAGACAGGATTATGATACGGAAAGTAAAGGTTTGACCAACCTGGAGTACCAAAGACAGACGGCTTCTACCTACCTTGAATTTCAGGCAAAACTGAAAAAGTTTGACTTTACTTTAGGAGCAAGAGCGGAAAATTATGATATTTCCGGGATTACAAGAACCATAAAGGATAATGCTGTTCTGGAAAGAGATTTAACACCTTTCAATAAATTCAAGCTTTTTCCGAATGCAAGCGTACAGTATAGCCTGATGAACCAGGTGTATGTTGCAGCGAATTACAATAAAAAAATCACGCTGCCAAGCATTTCTGCCCTGAACCCGAATAACGTCATCTTTGCCAGCCCGAATACGGAAGTTACCGGTAACCCGGATCTTCAGCCTACGATTTTTGATAATTATGAATTGAAAGTTTCGGCGTTTGATTATGCCTTCATTGGGTACAGTGTAAGTTCTGCAAAAGATCAGGTAGCACAGATCATTATGAAAAACGGCAAGAACCTTTACAATAAACAGGTGAATATTTCGAATATGAAAATTCATAACTTTAATGTAGGTCTTCCTATACCGTTTATGATTTTCAGCAAGCCAATGAGCGAGATCATGAAGTTTAATTTTAACCCTGACAAAATTAACTTTATGTATCTGTATGCAGGTTACCAGAAACACGATATTGATAATTTAAACAATAAAGGCTTCTGGATCTTTAATATCATGACCCAGCTGCTTTTACCAAAAGACATAAAACTGACCGCCAACTATAGTTATCTTACTCCAAAAGCCGGATATTTCTACTTTACGGCTGATAAACCATTCAACAATAACCTGGATATCACGTTGACGAAGAAATTTATGAACAACCGTCTTACTGTTTCCGTGTTTGCGAATGATATTTTCAACGGGCAGGTGATGCAGGTATATTCCAATCCGCCTGAAGGCCAGCCTGTAATGATCAGAAGTAAGTATGATACGAGAAACTTTGGAATTTCTATCAATTATAAAATTCCTACCAAGAATAAACTGGCTAAGGAAGATCCAAATATTCTGAACCAGACTAAAAAAGAAGACACAGGCGTTATGCAGCAGGCACAGTAATTTTTTAGAATTAAAAATCATAAAATGAGGCAGTAAAGAAATTTTACTGCCTCATTTATTTAAAACAATATAATTTAACCTAAGTCCGGGTAAGATATTCCTTTTTTAAGAATGTCATGAAGTTTGAAGCCAGAAGAGGGAAGACATTGTCCCTAAAACAGAACTACAGTAAGCTTTATTAATCTTTATGCCTTCATCAAATTTTTAATAAGTGTCAGCTATTAACTTCCAGCCTCCCTCTTCCAGCTTCCTGCCCCTTAACCCCGACCCAGGTTAATTTAAAAATCTATGGTCTGGAATCTCCAGTTCAGAGTATCAATAAGGGTAAGCTGATTTGCTTGCACAGGAAGTTCTGTGATGATCTTTAAAACCTGCATAGCCATCATACTCCCTACAATGCCTGGCAATGCTCCCAAAACTCCGAGACTGTCGCAGTCAGGCAAATTTTCGTCAAAAGGTGGTTCCGGAAACAAATTCCTAAGGTTTTTACTTCCTTTATAATTGAATACGGCGGTTTGTCCCGAAAATCCCAGGATACTTCCGTACACCAACGGTTTTCCAAGCTTAACGCAGGTATCATTGATCAGATATCTGGTGGTAAAATTATCGGATCCATCTACTATAATATCGTACTGTGAAAGGATTTTTTCTGCATTTAAGCTGTCGATTTTTATATCAATTCCAATAAACTTTACCTGATGATTAAGCTTATCGGCAAATGCTTCCGCACTTTTAACCTTTGAAATCCCAACTGTATTTTCAGTGTGAATGACCTGGCGGTTCAGGTTGTGAAGCTCCACCTCATCAAAATCTGCCACACCTAAAGTTCCCACTCCGGCAGCGGCGAGGTACTGAATGACCGGACTTCCTAAACCTCCTGCCCCAATGACAAGGACTTTGGAAGCCATTATTCTTCGTTGCCCATCCAGACCAACTTCTTCGATAAATATCTGCCGGCTGTATCTTGCAAAAATATCTTCGCTTTTCATTCCAAAATTGTTTTGAACCATTAAGATTTTTAACCTGTTAAGAAATATTAAGATAAGCTCCGTTTTAAGATTAAAAAAATCTATTGATTTTTCTTAATTAGACTTAATGACTTCAATGTTCTTAATGGTTTAATTTTTAAATTCCGCTATATGCAGGATCCCAATCTTTCATCACTGGATCGTAACCGGCTTTTCTGATGCTGGCTTTTACTTCTTCCATACTCCGTTCGTCGCTGGTTTCAAATTGTTCCAAAGATTCTACATCTACGGCATAACCTCCCGGATTTGTTTTAGAAGCCGCGCTCATGGCTGTTGCCCCGAGTGAGATGATATTGTCCCTGAATTTTTCATTTTCTCTGGTAGATATGGAGATTTCCAGGTCTTCATTCCAAACTCTGTAGGCACAGATCAGCTGTAGCAGGTCCTTATCTTCCATGATAAAATTGGGTTCAATGATTCCTTCTGCAGGCCTCAACCTTGGAAATGAAACTGAAAAACGGCTTTTCCAGTATTGCTTCTGGAGATAATCAATATGGAGGGCATTGAAAAAACTGTCTATACGCCAGTCTTCAAGCCCAAGCAAAACACCCAACCCGATCTTATGAATTCCGGCTCTTCCAATTCTGTCCGGGGTGTCTAAGCGGAAATGGAAGTTTGATTTTTTCCCTTTAGGATGGTATTCTTTATAAACCTCCTGATGATACGTTTCCTGATACACCAACACCGAATAAACACCTTCCTGATGAAGCTGGAAATATTCCTGTTCTGATAAGGGCTGTACTTCAATCGAGATATTGGCAAAATGAGGTTTCAACAGGCGGACAGCGTTTAAAAAGTAAGAAATTCCTACTGTTTTACTGGCTTCTCCACTTACCAATAGAACGTGATTAACACCCATAGATTTCAGAACAGAAGCTTCTATCATCAACTCAGTATCAGAAAGGGTTTTCCTCCTTACATCATTATCCAGACTGAAACCACAATACGTACATATATTCTGACATTCGTTGCTGACATACATCGGTGCATAAAGCTGAATGGTTTTCCCAAAGCGTTTCTGGGTCAGCTGGCGGGTCATTTTTGCCATCAGTTCCAGTTCCTGTGCGGCGGCGGGAGAAAGCAGATTTAGAAAATCATCTAAGGTTTTATTTTTCTTCCGAAGGCTGTTCAGAACATCTGAATGGGTTACTTTTCCGAGTCTGATTCTTACCTCATCCCAATGATAACGTTCAAAAACATCTTTAAAGCTGTTCATTGTTTTCTACTATTTTATTCAAATAAAAAAGAGGTCAAAGGACTTGATGCTTCGGCGTGATCTGCTATTGCCCCTAATCCCGATTCAAAGGCTCTTCTTCCGGCAATAACCCCTTCTTTAAACGCCAAAGCCATATTGACAGGGTTTCTTGCCACAGCAATTGCGGTATTGACGAGAACCGCATCAGCTCCCATTTCCATTGCTTTTGCTGCATCAGAAGGTGCCCCGATTCCCGCATCTACCACAACGGGAACATTGCTCTGGCTGATGATGATCTCCAGAAAATCTAATGTTCTCAATCCTTTATTGGTACCAATTGGAGCTCCTAAAGGCATTACTACAGCAGTTCCGGCATCCTCCAGACGTTTACACAGCACAGGATCGGCATGGATGTATGGCATTACGATAAATCCCAGTTTGGCCAGTTCTTCTGTTGCATAAAGAGTTTCAATAGGATCAGGAAGAAGATATTTCGGGTCGGGATGGATTTCCAGTTTCACCCAGTTTGTTTCCAGGGCCTCTCTTGCAAGCTGTGCTGCCAGTACTGCTTCTTTCGCGGTTCTGGCCCCCGAGGTATTGGGAAGGAGGTGAACATGAGTTTCTTTTAATGAATCCAACAGTCCGTCTTCTGCTGCACCGGAATCTATTCTCTTCAGTGCCATGGTGACCATATCTGTTCCCGAAGCGATCACAGAGGTCGCCATTTCGTTTAGGTTTCCGAATTTTCCGGTTCCCAGGAACAGTCTTGAATCAAATATTCTCTCTGCTATTATTAATTTCTGATTATTCATATCATTGCTTTTTTAAATTCACTGATAGCAGCCGGACGGTTGGTGATTTCTCCCGAGACTGCAGCACCATATATTCCGATCTGCTGAAGAGGTTCAATATCCTGAAGGACAACTCCTCCGATGGCATAAATTTTCGGAATGACTATCGATTTGTCTTTTAAATTTTTAATAATATCCTGATAGCCTTCAAATCCGAGGATCGGGCTTAGCTTTTCTTTTGTAGCGGTAAATCTCAGAGGTCCTAAACCGATATAATCGCATGGTTCACTGATTCTCTGAAGGACATCTGAAAGGGTATTGGCTGTTCCTCCGATCATTTTATTTTTACCTAAAACGTGTCTCGCCATTTCAATGGACACATCTTTCAGTCCCAAATGGACACCGTCTGCATCAATTTCTTTAGCCATTTGAACATGGTCATTAATGATACAGACCGTCTGATATTCTGAACAAAGTTTTTTTGAAATTTCACAAAGCTGAAAAAATTCGTTTTCATGAGCATTTTTCCAGCGAACCTGCAGCCATTTTATACCATTATCTAAAGCTTTCCGGATATTAAACTCCTGTTCTTCTTTGGTCTGTCCCTGAGATATGTATTGTAATTTTTCCATGATTAAACTGAATGAAAACCCAATAAAGAGGGGTTACTTTTTAAAAATTTTTCGGTATATAACTTTCCTTTCCTGCAGGCATCTTCCAGACTTTCTTCTTTCGCCAGCCAACCTGCAATTGCCGAAGACAGCACGCATCCTGAACCGTGTTTCGGATAGTAGCCGGAAGACTCATCAAGATTCGGCTCCAATGAAATCTCTTCTCCGTTCCGGATCAGAATATCTATACCAATTTTATCTGTTCTGTGACCGCCTTTAACCAGTACAGCACAAAAATTTTCGCTTTGATCTAAGAGGCTATTTTCTTGTAAAACCCTGTATTCATTATAGTTGGGTGTAATAAGATCAATTTTTTTTAAAACATCTTTCAAAAGAGGTAAGGTTTCCAGATCAAAAAAAGAAAATTCTGAAGTACTTTTTAATACCGGATCCCAGATGATCTTTGTTCCGGCATTATAGAACCGGATTGTTTCTATGATCTTTTCCAGAAATACCGAATCTTTTACTACTCCGATTTTTATAGCTTCAACAGGGTATTCTTTCATCAAGACACTTATGGATGTTATGATCTCGTCTAAAGGCCGCCACTCTATGCTTAAACACCGGGATTCCGTCTGAACGGTCATTGCTGTGCAAACACCTAGCCCCATTACGTCAAGCTGTTCAAATGTTTTTATATCCGCTAAAAGGCCTGCTCCACCTGATGGATCAAATCCTGCAATACTCATCACGAAAGGGCGTTCTGTCTGCATTTTTTAAATGTATTTAGTGGCTGATCGCTGTTCCATACCGCACCTAACAGTGCTGCTCCGTCTGCTCCGTTTTCGAACACTTTACAGATATTATTCTCGTTAATTCCTCCCAATGCAATTAATTTTACTTCCTGGTTAGTTCTATATTTCATTTCTTCTATTAATGATGAATCTTCCCCATACCCCTTTTTAGAGATGCTTGGGAAAACAGGACTGAAAAATGAATATTCCCATTCTTTTCCTAGTGCATTATACGTTTCCATATCATGAACCGAAGTGGAAAGAATGTTTTTCCCGACATGAGACTTATAAACCCCGGCATTCCGGTCTGCTTCCCTGAAATGAAACCGGGAAATATGATGATCCTTCCCCAAATCACCATATCCGTGCAATACCAACTGAGGATAAAACTTCTCATCGATACGATACAGGAAATTTTTCATTTCTTCCCGGCTTATCTTAGGCTTTCTTATATGAAGCAGATCCAATCCTTCCTGAAACATTTGGTTGATGACCTCTGTCTCATTTTGAATCATTGTTTCGGGAGTGATAACGAGGATCATATATAAATTTCTTTTCCTTTTTCAATAAATTCCTGGGATTTATCCAGCATGCCTTTTTCTGCAGAATCGCGGATTTCCTGGGTAATTTTCATAGAACAGAATTTTGGACCGCACATGGAACAGAAATGGGCAATTTTAGCACCTTCCGCCGGCAGCGTTTCATCGTGATAAGCTCTTGCCGTATCGGGATCCAATGAAAGATTGAACTGGTCTTCCCATCTGAATTCAAATCTGGCTTTACTCAAAGCATTATCTCTGTATTGCGCTCCAGGATGACCTTTCGCCAGATCTGCAGCATGTGCAGCTAATTTGTAAGTAATAACTCCAACTTTTACATCTTCTTTGTTGGGAAGACCCAAATGTTCTTTCGGAGTTACATAGCAAAGCATTGCGCATCCGAACCAGCCGATCATTGCCGCTCCTATTCCGGAAGTAATATGATCATAACCTGGAGCAATATCTGTCGTCAAAGGACCTAAAGTATAAAATGGTGCCTCCTGGCATACTTCCAGTTGCTTATCCATATTTTCTTTGATCATATGCATCGGTACATGGCCCGGCCCTTCTATCATCACCTGCACGTTGTGCTTCCAGGCAATTTTAGTCAGTTCACCCAAAGTTTCCAGTTCAGCAAACTGAGCGGCATCATTGGCATCCGCAATAGATCCAGGACGAAGACCATCTCCCAAGGAAAAAGCTACGTCGTATTTCTTCATGATCTCACAGATTTCTTCGAAATGGGTGTACAGAAAGTTTTCTTTATGATGGTAAAGACACCATTTTGCCATAATAGATCCCCCTCGTGAAACAATTCCTGTTACTCTTTTTGCTGTAAGATGGATATATCTTAATAAAACTCCGGCATGAATAGTAAAGTATGAAACGCCTTGTTCTGCCTGCTCAATTAGAGTATCTTTAAAAACTTCCCACGTAAGGTCTTCCGGAACACCTTTTACCTTTTCCAATGCCTGATAAATTGGGACTGTACCAATAGGAACCGGGCTGTTTCTGATGATCCACTCCCTTGTTTCGTGAATGTTTTTTCCCGTAGAAAGATCCATAATGGTATCAGCTCCCCAGCGGCAGGCCCAGACTGCTTTCTCTACTTCTTCTTCAATGCTGGATGAAACAGCACTGTTTCCGATGTTAGCATTAATTTTAACCAAAAAATTACGTCCGATAATCATTGGTTCACTCTCCGGGTGGTTAATGTTGTTTGGAATGATTGCTCTTCCTGCGGCAATTTCATCTCTTACAAACTCCGGGGTGATCTTACCTTTCGGAGTATTGGCACCGAAACTGTTCCCGGGATGTTGAAATGCCATATCCTGGGAAACCGTATCCAACTGTTCTATCCTCTGATTTTCCCTGATGGCTACATATTCCATTTCAGCGGTAACGATTCCTTGTTTTGCATAATAGAGCTGTGTAAGTTCAAAGCTTTCTTTTGCTACTTTCGGTTTGTGATCGTAGGCAAAACGCAGGTCATCAAGACGTGAATCTGCAAGGCGGGCTTTTCCGTATTCTGAGGTGATTCCGCTCAGGATATCCACATCTTTTCTGTCCAGTATCCATTGCTCCCTGATTCTTGGAAGTCCTTTCATGATATCAATGGATGCATTTTCATCCGTATAGGGACCTGAGGTATCATAAATGGTTACAGGTGCATTATCTTCCAACGTCCCGTTGGTAAGCTTTGTGGGACTGAGGTGAATTTCACGCATTGCTACGCTGATAGGATGTATTTTTCCTTCAACATAAATTTTCTTGGCGTTCGGAAATGGCGAACAAGTGATTGAATGAGCCATAAGTTTTTGTATTATTAAATGAAAATTATCCGCCCTGAGTGGCAGTAATGATTAAAACTGAATCTTTATCTTTAAGGATTGTTTCTGCCCAGTCGGACAATGGAATAATACGGTTGTTGAGAGCCACGGCTATCCCTTTTTTCTTTCCGGGTATTTCCATAGCCATGAGTGCTTCCAGATTATCGGGAAGTACTTCAAATGTTTTCGTTGTGTGGTTGATTGTAAGTTCCATTCCTAATTATTTTAAAATATACTTTAGGAATGGCCATTATTGTACAATAGAGTGTACAGCAAAAGTCATTTACTTTTCCCTACGCTGGTATAATCCAGATCAGGTTCAAAGGGTAAAGTCTCAGTCTGTATGTCTACAGACACCCCTAAAGTTGTGACGAAGGTAGTTATTTTTTCAGAACGGACAAAATATAAGATTCAAAAAACAAAAGCCCGAAGTTGTTGAAAACTTCGGGCTTTTTTATTTTTTATTTAAACGTTTTATTTTTTAATCGCTTTTATATGAGCCACACTTCCGTCTTTCATGGATAGAGTAAGAATGTATAAACCAGATTTCAAATCTCCCAAATAAATTTCTTTAGAAGGATTATCAATAGTTTTTATCATTCTTCCTGCACTATCAGAAATATGAATTGATTTTACTTTTTCAATATCAGTAATGGTTATGATATCTTTAAATGGATTAGGATATACTTTCATCTGATTTTTAGCATTCACTTCGGATGTACCTAAACACGCGCTGTCCACGGTTGCAGTAACGGTTGTTCTTGCGCTTTCGCATTTACTGCTGATCTGCCAGTCATAGAAATAATAATAAGATGTTGAAGCGGTATTTCCGGTAAGGTTTCCTGCTGTTATAGATAATGCTCCTGGCACCGTAAAAGGATAACTACCCCAGGTACTGCCTGATTCTCTTACCAATCCAGACACACTGCCTGATCTGGTCAGCATCATCAATTTATAATTGCTTCCCGGTGGAACTGTAAAGTTTAAAGGAACATAAGTCTTTACATATGGAGCCGCAGAACCTGTCAGATTTACTGTAATTGTCTGTAATGTCACAGCAGGAGAGACATTACCATCCTGCAGAGCAATTTCCACAGTTCCTGCTCCTGTACCCATTGGATATACATTTACCCCACTGATAGTAACAGTAGAATAGACATCAAAAAGCAAACCTGCATCCAAGGTATACCCTGATGTAGATATTGCATTCGCCAGCCCGGTAGAAGATGTACCCCCTACTGAAGCAGTTACATAATAAGGTGTTGTACTGCTTAATACAGGCGTTGTAAAGCTCGGTCCTGTGCCTACTACATTCCCTGCCGTAGCAGCATCATACCAGGTTATAGATGCTCCGGTATCTGCTGTAGCCGACAATGTCGCAGCCTGGTTAGGGCAAACAGTAGCACCAGCAGTTGTAAGAATTGCCGGTGGCAGGCATTGTGTTACTACCTGTATAGGCTGAAGTGACCATACACTTGTATTTCCTCCTCCACAATTTGATCTGATCCAGACATAATATACCGTAGAAGGCGCCAATGATCCTATGGAAGCTGATGTCCCGGTAAGATTTGGGTTAGTAGGTGCTGTAGAGGATATTGGAGCTGTATTGGAAGTACTGTAATAAATATCATATCCTGAAGGAGCTGATGGAGAAGCTATCCAGGATATTGAGGCACTGTTATTGGTAGTTGCTCCTGCCGTAAGCCCCGATGGAGCATAGCATGTTGGCGGTGTCCAGGTATAGGTTAACCCTGCAGAAGGCATTCCCGGAATTGAGTTAGCTGTATTAAATGCCTGTGTGCTGTTATTTGCTGTTCCTGCGGTAGAGTTTATAAATTCAAGTGTTGTTGCGTTAAGCCGGGTATTAAAATCAGCGGAGGAAGTACCTCTCAGACCGATCTGGGCTGTTCCCGAAACCGTTGTATTTCCTACTAAATATGCCCCGCTGCTATAAACCATTTCAATAATATTCGAAGTTTCCTTTAAACGGATCTGAAATGACAAGGCATATGCCGCAGTTGTAGAGGTACTGCTGTTGGGTCTGAAGTTTTTCCATTGTATAACAACTTCCCTGTTGGGAGCCGAACCGATTACTTCCCAACTTATATTGCCTGTGGCTCCAGCTATATCAAAAAAACTGCTTATGTCTTTTCCAAAAACAGAAATTGCCCCCTCATAACCAGTAGCACTTGATATTGGGGTGGTGGCAGTCGTACCCGGAGCTGTTGTACCAAAAGTAATAAATCCGTTCGTTGACACATTCAATACATTGTACGAAGTTCCGTTAAATACAAAATCGAACGGCAGGGTTAAAGGATAAACATTACTGTTAAGATTGGTTGCCGAAGTATTGCCGGTGGCATCCGCCAATGCAGTCCCTACAATGGGAGTATAGGTTCCGGAAGACTGGGCAAAACTATAAGCACTTACCTGGGCTGATACTAAACTGCTGCTTGCAAGCAAAGCGATAAAACCGAATAAGGCAATTTTTAAATCGTTTACTTTTTCTCTTCCCTGAGAAAAAAAATTGTAAAAATGTTTCATATGGGATTGGATTAAATTCCCAACTAAGATATTAATTTTTACAAAAAATTAAAGAAAAAATACAGTTTATTAAATTATTTACATTAAATATAATTAAAATGAATCAATTTATCACATATTATAGAAAAACACCAAACTAACAAACATCGATGAATTCAGTATTTAAAACAGCAAAAGAAAAAATCCTGCAAATATGCAGGATCAGATTTTTACTCTTCACAAGCTCTCCAGATAGCATCATTCTGCGGAACGGGGGCTATAATTTCTATTTTTTCTTTAGTTACCGGATGAATAAATTCCAGTTTCCGTGCATGAAGATTAATCCCGCCGTCCGGATTCGAGCGAGGCGCTCCATATTTCAAGTCGCCTTTTATAGGAATTCCGGTTTTCGACAGCTGGGCACGAATTTGATGATGCCTTCCGGTTTCCAGATCAATCTCAAGGAGCATATAATTATCTAAGGTTTTGATCACATGATAGGTCAAAATCGCTTCTTTTGCTCCTTCTGTTACCTTTGGAAAAACAATGGCCTTATTATTCTTTTCATTCTTCTTTAAGTAATGAACAAGTCTTTGGCTCTGAGGGATCATTTCTTTACCCACAACAGCCCAATATGTTTTTTTTACTTCCCTGTTTTTCACCATCTGGGTAAGGCGGGAAAGTGCTTTGGAAGTTTTAGCATAGATAACCAGACCCGAGGTTGGGCGGTCTATACGGTGAACCAAACCGAGAAAAACATTTCCCGGCTTAGCATCTCTTTTTTTGATAAAATTTTTAATGGACTCCAGCAAAGATTCATCGCCGGTTTTATCGCCCTGAACAAGCTGTCCTACTTTTTTGTTAACCACCAGAAGATGGTTATCTTCATATACAATCTGCTCTTCCATACATTACGAACGCCTCGGTCTGTTAGTCAAAGAAATAACAATTCCTCCAAGAAGACCGATTGTTTTAAGCATTGAAAGTTTAGAATCTGCCGGTAAAAATGCCCCGATTACACAAAGTGCCGCCGCTGCATACATACCATACATAAAGTTTTTATTAGGAAGCGTAGGCGCCTGAACGAAGAAACTTGCTCCTATCAATACATAAAAGACTTTTCTGGAGAGAAGCTCGTTAATTTCCGGAGAAAATAAATTGAACCAGCCTACCGCCATACATATGATTGCTGCGATGGATAAGATTCCCTGAAGTGATTGTTGTTGATTCATCATCAATTAGTAGCTTTCATTTTCATTAGGGAACTCAACACTTTTCACATCTTTCACGTACTGGGCAACCGCACCTGTTATTTCTGTGTACAGATCAAGGTATCTTCTTAAGAACTTCGGACTGAAGCCTTTGTTCATCCCAACCATATCGTGGTATACAAGAACCTGTCCGTCACAATCAGCTCCTGCTCCAATTCCAATAGTCGGAATAGAAATACTTTCTGATACTTTTTTAGCTAAATCAGCAGGAATTTTTTCTAAAACAATTGAAAAACATCCTAATTCTTCCAAAAGCTGTGCGTCACTGATCAGTTTTTCTGCTTCTGCTTCTTCTTTAGCTCTTACTTTATAGGTTCCGAACTTATAGATAGACTGCGGTGTCAATCCCAAATGTCCCATAACAGGAATTCCTGCATTGATAATTTTTTTGATAGATTTTGAAATTTCTTTTCCTCCTTCAATTTTTACAGCATGAGCACCACCTTCTTTCATCATTCTAACCGCAGACTCCAGCGCTTTCTCAGGATTACTCTGGTAGGTTCCGAATGGAAGGTCTGCTACCACAAGAGCTCTGTCAACTCCACGAACAACACTTTGAGCATGATAAATCATCTGATCCAGCGTGATGGGTAAAGTCGTTTCAAAACCAGCCATCACATTAGCAGCAGAATCCCCTATCAAAATAGCATCTACCCCTCCGGCATCTACCATTTTTGCAGTAGTAAAGTCGTAGGCAGTAAGCATTGTTATTTTTTCCTTGTCGAATTTCATTTTCCGCAAGGTTTCAGTCGTAACTTTTTTAATTTCAGAGTGAACAGACATAATGTATCTATTTTTTAAAAGTTAAAAAGTCGGCTTTCGCCGACTTAAGTTTTTGTATGATTGTTATAAAACTACGTGACCTAGTTTCATCAGTTTGTCGTGGTTCAAAATTTTGATGTTTCTTCCGTCTACTTCTATGAGACTGTCCTGTTTGAATTCAGAGATCAAACGGATGGCACTTTCTGTAGCAGTACCGATGATGTTGGCAATTTCTTCTCTGGTGAGCGAAATTTTAATAAACCCTTCAGGATCTACGCCTAGTTTCTGTTCCAGAAGTATCAGGATTTCAGCCAGTCTTTCTCTTACCGTTTTCTGCGCAAGGAAGGTAATGGTATTAGATGATTCTCCCAGTTCGTAGGAGATTTTCTGAAGCATTGCAAAGGAAAGCTGCGGATCTACCTCTAAAAGATACATGAAAACATCTGCCGGAAGGAAAATACATTCAATGTCTGTCATAGCCTCAGCCTTTGCCTGGAAGTTTTCCCCGCAAAGTAGTGAACGATAGCCGATAATATCCCCCTCTTTGATAAATCTTAAGATCTGGTCTTTTCCAAAAGCTCCGGACTTGGAAAGCTTGGCAGCACCTTTTTCTAAAACGTATACTCCTTTTGGCGTTTCTCCGTCCTCGAAAATGGTGTCGTGCTTCTGAAAACTTAATTTTTTCTTGCTGTTAATATATTTTTCAAAATCAGTGCTAGAAAGTCTTTCCTTAAATGATTTATCATTAAAAACTCTGGCGAACCTCTCTTCAATTGCAATCTGTTGTTCCTGCGACATTTTATATGACATTTATCACAAAAATAGAACTTTTTAACGCGATAAACAAAAAAAATTGTTATAATTTTGTAGTTCAATATATTATGGTGGTGAGCGAGAACTGTTTTCATTGTGGTCAAGGTATAGAAAAGGAGCGAATTTTATTTGATGAAAAGACTTTCTGCTGCAATGGCTGTAAGTCTGTTTACGAAATTCTGAATCTCAATGATTTAACCAATTTCTACGAACTTAATAAAAGGGCCGGAATCCGCCCTGATGAGAGCTCTTCTCAATTTGAATATCTTGACACCCCTGAAATCTTCGAAAAAATCACTGATTTCTCAGAAGGAAAAACAAGTCTCGTTACGTTTAAAATCCCTGTAATACACTGCTCTTCATGCATATGGCTTCTGGAAAGCTTACATACCCTGAATGAGCACATCAACTATTCTCAGGTAAACTTCACCAGAAAGACTTTACAGATCTCATTCAATCATAACGATCTCAAATTAAGCGAACTAGCTAATTTCTTAACCAATCTCGGCTACAAGCCCGTTATCAGCCTTGAAACCGCCGATAAAAACGTAGATCACCTTGACAAATCTCTTCTTATAAAATTTGCCATTGCCGGATTCGCATTCGGAAACGGAATGTTCCTTGCCTTCCCTGAATATGTAGGGGGTGAGGATTACTGGATGGAGCATTATAAAGGACTCTTCAGAACACTGATGTTCCTTTTAGCCTGTCCTGTTGTATTTTATTCTGCTTCGGATTATTACAAATCTGCCTGGTATGGATTGAAAAATAAGATCGTCAACATCGATGTTCCGATTGTCCTGGGAATTTTTGTTCTTTTTGGACGAAGCATTTACGAAGTGGTTACAGATTACGGTCCTGGATATTTTGACACATTGTGTGGATTGCTGTTCTTTATGCTAATGGGGAAAATTTTTCAGAAAAGAACGTATAGCGCTTTATCCTACGACAGAGATTATAAATCATTCTACCCTATTGCAGTTACCAAAGTAGATTTTGAAGGAAAACAGAACAACATCCTTCTTTCTGAGATTAAAGTGGGGGACAGAATTCTGGTAAGAAACCAGGAGATCATTCCGGTGGATGCCATTCTGATTAACGGGGAAGGAAATATAGACAACAGCTTTATCACGGGAGAAAGCGAAAGCATCAGCAAGCAGCCGGGTGATAAAATTTTTGCAGGAGGAAAGCAGATAGGTTCATCATTAGAGCTAGAAGTAATTAAAGATGTGGATCAAAGTTACCTGACACAGCTTTGGAATAAGGAAGCTTTTAAGAAGCATGAAACTGGTCTTGACACACTCACCAACAACGTCAGCAAGTACTTCACATTCATTATTTTAGGTATTGCATTAATCTCAGGAATTTACTGGTCATTTATTGACCTTAAAATCATGTTCCAGGTTATTTCAGCCATTCTTATCATTGCATGTCCTTGTGCACTAGCCTTATCTGCTCCGTTTACTTTCGGACACATCATGAGAATCTTAGGACGTAATAAGTTTTACGTGAAAGACACCTTAACGATTGAGAAAATTGCAAAACTTGATACTATTGTTTTTGATAAAACAGGAACTATTACCCACAGAAAAAAATCAAACATAAGATATGAAGGTTTTGAAATCAATGAATTTGACAACCTGAATATCAAAACTTTATTAAAAAATTCCAATCATCCGCTTTCTAAATCTCTGTATGAATTTATAGAGGTAAGTGATGACTATTTCCCTGTTGAAAATTTCCAGGAGATTTCCGGAAAAGGATATGAAGCCAGTGTAAGAGGAAATGTTTATAAAATTGGCTCCGCCCGTTATAATGATCAGGAGCCTAAAAACCTTGAAACAGCTGTATACATCAGCAAAAATGGCAAACTTTTAGGTAAATTCATCTTCAAAAATGAATACCGTCCGAGATTAAAGGAGCTATTCACGAAGCTTACCAGCTACAAAATATTCATCCTGAGCGGTGACAACTCTTCAGAGGAAAACCAGCTTAAGGAACTTATCCCTACATATCAGGGAATGGCCTTCAACCAGAGCCCGGAAGACAAGCTGAACTACATCAAAAATCTTCAGGATCAGAACATGAAAGTGGCTATGCTGGGAGACGGACTGAATGATGCCGGTGCACTGAAGCAAAGTAATGTGGGAATCGCCATCGCAGATGACACAAACAGCTTTACCCCTTCTTCCGACGTGATCATGAATGGCGATAAGGTAGTCACATTAGATAACTACCTGAATGTTTGCAAAGGATCTATTACTATTGTAAAAATGACATTCATAATCAGTTTTCTCTACAATATCGTTGGTTTAAGTTACGCAGTTACAGGTCAGATGCATCCGCTCTTCGCAGCAATCATCATGCCAATCAGTTCCATCACTGTGGTTACATTCACTACTCTTTCCACCTGGATTTTGGGCCGCAAATATTTCAAAAAACAGGCGTAGAAGCCCTTATTTAGACTGATTTTAAATTAGCTGAAATCCGCATTTCGTGATGAATGTCATTATTTTTCACTAAATTTGAACCCCGAAAATAGGTTAATTTTGTTGTCCAATGGATATTCTATATTTAATGATCCTCTGCAGTGTTTCTTTAGCTGCGATTTTCTTGGTCGTATTTATAGTGTATGCCCGAAAAGGACAGTTTGAAGATGATGAATCTCCGGCTGTCAGAATCCTTTTTGATAATGGAGAAATCAAAGAAAAGGATGAAAAAGGCGACAAAGATAAAGACGAGAAAAAAATAGGAGAGAATAATAAAATTGAAGAAAAAAGTGAATAGTTGATATGGAAACACAAAAGTTTAGTTATGACAACAGTATTGTCCGTGCGTTCCTTTATGCGACCTTAGTTTTCGGTCTTATAGGATTTACGTTCGGGCTTACGGCGGCATTAATGCTTTTCTACCCGGAATTGCCGGAATTTATATTCGGTACAGATGATACAACCATCAAAAGTCTTGCATCAGGCAATATTCAAGGGTTAATAAACACTCATGGTGCATTTGGTTTTGGAAGAATCAGAATGCTTCATACCAATACTGTAATTTGGGCATTTGTATGTAATATCGTTTATACCGGTATTTATTACTCATTACAGAGATTATTAAAAACAAGAATGTACAGTGATACATTATCCTGGTTACATTTCTGGACCTGGCAGTTTATGATCGTTGCTACGTTCGTTACGTTCTTTATGGGGATCAATACTTCAAAAGAATATGCTGAACATGAATGGCCGATCGACATATTGATTGCATTCTCCTGGATTGTTTTCGGAATCAACATGTTCCTTACGATTTCAAAAAGAAGAGTAAGACACCTTTATGTAGCCATCTGGTTCTATATCGGTACATGGATTGCCGTGGCTATGCTTCACATTTTCAACAATCTTGAAGTTCCGTTATCTTTCTCCGGCTGGAAATCTTATTCAGCATATGCAGGGGTAAAGGATGCTATTGTACAGTGGTGGTACGGTCACAATGCCGTAGCTTTCGTACTGACAACTCCGGTTCTTGGTTTAATGTATTACTTCCTTCCGAAGGCAGCAGACAGACCGGTTTTCTCTTATAAACTGTCTATTATTCACTTCTGGTCATTAATTTTCGTATATATCTGGGCTGGTCCTCACCACCTTCAGTATACTGCTCTTCCTGCATGGGCGCAGGCAGTGGGAACAGGTTTCTCTATCATGCTTATCGCACCGTCATGGGGAGGGATGCTAAATGGACTTCTTACGCTGAGAGGAGCTTGGGATAAAGTAAGGGAAAACCCTATCCTTAAGTTCTTCGTAGTAGCTGTTACATGCTACGGTATGGCAACATTTGAAGGTCCGCTTTTGGCAACTAAAAATATCAACAAAATTGGTCACTTTACAGACTGGGTTATTGGTCACGTACACTTAGGAGCTCTAGGATGGAATGGTTTCATGGCATTCGGGGTTATCTATTACTTGGTACCCATTATGTGGAGAACAAAAATTTGGTCTGTAAAACTAGCTAACTGGCATTTCTGGTTAGGAACATTAGGAATTATTTTCTATGCAGTACCAATGTATATTTCAGGATTTACACAAGGTTTGATGTGGAAACAGTTCAACCCGGATGGTACTTTGATGTACAAAAACTGGCTGGATACGGTAACTGCAATCATTCCTTACTTTAAGATGAGATTCTTAGGAGGTATATTCTATATTTCCGGGGCTATCCTAATGATTGTTAACGTAATCGCTACCGTAAGAAAAGGTTCATTCCAGAAAGATGTTCCTGCTGAAGCACCTGCATTGGCCAACATCGGAAACAAACGTAAAGAAGGTGAAGGTACTCACTTATGGCTTGAAAGAATGCCTGTATTATTAGGTATTTTATCTTTCTTCACGATTTCCATCGGTAGTTCAATTGAAATTATCCCTACACTATCCCTTAAGAAAAGTGTTCCTACGATATCAGCAGTAAAACCCTATTCACCACTTGAACTGGAAGGTAGAGATATTTATATCCGTGAAGGATGTAATGCCTGTCACTCCCAGATGATCAGACCTTTCAGGGATGAGATTACAAGATTTAATGGTAAAAACGGACAGTATTCTAAAGCGGGAGAATTTGTATATGACAGACCATTCCTATGGGGTTCTAAGAGAACAGGACCGGATTTACACAGAGAAGGAGGGAAAAACCCAAGTTCTTGGCATTACAAGCACATGTATAACCCAAGATCTACCTCTGCAGGTTCTATCATGCCTCGTTATCCTTGGTTAATTGCTACCAACCTGGACAGATCCAAGATGGTAGACAAAATGAAGCTGATGAAGAATACATTTGAAGTTCCTTATACGAAAGCTGAAATAGATTCTGCCAACAACTGGGCAGACAACCAGGCATCAAAAATCGTAAAAGACATCTTCTCTGAAGCTAATGACCTTAAGGTAGCTTATGCTAAGAGACCTCAGGGAGAATTGGAGAAAAAAGAGATCGTAGCTCTTATTTCTTACCTTCAGAGATTAGGAACAGATATCAAGACTACAGAAATAAAAACAGCAAGTACTAACTAAACATTAAAAGGTTCACATGATTCCTCAGAACTTTAAAGATATATTATCCAATACAGAAAACGCTGGTCTCTACCAGACGCTGGCTCTGATTTTCTTTATGCTGTTCTTCATAGCTCTTGTAATCTATGTTTTTAGCAGACCTAAAAAATATTACAAAGAGGAAGAAGAAGCTCCACTTGGGGATGATGAGGATGACGATTTTAATTTAAAAAATTAAACTATTTATTATGAAACAAAGAACACCTGTTGTTGTAAACATCTTAATAATAACTGGACTTTTAATAGTTTTTTATTATTTGTTTGTACAGAGCTACTCGTTCCTAGCTTCACCTTACTTCTGGGGAACTGTTGTGATCAGTGCTATTTTAGCATACATCCACAGTGCTATTGGAGATTTGATTGAAAATAATAAGTTCAAAAAACTATCTCCGGAAGAAAAAGCAGCTTATCTGGCAGAAAAGAAAGTACCTTTCTTAAGAAGGATGTACGACAGTGCATTCAAAAAACAGTCTGCTACAGAAGAAAAAGATATCCTTATCGATCATGGTTTCGATGGGATCATGGAATTGGATAACCAGCTTCCGAAATGGTGGGTAGGATTATTCTATTTTGGGACTGCTTTTTGTATTGTATATATCGCAGCATATTCTTTCACAGATTTCGCACACCCATTGAGCGAATATGAGCAGGAATATAAGGAGCAGATGGCAAGCATTGCAGAATATGAAAAGAATCAGCCTCCTGTAACAATAGAAACAGCTAAATACTCTGCCGACAATATCGCGGAAGGTAAAGAACTATTCAAAACCAACTGTGCATCTTGCCACAAAGAAGACGGTAGCGGTGGTATTGGTCCAAACCTTACGGATAACTACTGGATCAATCAGCCAGAGAAAACTTTATTTAAAAATGTTTTCCATATGGACTGGAATGGTTCTCCTACCAACCCTGCGATGAGAGCATTCGGTAAAAACGGAGAAGTTTCAGGAGCAGAGATTGAAAAGATTGCAGCTTATGTATATCACATTAATCAGGAACAACCGCCAGTGACTCAGGCTCAGGGAGGAGCAGCTCCTCAGGGAACCGAAGCACATTGGGAAAAAGAATAATTTTAAAAAAATTAGAAACATATGAAAAAAACATAATTTGTTATTAGATTAAAATAGTAACGAATTATGTTTTTTCTTTTTTAAAATATAGTATACTATGTCAGATATAGAAGAAATAGAAGTACGAGGCGGACAGGGACAGGTTCTGGATCCTGAAACTTACAGAGATTCTATCGGGACAATGGAGCAATCCGGTAAAAGAAAATGGGTATTTCCGAGAAAACCCAAAGGGAAATACACCAACTATAGAAACATTGTAAGTTATACTTTATTAATTATTTATTTTACGGTGCCATTTCTCAAAATTAATGGCAACCCATTCTTTTTGTTTAATGTTATCGATAGGGAGTTTTTCATTTTCGGACAGCCTTTCTATCCACAGGACTTTTTTATCCTTACTCTAGGTGCTATCGCATCCTTAATATTTATCATCATTTTTACGATTGCGTTCGGAAGAATTTTCTGCGGATGGATATGTCCTCAGACAATTTTTATGGAATCTATCTTCCGTAAAATTGAATATCTTATTGAAGGGGACCGAAACAAGCAAATGAAGCTGGACAGACAGGAATGGAACAGTGAAAAAATCTGGAAGCGAAGCCTGAAGTGGTCGGTTTATGTTATCATCTCCCTGATCATCACTCACTTTATGCTGATGTATATCGTAGGGTATAAAGAGATCTTCAGAATTATATCAGAAGGACCGTTTGCCCATCCTACCAATTTTATTATAATGGTCCTGTTTTCAGCAGCATTTTACTTTGTATTTGCATGGTTCAGAGAACAGGTCTGTACTTTAGTTTGCCCATACGGCAGACTTCAGGGTGTTTTGATTGATAAAGACACGATTAATGTTTTCTACGACTTTAAAAGAGGAGAAAACAGATCGAAATGGAGAAAAGGTGAAGACCGTAAGGCTGCAGGAAAAGGAGACTGTATCGACTGCCATCAGTGTGTGGTTGTTTGTCCTACAGGAATTGATATCAGGGACGGACAGCAGCTGGAGTGTGTAAACTGTACCGCATGTATTGACGCGTGTGATGAAGTAATGGAAAAGGTAGGACTACCAAAAGGATTGATCCGATATGCATCGGAAAATGAAATTGAAAACCAGACCGAGTTCAAATTCACAGGAAGGATGAAAGGTTTTGCAGTGGTTCTTGTTTTATTGGTTGGGTTTTTAGGGTTTCTTCTTTACAACAGAGGAGAAATGGAGGCGAAATTCATTAAGCCCGCTGGAAGTACATTCTTTGTAAGAGACGGTAAGATTACCAATACCTATAATTATACATTCCTCAATAAAACCAACGACAAAAAGATTGTGACGATAAAAGTTCTTGAGCCTGCACACGGTGAGATCACGTACAGTGCATCCAGCAAGATCCAGGTAGACAGAGATAAAATTTCGAAAGGAACAATCAATATCAGCTTCCCGGAAAATGATATGAAACTTTCAAAACAAAACATAACCATCGGTGTGTATGATATGAAAGGAAAGCTTATAGATTCTTATCAGACGTATTTCGAGGGACCATTTAAATTACAATTTTAATTAAAAAGCCTCAATAATGAGGTTCAAAACAGATAAAAAAACCGGAAGAAATGAAAAACTTTAGCTGGGGACACGGTGTAGTCATTGCATTATTTGCATTCATTGTTTTTATATTATCGATGCTATTTCTTTTCCCGAACGGGCAGAAAAATTCTGAAATGGTAACCGATAATTATTATGAAGAGGAACTTAAGTACCAGGATGTCATTGATGCCAAGAAAAGAGCTGACGACCTGCAGGAAAAGCCGGTATACAGTCAGGAAAAAAACGGAATTAAGATTACTTTTCCAAAAGAATACAATAATACCAATACTACGGTAAAGTTTGTTTTAAACAGAACCGACGATCAGAATTTAGACATAAAAAAATCTGTACAGCTTGATGCCGCTCAGTCTTTTTTTATACCGGGACAGGTATTAAAAGCAGGAAATTATACCCTGAGACTTATGTGGACGAAAAACAAAACAGACTATAGAATGGATTATGATGTGATATGGAAATAGGACTTATTTTATCGGCAATTGCATTAGGATTTGCTTCCGGTTTTCACTGTATCGGAATGTGCGGGCCTATTGCTTTATCGATGGGGTTGACAAAGAAACAGGCTACTAATTTCTATCTTCAAAATTTAACCTATCAGTTCGGCAGAATTTTCACTTATTCGTTATTGGGTGCCATATTGGGAATTGTAGGAGAAGGTTTTGAAATGGCTGGCTTCCAGCAATATCTTACGATCGTTGCAGGAATTCTTCTGATTATCATGGCTTTGTTTTCATTTGGAGGAAAAGATTTTGCCTCTAAGATTCCTTTTCTTTCTAAATTTCTCTTTTCAGTAAAATCAAATTTAGGAAAGCTGCTTCAGAAAGCAGATTACCGCTCAAGGTTTACAACCGGGCTTCTTAACGGCTTCCTTCCGTGCGGGATGGTTTATATGGCTCTTACAGCCAGCCTGGCAGCCGGAGGAATATGGCAGGGAGCTTCATATATGGCTTTATTCGGACTCGGGACACTCCCATTCATGTTTGCTGTAGTTCTTGCCGGCAATCTCATGAATCAGGCTTTTAGAATTAAAATTTTAAAAGCAGTTCCTGTTATTATGATTATTTTAGGAGGATTATTTATTCTGAGAGGCCTTGAACTGGGAATTCCTTATATTTCACCGAGAGCCGAAGCTATGACGATTTCTAAAGATCATAACGGCAATTGCCACATTGAAGGCCACGACCATAGCTCAAGCAACTGTCATTAAATAGCTAACTAATTCCATGAAAAATATCCTTTTTTTATTCATTGCAGGTCTTTTTGTTCTGCAATCATGTACTATTAACTCTGAAATTGTCTATCACAAAGATGCTGCATCAACTTCTGTTACAGACATCGATATGAGACAGTTTATTTCTGAAATGAAAGCTATGACTCCCGATTCTCTGAAGCAGCAGAAAGAATTCGGAGAAATGGACAAGTTGCCAACGATTTGGACAAGTTTTCTGGATGTTCAGAAGCAGAGTGGCAAGCCGCAGACTACAGATCCCGATTCGATAAGACTCATGAAAAAGATCTTCATGAAAATGAACAAGGAAAATAATGAGCCGGCCGGACTTTCCTTAAAAATGGATCACTTTACCCAAGCGGACTATCAGATGCTGAAAAGCTATAACAAGAAGGAAAAACTTCCGCTGGATCAGAATATTTTCAATAACTGGGACGGACAAACATTAACGATCAACACGGAAAATTTTAATCTTAAAAACATTGAAGAAACTCTTAAAAGCAAAGCTTCTAAAGACGAGGCTGAAAAAGTGGAAGGAATGGTTACCATGTTTTTTAAAAGTATAGAAACAACCCTGAAATTTGAAAACAAAATAAAATCTATCACCGGAAAACATGATTGGGTAAAACAAACCGATAATTATACGGTTAAAATTGATTACGATCTTAAAGCGATGTATGATAAAGAGGCCAAACTCAGGAATGCCGATAAAAAAATTGTTATCGTTACAGAATAAAAAACGGGCTGAAATTTCAGTCCGTTTTTGGTTGGTATCTGTTTTGTAATACATAAGAGAACACAAAAAATTTCAGTAATGATTAAACAGATAAATTTTTTATGGGCTGCCATCCTTGTCATAGTTCTCCAGTCCTGCTCTATCAATACAGAAACTACCTATTACAAAGATTCTGCTACCAGCATGCAGTCTAATATCCTGATGGATAAAAGTGTAATGGGAATGATGAGCATGATGGGTTCTGATCCAAAGAAACTGAGCGACCTGGATAAATTGCCTACCGACTGGACAAGTCTTTATAATGTTCAGAAGCATGGAAAAATAACTCTTAATGAGGATTCGGTGAAGGTGCTGAAAAAAGTCTATATGAAAGTGGATAAAGATAAAAACGAGATCATAGGCCTTTCCTTGAAGTATGATAAACTTATGCCCGCAGAAATTACCCAGCTTCTGGCCAGCGACAAACGTCTGAAAAAGATCCCCTTGCAGGACATTGCAGTCTGGAATGGTAAATCTCTGATTATTAATACTGATAAATTTAATTCTGATGGAATTCTCAAAATGCTGGAAGAAAAGGAAACGGAAGAAAAAACAGTTCCTAAAACCAAAAGTGATTCCATTGAGGCCTATGGCAAACAAATGGCTTCCGGAATGGCAGGAATGCTGAGAATGTTCAATCTTACATTTTCCAACAGGCTTAAATTTCAGAAACCCATCAAAAGTATTGAAGGCAAGCACGATTTCGTAAAACAGATCGATAACAAAACAGTTGAAATTGTTGTAAGATCCAATGACCTTGTAGATGGCAAAAACCTTGTCAATAAGGATAAGAAAGTGGTTATTACTACTGAATAATTGACCTCTAAACCCAATATAAATCCCCTTCCAAAACTGAAAGGGGATTATTTATTATAGTGTTATCTATTTAGTTAATCAGATCGAATCTCGCATATTCTGCAATTTTCTTAGGAATTCTGATTCCTTCAGCTGTCTGGTTGTTTTCAAGCAACGCAGCCATAATCCTTGGAAGGGCCATTGCAGAGCCATTCAGTGTATGAACCAACTGAGATTTCCCTTCTGTTTTGAAACGGCATTTCAGACGGTTTGCCTGGAAAGTTTCAAAATTAGATACAGAGCTTACTTCAAGCCACATTTCCTGCGCAGCACTCCAAACTTCAAAGTCATAGGTCATTGCTGATGTGAATCCCATATCACCACCACAAAGCCTCAACACCCTGAACGGAAGCTCAAGATCTGTAAGAATTTCCTTGATGTGCTCCACCATTTCTTCCAGTGCAGCATAAGAGTTCTCAGGCTTTTCAAGTCTTACAATCTCTACTTTTTCGAACTGGTGAAGACGGTTCAGACCTCTTACATGAGCTCCGTAACTTCCCGCTTCTCTTCTGTAGCACTGAGAGAAAGCTGTATTTTTGATAGGAAGATCCTTTTCTTCAAGCAATACGTCACGGTAAAGGTTCGTTACAGGAACTTCAGCTGTTGGGATAAGATAAAGATCATCCAAACCAATGTGGTACATCTGTCCTTCTTTGTCAGGAAGCTGTCCTGTTCCGTATCCTGAAGCCTCATTAACCACATGAGGAGGATTAACCTCCATATAGCCTTTTTCCACATTCTTATCCAGGAAATACTGAACCAAAGCTCTCTGAAGCCTTGCCCCTTTTCCTAAATAAACAGGAAAACCTGCTCCAGCGATTTTTACTCCAAGTTCAAAATCAATCAGATTATATTTTTTGGCAAGCTCCCAGTGAGGGATCGCTCCTTCTCCAAGTCCTTCTACATCGTGAGACTGGAAAATATTCTCGTTGTCTTCTGCAGATGCTCCACTTTTCACTAATTCAAACGGAATATTGGGAATCTGGTATAAAATATCCAGTAAAGCTTTTTCAGTTGCATCTAATTGGGATTGCAGTTCTTTACTCGACTCTTTGAATTGTGCTGTTTTAGATTTTGCAGACTCCGCTTCTTCTTTTTTTCCTTCTTTCATCAAAAGTCCAATTTCTTTGGAAATTTTGTTGATCTCGGCAAGCTGGGAATCTAATTCAAACTGTATTCTTTTTCTTTCGTCGTCGGCAGCAACAGCGTCGTCTACCAACCCAAGATTCTTGAATTGTCTTTTTTTAAGACCTTCTAAAACGCGTTCTTTATTGTCGCGCAAAAAATTGACTTGTAACATTTTATTGAGATGTTAAATATTAGATGTTAACTTAAAAAGCTAAGCTAACAGTTTTGCAAATTTAAATTATTTTATGATAGTAATGGTATTTATAGCATTGGGTGCATCTGCAGTCTTGGTAAATACGACTTGGTTATTGTAACGAACTTCCGAGACCTGAAATACCGACGGTGTCCAACGATATTTAATCTCCATTGAATCAACAGTAGTTATCACTACATTGTTCTCTGTTCTGCTCAATGCGAATGCCAATTTAGAATGATATGTTCTGTTATCGGGGCTTAATGAGTCCAGTGTTCTTCTTTTTGCTCCCCTTAAATATTCAAAGTAGTATATAGAGTCTGTAGTTACTTTAAGGGGTACAGATACCGGAGCCACGTCCGCAACACCAAAAGCATCATTAACCGCATAGGAAGAATAGGAACCTGTCTTTTTTGCATTCAGCAGATCCTGTCCCGCACTGTTTTTTACATAAATGTTCAGAATCTGATCAATTCTCTGTAAAGAATCGTCATCGCTTCCACAACTAACGAACGCAAAAAGCACAAACAATAATCGAAAACCCGAATTCTTCATAAGACAAAGGTAATAAAGATTTGTAATTAAGGAAGTTTCTTCAGATACAAAAAGAAAAAAATAAGATAAAACAAACCTGATATAAGTATTGTTGATGTCATGGCAATACCCATCCCTAAAGTTCCATATACAGGTATTAATAAATATGCAGCCACTGCAAGGAAAATAAGAGAAGCTATGCCCACCCAGGTATTGATTTCTACTTTACCCACTGCCGGAAGAAGATTCCCATAAAGATTTCTGGTTAACATTCCTATATTGAATCCTATTAATAAAACCATCAGTAACTCCGAATTATCAATATATGCAGTTCCGAAAAAATATTTTAAGATGTAGCGATCAAAAAACATAAAGAAAATAAATATACCAATACAAACAGGTATAAATACTTTATGGAAATTAATTACATAAGATTTTAAAAATGTTTTATTCTGATAGTTTTTAGAGAGCAATGGTAAATCGCTTTGCAAAAAACTAATGGCTAAAAAGGTGATATTGGACGGTATCAGAATGGCAACACGGTAATTGGCAACAGCAGTTTCATTCATTAAAAACCCAAGCAAAAGAATGTCTAGAGAGAACATAGTGTCGGAAATAAGAGATGTTGCCGCTGTAAATGCACCATACCTCCACATTTCCCTGTAATTTTTAGGAATGAACTGATGAAATGAATAAATCTCTTTGTTCAGCCAAAACAATGAAAGATATGGTGTGATGGCAATGGCAATCAGGTAGCCATAAAACTTAAAGAAATAAGTGAGAATAAGAATTAAAACCAATCCTCCGATATTAACCACATTATTAACTTTTGCAAATATCCGGTTCTTACCCGTAATCCGGTAAAAAACCTGAATATGGCTCACAAAATAATATCCCGCCAATCTTACCACACCAAAACAGAAAATAATAAAGATATTTTCATACTTTTTATAATAAAAAAGAGAAACACATAAAAATAAAATGATCAACAAGATTTCAAAGAACAGCCCTTTGAAAAAAAAGTAGGAGGAAATTTTCCGTTTTTCAGTCTCGTCAGTTGAAATTGATCCGAACCGCATTAAACTCTGTCCGCTTCCAAAACCTGTAAACGGCATAAAAATGGTAAGTACCGAAAGAGCAATACTTAATACTCCAAATTCATTTTCAGAAAGCAACCTGATCACCAATAAATTTCCTGCAAATCCACAAATTTTAGCAATCAGGAAAGATAAAAAAACGTAATGCCCTTGATTATTAAAAAAGCTTCTCAAAAAATCTTTTAAGCTTTTCATGGCTTCTTATTTTTACAAATATTTTCATAAACTTCAGAAAACTTCCGCCCAATAATTTCTTCTGAAAAAGTATCTTTTGCATATTGAGACAGTAAAGAAACACTTTCATTTTTAGGTTCTTCTAAAATTAGACTCATTGCAGAAAACAACTGTTCTTCATCTACCTTTGGAAGTAAAATGCCCGCATTTTCAGGAAAAAATTCGCTGATTCCACCAACATTTGTTGATATCACCTTAAGACCACAGGCAAATGCCTCTGCAATTACACAAGGCTGATTTTCGTCATCGCTAAAAAGAATGAAACAATCGGATTTTTGCATTCGCTCAGCAACTTGGGCTATAGTTTGTATTCCAAAAATTTCTATTCTGTCTTCAGCTTTTGCATTTTTTACTTCGCCTTTCAAAGTGTCAATATTCCCATCACCTCCCAACTGTAAATTAAACCGATATCCTTTTGACAAGAGCTTTAATGCAACCTTTAATATTTTATCTGAGTTCTTTCTGGGAATCAAATTGGAGACATGGATAAATGTAAAATCAGAACCTGATTTCATTACCGGTTTAAAAAGGTTAGTATTAACCACATTGGGAATAACTTTCATTTCAGTGGTTATACCAATTTTCTTTAGTCCTTTTTCTAAATCACCGCTCACAGGCAATATCTTCTCTGCAGCGTTTCCAATGATTTTGGCAATCAATTTTGTAATAAAAGGAGTGCGATTACGATTTACTTCCCTCAACGCTGTCCAATGTTCAGTAACTACAAACGGAATTTTAAATTTCTTCTTTAGATAAACAGCAAAAAGCATAGAATTATGCATTACATTGGCATGCACCAAATCCGGTTTCTGCATTTTATGATAGCCTTTTTTATACGCCTGCATTCTCCGTAAAAAATTCTGAACAGGATTTTTTGAGTTTTTATAATAAATAATACAGGTCCTGATACCGTTTATCACCCGATCATCCTCCAGAAACTTTTGCTTTTGATTAAAATCACCAATGGCATGAACTATTTCAACATCATGTATTTTTGCCACAGCCTCAGCGTGGCGCTGAACAAAATTTCCATTCGTAGGCTCTATTTTATTGGGAAACCATGATGAGATAAACAGTATTTTTTTCCTTTCCAAAATTTTATCTAGATGTATATTCACGTAAAGTCATTAATCGACCTTCAAATAATGGTTAAAATTAGTGAATTCCAATCTTTAATCCGAATAATTCCCAAAAATATCAGCATAGTTAAAGGAAGTTAGCATACCATTAATGTTCAACGTATAATAATTCATTAATGACAGATTAAATACTTCCGCAGGAGCAAATTCTGTAATCCTTTTGGGTATGCAAATCAAGGATAATGTGGAATAAGAGCTGTTTCTATTGCAGTAGCCCCCAGCAGAGGTACTAAACAAAAGAACCTTACATTGAAGACTTTATAAGACTGTTTTCAACAGAAAACTGCCTAAGGCTTCAATCTAAAGTTCTGATCGATTGATTTTTATATTCGCCTAAGCTATACCTGCAGCCCAGCTTTTTTCCAATGGCAGTAAAAAGTGGCTTAAAAAGTCCAGGTATGTATTTTTAGAGAAATCAAAAACCTGAATGTCTTTTGGCAGTTCACCGCTTCTCAGCTGAGATTTAAAATCCTGAAGCTTCAATGTTTTTACCTCCCCGTCTTGTACAAAGCTGGCTTTCATCCTGTCGAAAAGTCCAAGCTGGTATTCTTCATCAATTTCGCGCATGATCTTCCCTAAGGCATCAATACTGCAGCCTGAAGCCATTTCTTTCTCTTCATCCACGCAAACCACGATAAATTGATTTTTTTCAATTTTAAAGGATGAAGAAAGCGGTTTTCCGTGTGCCGCCCAGGTCGCCAGGAAATCGAAAAGCTTTTCGGTAATGGCCTTAGCTTCTTTGGTTTCAAAAGGTCTGGATGCCGGGTATATAATAACTCTGTAGTCGCTGGTTTCTACTATGCTGGATTCTTCAATTTTCATATCCTGTCAATTTTAAAGTATAAAATTAAGAAATATTCCTGATTTTATGATAAAGAAAAACCCAGACCTAAGCCTGAGTTTTTTCTTATTTTCTGCTGTTCTTACAGATCTTCAGCTTCTGCAAGAAGTTCTACAATATCTTTTACAGCTACTTCTGTATTTTTATTAAAATGTTTTACACCGTCCGTCATCATTGTGTTACAGAAAGGGCATCCTGTAGCAATGACTTTTGGCTCGAAAGACAAAGCTTCTTCCGTTCTTTCGATATTGATGTCTTTATTCCCTTTTTCTGGTTCTTTAAACATCTGTGCACCTCCTGCTCCACAACATAAACCATTGGTTTTGCAGCGTTTCATTTCAACAAGTTCTGCATCCAGTTTTTCAAGGAGCATTCTTGGAGCTTCATATTCGTCGTTGGCTCTTCCAAGGTAGCAAGGATCATGGAAAGTGATTTTTTTCCCTTTAAAGGCACCTCCTTCTATCTTCAGCCTTCCTTCCTCCATCAAAGTTTTAAGGAACTGAGTATGGTGAACGACTTCAAAGTGACCTCCAAGGCTTGGATATTCATTTTTCAGGGTATTGAAACAGTGAGGACAGGCAGTGACGATCTTTTTCACTTCATAAGCATTCAGGACCTCAATATTAGTAAGGGCCATCATCTGAAAAACAAATTCGTTTCCTGCTCTTTTTGCGGGATCCCCGGTACAGCTTTCTTCCTGTCCAAGTACAGCAAATTCAACTCCTATTTTGTTTAATATCTTGCAAAATGCTTTTGTAATTTTTTTGGCGCGGTCGTCAAAACTTCCAGCACATCCAACCCAAAATAAAACTTCCGGGGTCTTTCCTTCGGCAGCATATTCTGCCATTGTTTTTATATTGAAATCCATTTTCTCAAATTTACGAATATGCCAATGTACCAGTTTACCAATGAATTGCTACATTGTTACATTATTTTACATTAATTCTCATTTGCCCAATTCAGACGGTCTGCCTGGTTATACTGCCAAGGAGCAGCATTGTTTTCTACATTCGTCATCATCAGATTCAGTTCCTGAGGGGCAGCGGACTGCTCCATCACAAGGAATCTTCTCATTTCGAAAATGATAGAAAGCGGATCCAGCAATACCGGACATGCTTCTGTACATGCATTACATGTGGTACAGGCCCAAAGCTCTTCTTTGGTAATATAATCATTCAGAAGCTTCTTACCGTCGTCTTCGAATTTTCCGTTCTTGTCTATATTTCTTCCTACTTCTTCGATCCTGTCTCTTGTTTTCATCAGAATCAGTCTCGGAGAAAGTTTTTTACCTGTAATATTAGCCGGACATACGGCAGTACATCTTCCGCATTCTGTACAGGAGTATGCATTAAGCAACTGCACCTGGTTAAGATCAAATATATCTTCTGCTCCAAATTTAGACGGAACATCTGCTGTTTCGCCTTCAGCCGGTGCAGCATAAGGATCTGCGTTAGGATCCATCATCAGTTTGATCTCCTTGGTGACAGAATCCAGGTTATTGAATTTTCCTTTTTTCTCAAGGTTCGCAAACCATGTGCTTGGAAAAGCTAAAATAATATGAAGGTGTTTTGAGTAATAAAGATAGTTCATGAAGAAAAGAATCCCCACAAAGTGGAACCACCATGCAAATCTTTCAACAAAAACCAAGAAGCCATTGTCAAAACTAAATACTTCTAAGAATGGAACAAAAAGCATCTGGCTAATCGGGAAAGAACCTATATGATGAAAACCTTCTGCATTTCTAGCCTGCAAAACAGATTCTGAGGCATTCATACTGAAGAAAGCTACCATTAGAGCAAACTCTATGATCAGAATCCAGTTGGCATCGTTTTTAGGCCAGCCAAAAAGCTCTTTCATATTAAGTCTTTTTACGCCATAGAAATTTCTTCTGATAAAGAAAATAACAACTCCGATGATTACTAAAAGAGCCAGTACTTCTAATGTCGCTGTGAAGAAGCTGTAGAAACTATTCCCAAAAATGGAAGCCAAAAACCTGTGGGTTCCAAAGATTCCGTCAACAATAATTTCTATCAATTCAATGTTGATAATAACAAAACCCACATATACAAAAAGATGGAGGATACCTGCTACAGGACGTTTTACCATTTTGCTCTGGCCCATCGCCACTCTGGCCATGGTTTCCCAGCGCTCAGCTTTTCTGTCACTTCTATTGATTTCCCTTCCTAACCTGATATTTCTATAAATCTTTTGCAGGCTTTTTGCAAACAGCCCGAATCCCGCAATTAATAAGATCAGAAAAATAATGTTATCAATGTACTGCATAAGGTGATTAGTCTTTATTATTCTTACCGAAAACTGAGAAATTGATGTATCTCTTAGGGTTTGCCTTCATGTCTTCAATCAATGAATTCAGGTTAGTGGAAGCAGAGTTCAGGTTATTGTAAAGCTGCTCGTCCTTCATTAATTTCCCTAAGCTTCCCTGTCCGTTATCGACACCTGCTATTACCTGGTTAAGTTTTCCTACGGTAGCATCCAAATTAGCAATTGTCGCATTCAGCCTTTTAGTATCAATGCTTTCTGCAAGGTTCCCGTATTTATCTAATGTCACCTTCCCACTTTGCATGGTAAGGCTTGCATCGTCAAGTACTTTTTGAAGTTTAGGATCGTTATGTCCCACAAGAGTATTTACACTTCCTGCTGTAGTCTGCAAAGCACCTACCGTCTTATTAAGATTGGCAAGCAGCGCCCTGATTTCTTCTCTGTTTTGTGCATTGACCACTTGGTTTGCATTCGCCATCAAAGAGTCTACTCTGTACAGAACAGTCTGCAACTGATCTTTAACAGGACCTACCTGAGAAGAAAGGCTTCCTAATGTTCCCAGTTTGAAAGATCCCTGAAGCGTATCACCGTCTTTTGCAGTTGGACCTCCATACATCAGGTTTACTCTCATTTCTTTTCCTGACATCAGGCCTGGTTCAAAGATTTCAAGGGTTGAATTTTTGGAAAATTCGAATTTGTCATCTACCGTAATTTTCACCACAAAACTGATCTTTCCGTCTTTTGCTGTTCTAGGAATGATCTTATCAACCTGACCTACTTTCAAACCATTAATGGAAACCGCAGATGACTGCGCAAGTCCTTCCACATTATCGTATTTTGCGTAAAATATATTATCGGTAGTAAAAAGACTTCTGCCTTTCATGAATTGAAACAACACCACAAAGCCTACAATAGCTATAAGTGCAATCACACCAGCTTTTAATTCTTTACTGAACTTCACTTGCTAAATTTTTTCTAATGAGCAAATATAACACATTTTAAATTAATCTTTTTCTTTATTGTTCTGCGTTAAATACAAAAAAGCGGCAGAAAATTCTGCCGCTTTTATATCTGTAAATTTAAAATCTTACTGTTGCTGATTTCCCAGCTTGTTCCAGATTTCAATTCTGTAATCTTTGATATCTGCATTATCCTGAAGACTCTTCATCCAAGCCTGTCCGAACATACTTGCACTTCTCTGGGTAATAGATTCTGTAAACTGCTTAAGGTCACCCGGCTGCTTGTTCACTGTTTCTGATTTTTTGATCAATACATAAACTCCTGTTCCGCCTTCAATAGGGTTAGAAAGCTTACCTTTTGCAACTCCAAAAGCTGCACCTGCAACTTTAGGCTCCATAGCACCGGCTACTGAAGGGTTAAGCATATTAACCTGAGCAGATTGTTTTGTTGAAGCAAACAGTTTTGCGATCTGGTCTAAGCTTGAAGCTTTAGCTCCGGCAATTTTATCAGAGATCTGTTTAGCCGCCAATTTATTTTTAACAACCACCTCGATCTGATCTCTTACAGATTCAGGATCTGCAAGACCTGCTTCCTGTTTTCCGTTAAGATATGCTACGATTTTATCTCCTGTACCTTCTACAGTAAAGAATTCTGTATCTCCCTTCGTTCTTTTCTTATCGAATGCCCATGCCAGGATTTCTCCGTCTTTATCTGTCCCAAGTCCCTGAAGCTGCCCGTCGAATCTTTTAGCGGCTTTAGGATTAGAGAACTGATAGTTTCCTTTTTTAGCAATATTCACGAAATCGTTGAAAGATTTCCCCTGAACCTGCTGAATGAATCTTCTTGCTTTTTTATCAGATTCGGCTTCTGTAGCATCTGAAGGTTTAACTTCTTTTACAAGGTTAGCTACCTTATAGCTCATTGCTCCGGCTTTTTTATCTTCAATATTGATGATATGGTATCCGAATTGTGTTTCTACCACTCCTGTAGCGCCTTTAGGGTTATTTGCCAGATAGGTAAGGAACTCAGGAACGAAAGGTGTTTCCGGAGTTGTCCAGCCTAAACTTCCACCTTGTGCTGCAGAGTTAGGATCGTTAGAAAGTTTCAGGAATTCCGTAAATTTAGCAGGAGTAGCCTTCACAATAGCTCCGATAGAGTCTGCCAATTTCTTAGCCTGCTCCTTAGATCTTGTTACACCTTGTCCTGCAGGGCTTCCTTTGAAAGCGATAAGAATATGTCTTGACAATGTAGAATCTGAAGTCTTTTTATCCAAAAGTTTCGACACTACATAGAAATTTTGTTCTTTGTAGGGCCCGAAAGTCTGTCCGATAGCTGCAGTTGCAATTTGTCCCTGAATTGTCTGAGGCAATTGGGCAGGCGCTGAATATTGATTGTTGAAAGGCATATCAGAATTAGCCATCACGAACATAGAGTCGTTCTTTGTATTCTGGAAGTTCTCTGTTCCTCCGCTTGCATCAGTACCACCTGAGAAAAGCTTATTGATCTCTTTCTGAGCCGCTGCATCATCTGCCGGGCTAGGCTTAGAAGGGAAATATACAATCCCGATGTTTCTGCTTGGCTCCGCTTTAAACATGACAGGGTGTTGCTTGATATAGTTTTCAAGGTCTGCCGTAGTAACGTTAATTTTCGTTTTTTGAAGGTATGCTGCATAGTCGATCTTTACAAAGTCGATATCAGCCAGCTGGTCTCTCTGCTTCATAAGCTCTTCAGCTTCTTTCTTGCCAGTAGTGATTCCCGCTGAAATATTAGTAAACACCTGTCTTGCCATCAGTCTGTATTCCACAGTTTTTCTGGTCTTCAGCCATTGGTTGTAGCCTTCCGGGTTGGTGTTCTTTAATGTTTCAATTTCTTTTTTAAGCTCTTGAGTTTTAAAATTACCTTTCTCATCAAAGAACTGTTGGTTTTGAGCGAACATCTGATCATACTGGATCTGATTCCAGAAATAATCATCAGTCATTTCAAAGCCCAATTTCTCAAATTGTTGTTTGATAAGTTTAGATTGTACAAGTAACTGCCAAGCCTGCTCTTCAAGTCCCGTTTTTGGACGGCCCTGTTGCTCAGCCTGCTGCTGCAGTACGAAAAGCTGATCATTGAACTCTTCGCGGGTGACTTTCTCACCGTTTACTTTTCCTAAAACATCAGGATTTTTTCCAAAAACCTTGTCGATGCTGTCGGGATTTACCAGAAACGCTAAAAGCGCCAATGCGATCACTCCCATCAAAAGCCAAGGCTTACTCCTAATCTGTCCTAAAATTGCCATTTTATATATTATAGTTTTTTATCAGTTTGCGAAAATACACATTTTTAAGAAATTAGAGAAGCAGAACTCCTTTATTTTAATTTTTAAAATGAAAGATTACTAAAAAAAGGAAATTTTGACCATATTTTTTAGCAAAAAACAAATGGCATAGGTATTGTGCAATTTAGAGAACTATAATACGCTGCACGTTTTCAGCGCATATTGTAAAATATCATTTTAACGATTTAAAACGAAGATGACAATTTGTCATTTGATTAACTATGACAGAATTTGAAGATATTAGTTTAGAGGAAATGATCAGCGATGGGTTTGACATTGTAGCCGAGGAGATCAATCTTTCAGACTTTTCGGAGACTGATAAAAATTCCGAACAGAGAATATTCCCTATACTTCCCGTAAGAAATATGGTCATGTTTCCGAATGTGGTAATTCCTATTACTGCAGGAAGAAAAACATCGATACAGCTTCTTGAAGAGGCACAGAAAAATGGCGAGTTCATTGGAATCGTGAGCCAGAAAAACTCAGATTTGGAGCAACCAGCCGAGAAAGATATGTACCAGACCGGTACATTGGCAAAGATCATCAAAATCATCAAACTTCCTGAAGGCAATATTACAGCTATTACTAAAGGTTTCCACAGATTTAAAATAAAAAGAATCGTAGAAAGCCGGCCTTATTTCAAAGCTGAAATCACAAAACTGAAAGATTCCAGGCCAAAAAATAAGGAAGAATATGAGGCTTTACTTGAGAATATCAAAGATTTAGCCTTGAAAATAATCGAGCTGGACCCTAATATTCCAAATGCGGCCAATTTCGCCATCAAAAACATCAATAATAATGATGATCTTCTGAATTTCATCTGCACTAATGCAAGCTTTCCTTCTACGGAAAAACAAAAGCTGCTTGAGGAGAAAAGCCTTATGGAAAGGGCCAACAAGTGCTATGAGATGATGCATGAGGATTTCAGAAAACTGGAACTGAGAAACCAGATTCATCAGAAAACATCAAAGGATCTTGACAAACAGCAGAGAGAATATTTTCTGAATCAGCAGATCAGAACCATTCAGGATGAACTGGGAGGCGGCCCGGAAAGCGATGTCGAGGATCTTATCAATAAGGCAAGAAGAAAAAAGTGGAATCAGGAAGTGGAAGATCATTTCCAGAAAGAGATCAGCAGACTGCAGCGCCAAAACCCGAATTCGCCGGACTATAACGTTCAGAGAAATTATCTTGATTTCTTCACAGATCTTCCGTGGGAAACCTATACAAAAGATGTTTTTGATATTGCCAAGGCTGAAAAAACTTTAGACAAAGCTCATTTCGGACTGGAAGATATTAAGAAAAGAATTCTGGAGCACATGGCTGTTTTAAAGCTAAAAAACAACATGAAATCCCCTATTCTTTTACTTGTAGGGCCTCCGGGAGTAGGAAAAACATCTTTAGGAAAATCGGTTGCTGATGCCCTGGGAAGAAAATATGTAAGATTATCTCTGGGTGGACTTCATGACGAAAGTGAAATCCGTGGACACAGAAAAACATATATTGGAGCCATGGCAGGAAGAATCCTGCAATCTATCAAAAAAGCAGGCACTTCCAATCCGGTAATCGTTCTTGATGAAATTGACAAAATCGCTCAGGGGCTTCACGGTGACCCAAGCTCTGCCCTTTTGGAAGTTCTTGATCCTGAGCAGAATAAATCTTTCTATGACAATTTCCTGGAAATGGGCTACGATTTGTCCAAAGTGATGTTTATCGCTACGGCAAATTCACTGTCTACGATCCAGACGCCATTGTTAGACAGGACGGAGATCATTCAGATCGCCGGATATACGATGGAGGAAAAAACAGAGATTGCAAAGAGACATTTGATCAAAAAGCAGCAGGAAGAAAACGGTTTGGATGCAAAATCATTCAAACTCGGAAATTCTGAACTTAAACATATCATTGAAGCACACACTTCAGAAAGCGGTGTAAGAACCCTGGAAAAAAGGATTGCATCCATTGCAAGATGGGTTGCCCTTCAGACTGCTTTAATGAAAGAATATGACCCAAGGATCACTATTGAAAAAATAGATGAGATTCTTGGTGTTCCAAGACCGAAAAGCCTGTCTGAAATCACCGGGGTACCTGGTGTAGTTACAGGTCTTGCATGGACCAGTGTGGGCGGAGATATTTTATACATTGAAAGTATTTTAAGTAATGGAAAAGGAGGTCTTACCATGACCGGAAACCTGGGTACCGTTATGAAAGAATCTGCAACCATCGCCTTGGAATATATCAAAGCTAAACATGACGAGCTTGGAATAGCGCAGGAAGAGCTGGATAAGAAAAACATCCACGTTCACGTCCCGGAAGGGGCAACACCGAAAGACGGGCCGTCTGCAGGTATTGCTATGCTAACGTCAATGGTTTCTTCATTCAAAAATAAGAAAGTAAAACCTCATCTTGCGATGACGGGTGAAATTACGTTAAGAGGAAAAGTACTTCCTGTAGGCGGAATCAAAGAAAAGCTTCTTGCAGCCACGAGAGCAGGAATAAAAGAGGTAATTCTTTGTGAAGCGAACAGAAAAGATGTGGAAGAGATCAAAAAAGATTATTTGAAAAACCTGACTGTACATTATGTGAACAGAATGGAGGAAGTAGTCGACTTTGCGATCGAAAAATAATTCAGAACATATCAACTCTCAATAAGGAAACGCATCTCAGATTATATTTGAGGTGCGTTTTTTGTCATTAAGTTCAGCTACAAAAGCACAAAAAAATAATTGAGATTAATTTTAAAAAAACACGTACCACACGACACTGTCCTATGGCTTCTCTTTCAAAAAGAATTATGTTAATTAAACCAAAACACGTCTTTAATTAGACGGGTTTTCTTATTTTTATGCAACAGATTTGAAAAATTATGAATTTTCTTCGACTTCCTTTTCTTGTTAACCTTACGCTTGTAGTTATTTCCATCATTGGCTTGGGTTACCTGCTGGCACTCGGGCAGAGCATATTAGCCCCTTTCTTCTTAGCTTTTTTAATGGCCATGCTCTTTCTTCCCGCCGCCACTTTCATGGAAAGAAAATTAAGATTTCCAAGATCCATATCAACGATGACTTCGGTTTTTGTGATGCTGGCTATCTTATCCGGGCTTATTTATTTTTTCGGATCACAACTTTCTGATTTCAGCAAAGACATTCCCCACCTAAGGGATCAGGTGACGACTGTTTTCAGTAATCTGCAGCACTGGATTTCAAAAACCTTCAATGTAAAGATAGATGAGCAGCTGGATTATATTAACCAGGGCTTGAATAAGCTGCTTTCTTCCTCGGGAGTAATCCTTGGCTTTACTTTCGGGATATTTTCAAGCGGTTTTGGCTTTATCGTATTTTTCACCTTGTTCTTTATTTTTATTTTAAATTACAGAAGGGTTCTTAATAATTTCATTGTAACCGTTTTTAACGAAAAACATAAAGCAAGTGTGCAGGAAGTGGTTAACGAGATCAGAGTCATGACGAAAAAATATATTTTCGGGCTTTGTCTGCAGGTTTTGATTGTTTCAATGCTCTGCACCATCCTTCTTACTGTTTTAGGAATAAAATATGCCATACTTCTGGCTATTTTGACAGGCTTATTAAATGTAATTCCTTATCTGGGAATATGTATCTCCCTCTTAATATCATGTTTTATTGCCTTTGCAACAGGCGCCCCTTCTACCTGTGTATACGTAGCAATCGGATATATTGCCATACATATCATTGACGGAAATATTGTCCTTCCGTTTGTTGTAGGTTCAAAAGTAAAGATCAATGCTCTGTTTTCCTTCATCGGAATTATTTTAGGCGAACATCTTTGGGGGATCGCAGGAATGTTCCTCTGCATTCCGGCTATTGCAATCATTAAAATTATTTTTGAAAGAGTAGACGGCTTAAAGCCATGGGGCAAGCTGCTCGGGGAAGAAGAAAAGCCGAATAAAAAGAAAAAGAGCTACAAGATTTCTAAGAATATCACATTGAAGGAAATGGATTGACCATTGACAATGAGTTATTACAAATAAAAAAAGCTGCCTCCATTGAGACAGCTCCTAGAGTTGATCTTATAGTGCGCACAATGGGCTCATTCCGCTTGGACAGGTCTGGTTACACGGAATATATGCATGGCTATCAGGACAATATCCCAAATCGTCGCCACCACCACCTGGACCACCTAAACACGGGTCTCCCGGCGGAATAATACATGGGCAGCCTTCCGGTCCTATATCACAGATAGGAGGTTTTCCTCCGCCATGAACTTTCTTTAAACTCTCACGATTTAATTTTTGAAGATTTTTCAGCATAATACGATTGTTTAGTTTTGATTTGTATAACAAATATATTAAATGAAATTAGAAATTATTCCAAACATAGGGATAAATCTGAAATATTAACAAATTTTAATAAAAACAGACTTACGAATAGCATTTTTGTTTTACATTTGATATAAAATCAACAATTATGAAAATCGTAAAATTTATCTTTGCCCTTCTTTTTGGGCTTATGTTTATCAATGCCGGATTAAACAAATTCTTTAATTATATGCCAATGGAAAAGCCAACGCCTGAGCAAATGAAACTTTTTGCCGCATTTGGAGAAATTCACTGGCTGATGCCTTTGGTGGGAATTGTAGAAGTTGTTGGCGGGCTATTATTTATTTTCCCAAAAACAAGAGCATTAGGAGCCATTGTCATTTTACCCGTAATGGTGGGAATTGTGGTTCACGTATTTACAATAGACAAATCTACCATGGGAATGTCCATCGCAGGAGCTCTGTTCCTGATTAATCTTTGGATGATTATTGATAACAGGGAGAAATATAAGGCTTTGATTAGCTAGAAATTATTGATGAATGGTGAATTGTCAATTAGCTTCGCTGTCAATTTTACATCCTGCGATACTCAGTAATGACAATTCACCATTCACATTAAGAATCTATACAAATGCACTGAATCCTGTAATTGATCTTCCTACAATCAGTGAATTGATTTCTTTTGTTCCTTCGTAAGAATAAATGGCTTCGGCATCTGCCACAAATCTTGCCACGTCATACTCAAGAAGAATACCGTTTCCACCCATCACTTCTCTCGCCCTGGAAACAATATCTCTGGTTCTCAAAGTACAGAAAACTTTGGCCAGGGACGCATGTTCATCCTTTAAAATTCCTTCATCCTGCATTTCCGAAAGCCGGAAGACCATAGTCTGCATGGCAGTAAGGTTGGAAAGCATTTCCACAAGATGTCCCTGGATCATCTGGAATGAAGCAATAGGTTTTCCGAACTGTTCTCTGGTTCTGGTATACTGTAGTGCACTTTCATAGGCCCCTCTTGCACAGCCAGTAGCCATCCATGCCACTCCTGCCCTGGTCATACGCAGAACTTTTCCGGTATCTTTAAATGAATTTGCATTCTGGAGGCGGTTTTCTTCGGTAACCAGGCAATCAGTTAAAGTGATTAATCCGTTTTGAACGATCCTTAATGCCATTTTCCCTTTTATCTTTTCTACGGAATAGCCCGGATTATCTTTTTCCACAATGAAGCCCTTCACTTCACCGCTGTCCAGATCTCTTGCCCAGATAATGACAAGATCAGCAAATGTTGCATTCCCGATCCATTTCTTTTGTCCATTGAGAATCCAACCCTGCTCTGTTTTTTTACAGATAACAGTAAGACCGCCTGCTGCTCCGGACCCTACTTCAGGCTCGGTGAGGCCAAAAGCACCTATTTTTTCGAATTTCTGCATCTGGGGGAGCCATTTCTGTTTCTGTTCCTCTGATCCGCAGATGTAAATAGATCCCATCGCCAGCCCTGACTGCACACCAAAAAATGTAGCAATAGAGGCATCAATTCTCGCCATTTCCATGGCAATGACACCTTCCATCAGAAAAGGCATTCCCGGACAGCCATACCCTTCATAGGTTACACCACAGATATTCAGTTTCTGAAATTTCGGAATGAGTTCAAAAGGAAATTCATCCCTCAGCCAATAATGATTGACCAAAGGTTTCACTTCTTTTTCCATAAACGCTCTTACTTTAAGTTGAATCTCCCGTTGTTCCGGAGTAAGCGTATGGTAGATGTCGTAAAAATCACCATCAACGGGAGGAAGCTCCCGTTTTTTCTTATTGGGATCAAGCATTTTCATCATTCCGTTCAGCTGTTTATCATCCAGCTTGGAGAAATTCTGCATTAGCTTAGGCAGATCAACTTTTTGAGAAATAGCACTCAGCTGGTCAAAATCTATAGATCTGAATAATTCTATCGCGTTTCTGATTTTGGAAAAAGTATTTGACATAGTAATGTTTTGTGGGATTGATTTGTAAAAGTTAAGCAAAAACTGCTCCGAAAACAAGTCATTCTATGAGGTCTCATTTTACAAAACACTCATTCACAGCAAATTAAAACTGAATATTTCTTTACAAACTTTTTGCGATTGATTTTCAAATATTACAATAGATCCTGCCTGAACTTTGACCTAAGAAAACCCACAAAAATCAACGCTATGAAAACGACCTACATTAAATTATCCCTGTCAGCAATTCTTTTATCAGGAATCTATTCATGTAAAAAAGGAGAAGCCGTCTCCACTGAAAGCTATGCTACAGATTCTGCTGTTGCCGTAGTTACAGACAGCGTTTCCTCTGTAGCCACTATGACGGTAAAGGACAAACAGTTCATTAAAACAGCTGACGTAAATATGGAAGTCAAGGATGTCTATGAAGCAACCGTTTCCATTGAAAAAACAGTTCAGGATCTCGGAGGATTTGTAGCCCACAGCAATCTTCAGAGCAATGTGATCTCACAGGAGGCCTATAATACTTCCGATAATGACGCGATGCTGATCAAAAAGTACCAGACAGAAAATACGATGCAGGTACGCGTTCCGACGGAAAAACTTGGTGAATTGCTTGTGAAAATTAATGATAAAAAACTTTTCCTAAACTCCAGAACGATCAATGCCGAAGATGTAACCTCCAACATCAAATATGCAGAAATGGAAGGCAAAAGAATTAAAAAGACAGGCGAAAATATCGATCAGCTGAAAACAAATAAAGACAAAGTACAGCTGGACAACGACAATATGGCGGAAGGAAATCTGCAGCAGCTTGCCAATATGGATACCACCGACAACATTAAATACAGCACGATAGATATTTACATTAAAGAGCCTAAACTCCGTATTGCAGAAATCGCAGTAACCAATACCAGAAATATTGATAATAAATATAAGTTTAACTTCATATATGACGCTAAAAATGCTTTTGTAGAAGGATTTTACCTGATTCAAAAGATCGCAGTGGGACTTATCACCATATGGCCACTTTTATTAATCTTAGTCACCGTTGTATACTTTTTAAGAAAAAGAAAACTGACAAAACCGGAACGCACAAAAATTCAGGAATAACAAAAGCAATCCTAACCAGCTGGTTATCATCATAATTTTAGATTTTACAGACCTCCTTCACGGGAGGTTTTTATTTTTTTCAAAAAAAACTGTAACGATCATTATCTTGCCCTTACCTACTGTTTAAAGAATGAATAATAAAAAAACTTTAATCATATGAAAAATTTAGTAAAACTTGGGTTCGCAGCATTATTATCGGCAACCATTATGACGGTAAAAGCTCAAAATACCAACGCGGAAAACAGTACACTTTGGGAAGTTTCCGGAAACGGTCTTATCCAACCTTCTTATATTGCAGGAACCTGTCATATTATGTGCAGCCAGGATTTTGAGATCAAACCGAAAGTGATGAAAGCCCTTGAAAAATCTGATAATCTTGTGATGGAAATCAATTATACAGATCCCGCTGAAATGACAGCCATGCAGAAAATGTATCAGACGGATAAAAAACTATCGGATCAGCTTACTCCTGAAGAAGCAAAAGAGCTGGATAAAATCCTCGCGGACTACGGAACAGATTTTAAGAAGATGGACAATTCCAGCTCACAGGCATTGTATGCACTAATTTCGATGAAAGCTATACCGTGTCCACAAACTGAAGTAAAGCTGTATGAAATAGAACTCCTCAAAAATGCGCTGAAAAGTAAAAAGAAAGTCTTCGGGCTGGAAAAAGTAGAGGACCAGATGACTTCAATCAATAAAGCCTACGATCTGAAAGCAGTCATTCAACAGTTAAAAATGGGAAAGGAATATGAAATCCTGCTTAAGAAAATGATCACTGCCTTTAAAAAAGAAGATGTACAGTCCCTTTATACCCTTTTTAAAGATGATAAAATGATGAATGCCGAACAGGAAAAAGCCATGCTTACAGACAGAAATAAAAACTGGGCAGAAAAAATGCCTGAGATGATGAAAAAAGAAAGTGCTTTCTTTGCAGTAGGAGGTGCTCATCTGATGGGAGAAAACGGAATTATCCAGCTTTTAAGATCCAAAGGATATACTGTAAAACCTGTGTCAAGCCTATAACATCTAACCAAACCATGAAATTATTGTGAGCAGCCAGACTGAAACCGATTTTTTAAAGCTCGTCAATCAGCATAAAGGTATTTTATATAAGGCCTCCCGGATCTATGCGGATTCTTTGGAAGACCGGGAAGACCTCCAGCAGGAAATCCTTATCCAGCTCTGGAAATCTTACCAGAACTTCAAAGGCAACAGTGAGTTCTCTACGTGGATGTACCGGGTCGCGATTAATACCGCTATTACTTATTTAAAAAAAGAAAAAAAACGGACGGATAACCAAACGGATGTACCCCATCATTTTGAAGTCCAGAATGAAGACTATAACCCTTCAAAGGACCGGCAGCTGGAAGTTTTCTACACTGCGGTCCAGGAACTTAAAGCGCTTGAAAAAGCTATTATATTCTATTTCATGGAAGGCATGTCTCATAAAGAAATTGGTGATAACCTTGGCCTAAGCGAAGGTAATGCCCGTGTAAAACTCAACAGAACCAAAGAAAAAATACAGCAAATCATAAAAAAATCAGGCTATGAATTTTGATCAATTAAAAGAACAGTGGAATAATGAAGACGGTGAAAACGTCAACATTCCCAATACCATAGAACAGTTAAAGAAAAGCAAGCATCCTATCGAAAAGATCCAGAAAAGCATGAAATCGGAATTCCCAATGCAGATCATTGCCGTTATTCTTATTGCATTCTTTCCGCAACAGCTGGATTTCCCTTCATCGCAGTATGTTATTTATTATACATCCTATGCGATGCTTGTGGTCATATCTTCTTACTATCTGTTCGGATTCTATAAATTTTATAAGCAAACCGAACTGTATACCGGAAACACCAAAAACAGCCTCTGGAAAATATACCACGAACTGAAGCTGAACATGGAAAGATACCAGTCTTTCGGATTTCTACTTCTTCCCCACTTTATGATCACTTTAGGATTGGAGTTTTACAATATATTTCAGAAAAAAGGAATGCCTTTAGAAAGTTTTGCAGATTCTTATCAGCGGGCTTTTATCCTGATTGTACTTCTCGGAACCGTAGCGATTGTAGCCAGCATTGTTTTATGGACTCAATACTTTTACGGACGCCACGCCAAACGTTTGGAAAATATACTTAACGAAACGGACGAATAGTTTTTCTGATCCATCTTTTACAAAACAATAACCATGAAACCTCAGACTTGTTCTGAGGTTTTCTTTTTAAAAAATTGTTATTTATCGCGTTCAAATTTATCTGAGGTTTTATTTTTCCTTAAATTTGCACATCAGAAATAAAATGATAAGGATTTTAAACATTTAATCCTGCCTCTTACTTTCTGAACCTATATAATTTCTAAAAATATGCTATCAAAAATAAATCCTATACAAACCACCAGCTGGAAAGCTCTTGACGAACATTTTGCAGGCAACGACTTTGATCTGAGAAGCCTTTTCCAGTATAATCCTGACCGTTTTAAAGAATTCTCTCTACAGAAAGACAATTTCCTTTTTGATTATTCTAAAAACCTTATCGATGCAAGAACGAAAGAGCTTTTACTTCAATTGGCAGATGAATGCCAGCTGAAAGATGCTATTTCTAAAATGTTTTCCGGTGACAAGATCAATGAAACAGAAGGAAGAGCTGTATTACATACAGCCTTAAGGGATTTCTCAGATAAAGAAATTATTGTAGACGGAGAAAATATTAAACCTCAGATAAGAAGAGTTCTTGACCACATGAAAGCTTTCTCTGAAAAAATCATTTCAGGAGAACACAAAGGCTTCAGCGGAAAAGAAATTACTGATGTGGTCAATATCGGAATCGGAGGTTCAGATCTTGGACCCGTAATGGTTTGTTCAGCTCTAAAGCATTTTAAAACAAGATTAAACGTTCATTTCGTTTCAAATGTTGACGGTAACCATATTGCTGAAACTGTTAAAAACCTCAATCCTGAAACTACATTGTTCATCATTGCTTCCAAGACTTTTACCACTCAGGAAACAATGACGAATGCCAATTCTGCAAAAGACTGGTTCCTGAAAGCAGGAAAAGAAGAAGATGTTGCTAAGCATTTCGTTGCCTTATCCACTAATGTTGAAGCAGTTAAAAATTTCGGAATTGCAGAAGAAAACATCTTCGAATTCTGGGACTGGGTAGGCGGAAGATATTCTCTTTGGAGCGCTATCGGCCTGAGTATTGTTCTGGCAGTTGGCTATGACAATTTCGAGCAGCTTTTAAAAGGTGCAAATGATACCGATCAGCATTTTCAGACTGCAGATTTCTCTGAAAACGTTCCGGTATTAATGGGACTTTTGGGTATCTGGTACCGTAATTTCTACGCAGCGACAAGCTACGCAATACTTCCTTATTCTCAATATCTGGACAGATTTGCAGCTTATCTTCAGCAGGGAGATATGGAAAGTAACGGAAAATGTGTAGACAGAAATGGAGAATTCGTAGAATATGAAACGGGACCTATTATCTGGGGTGAGCCCGGAACAAACGGCCAGCATGCTTTTTACCAGCTAATTCACCAGGGAACTGAACTTATTCCTGCAGATTTTATCGCTTATGTAAAAAGCAGCAATTTAGTTTCTGATCACCAGCCTAAGCTTTTGGCTAACTTTTTTGCACAGACTGAAGCACTTGCCTTCGGAAAATCTGAAGAGGAAGTAGAGGAAGAATTAAGAAACGCAGGAAAATCCGATGAAGAAATTGATAAGTTATTAAACTATAAAGTCTTCCATGGAAACACACCTACTAACTCTATATTATTCAAGGAATTAACTCCTTTTTCATTAGGACAGTTAATTGCCATGTATGAGCATAAGATCTTTGTTCAGGGGGTGATCTGGAATATTTTCAGCTTCGATCAGTTCGGGGTGGAATTAGGAAAAGTTTTAGCCAATAAGATCCTTCCTGAGCTTGAAAGCAACGAAGCAATCAGCTCTCACGACAGTTCTACGAATGGATTGATTAACTATTATAAAGGAAACAAGTAGCAGATGTCTGCATTACGGTCATATTATTATAAGCTTCCTCCCGGCCTCAGGCTTCTGGGGCGGAAAATTTATTATTTTCCGATAGATTTTTATGAAGGAATTACAGGGAAAAGATCAAAAAATGAACCTAAAAAAGGAGACATTTATGTAGGGGGCAGTGACTTTATTCCTCATGGGATCCGTCAGGTAAATGCGCTTAAAAAATATATAGGCTTACAAAATACAGACCATGTTCTGGATGTAGGATGTGGGATCGGAAGAACAGCAGTAGCCCTTACCGGCATCATTGATAAAGGAACATACGACGGTTTTGATGCCGTAGAAAAGGGAATCAACTGGTGTAATAAACACATCGGAAAAAAACATCCGAATTTTAAATTTCAGTTTACCCCGATTTATAATGACCTGTACAATACTTTCAGCCAAAAAGCAGAGAGTTTTACATTTCCTTATGATGAATCACAGTTTGATAAGGTATTTCTATTCTCGGTTTTCACGCATATGCAGATACCAGAGATCAAAAGATATCTTAGTGAAATCAGCAGAGTGTTGAAAAACGACGGACAATGTCTAGCTACATTCTTTCTGTATGATGAAACCCAAAAAGAATATGGTACAATGCCATTTCCACATCAGTATGAAGGCTACAGGCTCATGGATGATAAAGTGACCGCAGCCAATATTGCAGTAAGCATCCCATTGCTGAACAAGATGGCGGCAGAAGCAGGATTAAAAGTGACCACCATAAAAGGAGGATTCTGGAGAACCGATGTAGAAAAGGAAGGAGCTGATGAATTCCAGGATATTGTTGTATTCAATAAAATCTAAATAAAAAGTAAAAAAAGTAAAAATGGCAGAAATTCTTGACGGACTTAAAGTATCCAAAGAAATAAAGGCAGAAATCAAGGTGGAAGTAGAAAAAATCCTTGAAGGCAAGAAAAGAGCACCCCATCTGGTAGCTATTCTTGTAGGAAACAACGGGGCAAGCAAGGCGTATGTAAACAGCAAAGTAAAAGACTGTGAGGAAGTAGGATTCCGTTCTTCACTTTTAAAGTTCCCGAGCACCGTTTCCGAGTCTGAATTGCTGGAGAAAATTGATGAATTAAATAAATCTAAGGAGGTAGACGGTTTCATCGTACAGCTTCCTTTACCGGACCAGATCGATCAGGAAAAAATCATTTTGGCGATTGATCCAAGAAAAGACGTAGACGGTTTCCATCCTGAAAATTTTGGGAAAATGGCATTGGAAATGGACACTTTCCTGCCCGCTACTCCTTTTGGGATCCTGACATTACTGGAAAGATATAATATTGAAACCAAAGGAAAAGACTGTGTAATTATCGGAAGAAGCAAGATCGTAGGAAGACCTATGAGCATCCTGATGGGAAGAAAAGATTTCCCGGGTAACTCTACCGTGACTTTAACACACTCTTATACAAAAGACATCGAAGAATACACAAAAAAAGCAGACATCGTTATTACCGCATTAGGTGATCCTCATTTCTTAAAAGGAGATATGATCAAAGACGGTGCAGTAATCGTGGATGTGGGTATTACAAGAGTAGACGATGACTCTCCAAAGGGATACTACCTTGCAGGTGATGTAGATTTTGACAGCTGTGCAGCTAAAGCAAGCTGGATCACGCCCGTACCTGGAGGAGTAGGCCCTATGACCAGAGCCATGCTGATGAAAAATACCATCATCGCTTACAAAACTTCAGTCTATAACGACTAATTTTAAAATGAACAAAGAAGAAGATATTTTATTAAAAGAAGGTAAAATGCTCCCTGTAATGGAGCATTTTTACACTTTACAGGGAGAAGGGGCACACACCGGAAAGGCATCTTATTTCATCAGATTGGGAGGCTGCGACGTCGGATGTCATTGGTGTGATGTAAAAGAGAGCTGGGATCCGAACCTTCATCCATTGATGAATGCAGAGGAAATTGCAGAAACTGCTGCAAAGCACAGTAAAACAATTGTTTTAACCGGCGGTGAACCGTTGATGTGGAATTTAGATATCTTAACGTCAAAGCTAAAAGAACTGGGATGCACTATCCATATTGAAACCTCAGGAGCTTATCCTCTAAGTGGGCAGATCGACTGGATTACCCTTTCGCCTAAGAAAACAGGACTTCCGAAAGAAGAGATCTACGAAAAAGCAAGTGAACTTAAAGTGATCATCTTCAATCAGCATGACTTTACTTTTGCTCAGGAACAGGCGGCAAAGGTTTCTGAAAATTGCAAACTGTATATGCAGAGCGAATGGAGCAAGCGTGATGAAATGTACCCAAAGATCACTGATTTTATTTTAGCCCATCCGGAATGGCAGGCTTCGGTTCAGACTCATAAATACCTGAATATTCCATAAGATTACTTTTAAATTCACCGAAATGCTGGATCAGAATATTTTTTATTCATATGATTGTTTTTTTGCCTGACATACTTAAATAATAGGAGAGAAAGTTTATAATATTCATAGAATCCCGGAATATACCGCAAAAATTATGTACATTAGATCTTCGTATCCGTTATAAATACTGATAGATGCAGAGAATTCGATACTCTAGATACCTGAAATCGATTATTATTTTGCTTGACCTTGTGGTTATTGCATCTATCTTCATATTCTTTTTCATAAGCAGAAACGAAAGCTTAAGATATCATAAGGAAACATGGTACCAGAATATTTTTTCCCTGGTATTGCTTTTTTTGTTCTGGATGCTTCTAAGCGGCAGGACAAAAATTTATAATATTCAGAGGAATCTCACCTATACTTTGTTTCTGGAACGCCTTCTTATCCATTTTCTGTTCTTTATACTCGGCGTTCTGCTTATTGGAAAAGTAAGCAAAAATGTATTTTTCAATTCAGATATTTACTGGCTTTCCTTCTATCTTTTTTTCTTTATTTTCCTGGCGAAATCGATCATTTATTTTATTATAAAATATTTCCGTTCATTGGGGATCAATTATAGAAATGTGATGTTTTTGGGGGAAACAGGTTCTACAGAAATTCTGAAGAATATATTTCAGGACAGAAAAGATTACGGATATAAAATATTTGAGTACGGAACTTCTGATATAAAACCAACCGAACTTGTTGAATTTTGGAAAAAAAACGGAATCCACACGCTGTTTTTATCTACAGAAAACCATTTCACCGAAAATCTTGAAACTGAGATCTTCAAACTGGCTGAAGACCATAAGGTCCATGTCTCATTAATTCCGAGCATTACACAGAGCGATTTTTTCCTGTACGATCTTGGATACATTCAGACACAACCTATTCTCAGCCAGGCAAAATACCCTTTGGATTATTACTCCAATTTCCTGGTTAAAAGGATTTTTGATATCGCTTTTTCTATCCTTATATTAGTTTTACTAGGTTCCTGGTTATTTCCGATGATTGCAATTCTCATAAAAATAACATCTAAAGGGCCTGTTTTCTTTGTTCAGAAGAGATATGGTTTCCATGAAGAAGTATTTTCATGTCTCAAATTCAGAACCATGATCGTTAATGATGAATCAGCTACGAAAACTACGGAAGAAAATGATGTCAGGATCACAAAAATCGGACGTTTTCTCAGGAAAACCAGCCTTGACGAGCTTCCCCAGTTTATCAATGTTTTGAAAGGAGAAATGTCTATTGTGGGACCACGTCCGCATATGCTTTCTGTAGATAACTTTTATAAACCTAAGATAGGAAGATACAGCTTAAGAAGTATGGTGTCGCCTGGTATCACTGGCCTTGCCCAGGTAAGCGGGCTGCGAGGAGATTATGGAGATGTGGAGGTTGAAATGAAAAAAAGGATTCTTGCAGACACATTCTATGTAAGAAACTGGAGTTTTGTTTTGGATCTTATTATTATTTTAAAGACCGTTTTATTGGTGATCGGCGGTGATAAAAACGCAAAATAAATAAAACAAAAGGCTAAGACTGAAATTGAGGAACCATATTTGCTTCTAGGTTAAATAATCCTCCGTTGAGCACCTGAGGTCTAACCTGAATTAAATAAAAAAAGTCTAATTTAGCAGCATGTTAAAAAAGTTTTTTACAGCAATAGGAGAATACATTATCCTTCTAGGTAAATCCTTGCAGAAGCCCCAGAAAATGAGGGTTTTTTGGAAGCTGTTCATGAGAGAAATCAATGATCTCGGCGTCAATTCTTTTGGGCTTGTGATCTTCACTTCTATATTTGTGGGAGCCGTTGTGGCTATCCAGATGTTCAATAATTTTGATTCGTCTTCTTTTCCTATTCCACCTTCATTCGTGGGATATGCCACAAAAGCTGTTTTGGTATTGGAATTTTCACCGACAATCATCAGCTTGATCCTGGCAGGTAAAGTAGGATCATATATTGCCTCAAGTATAGGCACCATGAGGGTTTCAGAACAGATCGACGCATTGGACATTATGGGGGTAAACTCTCCGAATTTCCTGATATTGCCCAAAATTTTTGCCTGTGTGATTTTTAATCCTTTGCTTATTGCCATCAGTATTGTATTCGGTATCGGAGGTGGCTACCTGGCAGGTATTCTGACTGGAAACTGGACAGAAAATGATTATATAGTAGGTATCCAGATGTATATGCCAAATTTATTTGTATACTATGCATTTGTAAAAACCACAGTGTTTGCTTTTATTATTGCTACGGTACCTTCTTACTTCGGATATAATGTAAAAGGAGGATCGCTGGAAGTAGGTAGAGCCAGTACTCAGGCCGTAGTATGGACCATGGTATTTATTATCATTTCGGAATTAATTTTAACCCAATTAATATTAAGCTGATGATTGAGGTAAAAGATCTTAAGAAGAGTTTTGACGAGGTTGAAGTACTGAAGGGAATTTCAACTTCTTTTGACAAAGGAAAGGTAAACCTGATCATTGGGCAGAGTGGCTCCGGAAAAACTGTTTTCCTGAAAAGCTTATTGAATGTTTATCAGCCATCATCAGGAGAGATCCTGTTTGACGGCAGGGATATCAACGTCATGACGCGTGAGGAAAAACAGCATCTGCGTTCAGAGATCGGAACGGTATTCCAGGGTAGCGCACTTTTTGATTCTCTTACGGTGGAAGAGAATATCATGTTTCCGCTGGATATGTTTACCAACCTTACTTTCAGAGAAAAAAAGAAAAGAGTATTTGAAGTAATTGGCAGGGTACATCTTGATAAGGCCGGGAGAAAATTTCCGTCTGAGATTTCCGGGGGAATGCAAAAGCGTGTTGCCATTGCGAGAGCAATCGTGAACAATCCTAAATATCTGTTCTGCGATGAGCCTAACTCCGGTCTTGATCCCTATACTTCCAATGTCATTGATGATCTTCTTCTTGAAATCACCAAAGAATATAATACAACAACTATCATCAATACGCACGATATGAATTCCGTGATGACAATTGGGGAGAAAATTGTATACCTGAGACTGGGGATCAAAGAATGGGAAGGAAACAAGGATATTCTCATTACTGCGGGCAATAAAAATCTTATTGACTTCGTTTATTCTTCAGAACTGTTTAAAGAACTGAGAGAATATTTACTTGAAAATAATAAAACGATTGAAAATACAATCTCTAAAATAGATGATAATGAAAAAGGTACTTAGTATAGCATTAATCGGGTTTTCAATGTTCGCTTCTGCGCAGATCTCTCTGGCAGGAAAAGCCAACTTAATATTCCCGACAGGCTCTCCTTCATGGAAAAACATTAAAGGAACGGTAAATGAAGCCATTGAGGGAACAGGAAAAAACAATGCAGGTTTTAACGTGGGGCTTTCTTTAAAAATAGGACTTCCGACTGCACTTTATGTAATGCCGGAATTATACTACACTCATTTCAAAAATGAATTCACTACGGAGAATACTACTTTTGATGTAAAGAGCAACCGTATCGATATGCCTGTTCTTTTAGGGTATAATCTTTTAGGGGATATGCTCGGAGTTTTTGTAGGACCGGTAGCAAGCTATAATTTAAGCAAGGAAGATACCTACAATGATTTTAAAGAAAACGTTAAAAACAATTTCACAGTAGGATACCAGTTCGGTGCGCAGCTTGAAATTAAAAAGCTGATCATTAATGCACGATACGAAGGGGCTTTCAGCAAAGATGAAAGAAACTTCATCAATAAGGTCTCCGGATCAGAAATCAGATATGACAACAGACCGAATCTGTTTTTGGTAGGCGTAGGTTATAAGTTTAAATAATTTGAAAATAACACTATAAAAAACCCTCAAATATTAAATTTGAGGGTTTTTATTTTGCTGAAGTTCCGCTTCCCGTCTGGCAATATCTGCCGCCTGTTTTTCAAGATCTTCTTTTTCTTGCTGTAATCTTTTGAATTCTCTTTTCTTCTCTTCAGCCTTTATTGCGCTTCCTTTGCTTACATATCCTACCATTCCGCCAATAATAAGGCCAATTCCTACTCCGGCCATTACACCCATCATGTGTGAGATGGTAATTCCTCCCACCGTAAAATCAGTGGTCAGATAAAAAAGCAGTGCCGACACGGCAAGCAGTATAAGTCCGGTAATTGATAAACTTTTCATAAATATTGTGTTTAGTGGTTTACATTGAAAAAAGCCTTACCCAATTTAGTGAAAAATTCAATAAGGCTCTATACAAGATTAAATTCTGGAATAATTATATTTTCCCTCCGGCTGCTTTATAGTATTCCAAAGCTTTTGGAAGGTTTTTATTGATATCTGAGATCCTTGTTTCAGGATTCGGGTGGGTAGATAAAAATTCCGGCTGTCTTGAGCCTGATGCTGCCCCTTCCATTCTGTTCCAGAAAGGAATCGCTTCTCTCGGATCATATCCTGCCATAGACATCAGGTATAATCCCATCTGGTCTGCTTCTGATTCCTGATTTCTACCATATTTCAACAGAGCTACCTGCGATCCGATAGGATATACTTTTTCAAAAATACCGGCCCATTGTGAGTTGGAAATTGTTCCGCCCAGAATAGAACCTCCATACTGCGCAACCATAGCCTGGGAAATTCTTTCATTGCCATGCCCTGCCAAAGCGTGTGAAACTTCGTGTCCCATCACAACGGCAAGACCATTGTCATTTTTTGTAACAGGAAGAATTCCTGTATAAACGGCAACTTTACCGCCAGGCATACACCAGGCGTTCAGCTCATTGCTTTGTATAAGATTGAATTCCCAGTTATAATTAGCAAGATCTGCAGATCTTCCTATACTCTGGTAATATCTTTCTGCTGCACTTTTTATTCTGCTTCCTACACTCGTTATTCTTTTTGCATCTGCAGTTCCTGTGATAATTTTAGATTTAGACAATGTCGTTTTATATTCCTGAGCAGACATTGTTAATATTTCCGAATTATTTGCAATCTGTAATGAAGACCTGCCCGTAATTGGATTAGTAGTACATGCTACAGTTGACAAGGCAACTGCTCCTATTCCTAATAGATGTGTAAATTTCATAGTTGTTTGAGTGTTAATAATTCAACATTTACAATTTTTATTCCAAAATGATTCAGAAGGAATATATTTGCATACATTTTGCTATTTAAATTTACAATTATTACGGTTATGAAAAAGTATATTTCACTTATATTTATTTTTGGATTTCTTTTTTTCTTTCAAAGCTGCTCCTCACAGGCTTCATTAGATTCCAAAACAGTTGATGCACTTGTAAGTTCCCAGGAATTTACTTTTCATGCACAAAGAGCAAATCCTATGAATTATGATGTTATCAATGTTATGAACTCAATGCCAAATTCTACTTCAATGAGGATTCTAGAACTTAACGGAGATGAGTATAGCATTACCATCAATAAAAACAATCTGGAGGTTGTACTTCCTTATTTCGGAAGAGTATTTAATTCTACTTTCGGAGATAGAGATAAAAACAGCTACCGTTTTACATCCAAGGACTTCACTGTCAATAAGGCTCAGAATAAAAAAGGAAACTGGATCTTAAAGATTAAGCCCAATGATACAAGAAATGTTGATGAGATTATTATAGAAATTTTTAAAAGCGGTAAAGCATTTGTTTCTATGAGAAGTAATGACAGACAGCCTATTACTTATGACGGTTATGTTTCTAAAAATGAGGAAATGCCAAAAGAAAAAGAGAAGCTTTAGTCTTTAGATAGAAATTTTTCAACAAACAGTTTTGCTTCAGTGCTGGGATTAGAAACCATTTCTGAAGCATTTTTTTTGTGCTGTATGTAAGCAGCTTCTACAGAATCGCTCCTTTTCATCATAGCCAGAATATATTCCTGAACCCAATATTCAAAGCGTTTTTCTGCCTGCTGGGTGCGGACTTCGTTAAAACGTGAGGTTTTCTTTTTCAGATCTATGAATTCATCAATTTTGGTGTATATTTCTTCCAAGCCTTCATTGTAAAGGGCAGAGCCTAATAATACCGGGATTTTCCAGCCTTTTTCTTTGGGAGGGATAAAATCCAGTGCCCGTTTCAATTCCAGCCTGGTATTTTTGGCTTTCTGAAGGTTTTCCTTTTCTACTTTATTGATAAAGATAAGATCTACCATTTCCATAATACCCCTTTTGATACCCTGAAGCTCATCTCCACCGCCAATAATTTTCAGGAAAAGAAATACATCCGTAATATCAGCTACAAGTACTTCAGACTGCCCTACTCCAACTGTTTCGATCAAAATATAATCATATCCTGCCGCTTCGCAGATCATCATGGTCTCAAAGGTGGTATTTGCAACACCGCCAAGAAATCCGGAACTTGGGGAAGGACGGATAAAGGCATTTTCTTCTTTTGCCAATTCTTCCATTCTGGTTTTATCTCCCAAAATGCTTCCTTTGTTAATGGAAGAACTGGGATCGATGGCAAGAACAGCAACTTTTTTTCCGTTAGCAATAGCAAGTCTTCCGAAATTTTCAATGAATGTAGACTTTCCTGCACCGGGAACTCCGGTGATTCCTACCCGTATGGAATTTCCTGTGAAAGGCATTATTTTCTTCAGAAGCTCTTCTGCCTGGGTCCTGTGCTCGGCTTTCTTGCTTTCGACTAATGTAATAGCTTTTGCGATCAGGCGTTTATTTCCTGACTGTATTCCTTCCATTAGTTCTTCTGTAGAAAATTTCATTGATTCAAAAATATAAAAATAACCTTCAAACTCCCATACAAACGGGTATTAATTTTATTTCTTCTAAATTAAAACTAGATACTGCCTTATCATCTGGAAGGGGAAATTCCTACATTTGTTACTAATCAAAATTCAAGAAACATGAAAAAAATATCCGCTGCTGCATTATTTACCTGCCTATTACTGGCTTCCTGTACACCAAAAGCTTCTACAGCCGGACCTATAGGACCCGCCGTTTCTACTGCAGAACAAATAGCTCAGGGAAAAACAATCTTTGAAAATTCCTGTGGCAGATGCCATAAGCTTCCGGATCCTACAGCACACACCTCTGTACAGTGGGTAGGAATTATGAATTCAATGGCTCCAAAAGCGAAACTGAATGACGAGCAGCATCAGTGGGTATACGACTATATTGTTTCTGTGAAAAAATAATCACCAAATCAGAATATGGATATGAAAAAAGTAATCTTAAGTATGACCGCAGGTGCTGCGTTTATGGTATCATGCGGACCTAAAAGCGTTGCCGTAACAGGGCCAAAGTACACCGCATCTGAGCAGCTGGTTCAGGGAAAAACTATTTTTGAAAATTCATGCTCCAAATGCCACAAGCTTCCGGATCCTGCTAAGCATGATGACCAAGGATGGATCAAAACATTAAGCAGAATGGCTCCGAAAGCAAAATTAAGCGATGAGCAGCACCAAATGGTATATGATTACCTGATTTCTGTGAATAAGAAGTAGCATTTTAGAGTTGGAGAGTGAAAGAGTTGGAGGGAGATAGGGTTGGAGAGTTGGAGCGTATCAGTGTTTAAGCAATGTTATTCACTATTCACAATAAATAAATTATAATTCTATCCCAAGTCCCGGTTTTCCCGACAGGATAATGTTTCCGTTTTTTACAAAATTTCCGGAGGCATAGTCATTGGAAATAAGATTGGCGCCATCAAGGTCGGCAAAATCAGTAAGGCCCGCCAATACACAGCCAGCGGAGATCCCAACCGTAGATTCTGTCATGCAGCCTATCATTGTTTTATAACCCAGTTCTTTTGCTTTTATAATCATCTCCAATGCCGGAGTGAGTCCACCGCATTTCATCAGCTTGATATTGACACTCTTATAATAAGGCAGGAGCTCTTCCAGGGAATTAAGATCCTGGGAATCTTCATCTGCCATCCAATTGGCAAAACCTTCTTTTTTTAAAACTTTATACTGGTCAACCGGTCTTGGCTGTTCCAGGTAAGAAAACTGCCTGATATTTTCATTTTCCTGAAGCCAGATACAGTCCAGATCTGTAAAACTGGCATTGGAATCTAAAGCAATGTTGCGGTTCAACCTCAGCAGCTTTTCGATATTGTCTTCATGCAGCCCTTTACATTTTACTTTAAATCTGTTCCAGCTGCTTTTTTCTATTTTCCGGATCTGATTTTCAATATCCGCTACTGAAATGGTAATGGAGCTCTCTGCCAAGTTCCCGGAAGGAATATGATTTAGTTCCGTAAAGCTTTTGTTTTCAAGTTTTCCGAAAAGGTCCCAATAGGCGCAATCTAAGGCGGACATTAAAAACGGATGCAGATCCAGCGTTGAAAGAAAGTGAAAAAAATCTTTGGGATGAACAACAGTCCGCTTTTCAAGTAACGGCTGTATCTCTTTTAATCTGATGATAAAGTTTTTCAGATCAATATGATAATAATCTATGGCAACACATTCACCATATCCTTTACAGTTTAAATAAGATAATTCTATCAGTAATGCTTCTCTTGTGTCATAATTACCATAGGCAATCGAGAAAGTTTCCTTTAGCTGAAGCTTTTTAAGTTCATAATTAAGTTCCATATATTAAAGCTACAAAAAAAGGACCTTAAAAAGATCCTTCTGTAATGAGTAAGACATCACTTAAGAAAGTAATTACTTTTTTCCTTTCTTTTTAGTTTCTGTCATTTTGCTTTTAATAAATTTCTTCCTGCTTTTCAAAAAATCAATTATAGCCTGGTTATAACTGTATTTTCTTGCTTCTTTTAAAGGTTCCAATGCTTTTTTATATTCCAACCTGATTTCAAACAACAACGATTTCTGTATCAATATTCTTGCTTTGTCTATTCCTTTGATTCTTAAAGCATAATGGATCAGTTTTTCTGCTTCATCGAGGTCTTCATTGTCCAAAAGACATTTGATATAATGCTGTGGTGTGTTGAGATTGGCTACATTACACTGCATGGCTTCTTCGAAATACATTTTTGCCCTTTCGTAATCGGTCAGCATTTCGCTGTATATTCTTCCCATCAGGCAGAGGCTGTCTGCATCTTCGGGATCATAGGACAGGGCATAGTTCAAAGCTTCCAGGCAGTCCGGAAGGCTGTATGGATAATTATCCAGGGCTTCAAAATAATATTTACTTTTAGTTAAGGTCATTTCTGTTGTTTTTTAATTCTTTTTTCAGGATATTCCTCTGTTTCTTAAATGATTTATCCTGATAGTTCTTTTTAAAATCCGCTCCGGAGAATGTGCGGATCGGATTTCCTCTCTGCACCTGCAGATGATTGTTCCATGTATCCTGCATTCTTTTTTCAAGCTGTTTGATATACAATCCGGTTACTTTTTCTTTCAGCCGCATAATGGCCAGCTTTTTATTCTCCAGCTGTGACCGGGAACCCTGTGCAAATACACTTTCTCCGGTGGGTATATGAACGGCCCGAACAGCCGTGTTGACTTTATTTACATTCTGTCCGCCACTTCCCTGGCTTCTTGTGGTCTGGAACTGAATATCTTTTTCATTAAAATTGATTTTCTCCAGCCCCTCCAGCTCGAAAACACCGATAAACCAGTTGCTTCTTTTATGGAGCTTCCTGAATGTGCTTTTACCGGTCCAGCATATGCTTCCTAACCATGTTTTTAAAAATGGATCCAGATCTTTTGCTTTTAGAAGAATGGTTACAGATTTTAAAGTCAGGTTTTCATCGCCGTTTTCACGGTGAATGATTTCGTAATCTATTGTATTGTTTTTAATTTCCTCAAGGAAGACCTTCAGAATTTTAGCGGTGACCCACTGGCACTCTAAAGGCCCTCTTCCTGAGGTTATTTGTATAAGCTTTTCCATTTTACTTTACTTTAGGGATTTCACTTAATTTTGGATGACCAATAGGGTCGATCCCTTTCTGCAGTAAATCTTTAGCAGCCATTACAGCCCAGCATTTATCACTGGAATGGATGTTTCTGTAAAACGTCAGTAAAAGTTCAGGTTTGACAACGGTAAAGCCATTGATTTCAATCGTCTCCAAGTCATTCCTTTCGAAGAAATCTATAGTAATTCTGTGAGATTTTCCGTTTTGGAGTTCCATTGTCTTTTCATATCTGCGGAAATTCTCTTCGCTCTGTAAATGATCATAGCGGGTCCATACTTTCTGAAAATCTTCCTGCTGAAGAATCATAACTGTTTCTGCTGTGTTTTCTTTCTTTACAAAAACATCAATATCCTTATGGTCATGGGCATGCTTGTATTCCGTATGTCCTGTTTCTGACATGAAATGCCAGGCCCAGCCTCCTGATATGATGACTTTATCTTTTAGTTTATTTAAAATTTCAAGCCCGTGCAGAATTCTAAATTCCGGCCAGACTTCTCCGTATCTTTTTATATTATGAGGTGCTCCCATTTTTTGTTTTTTGTTGAGAGTTGATGGTTTATAATTGACAGTACAATTTTTTTGATCTGCCAACTATAAACACCAACCTTATTATTATTTTTTTTTAAACCTTATAAGTTTTGAAAACCTATAAGGTTGGAATACTGCAGGTTTATAACTAATAGTAAAATTCTCTCAACTGATAACTATAAACCAGCAACTTACTTATTTATCCATTCTCACAATTCGAGGTTGAAATGTTCCGAGAATATCGACCAATTCACTTTGTGCATTCATTACTTCATGGATGTCTTTATAAGCCATCGGTGCTTCTTCAGTATTTCCGCCTATCAAAGTGACTTTCTTCAGCTTAAGCTCTTTTTTGATATCATTCTGAGTAAAAAGGCTTCTGCATTCTCCTCTCGAATGAGCTCTACCGGCTCCGTGTGACGCTGAATTCAAAGCATCCGGGTTTCCTTTTCCACGAACGATAAAGCCTTTTGCCGTCATGGAACCCGGAATCATTCCCAGTTCGTTTACATTAGCAGGTGTAGCTCCTTTCCTGTGAACAATCACTTCTTTTCCGTTATGAATCTCCTTCCATGCAAAATTGTGATGGTTTTCAATTCTTGCTTTTACTCTTCCGCCGACCGCTTTTACCAGTCTTCTGTGAATGTCATCGTGACAGGCAGAGGCATAATCTCCGGCAAGGTTCATTGCGGTCCAGTATTCCAGGCCGAGATGGGTATTCAGATCCAGCCAGGCGAACTGTTGGGCTTCTTTTGGCAACGGACACTGATCTGCAGCAACTCTTGAATAGTATTGTGCAATCTCAGCTCCTAAACCTCTGGAACCGCTGTGTGAAAGTATTCCCAGATATTTTCCTTTTGGAAGGCCGATCTGGTCATCTTCTTCCGCAATTTCAACTTCTCCGAATTCCACAAAGTGATTCCCTCCGCCGGAAGAACCCATTTGTTTAATGGCTTTTCCTTTTAATCTCCTTAAAACCGGAATCATATCGAAGGTATCTCTCTCAAAGATTTCATGATCTATATGAGATTTATGGATTTCGTACATCCCGAATTTGGTGTGTTCGGCAAGAGCTTTTTCATATTTATCTCTTGCTCCGTCAAGATATGAAACCGGTATATCCAAAATACTGAGACTCATCCTGCAGCCAATATCCATGCCTACTCCGTAAGGGATCACTGCGTTTTCTACCGCAAGAACACCGCCTATCGGAAGTCCGTAACCGCTGTGTGCATCGGGCATTAAAGCGCCCTGCGTTGAAATCGGCAGTTTTAAAGCTGTGTACAGCTGGTTTTTGGCTTCTTCAGAGATATTGTTTCCAAAGATCTGAAAGGAAGCACGCTGTGTATTGAGCATCCTTTTTTCTGTTTTTCTGGATGAAAGCAGCGATTCTGCAATCTGCCCGAAAGTCAGGTCTTTTTCAAAGTTCTCCGGGTTGAGGAGGATTTCTTTTAAAATAGATTTTACATGGTGAATATTCTTCGTTGCAAAATTTCTTTTCATAACCTCCAAAGCCACATTGACGCTTTGATTGTTCGGATAACCGAGTTTTAATATATCTTTTCCTTTTAGTTTTAAATTTCCCATTGTTTTTTGTTTTAAATAATTGGACTTATAAGTCCTCAAAATAATCTGCAAGCTCTGTTGCAGACATGATACAGGCAGCATATTTCCTGCTTTTGATAAGATCAGTTTCATAATCTGCTTTCCATGGTTTTGGTCTACCATAAATTTTTTTCCGGATAATTCCCGCCACTTTATATTGCCTTAAATAGGATCCCAGTTCATCACATTCTTTTTCCAGTTCAGAATCCAATGGTTTATAATGGGTGATCATATTGGGTCTTACTCGGAGGATAAATCTCCAGGGTTCAATAAATTCGTAGTAGATATCGTTTCTTTTCCGGAATGGATTGTATTCTTCTTTTTTAAGAAAGTACTGTCTTTCTCTCTGTGTGAATCCTAACTTTGGATCATTCCATCCCAATGAAGAAATCCTTTTAAGTTTCTGTTCTCGTTCCACGTATATTCTTCTTCCAGACTTTTTCTTTTTTTTCAGGAATTGTCGGCTTTCAGAATACATGTAGGTGTTGATTTTGTTCAAAATCCCTTCGAAAAAATCTGCATCTTTGGATCTTTTCACATCATCCCGGAGAACAAAGAATCTTACAAATCCTCTCTGATAAGGATTTTCCAGCGGAATCCAGGGAATTTTCCTTCTGATATCCCACAGCTTTTCACTACGATTATATTTTTTTCTTATCTGTTTTTCTACATCTTTTCTACCTGCTCTTTTTCTGCTTCTTGCACTTCTCAGTCGAAGAAACAGAAGATTATAATTTTCCATAAATTATAAGAAACAAGATGCCGTTACAATATCCAGATTTTGGATTTGTGCACATCTTTTCTTACTCAACTAAAATATAAGTTGATTGATTTTACGATAATGAACAGTATAAAATAGATCATAAAGATCTTTTCACTTTGTTCTTAATGACACTAAAAAATTTCGGGGAAACTGGAGTTTAAATATTGCGCAATAAAAAACCCGAAATCTTTACGACTTCGGGTTTTGATATTTCGTTGTACTATTATTCTAAGAGTATACCAAACCACGAAGCCTTACCACCATAAGCGGTACTCCAGCTGAAGAATTTTGATTCGTTTTGAACATTGCTTCGTTGTTTTTTAATGGGTTAAACTTGATTTTCAGGTGCAAATATATTAATTTTTCTGAATATTCAAATTTTTTAAATAAAAAAGCCTGAATAATTTTATATCCAGGCTTTGCTTTATTGGGATGACTAATCTTTTGATCCTAAGCTATCCATCTCGTCGTCCATCCCTTTAGCTTCATTGGAATGGTAGACTCTTTCTGATCCCAGAAAATAGATATTATGCCTTGCTTTGGCAATGATTCCGTTGTATTCCTGCTCCGACATACCTTCAGGAATGCTGTCCCGTGCTTCTGACGGTTTACGGTAAACTTCAAGTGCACCGTTTTCATTTAAAACAGTCTTGGCGACCTTAGCCTGCTGCAAGTCATCCGCATACACAATAACATTGCTTCTGCCAATACTGTGCTTGCGGTAAGCCTCCAGCATTTCTGCATCGTGAGCAAAAACGTATTCAAAAAATTCTTTTGTTTGTTCATCCTCCTGATAATGATCAGCTGACAATCCGCTTTCTACCTTAGATTTTGAAACAATAATATTTGCTTCATCAAAACCTTTTTCTTTTAAATTCTTTTTAATTTCCTCTGTATCTACAGTCACCGGAAATACTGAAACTACTGTATAAGCCATAATGAAATTTTTCACTTAAACTATACAAAAGCTATGCAATTATTCTATAAAAAATGTTAATTTAAAAATTTTTCTAAGATTTCCACCGCACATTTAGGAAGATTGGTTCCCGGACCGAAAATAAAATCGGCACCGTTGGCATACAGAAATTCGTAGTCCTGCTGTGGAATAACGCCACCTACCACAATGGTCACATCATCAGCTCCCAGTTTTTTGAGCTCTTCGACCACCTGAGGGACAAGGGTTTTGTGCCCAGCTGCCAGTGAGGAAACTCCAAGAATGTGGATATCGTTTTCTACAGCCTGTTTGGCTACTTCTTCAGGAGTCTGAAACAATGGTGCCACATCGACATCAAATCCCATATCTGCGAATGCAGTAGCTACTACTTTGGCACCTCTGTCATGTCCGTCCTGCCCCATTTTCGCAACCATCAATCTTGGTCGACGGCCTTCTTCTTCTTCGAATTTCTGAGTCAGATGAAGGGCTTTTTCAAAATATTCGTTTTTTCCGGCATTCATAGCGTATACTCCAGAGATTGTTCTAATATTGGCTTTATATCTACCGAAGGTTTCTTCCATGGCATCGCTCATTTCACCAAGAGTCACTCTTCTTCTTGCTGCTTCTATACATAATGCCAGAAGATTTCCTTTTCCTGTCTTTGCACTTTCACGGATCTCGTTCAGGATTTCTGTAACGGCTTGAGGATTTCTTTCTGCTTTTATTTTTTCAAGTCTTTCGATCTGTTTTCTGCGGACTTCTGTATTATCGATATCCAGGATCTCTATTCCGTCCTGTTTTAAGACTGTTCTGAATGAATTTACGCCAATAATAAATTCTTCACCACTGTCAATTTTAGCCTGCTTTTTAGCGGCTGCTTCTTCAATCCTCATTTTTGGAATTCCGGCTTCAATGGCTTTTGTCATTCCTCCTTCCTGCTCTACCTCATCGATGTATTTCATCGCTTCCTCGATCATTTGCTGGGTAAGGCTTTCCACAAGGTTACTTCCACCCATAGGGTCTACAACGTCACAGATCCCACTTTCCTGCTGGAGGATAATCTGGGTATTTCTTGCAATTTTTGCTGAATAATCTGTTGGAAGTGCGATGGCTTCATCCAGAGCGTTGGTATGCAGCGACTGGGTTCCTCCTAAAGCTGAAGAAAGAGCCTCAATAGCTGTTCTTGTAATATTGTTAAAGGGTTCCTGTTCTGTAAGAGACCAACCAGAGGTCTGTGAGTGGGTTCTTAATGCTAAAGATTTCGCATTCTGCGGGTTGAACTGCTTTAAAAGAGTTGCCCAGATGTATCTTGCAGCACGCATTTTTGCAATTTCCATGAAATGATTCATCCCGATTGCCCAGAAAAATGAAAGCCTTGGGGCAAAATCATCGACGTTCATTCCGGCTTTAATTCCTGTTCTTACATATTCAAGACCGTCTGCCAAGGTATAGGCCATTTCCAGTACCGGAGTGGCGCCTGCTTCCTGCATATGGTATCCTGAAATGGAAATAGAATTGAATTTGGGAATATTTTGAGCAGTATATTCAAAAATATCTGCAATAATTTTCATGGAAGGCGCCGGTGGATAAATATAGGTATTCCTCACCATGAACTCTTTCAAAATGTCGTTCTGAATGGTTCCCGAAAGCAATTCCTGCTTTACACCCTGCTCTTCAGCAGCCACAATATAGAAGGACAAAATTGGAAGTACAGCACCGTTCATGGTCATGGATACAGAAATCTGATCTAATGGAATTTCATTGAAAAGGATCTTCATATCTTCCACAGAATCAATGGCGACACCTGCTTTACCTACATCTCCTACTACTCTTGAGTGATCGGAATCATATCCTCTGTGTGTTGCGAGATCAAAAGCAACTGATAATCCTTTCTGTCCTGCTGCCAGATTTCTTCTGTAAAATGCGTTTGATTCTTCTGCAGTAGAGAAACCTGCATACTGCCTTACCGTCCATGGTTTCTGTACGTACATGGTAGAATATGGGCCTCTGAGATAGGGTGCAATTCCTGGAGAAGTCTGTGTTAAAGATTTATTTTTAACATCTTCTGAGGTGTAAGATGATTTTAATTCTAATCCGTCTTTTTCAAAGTTATAGATCTCTCTTTGCTGAGGCTCTATGCTAAAATCCGGAGTTTTCACAGAAATTGTCTTTCGCATTCCAATAATTTTTGTCTCCGTAAAGTTAATTTTTTTGAGCGAAACATGAAACTTATGTTAACGTACAGTTTTCCTTACCTTTAAGCATAAAAAAGACTGGACAAATGCCCGGTCTCTGTTATTGAAATACTTACTTATTATTATATTATTTCAATTTCTTTATTCCCATTTCATATAAAGCAAATGCTATAAGATCCGTATTTTACCTGATCAATTGCTCTTCCGGCACAGTGAAACATATGCATAAATTACAGTTTGGAATTCGAGATGCTTAGTATTTGATTATTTACAAGCTTATTTTTTTAATACTTTTGTAAGAAAGCAGGTATTTAATGAAAAATTTTTTATTTTTTCCCTTTCTATTCTTTTCTACATTAATTTTCTCACAAAATTCCGTTGACGATTCAAAAAAAATATCACAAACGGAACTCGTAAAGGCTATGAGGAGAATTCAGCAGGCGCAAGATAAAAACCCAGACTCTGCTTTGGCAATCGCTAATTCTTATCTGCCCACATTTAAAGATCATAATTCTTTGGCAGAACTTTACCTGGAAATAAGCACCTGTTATTATTTTTTAGGAAAAAACAATGAAGCACTCTCATTTGCTCAAAAAGCTAAAGACGTTTCATATCTTGGCGAAAATTATAATCAAAGAGTACGAATTTGCGGGCTTTTAGCGAACAGATACAGAGATATCGGGCTTATTCCGAAAGCAAAATCTTCCTTGAAAGAAGGGTTGAACGATGCTGAAAAAATTCATGATCCACAGGAAAGCAACTGGGTGAAATCTCTTCTTCTCACAGAATATTCAAAAGCCCTTACTGAAGAAAAAAAATACGATTCCGCAAGTATTTACATCACAAAATCTTTAGATGCACTTTCCCATATGAAAACATCCGATAAGGTAAAATTTCAGTATACGGTTACGTATTTGGGAGCTGGAGTGAATTATGTTTTTGCAAAACAATGGGAGAAAGCAGAAGCTATGCTGGAAAAAGCAATTATTTCTGCGAAAGGTACTGAGTGGGAGCAATATCATATTTCTTCTGCCCAAATATACCTTTCTGTTATTTATACCAACCGGAAAGAGTATCAGAAAGCTATTGATACATTGATAAGTGCCGAAAAACTTACTGAGCCTAAGGATCCCAAAAGAGTAGAATTATATCATTATTTAGCCCAAAACTATCTGGCTGAAAATAATTTGAAGGAGTATAAAAAGTATAATGAACTATACCAAACCGCGAGAAGCAGTCTTTCCGCAGAAAACCAAAAAGCGGTCAACAAATCTGTACAGATTTTGGATAGTATTATAAAAGAAGAGGCCGACAAAAGAAAACGTACGTATAATTTTTTGATGGCACTTGGCATTTTTACGGTTCTGAGTCTGGCGGGAATTATTTTTTATTATCAGCGTAAGAAAGCAAAACAAAAGCAACTCTTTCAAAACATAATTTCCAGGCTTGAACAAAAGTTAAAAGAAAACAATAGCAGTACTTTTATTCCTAAGGAAAATCCTCTGGAATCGGTGATAGATACTACAGAATCGCAAAAAGACCGTACTATTCCGGAAGCTGTAGAAAAAAAAATATTGCAGAAATTGAAAAAATTTGAGCAGTCCGAAAAATTTATTAATCCCAATCTCAGTTTATCTTCCCTGGCATCTGACCTTAAGACCAATCCACGCTATCTTTCAGAAATCATCAGCCAACATTATGGCAAAAACTTCAATACTTACATCAATGAACTTCGTATAGAATATATATGCAGAAATATACTGGAAGATTCTAAGTATAGAAAATATAAGGTAGGTGCCCTTGCTGAAATCTCCGGTTTCTCTTCCGCAGAAAATTTCTCAAAAATTTTTAAAAAAATCACGGGAATTTCGCCTTCTGTTTTTATTGAAAATGCGACTAATGAAAATAAAATACAAACAGAAGACAAAGTTCAAACAAACACCTGATAATAAACCAGTTACTTATTTTTTTTATGCTGTAAGATTCCGAAATTAACAGGTATATAAATAGGTTTTCATAAATAGTCGGGATAGTTTTGTTCCGTTAAAATTATTTCTAACACAAAAAACATATTTATGAAAAAAACATTATTTACTGTCGCTATTTTGGCTTCGGCAGTTTCGTTCGCTCAGGTTGGTATAAATACTCCTACTCCTAAAGCAACTTTGGATGTTGTAGCATCTCCTTCTGATATTACTAAGATTGATGGTCTGATTGCTCCACGTCTTACCGGCAATGAGCTTAAAGCAAAAGATAACCTATACACAACAGATCAGACAGGGACGATTGTATATGCAACAGCAGCAGCAAATCCTACCACTTCCAAAACTCTTAATGTAACAGAACCGGGATATTTCTATTTTGACGGAGCAGCTTGGGTAAAAATAGCTTCGGGGGCAGCAACAGGCACTGAACCCTGGTTCATAGAAAACAGCACAAACCCAGCAACAGCTAATACTCAAAATATTTATCAAAATGGAAATGTTGGTTTGGGTAATTTCGCAACTGCAAAGCCTTTAACCCGATTAGATGTTCGTGGGGCTATTCGTGGCGGGTCTCCCAACGCAGAAGAAGTGGACGGTTCTTCCGCCATCGGGCAAAACTCTATTGCAGTAGGTAATAATAATAAAGTATCGGGAGTAAGTAGCGCTGCTTTTGGGGATAGCAATGTTGTGGCCAGCGTAAATGCAATTGTGGCAGGGAATACAAATACGCTATCACCCAGCTCAAGCTATAGTGCTGTTTTTGGCATACAAAATAACGTTGATGGGCCTCGCAGTCTGGTAGGAGGTTTTGGAAATGTTATCTCTGGAAACGGTACTGCATATAACTTAGTATCAGGACTCAATAATAATATTTCTCCTATTGCCGGAGTAACGCAATCCGTTGGAAATGCAGTCTTTGGTAATAGTAATCAGGTAAAAAACGACTATTCAATTGTAAGCGGGTATCAGAACATAGTATCAGGAGATTATAATCTTGTTGGCGGATCCGGGAATTCAACAAGCGAGACCTCCTCTTCTGTTTCCGTACTTGGGTCTCAAAACATTGCAAATAACTCTTCTTATGTAGGAGTATTAGGTTCTCAGAATACTGTTACTAATGCAAACCTCACATTCATTAGCGGTGCAAGAAATCAGGTGAATTCTCCTACCTCTTTTGTTTCCGGAGCGGATAACATAGTAAACGCCGACGCATCATACGCTACCGTTTTTGGGCTGAATAATACCATCGGCGGAAGTGGCACCAGCCATTATGCTACTTCTATCGGGACTAGAAATATTTCTAAAGGACATGTATCCACAACTATAGGAGCAGACCTTATAGCTAGTACTTTTGGGGAAATTGTTTTAGGACGATGGAATGAAATTACCTCTACTAACACTTCTACAAGCTGGGTAGGGACAGATCCTATTCTTCAAGTGGGTATAGGTTCCAATGAAACTGCCAAAAAAAATGCATTAACAATATATAAAGACGGAAAAGTGCAGGTAAACCAACTGAAAGGCACCGGAAATGCCTATGCATGTATAGATGCAGACGGTAACTTATTCAGAAGTACAACTCCTTGTACGCCGTAAAAAAGCATTGCATTCATAACAGAAATGCACACAGACAGATTCTAAATACACAAATGATCAATTAAAATTGCCACAGAAAATTTCTTCTGTGGCAATTCCCTGCCGCTGCCAGCACAAAATAATCATAAAATCTGGCAGAGGAAAACACTTAACTTTCAGTTACAGGCTGCCTGGACTTACTCCCAATCAATATACAAGGCCTGAAAAAATTTCTTCATCATTCTAAAATAAAGATCAGCAAAAATGAATTTTAAAGATATCCATATTGGAAATTTAATCAGTCAGCATATAGCGGAATGCAGTATCGAAATATCCCGAGCATGTGATTTTTTTAAGTGTTCTGAAAGAGAAATAGAAGCCATGTATGAATCCAAATCCCTTGATACGGATATTCTTCTGAAGTGGAGCAAATTACTGAAATATGATTTTTTCAGGATATATTCCCAACATCTGGTTCTTTATTCCCCACCCAAAAGTCAAAACTTCAATCAAAGAAGAAATTCAGGCAGTCTCAAACCTGCAGAATTCCGGAAGAGTGTCTATACAAAAGAGATTATAGATTTTATCCTCCACCTTGTTTCTTCCGGAGAAAAAAGTAAAACACAGATCATTGAAGAATATAAAATACCAAAAACCACCTTATACAAATGGATAAAAAAACATCAGAGATAGATACAGATTTTCCCGATTATATTAAAATATATTCTGACCTCATCATCATGAAGTATCCTGAAAAAGTAGAGGAATGCCAGTATTATCTTTCCAAAAAAAAGCTATCTACCCTGGAGGTCATCAAATTGAATGAGATTATTTTCGGAAAGGTATATACTAATCAAAAATACCGTTCCTACGATCATTCGACAATAATAGCCATACTGGATTACCAAAAAACGAACAGGATGAATGATTCTGAGTTAGCCAATCATTATAGCCTCAGCAGAAACACGGTAAAAAAATGGAAAGAAAAATTCAGCAAAAAATAATTTATTTATAAAATTCAACTCTTTATACCTATTCCAGTGCTTACAAAATGTATCAAAAAGAGCTTACTATACAGGAACAAGAAAGAGCAATCAAATAATTAATTATCAAACAGTTATAATGAAGTATCTATCTGTAAAATTCTGAATTTTACAGATAAAAAGCTTTCTTTCTGTTTAAGAGACTACTACTTTTGCTTCCAAAATCAGAAACAGATGAAAAGAATTTTTTTACCCTGCCTTGTTTTATGCATGGCGAGCGTATCGGCTCAAGTAGGAACCGGGAATGTAGGAATCAATACCTCAACTCCTGAAAAAACGCTGGATGTAAACGGTGATTTCAGATCTTCCAAAACAGATACATCCACTAATACCCAATATTTACTGGAAACCAACACCACCTTGGCCCCAGAATATAATATAGCCGGAGTTATCAATCCTTCAGATGGAACAGGGAGCATATTTGCACAGACTAAAAACATTTCCTCTTTTAATACAGGTACCTCCGACGGTGGAGCAGCATTAGACTTGATTAATATGCCGGGGTATAGCGTAGCGATGCTTACAAATTCAAATGGAAGTCTAAATTCAAATATGACAGCAAGTCAGGGTGGCTTTTCTATGAGTTCACAGGATACCTCTACAGGAGTATATACCTCTTTTACTGTTCCCAATAGCATATATCTAGGTCCTTATTTTATGTACAAGGACAATACAGGAACTACTACCGGTGAATATTACCTTCCCAGAAATTACGGACTAAGGGGGCAAGTCCTTGTAACCCATGGTAAATCAACTGCTCCTGGAAATGTTGCGGGAACGCCAAATGATCTGGTGTGGAGGGATGTAGCTGATCTTATTGTTTTAAAATCTCCCGGAGGCAATTGCTATAAAATTACCGTAACCGATGCCGGAGTTCTGGGAACAACCCCTGATGCTGACTGTATGGTAGATCCGTATAATCCCGCCACTTATTCCAATACTTCAAGAATGGCCAGCGGAAACAACACGCGTACTACAACCAGTCCGGAAAAAATAATGGAAGAGCAGAAAAAGCAGATTGAAGAAATACAAAAGCAAATGAATGAGATCAGAAATCAGCTGATACAAAAGAATAAAACTAAAAACACAAAGTAAAATATATAATAGTTTCGGCCGCTCTCTGAGCGGCCGAAATTTATTATTTACATTATATTATTTCAATTTTGTTATTCCCATTTCGTACAGGGCAAAAGAAATAAGATCTGCATTTTCACTGATTACCTGGTCGGTTGCCCTTCCGGCTCCGTGACCTGCATTTTTCTCAATTCTTAATAAAATTGGATTTTTACAGCCTTGCTTATCCTGAAGTTCTGCTCCGAATTTGAAAGAATGCGCCGGAACCACCCTGTCATCATGATCACTTGTAATGATCATTGTGGAAGGATAGCATGTTCCTTTTTTCACATTGTGCACCGGAGAGTATGATTTAAGATATTCAAACATTTCTTTGCTGTCTTCTGCTGTTCCGTAGTCATATGACCAGCCGGCTCCTGCTGTGAATTTATTGTACCTCAGCATATCCAACACTCCTACTCCTGGGAACGCTACTTTTGCAAGATCAGGACGCATGGTCATTGTTGCTCCTACAAGCAGCCCTCCGTTTGATCTTCCGGATAATGCCATATATTCTTTTGAAGTATAACCTTTGCTTTGCAGATATTCTCCTGCTGCAATGAAATCTTCAAAAACGTTTTTCTTTTGTGTTTTTGTTCCTGCATCGTGCCATTTTTTACCATATTCACCACCACCGCGGATGTTCGGTACTGCATAAATTCCTCCGTTTTCCATCCAGATCGCATTCACTACAGAGAATGAAGGCTGAAGGCTGATATTGAAACCTCCGTAAGAATACAGGATCGTAGGGTTTTTACCGTCTAGCTTTGTTCCTTTTTTATAGTTGATCATCATAGGAATCTTGGTTCCGTCTTTTGAAGTGTAGAACACTTGCTCTGAAATATAATCTTCCGGATTGAATTTTACTTTAGGCTTCTGATAAACTTCTGATTTCCCTGAATCTGCATTGAATTTGTAGGTCGTTCCCGGTGTAATATAGTTGCTGAAAGAGAAATAAAGTTCTTTTTCCTCTTCTTTTCCTCCAAAACCTCCTACGTTTCCTTTTCCTGGAAGAGCAATTTCCCTGATCAGTTTTCCTGTTTTGTCAAACTGCTTTACCTGATCAATAGCATCAACCATATAAGTAGCAAAGAAATATCCGCCTCCTGTAGATATTCCCAATACATTTTCTGTTTGCGGGATAACATCTTTCCAGGTTTCCGGTGAAGGATTGGTGATGCTAGTTTTTACAAGGCGCATGTTCGGGGCATCTTTATCGGTAAAGATAAAAAGGTCATCCCCCTGAGTATCTACAATACTGGCATTAATATCAAAACCTTTATTAATCTGTACAAAGTCACCTCTTTTTTTTAAGTCTTTGATATACAATTCGTTCCCATTGGTTGCATTGGCTGCAGAAATAATCAGGTACCTTTGGTCTTCAGAAACCCCTGCTCCAAGATATCTTCTAGGTGTTTTATCTCCTCCGAAGATCAATTTGTCCTCAGACTGTTTAGTTCCTAATTTATGGAAATACACTTTGTGCTTATCTGTCATTCCCGAAAGGACCGTTCCTTCTTTCGGTTTATCATAGCTCGAATAGTAGAATCCTTCATCACCCTGCCAGGAAATTCCGCTGAATTTTACATCTACCAATGTTTCATCAATCTGTTTTTTGGTAATGGCGTCTATGATAATGATCTTATTCCAGTCGCTCCCGCCTTCAGAAATGGAGTATGCTGCCAGGTTTCCTTTTTTATTGAATGACAGATTGGAAAGAGAAGTAGTTCCTTTTTCTGAAAATTTATTAGGATCTAAAAATATCTCCGTTGCTTTGGTCTTATTATCTGTTCTGTATAAGATAGACTGCGCCTGAAGGCCATTATTTTTATAATAGTACGTATAATCTCCTTCTTTGAAAGGTGCTGAAATTTTCTCATAATTCCAGATCTCGGTTAGCTGATCCTTGATTGTATTTCTGAACGGGATCTTTGAAAGATAATTCTGGCTGTAGGCTACTTCATCATCTACCCATTTCTTTGTGGCGTCGGAATCATTTTCAAGATCTCTGAAAGGGTCTGCAACTGCATTACCAAAATAGGTATCTGTCTGACTTCCTTTTTCTGCTTTAGGATAATTCATTTTTTGAGAATAAATAGTTGCTGAAAACAAAACTCCAGCAGTTAATAACATAGGCTTAAAATTCATAATCAAGGGTTTTCTCAAAAATACGTAAAGTATACGAAATAAAAAAAGCCCTGAAACCAGAGCTTTATTACTATTTTTCAAAGATCATTATTTAGATCCGAAACTATCAAAATAGAAATCTGTCAATCCCGCAACAATTTCATCAGGGCTGCCGTTCCAGTAGTATGTTTTTCCACCTTCGTTTAGCTGGTACAAACTGAACTTTTGCTCCGTTATCACTGTTTTATCAGCATTTTTAAAAGCCTGTACACTTTGAACAAGGTATTTTTTAAGGTCTTCAGGCTTAACGTTTTTCATATCCCCCGTTGGAATATCAGAAAATTTAGCCGGAACCTTGAAGCTGACTGAATAATTAACCTCAGCAATTTTCTGATCCTCTATATATTCATTCTGGACAATTTTTACGTCTTTAACGGAAAGTTTTCCATTTTTAAAATTTTCCATCATAGCGGTGAAATAATCTTCGGCTTCTTTTCTGCAGGCGTCTGCCGTGGTTTTGGAAAAAGCAGATAAAAAGTTGTCGGTGGTTTCTTTCATCATATCCCTGGAAACGGTTTTAAAATCTACCTGATAAGCATTTTCTCCTTCTACGGTAGGTCTTAAATAATCATTCAGCTTAGAAAGTACAGCATCATCGTTTTTAACGAAAGTTCCAAAATACATTTCAAAGACTTCAGAAGGTTTCTTCACTTCTGTCTGAGCCAGCAGATTTTGACTTAACAATGCCAGCATCATGAATATAATGACCTTAAAATTGTTCATATTATTTTGTTTTAATTCAATGTTTTTTTGAATGAATATACAGCAAAAAAAAGCTCCTGGATTTCAAGAGCCTGATTTATAATTTATTTTTAATAATTTTCTTCTTCTCCCTTCATCTTCTCTGCATTTTCCGCCATGATGACTGCATCTATCATTTCAGAAATATCTCCGTTCATATAAGCATCGAGGTTATACATAGATTTATTGATTCTATGATCTGTCACTCTCCCCTGAGGATAGTTGTAAGTTTTAATCTTTGCGGAACGGTCTCCTGTAGAAACCATTGTTTTTCTCTGTGCAGCAATATCTCCCTGAACTTCCTGAAGTTTAATATCATATAGTTTTGCACGAAGCATTTCCATTGCGAGCTCACGGTTTGCCAGCTGAGAACGGGCCTGCTGACATACTACCACTAAACCTGAAGGCTTGTGAGTAAGCTGTACCTTGGTTTCTACTTTGTTAACGTTTTGTCCACCGGCACCTCCTGAACGGGATGTCTGCATTTCGATATCTGCAGGATTGATCTCCACATCCACTTCTTCAGCTTCCGGAAGCACTGCAATGGTGATGGCAGAAGTATGAACTCTTCCCTGAGATTCAGTTTCGGGAACACGCTGTACACGGTGAACTCCGGACTCGAATTTCATGATTCCGTAAACACCTTCCCCTTCTACTTTCATGATGAGTTCTTTGTAGCCTTTTGCTGCTTCGTTAGAATCCGTCACTTCATGTCTCCATCCTTTTGTTTTGAAGTACATGCTATACATTCTGTAGATGTCTTCCACAAAAATGGCCGCTTCATCACCTCCTGTTCCGGCACGTAATTCTACTATGATGTTTTTATCATCTGCAGGATCTTTAGGAATCAAAAGAACTTTTAATTCTTCTTCCAGGCCGGGTATTTTAGCCTGAGCTTCCATTTTTTCCTCTTTCGCAAGGTCTACAAGATCTCTGTCTGAACCGTCGGCGATGATCTCATCAGATTCTTCAATCGTATCCAGGGCACCTTTATACTGGTCGTAAACTTTTACAATCTTTCCTAAATCACTGTATTCTTTATTCAGAGAAGAATATTTTTTTTGATCTGAAATGATATCAGGCTGTATAATAAGGTCGGCAACCTCATTATATCTTTGTTTAATAGCTTCTAGTTTTGGAATTAATGATTTAGACATTCTGCAATTTTTGAGAGTGCAAAGATAAGAATTTATTAATTCAAATTAAAATTCCTTTGACCTGCCAGATTCACATAATTTTTTGAATCATTAGGATTTATGGTGTTTTTTAGAATAAACAGAATATTTACCCTGTCAAGGTTTTTTAAAAAATTTCCTGTCAATGATATATAAAATCAGTCCAAAGGCTACAATTCCAAGTCCTATAATGCTTTCTTTAGGATTATGGATGAGTGTAAAGTAGAGGATATACATACTGAAAAGCAGAAAAACTGCTGGAAAAATGTAAAATATATTGGATTTAAATATTTTCCGCTGGTTTTTTTTAAGAAAGAAAACCGTCGAAATAGAAAGGCTGGCAAACAGCTGAAGAATAAAAGCGGTATACACAAAGATCTCTTTAAAACTTCCTGTCAGAATGATCACTGAAGCAATCACTGCATGAGCAAAAATAGCCCTCACGGGAATTCCTTTTTTATTATTGACAGCAAGTGATCTCCACAAATGGTTTTCTTTCGCAAAAGCCTGTGTAAGTCTTGAACCTACCCATAAATAGCCACTGATGGTAGCAATCAGCTGTAAGGCAATAAAAACATTGACGATTTTCCCAAAACCGCTGCCCAGCATATTCCCTGCGGCTTCCCCCATGACATCTTCTTTCCCTGCCAACTGGCTTACAGGTGCATGTTTCAGCATGATAAAATTGACCAGCAGATAACTTACTGTGACAAAAACAGTTCCCACAATTAAAGCTTTAGGAAGATTTCTCTGAACGTCTTTTATTTCTCCTGCAATGTAAGAAGCAGAATTCCAGCCGGTATAGGAATAGGTAACAAAAACCAGGGATGTAGCAAAAGCTGGAAGCATAATCTCGTTCTGCCAGCTGTCAGTGAATTTCAGGCTGTTTCCTATCTCAGATCCTGAAAGCACAACGCCAAGAATCACCAGTATAATGATAAAAGCAATTTTGATAAAGGTAAAAAAATTATGAAACCTGCTTGATGTTTTAAGGCTGAACGATAAGCTCGCTGCCACAAGAAAAATGAAGCCTATGGCAAAGCCGTTTCCAAAAGTATAATTAAACGCTGAAAGGTATTTGGACATTGCAAGCGCAGCCAAAGCAACTGGTGCAGAAAACCCGATGATCAGAGAGATCCAGCTCACCAGATAGCCAAATACCGGATGATAGGTTTCTTTAAGATAAATATAATCTCCGCCGTTTCCTTTAAAATAAGATCCCAGCTCGGCATAGCAAAACGCTCCGAACAGGGCTAGGATTCCGCCGATGATCCACAACAGGAAAATACTGTAGGTGTTGGTAATATCAGACAGCTGAAAGCCTAACGTGGTGAATATTCCTGTCCCTATCATATTGGAGACAACAATTGCGGCAGCCGTTTTCCAGCCGATCTGATGTGTAGCAGTACTCATTTAGCAGTTAAAAATTAAAATTAAGTCTTCCGAAGAAATAACTCCCCAGCGTTCCCATCTGGACCGGCGCATATTTAAACACTCCATAGTATGAATTTTCATAGATCTGAAGGTCCGGAAACACATCAAAGGCATTATTGGCTCCTATGGTAAGATTAATATTTTTCGTTATATCATAGCCTACACTCACATCTGTAACCACTTTAGGAGAGAACTTCTGAACTTTTCCAAATGGGTAGCCATCTCTTATGACCTGGCCAAAATACGTATTTCTCACCATAAAATTGAATTTTCCAATTGCATAATTCAATCCTAAGGAAGCTTTTGTCTTAGGAGAAAGTGTTTCGATGATATTGATCTGGTCCGGTCCGAAATATTCATCCTGTGAAGGCACAAGGTTTTCAGGAAAATGGAAATCTGTGATCTTGGTTTCTGTATAATTTCCTGCCAGATTGATATTTAAATTTCCTCCACCCAGTTTCCAATCATAAGTGATAACAACATCTACTCCCTTTGTTTCTGTGTCTACTGCATTAGCAAAGAATCTTCCGCTTTCTACGTCGTACTGGGCCAGTCTCGGATCTTCGATATTACTGGTGATCACTATTCGGTCTTTTACTCTGATCCAATATCCGTCAACTGTTACAAACAGCCTGTTGGCAGGTTTCAGGGTAAGGCCTGCACTGGCATTGACTGATGTTTCTTGTTTTAATTGATCAAATCCAAGCGCTCTGGCTGCATCACTGTCATTCCTGAAAATCCCTTTGGTGACAATTCCCGATCCTGAAGTGGAGATGTCGGCATAGGAATTATTAAAATACTGCTGCTGAAGCGATGGAGCCCTGAAGCCAGTTCCTACTGATGCCCGTATTGCATAATCTTTTACAAATTCATATCTCACGGCCAGTTTTCCATTCAGCGTATTTCCAAAATCCGAATAATTTTCAAATCTTCCTGCCAGATCTATGTTCAATTTTTTAGCGATATCATAAGAAACATCAGCATATACGGCTGTTGAATTCCTGGATTTCTTTAAAGCATTGTCCGGAGAAAAACCGATAAATGATTGTGAGCCGCCATTCCCCTCCACGGTAGATCCGGGAACCGCAGGATTTCCATTGATATCATACCGGGTGTAGGAAGCTTCATCTCCCGGTTTGATCTCGTACTGCTCAAAACGGAATTCTCCCCCAAATGCTATATTAAACTGATTCAGATTTTTAGAAACATCAAGATTCACCGTATTCTGAAGAAAGCTGTGCGCTCCTGCATAAAAGCTCGTTGGAGATTTCGCCCCTAAAGATGCATTATTGGTATTGTCTACATTATAATTGAAAGTATTGCTTCCGAAAGTATTACTTACATCAAGCAACCAGTTGTTAACATTATATTTTGCCCCTACAGCATAAGAAAAGTCGTAAACCTGCGAGTTCAAAGAGGCCTGAAATCCGTTTGGATAGATAGAAGAAACTACATTATCTTTTTCTCCGGGAAGCCTTCTGAAACCGAAGCCTTTTCCTTCTTTAATGCTGAAACCTCCAAAGGAATACAGCTTAAAGCTTTCACTTAAAGGGTATTCAGAATTAAAAAACAACTGGGCCTGCCTGATTTGTGCATCCCCGATTTGAAAATTAAAGTCATCCCTGGTGAGGCCTCGTTCTCTAATAATCTGATCATCAGCAGCTCTGGCCGCGATAGGATCATTAGCAAATTCATAGGCAAAATTATCTCCGAAAATGTCCAGATCATGATTTTGAGTTCTTGTGGTCTTTCCTCTGTGGCTCAATTGCAATGAAAGGTTTATATAACTTTCCTTTTTCCCAAGAGAAGATCCGTAATTGATTCCGGCCTGATAGGTTTCACCATCATTTCTTCCGCTAATTCCATAGGATGCTGAAGCTGATGCTCCTATATCTTTCTTAAGAATAATATTAACTACTCCTGCAATGGCATCAGAACCATATTGTGCAGCTGCCCCGTCTCTTAACACTTCTATCCTGTCAATAGCGATTACCGGAATTGTACTGAGATCTGTTCCTACAGAGCCATTTCCAACGGTATTCTGATAATTGACCAGTGAAGTGGTGTGTCTTCTTTTCCCATTGATGAGTACCAAAACCTGATCCGGCCCCATTCCTCTTAGGCTTACAGGATCAATATGTTCTGTCCCGTCAGATGCTGACTGCCTTACAGAATTAAATGATGGAATCACATAATTCAGCAGATCCTGAACCGTAGTCTGTGGTGCAGATTTCTGCAGCTTTTCTATATTGATAACATCTACGGGAACCGGTGTTTCCAGTTTTGTCCTTTTCGTATTGCGGTTTCCTACGATAATTATATCTTCGATCTGATTTCCTTTTTCCTGTTCCTGTGCGTTCACCAAAACAGCTCCCAGGAGTATAACAGACAGGCTTAACTTTTTCATCTTTGTCCTTATAAATTAATCATAAATATTCCCCACGGACCTCATCCGCAGCTATAAAAGACTTCAAGAAATGGAATTGTTGTCAGAATATTGACTTTTCTCATCTTCCCCAAACTGGGTTGGAATTAGCACCTTTACACTTTTTAGAGTCGTGCAGGTTGCTAAGGTTTCATAGGGCCAAATCCCTCCACCTTTCTTGATAAATCTACTGCAAAAGTAGACTAATATTTTTAATTGGCAAAAATTAGATTTATATATTCTGTAGTGTTTTATAAAAAAGAGGGACGATGTTTATCGTCCCTCTTTTGTTATTTAATAATCATCTTCTGAATGGCAGTGCCTGTTTCAGACCGTAGATGAACCAAATAGGTCCCCGGCGGGTAATTCGCTTTCAATTCATAAGTTCCGTTTTCGGTATTTAATTTAATGGAATCCAATTTTTTACCGCTCATGTCAAAAATAACAATCTCTCCGTTTTTGGCTTTGTGATATATTAATTTTGCCACACCGTTTTTCACAGGATTATCTGCAATCTGAAGCGAGAGTTTATTCGCAGCATTTACATCAGATGCTGACAGTGCCCCTGCGTAATTTCCAAAAATTCTGAACTCTCCCGGTTGTAAGGTAATAGGAGCTGTTGTAGAAGCAATATTAGAAACAGAGTTATCCATCAGGTTCTGCCACTGCCCTGTATAAGGGAAGTAAGGAACAACATTTTGAGCGGCAGTGGTATAATTCGCCAAAACTACCACATTCTTCATTCCCGCTATTGAATTGTCATATACATAAATTCTGGTGATCAGGCCTTCAGGATCGTTGGTAAGATTGTTAGACTCTACAGTATATGTTTTGGATTTGAAAACCGGATAGGTATTTCTGATATTGATAATTTTAGCCCAAGTATCATACACTGCTTTTCTGTTGGCGTTGGTATCATATCCTAAAGTAAAGGCAACAGGCTTTTCATCAATTCTGCATCCATCATTGATGGTACCATCTGCGCATCGGTTGATACTGAATTCATATCCCAACTCTCCAAACTGCCAGATCATTTTCGGACCAGGAATGGTAAAGAATGTTGCTCCGAAAGTTTTCATTCTTTCAAGAGCAGTGTTCAGATTGGTAACGTTGTAATTTCCATTAACCGCACCATACGCAAGGTTTTTAAACATTAATCTTTCTTCATCGTGACTTTCCCCATATCCTACAGCATGCATATTGGTAAACCCATGAAGACTGTGGTTCATTCTGTCATAGTTACTGTTTTCCTTATAGCCCATTGTATTTTGGTTGTAAGGCTCAGTCTGCTTATTCCAAAGCATTATCCCTTTTCCTTCGGCAATTCTATAGTTGGCCCACTGTTGCTCTTCTGCATCGGTTCCCAAATGTTCGAAGATCATATAGGAATTCGGATCAATACCCCACTGTTTATCAGCATAATATTTAAGAACATCTACCCTGTCTTGCTGATATGCATTAGTACAGGCTTCATCATTTGCAGAACAGTTTTGGGTAAACCCTTTTGTCAGGTCCCAACGGAATCCATCAATTTTATATTCAGTCAGCCATTGCTGTAAAGTCCTTTCGACATAATATTTAGTTGCTGCACTTGAATGGTTGAAATCATGGAAAACATTATAAGAATGCTTTGGCACCTGATTGAAGTAAGGATTATTGGCTGCAACATCACCATAGCCATCACCATCCGGATCAATATTCCAGAGTCTTACCAATGGGGACCGCCCCGTTGCATGGTTAAAAGCAACATCCAGAATTATTGCAATCCCATTTTGATGGCAGATGTCTACAAATTCTTTGAATTTTTCCGGAGTGCCATAGGCCTTATCTAAAGCATAATGAAAAGACGGATTATATCCCCATGAAAGATTACCATCAAACTCCATAATAGGAAGAAGCTCAATAGCATTGATATTTAGGTTCTTTAAATATGTTATCTTGTTGATTAGTGACTGCCAATTTTTTTCCTGAGTAAAATCTCTTAGCAACAGTTCATACACAACCAGATTTTCTTTACTGGGCCTCTGAAAGTTCATAACCTGCCAATTGTAAGGTGCCTGGCCTGTTTTAAACATTGAAACTTCAAAATCCTGACCTACCGGAAATGCAGGCAGATTTGGATAAGTAGATGCCGAAATCCACTGATCATCATAAGAAGACAAGATCTGCGGTGAATAAGGATCCGCTATTTTTCTCAGATCATTCGTTCTGTACTGGAAAGTATATAACTGTTGTGGAGTCAATCCGGTCAGTTCAATCCAGTAAAGATCAGGATTTGCAGTATCCCGCTTCATTAAATAAGTGTCATTCACAGTCCAGTTATTAAAACTTCCGATGACATGAACAAAGTTTTTATAAGGTGCATAAAGAGCAAGACCTACTTTTGTATTGTCTGTAGGATTATAATTGATTCCCTGTCTGATCCAAGCCGGAATTGCTTCAGAAATGACATTTCTTGGGACCTGCAATATGAATGTAGCATTCTTAGTATTTGAATTGGCTGTTGCAATCAGTTCCATATTGGCATCCTGAGTCACCGTATAGTTATAACTATACGACTGTGAAGGAGTTGAAGTAGAATTTACTACTGCTCCGTTTGCTTTTAGCTGAAATGTTGAGGCAACATTGGTGGACGCCGTAATATTGACTGAATTTCCTGCCGGAACTGTAGTCAGACTATTCGCAGCCGGATTGGTTAAGTTCAAATTTAAGATCCCTACATTGACAAATATATCGGGAGAGGTTTGGTGAGCTCCGGTTTTATCTTTTAATAAAAACCCGAACCTTCCGATTCCCGTTCTTCCATAAAAAGCAGTAGGAGTAAAGGTTAGAGAATATGTGTCTGTCCCTGAATTGTAAGTGAGCTTATTCAGCTCATTAGAATTATTCCAGCTGCCGTTTGTAGGACAGTCCTGGCTGTTCTGATAGTTAGTGTCCAAGGACCAGGACCAGATATAAATGGCATTATTTGAAACACCCCAGGCTGCTTCATCAATCTGATCTCCCGGAACGGTTAAAGTAATAGCATCCGTTTCATTAAATGGATTCGGGGCAATCGTGTAGTTGATCTGCCCAAAAACAAAGGCTGCAACAAACAGATAAATAAGGGAATAAAATTTCTTCATTTTTTATTTTTTTATCGAATATAGGATTTATTTTTCTTTAAGTTCTTCATTTTTTTATTCACATAAAAAGACCCGTGAGTTTTTTCACAGGTCTTTGCAGGAAAAGTAATTGTAATGAACTATTTTTAAAATAAAATAAACTAATCATGATATTCCACAACAAAAGGCTTTGCTGATCAATCAAACGGAACAGGACCTAGTTTTTAATAATTTTCTTAGAAAAAATATGGCCGTTCTTTAATTTTAATTCCACGATATAAATTCCATCCGGAAGTCCGTTCATATGGATTTGATTATTAACAAGCTGTACATTATTAAGTCTTTGCCCTGTCATATTGGTCACATTTACACTTTCAATCAGTGAATCTGTTTTGATATTAAGGATCCCGTTTGTCGGGTTAGGATACATTCCCACTGTTTCAATATTTCTTATGATATCAGATGTTCCAAGAGCAGAAGCAGTTTTTATACATCTTACCGCAGAACCCTGTCCCCTCATCGCCCCTGAAGAAGGATTGGCAATGGTAGAGCCTATATATAAGTATTTCCCCCCTGAATTTGATGTATCCGAGCTCCAGAAATACCCTCTCTGTCCTGCAAACGTAAGTGCCCCGTTGGAAGAACTTCTGTAACCGGACGCAGGAAGTTTCAGGTGACTGTTGTAAGCTGTGCCGGGATTGGCAATATTTTCTGCATTCACAATACCTGTCCATTCTGCCTGCGATGGCATTTTCCAGCCTGTTCCTACAGCCCGGCAAGGATCTGCCCCTACATGCTTGGATACATTTGCAGGATCTGAAGCACTCCATTTATCGGTAGCCTCAAAGGTTCCCCACCATGAAGGTGAACCAATGATAAAAGCACTCAAACCAGCTAATCCGTCCGGTGAATTGGGAGATACCGGAGCCGCTGTTGCTGAATTTCTAAGCTGATGTCCGTCATCCCATCTTCCCCATTGGAAAAGGTCTCCATAGGAACTCTCGTCACCCATGGCAGAGGCAATCTGAGAGCTTCCCAGGTTTTGCTGCAGCCATATATTTCCGTCACCACCTCTTACAGTTGCATAGGTAACCTGCTGTCCACGGTAAGTAAAAGTAACACAGCCCGTATCTCCAGCATTGCTGCCCGGGTCTGTATTGGTACAGCCAGGCGGAACACCGTCTAACGGAATTCTTTTCACTTTAGTAACATCTTCCGTGTAAGCCAGCACCAAATAATTATTTGCTCTGTCTATGGCCAGGTCGTTATATCTTGCCTCTCCGTCAGAAATAAAATTCCCGCCTAAAGTCACCCAATTTTGGATAGCAGCATCAAATTTATACACTGTATTTCTTAACAGATCATCATTTTCAAAACGGCTGGCAACCACATAAGGCTGTCCGGACTGGGTCACCGCTATAGCTACGTGCTGTACCTTCCCACCGGAAAAATTAGCCTGTCCAAGCTGTACCCATGCATTTCCTTCAAATTTCTTAACGTTCAGTTTCTGCCCGTTAGCCGAACTGGAAACATAAGCTACATACAGATTATTATTTCCATCTATAGCAATATCTGAGGTATACTGTTCTGAGGAAGAAGCGGCATCTACAATACTTCCTCCAACCAGGCTCCATGCATCCGTAGCCGCTGCTGAAGTATTATTCTGATACACCCTTACACCTCCGGATATACTGCAGGTGTATACTTTTTGATCAGATCCTATAACCATTTCTGCAAATGTAGCCCCATTGGAAAATCCTGTATTTCCTACCTGTTCCCAGGCTCCGTTTATATAACGCTGTACTGTTCCTGAATTCTGACCTCCAAATGTAAAAAGTATGTTAGATGGAGAAACTGCAGAAGCATGATAGTTAGCTGCTGATGTTGTAACGTTGGGAAGCGATGACCATACAGTTCCGTTAAACTGCTGTGCTGCAATTCCTGAACCCGGATAACCAATCTGACTGGTATAAAAAACATTCCCGGAACTGTCTAATGACAGGGAGTTAAATGTTGCCGTTCCTTCTGTAATTCCTGGAGATCCTCCTACATATGACCATGAAGTTCCATTGAATTTCTGTACAGAGCCTTTAGCGACAGAAGTGTCATAATAAGAAAGGTAATAATTCCCTGTCTGGTCTACGGTCAGGTTATTATAACTGCTTCCAGCTGCTGAAACTCCCGCTGCACTTCCTACATCTTCCCATTGTTGGGCATATAGATAACTTCCTGCGATGGTCAGCAATGCTAAACCGGTGCCTATTTTACGCATCGCAAAATGTAAATTTTGAAACATATTTAATATTATTTTTAATTATTCTAAATTTAATTTAATTTTGTGCAAAATTACCTTTCATTCTTAACCCTGAGTTATCATTTCCAAACTTTTTGTTATCTGATGTTAGGCTTTGTTTCAAAAAATTATACATCCCTAAATCATTGTGTATGAAGAATTCCTCCAGAAACGGATTGCTTTTCACTTCCGACCATATCAAGATGATCATGCAGGAAGAGCATCAGCCTAAGAAGTTTTCAAGATTACATATGATTGAGAGTAAGGCGAGCTTCAGTCTTCTCTTTCTGCTAAGCCCCAATATCAGATTAGAAGCGAATGACTGTGAAACAAAATTCATGTTCAGAAAAAACCAGTATATCCTCCACTATTCTTCTCAGGAAAGCACAGCCGAACTTTGGACAGAAAGCCAGGAAACTATCAAATATTTCCAGATACAGATCAATTACCAGCATATCTTTAACCTTATCGATCCCGAATCGAGCAGAGAAAATGCGGAAATTCTGGAAAATATGATCCGGAACAATTATATTTTTCTCCACAAGAAAACTCCTCCCTACATGACTGTAGAAATGCACATGATTTTAAATGAGCTGATCAGCTATTCAAAGAAAGGAATGATACAGAGGTTATTTGTCGAGGCAAAGATTATTAAACTCCTCATCCTTATTTTTGAGCAATTCAATGAAAAAAACAATACCCGGGAAGAGCCTGGCATTTCTTTTACCGTCAAAAAGTTCATCGATGAGAATTATCACAAAAATATAAAAGCAGAAGACATCGGAAAGCTGACGGGTATCAGCCATAATAAGATCAGGAAAGAATTTAAACATCAGTATGATATGACCGTGACGGATTATATTTCGGAACTGAGAATGCTCAAGGCAAAGAAAATGATCATCGACAAAGACATTATGATTAAGGAAATCGCTATTGAATGTGGTTATGAGTATGTCCAGAATTTTACCCGTGCATTTAAGAAAAAATTCGGAGTTTCCCCGGAAAAGCTGAGAAACGGGTAATAAAAAAACCGCCTAAACAATTAAGCGGTTTATATATGTTGTTTTGCTTTGATATTACTTTTTCAGAATTCAGGTGAAAAAGCAATGACAATCAATTAATGATGATGTCCGTGATCATGGATGAAAGGTCCGTTCCCTTTAGGGTTGCTGAAGATTACTTCTACACCTTCCTGCTCATTTACCTGTTTTCTTCTGATATCTTCAGGGTCGAAAGGTTTTACTTTTCCGAAATATTCTTTCAGACCTTCAGTTAACCACATTGGGATTACCAATCCGAAGAACATGAAGATACACCAGAATCCTACTAAGAACATAATTATAAAGAATACAGTCCATAGGAACTGGTAAAACGGCCAAAATGCTGATAAAATAGTTATCATTCTCTAAGATTTTAGGCAAAAATAGGACTTTTTTGTTTTGTACACAAAAGATAGAAGCCCTATTTTATAATTTATTTTGATTTTAAACTAATTAGTGGGCAAGATCTGCGAAGAAATCATTGCCTTTATCGTCTGTAATGATGAATGCCGGGAAATCTTTTACTTCAATTTTTCTTACGGCTTCCATCCCCAGTTCCGGGAAGTCTACAACGTCTACAGACACAATATTGTCTTTGGCAAGGATCGCTGCAGGTCCTCCGATGGATCCCAGATAAAATCCTCCATATTTACCACAGGCATTGGTAACATCCTTACTTCTGTTTCCTTTGGCCAGCATGATCATACTTCCGCCGTGGCTCTGGAACTCATCAACGTATACATCCATTCTTCCTGCTGTCGTAGGCCCGAAGCTTCCTGAAGCCATTCCTTCCGGAGTTTTTGCCGGTCCTGCATAATAGATCGGATGATTTTTGAAATATTCCGGCATCGGTTTTCCGCTATCGATGATCTCTTTGATCTTTGCGTGGGCAATATCTCTTGCTACAATTAACGTTCCGTTCAACTTCAATCTTGTTTTGATCGGGTATTTGGACAGTTCGGCAAGAATTTCCGGCATTGGTTTATTTAGGTTAATCTCAACAGCCTCTTCCAGGTGTGGAGGTGTATCCGGTAAAAATCTTTTCGGATCCTGTTCAAGCTGTTCAAGGAAAATACCCTCTTTTGTAATTTTTCCTTTGATATTTCTGTCTGCTGAACATGAAACTCCCATTCCGACCGGACAAGAAGCAGCATGACGAGGAAGTCTGATTACTCTTACATCATGGGTAAGGTATTTCCCTCCAAACTGCGCTCCGATAGCACTTTCCTGACAGATTTTCTGAACTTTAGCTTCCCATTCAAGGTCTCTGAAGGCCTGTCCTGCTTCGTTTCCTTCTGTCGGAAGATGATCGTAATATTTTGCCGATGCTTTTTTCACGGCAGCCAGATTCGCTTCAGCAGAAGTTCCTCCAATAACCAGCGCCAGGTGATAAGGCGGGCATGCCGCTGTACCCAGATCTGAAATTCTTTCTTTAACGAATTCTTCAAGAGATTTTTCGTTCAGTAATGATTTGGTTTTTTGATAAAGGAATGTTTTGTTGGCAGAACCTCCTCCTTTCGTTAAAAATAAAAATTCGTAGTAATCTCCTTTTTTAGCATAGATATCAATCTGTGCAGGAAGATTTGACCCTGAATTTTTTTCGTCAAACATCGTCAAAGGGACTACCTGGGAATATCTCAGGTTTCTTTTCTGATAAGTATTGTAAATTCCTTTGCTTAAATATTCTCCGTCATCAACCCCTGTATAAACATTTTCTCCTTTTTTCCCCATTACAATAGCCGTACCTGTATCCTGGCATGAAGGAAGAGCTCCTTCAACGGCAACCGCAGCATTCTGCAACAGGTTATAGGCAACGAATCTATCGTTATCAGTAGCCTCCGGATCGTCGATGATTCTTCTCAGACTTTCAAGATGTGAAGAGCGAAGCATAAAAGAAACATCTGCCATTGCTTCTTCAGCCAGAAGTTCAAGACCCTTAGGATCAATGGTCAAAATCTCTCTTTCTCCTAATTTTTCAACCTTTACGTAATCTGATGTAAGCTTTTTATACACCGTATCGTCTTTCTGGATCGGATACGGATCCTGATATCTAAAATCCATTCAATTTTTGTTTGTGCAAAAATACGGCATCCTCAAAAAAGCATGAGTAAAATCAGTCATCTGTATTGATATTTATAATGATTATAAATTGCGTGATTCTGCGTTTATAATTAACTTTATAAAAATTTCAATCACAATGAATTACAGAATCGAAAAGGATACTATGGGAGAGGTTCAGGTGCCTGCAGATAAGTTTTGGGGAGCACAGACTGAACGTTCAAGGAATAATTTTAAGATAGGACCTGAAGGTTCTATGCCCCACGAAATCATTGAAGCTTTTGCTTATTTAAAGAAAGCAGCAGCTTACACCAATACTGATCTTGGCGTTCTTTCTGCAGAGAAAAGAGATATGATTGCTAAGGTATGCGACGAAATCCTGGAAGGAAAGCTGAATGATCAGTTTCCATTGGTGATCTGGCAGACGGGCTCGGGAACGCAATCGAATATGAACGTTAATGAAGTGGTTTCAAACAGGGCTCATGTTAACAATGGAGGAACTTTAGGCGACAAATCCGAAATTCATCCGAATGATGATGTGAATAAATCACAGTCTTCCAATGACACTTATCCTACAGCCATGCATATTGCCGCTTATAAGAAAGTGGTGGAGGTAACCATTCCTGCTGTTGAAAAATTAAAGAATACACTTGCTGCAAAAGCAGAAGCTTTTAAAGATATTGTAAAAATCGGCAGAACGCATCTTATGGATGCTACTCCGCTTACTCTGGGACAGGAATTTTCAGGATACAGAGCTCAGCTTGAATTTGGATTAAGAGCTTTAAAAAATACACTTCCCCACCTTTCTGAACTTGCTTTGGGCGGCACCGCAGTAGGTACAGGGCTTAACACTCCAAACGGTTATGATATAAAAGTAGCTGAATATATCGCGAAATTTACGAACCATCCTTTTGTTACGGCTGAAAATAAATTTGAAGCGCTGGCCGCTCATGATGCGATTGTGGAATCTCACGGCGCACTAAAACAACTGGCTGTTTCTTTATTCAAGATTGCCCAGGATATCAGGTTATTAGCGTCAGGACCACGTTCAGGAATCGGGGAAATTCATATTCCGGAAAATGAACCGGGATCTTCTATTATGCCTGGAAAAGTAAATCCTACACAGAATGAAGCAATGACTATGGTTTGTGCCCAGGTTTTAGGAAATGATACTACGATTTCGTTTGCAGGAACGCAAGGGAATTATGAACTTAATGTTTTCAAACCTGTTATGGCCTACAATTTCCTTCAGTCTGCCCAATTGATTGCAGATGCATGTATCTCATTCAATGATCATTGTGCGGAAGGTATTGAACCCAACCATGAGAGAATTAAAGAACTGGTAGACAAATCATTGATGCTTGTTACTGCTTTAAACACCCACATCGGTTACGAAAATGCAGCAAAAATTGCAAAAACAGCCCATAAAAATGGCACTACTCTAAAAGAAGAAGCTGTAAACCTTGGCTTTTTAACGGCTGAGCAGTTTGACGAATGGGTGAAGCCGGAAGATATGGTGGGAAGCCTGAAATAAATTTTTAGAATTATAGATTAAATGTAGAAAAGCCTCAGGAATCCTGAGGCTTTTAATTTGTATAAAATACTGATATTCAAAATTTTAAATCTATTTCAATTATATAATTTCATATATTAGTGATATAATATAAAAACTAATCTTATGAAAAATTTAAAAAAATTCAGCAGAGAAAGCCTGTAACAGGTATTTGGAGGTGCGGTTATTCCGCGCTGTCCTACAAACTGGTATCTTGTTCAGTACAATGGCTATTATGCATGCTGCAGTATTCCCACGGACAATCCTTGCCAGGGGTTGTGCATGGTGCATGTAGATATGTGTGCAATTCCGATAGAGGAAGATCCTATTTAAAATAATTGATGGAATGGCCGGGAAAATTTTCTCGGCCTTTTTATTATAAACTAACTGCTGAAGGCACTGAAACCTGATCTGCAAAATACTGTTCAAGATCCTTTAACGTTTCCGGATTGGTCTTTATATCTTTTACAAGCTGTCCTTTATTCACAACAACGATTCTGTTACAGACTTCTGTGGTATGGGAAAGATCATGGCTCGAGATCAGAAAAGTTACACCATCCTGCTTTGAAAGTTCTTTGATCAGATTTTTCAGTTTGATCTGGGTGGAAGGATCCAGGTTCGCAAAAGGTTCATCAAGGATAATGATCTCCGGATTTCCGATGACAGCTCCTACTATTCCTACTTTTTTCTGATTTCCTTTTGACAGATCACGGACGTATTTTCCTGAATTAAGAATCTCACCATTGAAAAAATCGTGAAATGGCTTTAAAAACTCATCAATGGAGGCTTTATTCTGGCCTCTCAGTTCTCCGATAAAATAAAAATATTCTTCCGGTGTCAGATAGCCAATCAGGAAAGTATCATCTACAAAAGCAGAAACTTTGTTTTTCCAGGCTTCAGATTCATTCACCTTGATATCATCAATACTTACGAAGCCTGTAGTAGGCTGAATCAGATCAAGCATAAGACTGAAAAGAGTGGTTTTTCCGGCTCCGTTGTTTCCTACCAGTCCAAAGGTTTCACCGTTAGGGATTTCAAGATGCTCAATATTAAGAACTGTGGCAGTTCCGTAAGTCTTGGATAAATTATTGATAGTAATCATAGTTAATCTTTGTTTTTAAATGCGTCTAGTGTACTGTATTTTTCGCGTTTATATTGTTTGACGATGATATCGAATATTTTTTCTCTGAGGAAGAATCCTGCAAGTCCAAAAACTGCGATGCTTACAACTCCAGCCGTAATTCCAAAGAAATATTTTGAAAGGGCAAAAACACCCATTGGAAGCAGCATTTTCGGAATTAATAAGAGCATGGATTTCAGATTAAAGCTGTTTTTCTGTCCTATTCTTTTTTCTTTTGAATTCAGATCAATTTGGGTTTTATTAAATGCCCCGGACCAAAGGGTAAGCTGGGAATTCACTCCGATATTATAAAGTCCTGCTGCCAAAAATGTGATATAAACTTCCCAACCGAAATAAGCATAAAATAATGCAACAATGATTGAAGCTGCCGTCACAATATTGATCAGCCACCATTTTGCCTTGAGATATTCTTTGTAAGGAACATTCAGCGTCATCATCAATGGATAGTAAGAACTGTCGAATGCAGGAACCCGCTGCCCGAAGAGAAACTGAAAGCCTCCTGTTACAAACAGTCCCATAAACATCATCATGGCAGGCGTCTTATAAATCACAGAGGTATACATCAGCAATCCGTAAAAAAGAAAGAAAAAACTTCCGATCAGAATTCCTTTGGTGACTTTATTCCGTCTCAGCATTTTAATATCATTGTTGATAAAGGTTCCGATAACGCCATATTTGTTTAGAAAAGCAATATTTTCCGTTTTCCCAAACTGTTTTTTAGCTTCAAGCCCCTGATCCAAATAAAATTCTTTCCGGACGTAATTAAAGCATATTTTCCAAAGACTGAAAAACAGCATAACCGGAATTACAATCATATAAGGATTCTTGTAGAAACTGTAAACAAATCTCTCTGAGTAAGAAAGCACAGGGACTATATTATAATACCCAAGCCCAGCCACCGCAGCAAATAGAAGCCCTATGATAATTGCTACTATTTCCTTATCATTAAACAGAATATTAATGAAATTATTAAGGTAAAACAAAAAAGAAATCCCGATTAACCAGGCCAAAATACCCGTCACACTGTATCCATTGAACAGTGCAATAAGGGAAAATGTAATAAAGAATAAAGAATTCAGCCAGCTTAATGCCGAAAGAAAGGTTTTCACAAGCATATAATTGACCAGTGTATTCTTGGGAATATTCTGGGTCAGAAACGGTTTGATATTCTGGGTAGACATTTCCTGCCAGATGTATTTCAGAATGAGGTCCAGTGCCCAGGCAACCACTACAAGTTTTGAAATCGCTTTTAAAGGATCTTGGTGCATTTCGTCCCGCACATAGAAGAATGCGGCAAAAGCACCTCCTGCCAGGCACGCCATAAAGTAGAGGATTCCTATAAAACGAAGGATCTTCATGGCAAGATTCACCCCTACAGAAGTACCACGGAAAAAGCTCTTGATTTCGAGCCTGAGGAACTTTAGAAACATATTTAGTTTTTTTACATTAGTCAGTATAATGTAAAATATGTTACAATTTTAGCCAATAAGTTCTTTAGCCTGTGCCAGTGCGGCCTCAGTAATTTTGCTCCCGGAAAGAAGCTGAGCAATCTCGTTCAGCTTTTCCTCGTCATCCAGAGGAATGATGGTGGATTGTGTTTTACCGGAAATATCACGTTTAACCACTTTGTAGTTATTATTTCCTTTGGCTGCAACTTGTGCAAGGTGAGAAATAACAATAAGCTGCATGTCTGTGGCCATTTCCCGCATCAGGTTTCCAATCTCTTCTGCTACTTTCCCGGAAACTCCCGTATCTATTTCATCCAGAATTAGGGTTGGAAGCTCGTCGCTTTCGGCAATGATTTTCTTCACTGCAAGCATGACCCTGGACCTTTCACCGCCGGAAATAGCCGTCTGAATTGGTTTTAAAGGGAAGCCTGAGTTAGCTTGAAACAGCAACTGTATATTTTCTTTCCCGAATGCATTAAATTCAGGGGTATCCTGAAGCTCAATGTCAACTCGGGCTTTTTCAAGACCTAATTTTTTAAGAAGACCTTCTGCTTTTTTGACAAAGACAGGAATAGATTTTTTTCTGTTTTTTGAAAGTTTTTCGGCCAGAGACTGAAGTGTTTTTTCTTTTTTGGAAATACTTTCTTCAATTTCCAAAATTTTATCTTCAAGTTCTGAAGCACCTTTCTGTTCCCCTGCAAGCTGGTCTCTGAGTTCTTTCAATTCATTGATATCAGAAACGCTATGCTTTAGAAACTGGGCATTGATTTTATTATTAAGATCAACAAGGATAGCAAGATTGGCTGGATTGATTTCTATTCTTTCCGATTCATTTTCAAGTTCGGAAATAATATCTTTTAGCTCCACAAAAGAAGTTTCCAGTCTTTCATCAAGTTCTGAAAAACTGCCTGAAACTTCTGATATTTTTGATAGTTTATTTTTAGCTTCGTTGAAGAAAGAAAGGATCCCGACTTCTTCCTGGTGAAACCTTGAAAGAATCTGGACCAGGTTTTCAGAGATCATTTCGGCATTCTCCTGGATGGAAAGCTGGTTCTGAAGGTCTTCATAGTCTATATCGTCCAGTTTAAGTTCCTCCAGTTCGTTTAAGAGAAACTCTTTATAATCGCTTTCTTTCCTGTTTTCAGAAAGCTGGGCCTGAAATTTTTTAAGCTGTATTTTTAAACTCTGAAAATCTGAAAATTCATTCTGATATTCTTCAATAGCTTTTTTATTTTCAGAAAGGCCGTCAATAATTTTAAACTGGTATTCTGAGGTAAAAAGGTTTGAGGTTTCAAACTGCGAGTGGATATCAATCAGTTTTGAAGATAATTCTTTAAGTACATCAAGGGTTACCGGTACATCATTGATAAATGCTCTGGATTTTCCGGAAGGAAGAATTTCCCTTCGGATGATGGTCTGATGCTCATAATCGAGATCATTTTCAATAAAGAATTTTTTGAACTGGTTATTTAAATCAAATTCAGTTTCTACAATACTTTTCTCTTCTGATTTGGAAATAGATTTTACGTCTGCCCTTTCGCCCAGGATAAGCCTTAAGGCACCTAAAATAATAGATTTTCCTGCTCCGGTCTCACCGGTGATGACCTGTAAACCGTTATGCAATGATACTTCAAGAGTATCAATCAAGGCAAAATTTTTAATATAAATTCTCGAAAGCATGGATAATAGCTGATTACTTTAAGTAATGCAAATATAGAATTAAGTATTCAAAAACTTAAAACGAAGGATCTTTATTTCCACTTACTCCACTTATTCTCCGAATATTTAGGTGTGAAAATCATCATCAGCTGTTTAAGATCATTCATAACAAGTCCTCCATTATTTCCTGAATTGAAAATATTGAAGATCTCATCACTTTTATTATCAAGAAACAGATTGAAGTAATAGGATTGCTGGAAAGAGTTTTCATACCTTTTCAGCTGCATAAGGGCGTCAAAAATCACTTTTTTCGCAGCGGTCTGATCCTGGTTGAACAGATTATCCAAACCTGCTCTGTGATAGGTATACATCGTGGAACGCAATTGATTCCAGTTCGGGTTGATAATTTCATTGATGAGGATGGTACGGCTTCTTGGCTCATTGATGACATTCCAGCCTTCATAGTTTCTGTTCTGAGAGTTCTGGGCAATCTGCTGGGCTTTTGCAAACCATGGTGTTCCGCCCATAGACTGGAAGCTGTCTGCGTCATAACCTAAAATGACGTACACATAAAAGCTGATCACATCAATAAGGTTTTTTCCTGAGAACTGTCTTTCATTGAATACAAGATTTTCGTTTTCAATATATTCAAAGGCAAATCTCTGGTCCTGAAGGTTAATCAGCGGAGACTCATAGCTGGTACTGAATACGGGGCGCACAGCCTGAATCACAATGCTTCCCTTGAAACGGTTTCCGTCTCTTTCAGCAATAACAACTGCAAAATTACATTTGATCTTTTCGAAATTCTGAAGTTTTTTCCCCGTCCAGCTGGTATTATTGATGAAGTCTCTAAGACTTTTCTCCAAGGCTTTATAGGCCTGCTGGTTACTTCCTCCCAGTTGCTGGGAGTTGATCTGTACGGTCGCAAGCAATTCCTGGGAAAAACTCAGGTTATATATAAAAAGCAGCAAAAATAGGCTTATGATTTTTTTCATTATCTATTAAAAATTGAGAACGGAAATTTATTAAAATTATTTTAAAAGTTGAGCCTCAACAAAATCCAGAATATCTGCAGCGACTTCATCTTTAGATTTGAGATCAAATTCTTTTTTTCCTGTTTTGGTAAATATCTTAATTTTATTGGTGTCGTTTTTAAAGCCTGCACCTTCATCACGGAGGGAGTTCAGCACGATCATATCAAGATTTTTCTTTTCGAGTTTCCCTTTGGCATTTTCTTCTTCATTCTGGGTTTCCAAGGCAAAACCTACCAAAAACTGATGGGTTTTCTTTTCACCCATTGTTTTAAGAATATCAGGATTTTTAATCAGTTCAATGGTTAAATTATCATCATTTTTTTTTATTTTCTCTTTCGCAACCTCTTTTGGGGCATAGTCTGCTACGGCGGCACTGGCAATACCAATATCCACGCGGTCATAAAATTCAAACACTTTATTCAGCATTTCTTTGGCAGAGGTTACTTTATGAAGCTGGATATTTTTATCTTCTGTCTTCTGTGAGCTGGGTCCTGATATCAAAATAACTTTTGCGCCTCTTTTTGAGGCTTCTTCAGCAAGGGAAAAACCCATTTTGCCTGAGGAATGGTTACCGATAAATCTTACGGGATCAAGAGCTTCATAGGTTGGCCCGGCTGTGATCAGCACTGTTTTTCCTTCTAAGCTTTTGGCATGATTTACGGAGTTAAAAAAGTTTTCAACAGTTTTAAAGATAGTCTCAGGTTCTGCCATTCTTCCCTGCCCTACCAATCCGCTGGCCAGTTCACCGGTTTCAGCGGGGATAATGATGTGACCGTAATCTTCTGCCAGTTCAATATTCTGTTTGGTGGAAGGATGCGCATACATATCAAGGTCCATTGCCGGAGCAATAAATACAGGGCATTTTGCAGACATATAGGTAGCAATCACGAGGTTGTCACACATACCGTGAACCATTTTAGCCAAGGTATTAGCCGTACATGGAGTTACGATCATTACATCTGCCCATAAGGCCATCTCCACATGGCTGTTCCAGGTACCGTTATTGCCATAAAAATCTGAATATACAGGTTTTTTGGAAAGGGTTGAAAGACTTAATTTCGTTACAAACTGCTCTGCATCGGGCGTCATAATCATCTGAACTTCGGCTCCTTTTTTTACAAAATCCCTGATCAGGAAATGAATTTTATAGGCCGCAATTCCTCCAGAAACAGCGATAAGTATCTTTTTACCGGAAACACTCATTTAGTTTTAATTTTTGAAATACTAAATTACTTATTTTTTCGCACAAAGACAGGTATAAACAGACAAAGGTCATAAAAGAACTGAATTCCTTTATGACCTTCATATATAAAAAACACAAATAATTATTTTCTGTCTTCTGTCTTTCTGAAATAGATATCTTCATTCAGCCATTCTTCGATAGCAATAGAAGTAGGCTTAGGAAGTTTTTCATAATGTTTAGAGATTTCAATCTGCTCTCTGTTTTCGAAAACTTCTTCCAATGTAGAATTGTGCACCGCAAATTCGTCCAGTTTATTGTGAAGTTCTGTACGGATTTCTGCGTTGATCTGCTCTGCTCTCTTTCCCATGATAACAATAGCTTCATAGATTGAACCTACTTTATCTTCAATCTTGTCTTTATCGTAAGTAATAGTATTTACTTCTGCTTTTGTATCTTTTACGCTCATTTTGAGAAATTTATTTTATTAATAAGATGGCAAATTTACGAATTATCTTTGGATTTTGAAAGTGGCCGCCGGAGGAGGGGTCTGAAGTGCTGCACTATCCCTCTGGATCTGCATTGCCTTCTTTTCATTGCTGATCTGATCTTTAATCTGCTGCTCAGCTTTAGTTTTTTCTGCCATTTTATCAGCCTCCTTTTTCTGTCTTGCCGTTAATGCTGCAATTCTTGCTTCTGTCTGTTTTTTAACAACAGCAAAGTTTTCTTTTTCTTTTGTCAGTTTCGCTCTAAGGTCTACTGCTGTTTTAGAATATTCCGTATTCGGAAGCTCTTTTTCTACCAGCTTTGTATAAGCAAGGGCACTTTCTATACGCTCATCTTTAAGGTCATATACAGACTTTAAAGCCAGCTCATAGCGTGATTTCATGATATAATCATAAATCTTCGGACGAAGCTTGGTACTTGGAAAATCTTCCAGTACGTTTTCAAAAGCAACGTTAGCAGCTTTGTACTCACCCATTTTGAAGTACTGTCTGGCATTTTCATATGCCTTGAACTCTAATTTATAAGACAGCTCGTCAATCAGCTGACTGATATTTTTAGATCTTTCAGAGTTTGGATAATTGGTCAGGAAATCCTGAAGCTCATTGATTGCGGTTTCTGTAGTGGACTGGTCCAGGTTATAATCCATAGAACCTTCGTAGTAGCATAATGCAGACATATACGCTGCTTCTTCTGCTCTTGGATCTTTAGGGAAGTTGACCGCAAAGTTTTTAAACTGATGCCCCGCCAGCTTATAGCTTTTGTCATAATAATTCGCATAAGCAGTATTAAAACCTACATTAGGAAAATCATCTGTTCCTGCTACGAGGTTAGTAAGCCTGTCATATAGTGCTAATGCATTCTTCCACTTCTTTTTGGCAAAGTTATCATTAGCTGCCTTTAAGATAAAATTCTTGTCAGCACTCTTCATTGCTTTTTCCTGCTGGCTTACGCATGAGGAAATCACTGCCACTGCAAAAAGACCTAAAATATATTTTTTCATATAAAAAATTCAACAGTTTTCGGATGATACAGCCGATTTACTAATTTGCAAAAATATAACTTTTTTGTCAATAGATTTTTTTTTATGAATATTTAACGTATTTTAGTTTACAATAGATGCTGAATTATCAATTGCAATAAAAATATCCAAAATACATTTTAGGCTATTTTACCGGTTCCCTTAAAATCGTCCTTAACTTTTCAGGGGCTGTTTTCCTAAAATCAGAGAGGTAAATTTCGTGGTGCAAACCATTCCTGGAAAGACGGTTATTATCCATAAAAACACTGATTTTTTTCAAAGATTCAGGTTCAGTGGAAAACGGCCCTAAATGCATTATCTGAACTGAGCGTCCTTCCTCTAATGTGAACCATTCAACAGCCGTGGCTTTTTGTATTCTCTTTTCACCGGATACTTTGTCTATTACGTTTACGAGATCTTCAGGCTTAACAAATTCAGGCATACGAATCATTAAGCGGTACTCCCATTCGCTTCTGGGAACTTCAACCGGACTGCTATCAATCGTTTTTCCCGCATATTTTTTTTCATCGAACCACCAAAGTCCTTCTAACTTTGACACCACAAAATCTTCATTTTTTTCTTTATATGTGAATTTTAAGGTATAAGCAATGGAATACAATGCTTCAATGTTTTTTTTAAAAGGTTCTCCGGAAGGATCTCCTTTGCCGCAAATTGAAATAAAAGATGCTTTTTCAATCTGTACTAGCTGTGGCTGAGCTTTAGCTGTAAAATACGTTTTGTATTTTTTAGCAAGATCTAATTTTTCCATATTAATTATTTTAATTTGTTAAAAATATTCGGTGTGTTTTCCGATCTAATTAATATGCAAAGTATATTTTTTCCGCTAATAGATTCTTATATTTATAATCATTTAACGCATTTTAAGTGTGCACCTATTTTAATCCGCGGCATATCCTAAAATAGCAAAAACACTGACTAAAAGATTCATTCTTACTTTTTTTTCTGCTTCTTTGGTATAAGCCTCTTCATTTTTACTCGGCACATACAGCTCATAGAAATTTTTGTTCCTGATGACAAATAATGTAGACCCAATGATCATGGTAAGAATATCTTCAGGCTTTGGTGTGAAAGTAAATACGCCTGATGCAACCCCTTTTTTGATAACATCATCCAGCTTTTTCACAAACAGCTGATAGAAATCCAATAGCTCATCTTTTAAGTTTTCGGTATGTCTGAGCTCCTGTGTCACAAACCCGTGGAAATAATTGTATTTGAATAGTTGCGAAACAATGTACTTAATGATCTCCCTGAGCTGCATTTCGGGTTTGCCATCCTTAATGGTATCTGCAAATTCTGAAAAATTCTCTCTGGTCTTCAATACGCGGTATTGATAGAGATAGGACATCATTTTTTCTTTGGAACCGAAGTAATAGGAAATCATGGCCACATTAATGTTGGCCTTGGAACAGATATCCCTTACAGAGGTTCCTTCATATCCCTTTTTGGCGATAAGCTCTTCGGCAATGTCCAAAATATGGATCTGTTTTTCTGTAAATTTTTTTCTCATGAAGTGCACTTTGAGTAAAGTTAAGAAATTTTTAACAAAATTATAAACGTTCGTTTAATAATTTTAAATTAATTCTGGATAGTTGTACTTTTGTGAATGGATTTTTTTGATTTTCACCATCATAAGAAGAATAACCTGAATGGGATCTACAATATAGATTTTGGGACAGTTCCTCCGGATTCTCCTTATTCTATAGGTATACATCCTAAAGATATTGTTGTGGATTCTATGAAGGAACAGTTCAGCTGGCTGGAATCCAATATTTCAGAAAACTGTCTGGCTATCGGTGAATGCGGACTGGACTCTATTGTACCGATACCCCAGAATATCCAGGAGAAGGTTTTCCAGAGACAGATTATTATTTCAAACGAGGTGAAAAAACCTCTGATTATTCACTGTGTAAGAAAGTTTTATGAGGTCATTTCTTTTAAAAAGAAGGCTGAACAGGCGGTTATCATTCACGGTTTTAATAAAAAGCAACGGATAGCGGAAGACCTTCTGAAAAATAATTTTTATTTGAGTTTTGGAAAAGCTGTTTTGTATCATCTATCTTTGCAGGATATTGTAAGAAACACTCCTTTAGACAGATTGTTTTTAGAAACTGATAATGAAGATTTTAACATAGAGGAGTTATATTCAAAAGTTTCGGAATTAAAGGGTATTTCTCTCGAAAAACTGAATGAACATATTGTAGAAAATTTAGACACGATAAAGAATGGATAAGTATTGGCTGGAGAGAACAGAGCTCCTGATCAAAGAAGAAGGGCTGGAGAAACTTAATAAAGCAAATGTACTGGTAATAGGCTTAGGAGGCGTGGGCTCTTTTGCCGCAGAATTTTTAGCCAGAGCGGGTGTAGGGAATATGACTATTGTAGACGGCGATACGGTGGACATCACCAACGTCAACAGACAGCTTCCGGCATTGCATTCTACAGTGGGGAAACACAAAGTGGAGGTTGTTGCTGAAAGGCTTCTTGACATCAATCCGAAAATTAATTTAATCAAGATCAATGAATTCCTGAATCCGGAAAGAATGGATGAAGTCATTGATTCTGATAAGTTTAACTATATTTTGGACTGTATCGACAGTGTTACTCCAAAGCTATGCTTAATAAAAGCAGCCAAAAGAAGAAAAATAAAACTGATCAGCTCTATGGGAGCCGGTGGAAAAACAGATCCCAGCAAAGTAATGGTAAGAGATATCAGCAAAACGCAGAACTGTTTTCTTGCCAGACAGATCAGAAAAAGACTTAAAAAGGAAAAGATCAATAAGGGTTTCAGATGTGTATTCTCGAATGAGCTTCAGCAGGAAGAAAGTTTGAAAATGACGGACGGAGCCAATTACAAAAGGTCTTTCTACGGCACTATCAGCTATATCCCTGCCATCTTCGGATTGTATGCAGCAGCTGAGGTGATTAATTATCTAGTGAAACAAGATTAATGCAGAACTTTAAATACTCCAGGGAAGAAAAGCTCAAAAAAAATACTGAGATTGCTTTACTTTTTGACAAAGGTAAATGGAGGAGCTGCGGAAATCTGAGGGTCATCATTCTGAAGGACAGGCCCAATCTGGAGGTGGAAAGCCATAAGTTCGGGGTATCTGTTTCTAAAAGATATTTCAAAAAGGCTGTATACAGGAATCGGGTAAAAAGACTTTTGCGGGAGTGTTATCGTCTGAACAAGAATCTGTTTAAAGAGGCTTTCGGAGAAAAAACATTGACTATGATGTTTTGGGTTTCCCCAGAAATGCCTGCTAAGTTTCAGGAAGTGGAAGAGCAGTTCATCAAGCTTTGTCATATGCAGAAGAAGCCTCAATGATGTAGCAATATAACAGTGTAGTAATTTCCCAATGCAATCATCTTGTGTAAACTCTTGTAAAGCCTGAAGGTGTGTTTAACTACAGATGGCACAGATTTTCACAGATGATTCCGGAAAGTTGTTGTTATAAAATCTACAAGTATTTATTTTTTACAAAACCTTGCATAGTTTTTGTAATTTTAGGGGAAACAATAAATCTGAAAATTAAAATGTTAGATCATGTTCCCTATTTTTCCTACATACTCAGCGCCTTCATTGGTATAGGATTGGCAGCCGCTACGGGCTTCAGAGTTTTTCTGCCGATGTTTGCGGTAAGTCTTGCCTCTTATTTTCACTGGATCCCGATGAATGAGCATTTTGAATGGCTTTCGGGGCTTCCGGCACTTATTACTACCGGAATTGCAACAATCGCTGAAATTTTAACCTATTATATTCCGTTTGTGGATCATCTGCTGGATACGGTCTCGGTTCCTTTGGCTACTGTGGCGGGCTCTGTTTTATTTGCCAGCCAGTTTGCCGATCTTGGAACTTTTCCGCAATGGGCACTTGCATTAATTGCCGGGGGCGGAACAGCTGCTACGATCAGTTCCGGTTTCGCAGGAATCCGGGCAGCTTCTACTGCGACAACGGGCGGCCTGGGAAATTCTGTAGTGGGAACTACTGAAACTGCAGGAGCCGGAATCATGTCTATACTGGCGATGGCTGCACCAATTATTGCTGCCGTTTTTGCACTTATCATGATTATTCTTGTTATTATCTTTGGACGGAAAGCCCTGCGGAAACTGCGTGGCAGTAAAAACGCCACTGATAGTATATAAAAAAATAAGGCTGACACTTTTCTGTGATCAGCCTTTTTAGTATCTTTTTTAAGCCTATTTAGCTTTTACTTCTGAAATCTTTTATTTCCTTGATTTTAGATTGGAAATATTCCTTTTTTTCCGGGTTTTTATTGATCAGAATTTCAAATGCCTTGATGGCTTTAGTATAGAGTTTCTGCTCGAAATAAAGGTTGGCAAGTGTCTCTGTCATCAAATGAGAAATGTCATCATTCTTTTCTTTGACAACGTAAGTACTCTCGTCTCTTAACTGACTTATTTTAGGATTATTTTCAATGAAAGCTTCAATTACCTTTTCCTGAACCGGAGTTTTTTCCTTTTGAGAAACCTCCTCTTCTGTTCTGCCGATCTTAAGCCAGCTCTGCCATGTATTGATAAATCCGGGCACATTGCTGTCGGCCTGTGTTTGGCTCTCTGCTTTGCCCTGATGAACAGGCTCTTCTTCTTTTGCTGCTTTTTCTACTGCCAGACTCGAAATATCGGTCCCAAAGAAAGATACATTCATAACTGGTGCTTCTTCTTTTGGCATTTTTGTTTCGATCATTGCTTCTGAATTTTCAACTTCTTCATTTTTCTCTTCTACAATTTCAGGTATTTCTTCTTCAGCAACAGAAAGTTTTTCGTCTGAGACTGTTTCAGAATCTTTTTGAGGTTCTTCAACCGTTTGTGGAACAATTCTTTCTTGTTTATCTTCTATTACCGGGATTTTCTCCTCTTTTGGGGTTTCTGCCTTAGCCGCAGGACCTGCACTGGCATGGCTGATCATGGAATCGGGCAGATTGGACTCAAGACTCATAGGCTTCCACACAAAAGCTTGTTCTACCGCAGTTTCAATTTCTTCTACTTTTTCCCGAATCTCTACAGGCTCTTCATGCTGAATTGGCTGTTCGATTATATCTTCTTTTAGTTGCGTAGCAGGTTCTTCAGCTTTTGGTTCTTCTTTTTCCGTGGACCAGAAATGAAAGCTCTGTGTTTCAGCAAAACTGATCTCATGATCGGTAGTTTCAGGCTCTTCATTTTCAACCTTTGATACCGCCTGTACTTCTTTCATTTTTTTCTCTACTTCTTCAATAAGGCGTCTCATTTCTTCCTCATGCTTATTTACATTCGGATTAGGAATTTCAGCAGTTACAGCTTCGTTATCTGTGTTTCCTTGGATTTTAACATCCGGCAGAAATTCATCCATCCCGTGGAAACTGATCTCAGCATGAGGCTCATTTACATGGGTATCTTCATTTGTAATTTCCGGGTCCGGCGCTGTTTCAGCAGTCACGGGCTCTTCAATAGCTTCATTTGTCTCTGTCTCTTCAGCTGATGGCTCTGTTTCCGGTGTCAGAGTTTCTACTTCATGGAAGCTTAGTGCATCATCTGTCTGTATTTTCAGCTCTTCTGAGGGGCTGTCAATTTTATTTTCCTCAACAATTAATTCAGGAGTGAATTCTACTCCGGCTTCTGGGTTTTCAGGCTGATCTTTTTTATTTGCGGCCGGCTCGGTTATAGTTTTTTCGTTAAGATGTTCTGTTACCGGTTCAGTTTTTTGCGTAACTATTACTCCTGATTCCAGCGTAGATTCAAGATCTATTATTTCAGAATGCACTTCGTCCAGGAAGTTTTCTTCTCCTTCAAATAGAATTCTGTTTCTTTCCCCATTAACATGAATATGCTTAACTTCCTTTGAAGGCGGAATCATACCTGCTGCCTCTTCATATTTGTTTTCCCTTTTTTCGGGAGACTCGTCTCTTTTTATCGGGAATGTTTTCTCTTTATAAGAATATTTTACTGGTTTTTCCAGAATTTTAGAAGCATATCTATCTTCTACAGTTTCCGGTTTCGGTTCACGTTGGATTTTACCGTTGATCAGCTGGTAAAGAAGTTTCTTATCTGTGGTATAAGCGGCGGTCGTGGAAAGTTCTTTCTGATAGTTTTCTTTATCGTAAAGATGTACCCCAAACAAATGAAGCGCCCTGATGTTCTGAACATAGGGAAAAGCATGTATTTCTTCTTTCAAAAGAGCTAGATCTTCTGACTGTATATTTTTGGGACTCTTTAATAGTTCTAAAACTCTGGGATTCATCTTACCAATTGGCTACAATATCGTTAAATATCTTATTAATAATTCTATCTGTTACAAGTTTTACCTGGGAAGTTTCTATCTGGCTCTGGCTCAGGTCGCTGTTGTAAACCACTTCATCCGAATAGGTTCTGTCAAAACTGGAATCCGGATGTATTTTATTTTCGTAATGCACTTTTACACTGATGGTCAGCTTGTTCTGTGCCTGCTGTACAACGCCTCCCGAAGGGTTTGTCAGTGTATTGGAGCTGATCGTAGTCGGCGAAAAATTATAGTCTGAAATTTCACCTTCTATCAGAATGTCAGGATTTGATTTTGTTCCTTTTAATGTGGTTCTCTGCAGAAATCTGTTCTGGATATCTGTAGAAAACTGCTGGGAAAGGGTAGGATTCACCAGCGCTGCATTATTCGGAAATTCATTGATCTGGACGGTTTTTTCGTCTGTCAATGATGATCCTGTAAAAGAGTAACACTGCTGGAACAGCGAAAGAATTACAAACCCAAATATTATTTTTAATTTACTCATACCTTTTTTATTTCTCTAATACATCTTTACAGACTACATCCTCATACAGATTCCCAAAGGTATGGAAAACAGTATTCTTATCCCGCATGCAATAATTATAAGCTTGGAAATGCTTTCTACGAGGGGTGAGTCGCTCCAAATTCTTCATCTCCGTTAGTCTTCTAAGTTATATTGTTTTATTTTTCTGTATAAAGTTCTTTGTGAAATACCAAGCTCGTCTGCCGCCCTGTTCCTGCGTCCCTTATGCTTATCCAATGCTTTGATAATCAAATCTTTTTCATTATTCTGAAGAGATAAGGATTCAGGTCTGTTTTCTTCTATTTCTATATCTTCAATATCTTCATAGCTGTCCTCAGCATTTGAAATGATGGTAGGTGCAGACTGTACTCCCGGTGATTTGTCCTCGAAATACAGCAGTGAATTTTGGCTCACCGGCTGTGTCTGCTCTGCAGAATAGATCCTGTTGATCAGATTTTTCTCCTGATTGCTGAGATCAGCAGTTCCTCTGTTTTTGATCAGTTCTGAGGTAAGTGATTTTAAGTCGTTGATATCACTTCTCATGTCAAAGAGAATTTTGTACATAATTTCTCTTTCACTTCCGAAATCATTCTGCTTTTGGGCATTCTGATTATTCACGACCATCGGCAAATGGGTTTCCATAGGGATATATTCAGCCAGCTTTTCAACTGTTACCTGTCTGTTTCTTTCCACTACGGTCATCTGCTCTACCAGGTTTCTCAGCTGACGGATATTTCCCGGAAAGCTATAATTTTCAATATAATGAACGGCACTTGGCTCAAGTTCCAGTTCCGGCATTCTGTATTTTTCTGCAAAGTCTATAGAGAATTTTCTGAATAGCAAGTGAATGTCTCCTTTTCTTTCCCGTAAAGGCGGCATGTCGATCTGCACAGTATTCAGACGGTAAAATAAGTCTTCACGGAATCTTCCGTCGTGAATAGCCTTCATCATATTCACGTTGGTAGCTGCCACAATTCTCACATTGGTTTTCTGAACCTGAGAGGAACCCACTTTCATGAATTCACCGCTTTCCAGCACCCTCAAAAGACGGACCTGGGTCTGCAGGGGAAGCTCTCCTACCTCATCAAGGAAAATGGTTCCACCGTCTGCTACCTCAAAATATCCTTTTCTGGTTGCTGTAGCTCCGGTAAATGCTCCTTTTTCGTGGCCAAATAACTCAGAATCAATGGTCCCTTCCGGAATTGCTCCACAATTGACCACAATATAGGGCTGATGCTTTCTTTTGGATTCTGAATGAATGATTTTCGGGATAAATTCTTTTCCAACACCACTTTCTCCAATGACCAGGACGGAAATGTCCGTAGGCGCAACCTGGATTGCCTTTTCTAAAGCGCGGTTCAGTGCCGGGAAGTTCCCGATAATTCCAAAGCGGTTTTTTATGTTTTGTAAGTCGTTGCTCATAAGTAAATTTTTGATTATTGATTTAATAATCTACAGTTCCTCGATCTGTTTTCTGTAGATTTTGTTGAAGTGATGAGTGTAGACATCTTTCATGGTCTTTCCTTCATCATAAGTCATTAATGCTAACTTTTTTAAATCCAAATAATCTTTGTTCCTGATTTTAGAAACTTTACTTTTAAAGTATATATTCTCGGCAAAGTTGTTTTCTTTGCTTTGTTTTTCAAAATTTTCTAAGGCTTTGTCGCATCTGCTAAGCTCAAAATAGGTTACCCCCAACTGGTAGTGGTCGTACATCCCTTTAAAATACCCTTTGGAAGCCAAAAGGTTTTCAATGATCCCGACCGCTTTTTCTTTCTGTCCTAAAGCACTGTAAGACATGGCTTTCACCACCTCTAAATGATAGTCTCTGTTTAAAGACCTTCCCAGATCATCAGGATAGTATTTTTTTAATCCTTCTAAATCCCGGATTGCCCCTTTATAATCCCGCAAAAACTGGAATTTGTACCAGCCTCTGTACCCTAAGTACATTTTAGGATCTGCAGCAACAGCTTTATCAATAAGTATTTTCCAGGTTACAAAATCCCCGTTTTTAAGGTAGGGAACAACTTTCTCCATATAGGAACTGGAGAAATCGGGGCAGAGCCCAATCGCTTTATCAAAGGCTTCCTGGGATTCCCTGCTTCCTTGCCTGTCTGAAGCCCAGTTGTATAGTTCACAAGCTTTTTTGCAGTCCTCACCCTCTACTGCATTACAGTTGACCTGCGCAATAGTATTGGTGTAAACGATAAGTAACAAAAAGCTAAGGTAATACCTCTGAAACTTTTCCATTTTCAATTTTATAGGTTAAATACTGATAATAGCCTGCTTTAAAACCTTTTTTCTCTTTTGGCATCCAACCGCCCAGCGATTTCGTAAACCGCAGCAGTCTGTCTTCCAATTCTTTATCCGGACCCGTTTCTTTAAGATCTGTATTCATCTGCTGAACCCTGACAGTCCTGTTTTTCCTTCACAATTTACTAAAAATCTTACGGTAATATAACCGTTCATCTTAGTTTCGGAAGATATTTTTTCTTTTTTGCAGTTTTTCTATAATGGCCAGTTTCTCTTCTTTATAGTCAAACCCCTTTGTCCCCTGGTCATATTGAAGACTGCCAGTTTTTCAGGAAAACTTTAAAATTACTCCGCTGTTCTTCCTAAAAGTGTGCCCTGTGTATTGCCATAGACAAAAACGTCCACAATGTCACCTATTTTCTGGCCTTCAAGCATATCAAAAACACAGACTGCATTCTGTGAGTTTCTTCCCTTCCACTGGTTTTTATTTTTTCTGGATATCCCTTCGATGAGGACCTGATGATGTCTTCCTACATAAGATTCCATTCTTTTTCTGGATAGCTCTCCCTGAAGGGCAATAACCTCAGCAAGACGCTTTTGTTTGACGTCAGCAGGAATATTGTCTTCCATTTTTTTATGGGCAGGCGTTCCCGGTCTTTCGGAATAAGCAAACATATAACCGTAGTCATACTCCACTTCTTTCATCAGGCTTAAGGTATCCTGATGATCCTGTTCTGTTTCATTGCAGAAACCGATGATCATGTCCTGTGAAAAAGCAATATCAGGAACAATTTCCTTTGCTTTTTTAATTAAATCCAAATATTCTTCACGGGTATGCTGCCTGTTCATAGCCAGAAGCATATTGTTACTGCCGCTCTGTACAGGAAGGTGAACATATTTACAGATATTATCATGTTTTGCAATCATTCTGAACACTTCAAGGCTCATGTCCTGAGGATTTGAAGTAGAGAACCGGATTCTCATTTCAGGTACAGCTTTAGCTACTAAATCAAGCAGTTGTGCAAAATTAACAGCCGTAGCTTTCTGCATTTCGGAAGCTTTAACGAAATCTTTTTTCGGACCTCCTCCGTACCATAAGTATGAGTCTACGTTTTGCCCTAAAAGGGTGATCTCTTTGTATCCGTTATTTAAAAGGTCTTTACATTCTTTAATGATGGAATGCGGATCGCGGCTTCTTTCTCTACCTCTGGTAAAAGGAACTACACAGAAGGTACACATATTATCGCAACCTCTGGTGATGGTTACAAAAGCTGTAACCCCATTTCCGCCTAAACGGACCGGATTGATGTCTGCATAGGTCTCTTCTTTTGAAAGGATTACGTTGATGGCGTCTCTTCCGTCCTCTGTTTCTTTCAGAAGGTTGGGAAGATCTCTGTAGGCATCAGGGCCTACCACAAGGTCTACCAGCTGCTCTTCTTCCAAGAATTTGGTTTTTAATCTTTCTGCCATGCATCCCAAAACTCCTACCGTCATATTAGGTTTCTCTTTCTTCAGGTTTTTGAACTGTGAAAGACGCATTCTTACGGTTTGCTCCGCTTTTTCCCGGATGGAGCATGTATTTAAAAGGATAAGGTCTGCTTCTTCTACTTTCAGGGTTGTATTGTACCCCTGCTCATTAAGAATAGATGCAACAATTTCAGAATCAGAAAAGTTCATCTGACAGCCATAGCTTTCTAAAAAGAGCTTTTTAGAATTCTCAGGTCTTTCAGCGATAGCAAAAGCTTCTCCCTGTTTTGTTTCGTCTATATATTTTTCCTGCACAATAATCGTTTTAAAAGTTCAATGCTCAGCATTTAAATTTCAAAGCATCGTGATGAATTTTAAATCCCAAACAAATTAGTCTGCAAAGATACAAAATATTGTGACAGAATGGCAGGGGATTATTTCGGAGGATTAAAGTTTAACGGAAGGGTATAAAAAGACTCAACCGGCTCTCCATATCTTTTTGCAGGTGTCCATTTTTTCTTTCTCATCCTTTTGATTCCGTCTATGATCCTTTGGTCAAATTCAGCATTTCCGGAAGACTCCTGCAGCTTTATATTTTCCATTTTTCCTTCTCTGCTCACGGAGAAATTTACTACGAGCTTAAAGGGCTGCGTCCAGACGAAACCACTGAGATCGATTTGTTTAGCCACTTCTGCTCTGAAACTGTTCATTCCTCCCGGCATAGCTTCTTTCGAAGAATTTTGCACAGCTTCCTGTCCTGATAACTTCAGGGAAAATATAACCAATAATGCAAACAGCATTCTAATCATGGTCATATGCATTGGTACTGAAATTAACCTTGATGATCATTTTAGAATCAACAGGAGTATCCCCATACATGGCGGGCGTCCATTTTCCTTTGATCTTCTTCATAGCATATTTTACGTCATCAATAAACATTTCACTGTTTTTGATCTTCGGGACAACGTCAAGCTTGTTCATTTTACCTTCCGGTGAAATATTGATTAAAAAAGTTATTTTACCATTGATTGCGTAGCTTTGGGTATCAACATAAGCGTAAAGCATATCCATAAATTGTTTCCGAAAAGCTTCATCACCACCGGGGAATTTAGCTTTCTGGGTATATGAAGCTACTTCTACCGGGGACGTATTTTGAGAAAAGCTTTTAATTCCGATGCATAGTAAAAGTAATAATAAAAGGTATTTTTTCATCTGAGTAGTTTATAAATCTGTAGCGATTGAAGAGAAATGCATTTTAATTTTGATCTGTGAAGCAACAGGCTGACCGTTACACAAAGCGGGAATCCAGTTCTTTTTGATTCTTCTTACTACATATTTCATATCATCAAAAAAATAAGTGCTGTTGGCTACTTTAGGAGTTCCTTCAATATGGGTCACTTTTCCGGTCTGATCAACGGTGAGAGTAAATGTAAAATCTCCGTTCAGGACATAAAAATCTGAATTCAGGTAATCGTACATAAATTTTTGCAAGGTTTCTTTATAAACCGTTACACCGCCTTCAAAGGCTGCCGGCTTGAAATCGTTACAGTTTTTCACCGCCACCTGCAAAAGAGGTTCTTTGATATCTATTTTTAGAAGATTTTTATTGATTTCCGTAATCGGGTTATCATCCCTGTCTTCAACATCCTGCTGGGCAAATGTAAAGTTTGCCACAAGAAGTGCCATCACTAATGTAAAAATTTTCATAGACTGTTCATGAGTTATTAAATTGCTTTAACAAATTTACTTATTTAAACGCTTTCCAAGAAAGAAAAACTATTGAAATCATTTAAGCGTTTAAAGTCTGTAACTGTGCTTTACTTCCTGTTTCTTTTAACAAGAATGAAATCAAAACTGCAAGAACAATTCCTGCAATCCAGAATAACAGGGAAGACTGAAAATGCATCTCTCCTGAAGAAGCCTCTAAACTTTTCCCAAACCATCTGCTGAATACCGGACTCACCAGGGTAGTTACTCCAAAGGTGATGAAATTAATTGCTCCGGTTGCACTTCCTTTTACATAATCAGGATTTGCTTCTTTAATGATAGAATACGGGATCATGGCAGCCCCGGAACCAAGGCCAAAAATAAACATGCTTATTTTGGCCGGATATAATTCCGGAAGATACAGCAGCTGCAGAAAACTGAAGATCATCAGGATTGCTCCTCCGATTAAAACAGGTTTCCTTCTTCCGATTTTATCTGTAATAAAACCTAAAAGCGGACACCCGAATACCCATCCGAAAGCAACCATTGCACTGGTAATGGCAGCATCATGAAACATAAAGCCTTTATCTTTTTCGAAGAATGCAACGCCCCATGTCATTGCAAATATGGTGGTAGGAGCAAATAGTAACCCTGAAATAATACCACAGAGCCAGGATTGGGGATTTTTAAAGACAACTTTATATGGCTCTAGATATCCAACTTTTTTAACAGCATCGCCAGGCTGTACTTCAGATTGTTTTTCACCGGGAATTACCAAGAACAGGCAAAATGCTGTAATAACTGTAATAATACCCGACCAAAGCCAGAAGGTGTCTATATTTACTCCTTCTTCTACCCATGGTCCCACGATAAACTGTCCCGCCGTCCCGCCGAGCATTCCGATACATTGTGTAAATCCAACAGCCGTTGCCAAAGATTTGGAAGAGAATCCTTTACTTGCAAGATAAACACAGCCAGGAAATGCAAAAGCACATCCTGCTCCCTGCAACAGCCTTCCAGCCACGCCACCAGAATAGGAAGAAGCTAAAAACAGCAAACAGCCTATCCCCAGGATTAAAGCGCCTGCAAAAAGTGACTTTTTGCCGCCAAATTTATCCAAAGCCATCCCCGCGATGAGGCTGCAGGTAGAGTAAGTATAGTAATACGTTCCGATCAGACTGACAAGCTTCAGTTCTGTTGTACTGAAATTATTGACCAGTTCCGGAATCATGACTGCCGGTGCAGACCTGACCACATAATCCAGAAAATAAAACACCAACCCGAATAACCACGCGATTATATAAAACTTTTTTAAGGAAGCACTCATTACAGCAGTCCTTTAATATGTTTATAGTTGGATTTCACAGTTTCCAGAACCTCTTCCATCTTACCGCCAAGCATCAGCTGGGCCATAGATTTTGTCATTCCCATGACCTGATCAAAGTCTATCTTCGGGGGAAGAGCAAGTGCATTTGGATTGGTAAATATATTAAGAAGATAAGGCCCGTTATAAGCAAGACATTCTTTAATGGCATCTTCTACCTCTTCAGGTTTATGAACATTTTTTCCGGGATATCCCATGGCTTGGGCTATCATTGCGAAATCAGGGTTAATCATATCGGTTTCATTATCCGGCATACCGCCTACTTCCATTTCAAGTTTTACCATTCCCAGGGTTCTGTTATTGAAAACGATCAGTTTTACCGGGAGCTTATACTGAAATATGGTTGCCATATCTCCCAAGAGCATTGAAATTCCTCCGTCTCCGCACATAGCGATCACTTCTCTGTCGGGGTGAGCCAAAGAGGCACCTATAGCCATCGGCATAGCATTCGCCATCGATCCGTGGTTGAAGGAGCCCAACATCTTTCTTTCGCCTGTTCCTGTAATAAACCTTGCTCCCCACACGCAGCACATGCCTGTGTCTACTGTGAAAATGGCATCTTTTTTAGCCAACCGGTCTAAAGTATGTGCAACATATTCAGGCTGTATGGCGTTTTCTTTTCCAAAGTCTTTCACGTAAGCAAACTGAGTTTCTTTTACTTTTTCATAAAATGCCAATTGTTCATTAAGGAAATGAGCATCTGTTTTTTCTTGCAGCAACGGCAGCAGGGCTTTAATAGTTTCTTTTACATCTCCTGCCAGACCCAGTTCCAATTTTGCTCTTCTTCCTAATCTTTCAGGACTTTCATCGATCTGGACAATTTTGTTTTTTACAGGCATGAATTTTTGGTACGGAAAATCGGTTCCTAAAAGAATAACAAGATCTGCTTCGTGCATCGCATGATAGGCTGACGGAAATCCCAGTAGTCCTGTAAGACCCACTTCATTAGGATTATTAGGCTGAATGGCCATTTTTCCACGGAAAGAATAGCCTACGGGAGCTTTTAGAAACTTCGATAGTTCTACAACCTCAGCATTCGCTTCTCCTGCTCCAATTCCACAATAAAGGGTAACTTTTTTGCTTTCATTAACCAAGGTAGCCAGCTGTTCTAATTCTTCATCGGAAGGTCTGATGACGGGATTGGTCCTGAATATCTGGGCAGATGTAGGTCCTTCTTCGGCATCAAGTTCTGATACATCTCCCGGAAGCCCGATTACTGCCACACCTTTTTTTGAGATGGCATGCTGAATGGCGGTCTGAAGCGTTCTCTGTACCTGTTCCGGTCTTGTGATCATCTGGTTGTAGTGACTGCAATCATCAAATAGTTTTATAGTATTCGTTTCCTGGAAATAATCCATTCCCATTTCATCACTTGGGATCGTGGAAGCGATGACAAGCATGGGAACGTGGGATTTATGCGCCTCATAAACTCCATTGATCAGGTGAACGTGTCCCGGACCACAGCTCCCTGCACATACTGCAAACCCATCAAGCTCTGCTTCTGCCGCAGCCGCATATGCACCTACTTCTTCATGCCTTACATGAATCCATTCAATACTGCTTTTTTTAACAGCAATATTAAGATGATTAAGGCTGTCGCCGGTTACTGCATAAATTCTTTTCACATTGGCATTTTCGAGCATTTCAACAATCTGCTCTGCTATGTTTTTAGCCATAATTAGTATTTTTTGGTGTTTATTTTAGTTAAGGAATCCCGAAAGGATCGTGAATGGGAAGTGTTTAAAATTCTTACCTCTCTCAAATTTAGCTAATAAATTATAATTTCTATTCCTAAAAAGTATTAAAATTTCAACACATTAAAGCTCTTTTGATTACAGTAAAATGCTTTAAAACATTATTAAGAATGAATTTTTTTCTGGTTCCTTCAAACAAAAAAACTCTGCAGTAATCTGCAGAGCTTCTATAAATTTATATTTGATTTTAAATTACTTCTATCTGGTTTCTCAACAGATCTTCAAATTCATCTCTTTTACGGATCAGATGTGCTTTTCCGTCTAAGAATAAGACTTCTGCCGGTTTTAATCTTGAATTAAAGTTTGAGCTCATTTCAAAACCGTACGCTCCGGCATTATAGAAAACAAGAATATCACCTTCTCTTACTTCATTCAGTTTTCTGTCCCAGGCAAAAGTATCGGTTTCGCAGATGTTCCCTACTACCGTATAGATTCTTTCCGCTCCTTTTGGATTTGAAAGGTTCTCGATTTTATGGTAAGAGTCATAGAACATGGGACGGATCAGGTGATTAAACCCTGAATTCACTCCTACAAATACAGTAGCCGTCGTTTGCTTGATCACATTAGCTTTTACCAAAAGATATCCGCTTTTTCCTACTAGGAATTTTCCGGGCTCAAACCATAGTTCAAACTTTCTTCCTGTAGATTTTGTGAACTCGGACAATACTTTTTCTACTTTTTTACCTAAGGTTTTCACATCTGTTTCTTCTTCGCTGTCCTGGTAAGGAATTTTGAACCCGCTTCCCATATCCAGATATTTAAGGTTAGGGAAATGCTCGGAAAGTTCCAGCATAATGTCTAATGCCTGCAAGAAAACATCCGGATCTTTAATCTCGCTTCCTGTGTGCATGTGAAGACCCTCTACATTAAGGTTGGTGCTCTTCATCACTCTTTCGATATGGCGAACCTGGTGAATAGAAATCCCGAACTTGCTGTCGATGTGTCCTGTTGAAATTTTATAGTTTCCTCCTGCAAAAATATGTGGGTTGATTCTTACAAGGATCGGATAAGAGTTTCCAAATTTATTCCCGAACTGCTCAAGAATAGAGATATTATCAATATTAATGTGAACACCCAGCTTCATTGCGTCTTCAATTTCGGCAAGGTCTACACAGTTTGGGGTGAAAAGGATCTTTTCTTTAGTGAATCCGGCCTTCAGCCCAAGTTTTACTTCATTTATTGATACACAATCCAAAGATGCGCCCAGATTCTTGACATACTTTAAGATGTTGATATTGGTCAACGCCTTGGCAGCATAAAAGAACTTCGTGTGTTTTAAGAAAGAAGATGTAAGCTTCTCGTATTGGGTTTTAATAGATTCAGCATCGTAAACATACACTGGCGTGCCATATTCATTGGCAATCTGTAGCAAATCTTTTGAATTCATAATTTGATTTTAACATAAAAAAAGGCAGATTCTTCCAAAAGAGCCTGCCACATTAATTATTTTTATGCAAGACAACTCTTTTAAATATTCCAAACCTTAGAGAACTTTACAGCCCCCTTTTTTCCAGTTTTAATTTGTTTAAAATTTTGCATTGCTTCTTTTTTATTTTTGCAAAAGTACTATTTATTTTTTATTTCAAGGAAATTCATTTGAAAAGCATTTTTTTCCTGACAAAAACTTGTAAAGTATTAATTCTTCTATTATTTTGGCAATGGCAACGTCTCAAAATCACCACGAAGCAGGGCAAGCTGGAGATCATTATGGAGATCTGTGGAAGATAGAGGCAGGTCTATTTTCAGTTTTGAAAGCTTACTGAGGGTTTGTATCTGTGTAAACAGTTCATAAAAGCCATACGAAACTACCCTGCCGTTTTCAATAATCAGAAACAGCTTCTCACCCAGTTTTCTTCCCTGACCGAGCCAAAGTTCATTTCTTTTTCTGAAATCTATCTTTTTGAGGAAAACATTGACATCATTAAATTCTTCCTGCAAGCCAATAAACTGAACCGCTTTTGTTCCCTGGGTAAATGATCTGAATTTCAGGATAGGCCTTTCCGTTTTATTCAGTTTATTTTTTTCAACTATGTACCTATTATTCCTAAAGTAAAGTCCGAACGGACATACTTCTCTTTTTTTGATATTTTTGGAATTAAGGATCAGTTTTGCAATAATATCTGTTCCTGTAAGCTCATAATTGATCTGTTCAACATCTTTCTGAATCTGTTCCCATTTTTTAGACTTGGAATTGAAGACTTTTTTTGAAAACTTATTGATATCCTGAACGTAATCTGATAGCATGATTTTTCCGGCTTCGTTCTGGAAATAGACAAAACCTTTTTCGTTGGGAAGATCCTGAGTCAGAACTTTGATCTTATTAATATATGTTTTTGCATTGGTCTCGTCATGTTGCTTCTGGATGATCTCATTTTCAGTGTCTTTTGATATTAAAAGCTTGAACAGTTCCAGCGTTGCCCTTGCATCTCCTTCAGCCCTGTGATGGTTCGTCAATGGAATACCGAGCGATTTCACCAGCTTACCCAATGAATAACTTACTTCATCGGGAATCATTTTTTTTGCCAAAGGAATGGTATCTAAGGTATTGGTCTGAAAGTCATAACCAAGTCTTTTGAAAGACTGGCGCAGCATTCTGTAATCAAAATCAATATTATGGCCTACCAAAGTTGTATTTTCAGTAATCTCAATGATTCTTTTAGCTATTTCATGGAATTTTGGAGCCGTTTTCACCATTTTAGGCGTAATGTTTGTCAGTTTCTGCACAAACGGGGTAATATCACTTTCGGGATTGACAAGAGATATAAACTGGTCCGTAATCTTCTGACCATCATACCTGTAGATGGCTATGTCTATAATGCATTCATGTCTATAACCTGCACCATTACTTTCTATATCTATAATTGAATACATTGAGTTGTAGTTATACTGCTATTTTTAAATTAAATATTTACCCGTAAAGGTAATCCTGCTAAAATAACAAAAAATATGTCAAAAAAAGTAAACCGCACCTTGAGGCCACTCATAAAACAGCTTCAGGACAACCAATTTAACACCATAAAACTGATGTTCTTTTTCATAACAAATCAGTTTATCAACTTATTTTAAATACTATCTCCTTCTTCCGCCAAGCCCGAACATTCCCAGCAAAGCTTTTGCTCCTTCCCGCATCAAAGTACTGGTAAAAGTCCTTCCGGCCTTGCTTTGAAGTACTTGCTCAAACATTCCTGGTTCTTCTTTTACAGGTTTTGTCTTCTGAGTCGGCGCTGAGTTTTGAGCTGCCTGCTCCATTCTGTTGGTCAATATTTCGTAAGCAGATTCTTTATCCACAGGTTGTTCATATTTAGCGACCAAAGAAGAATTTCCAGTCAGTTCTGAAATTTCAGCGTCATTCAGAACATCCATTCTTGATTCCGGAGAAATCAGATAAGTATGAACAAGAGGTGTTGGGATTCCTTTTTCATCCAAAGCCGTTATAAAAGCCTCTCCGATCCCAAGGTTCTGAATCAGATTCGATGCATTATAAAATTCTGTCGTTGGGTAATTTTCGACAGCTTTGGTAATTTCTTTTTTATCTTTTGCGGTAAAACCTCTCAGGGCATGCTGTATTTTCAGTCCAAGCTGTGACAAAATATTTTCAGGAACATCACCTGGAATCTGCGTGATAAAATAGATTCCGACACCCTTAGAACGGATCAGCTTAACCATTGTTTCGATCTGTGAAAGCAAAGTTTTTGAAGATTCATCAAAAATAAGGTGAGCTTCATCTATGAAAAGGACAAGTTTAGGTTTTCCGCTGTCTCCTTCTTCAGGGAAAGTCATATAAATTTCGGCAAAGAGCGAAAGCATAAAGGTAGAAAACAATTGTGGCTTATTCTGAATTTCCGACACCCTTAAAATATTCACGACTCCCTTTCCATCTCTGGTTTCAAGAAGGTCATGAACATCAAAGCTTAATTCGCCAAAGAAATTAGCTGCGCCCTGCTGTTCCAGCGCAACAATAGATCTTAAAATGGCTCCTAAAGAAGCCGGAGCTATAGAGCCGTAGTTAGCCGCCAGTTCAGCTTTTCCCTGAGCATTATCCGTTACATACTGCAAGACTTTTTTTAAGTCATTGAGATCAATTAACGGAAGGCCTTTATCATCACTGTATTTAAAAACAATAGACATAATACTCTGCTGAGTATCATTAAGCTCCAGGATCTTACTTAATAAAATTGGGCCAAATTCTGTAACAGTAGCTCTTAATTTCACTCCTTTTCCTCCTGATATGCTCATCAGTTCTACCGGAAAGGCCTGCGGATTATAAGGAAGCTGTGTTTTAGCATATCTCTCCTCAATTACAGGATTCATTTGCCCCGCTTCAGCTATTCCTGAAAAATCTCCTTTAATATCCAAAACCAAAGAAGGAATTCCTGCATGGGAAAGCTGTTCAGCAAATACCTGAAGCGTTTTCGTTTTACCCGTTCCTGTTGCTCCTGCGATAAGACCGTGACGGTTAATGGTTTTCAAAGGAATTGTAACGTTAACTTCCGGTACTACTTCTCCGTCCAGCATTCCTTTTCCCAATATAATGTGTTCTCCTTTCGGAGTGTATTTTGCATTTAGTTCTTCAATAAATTGTGTTTTATCTGCCATCTGATCTTTTTTAACTGATAAATATAAAATTTTTTATAAAATATTCGGTCATTAAAATAATATTAATGATCTATTCAGCAGAGGTCTTTCTCCCCATCTTTTATAAATTTCACAAATTGGTTAAAAAAAGCTGCAAGTAATAGCACTACATAATTATTTCCATTTTTCAGACATGATAAAAAACAGTTGTGTCAAATAGCGATTCTTCACTTCCGGCTTTTCATTTGAAAACAAAGGGTTTTATATCTGCCAGCCTATGAATATTGAAAGAAACTATCGTCTGAATTTAACAATTCATTCACATTTCATCTAATACTTTGTATCTTTATCTAAAATTTAAAAAAGATCCCAATGAAAATTGAACAAATATATACGGGCTGTCTGGCTCAGGGTGCCTATTATATTGTATCAGAGAATGAAGCTGCAATTATTGATCCTCTAAGAGAGGTTAAACCTTATCTGGATCGCCTTGACAAAGATAATGTTACTTTAAAATACATTTTCGAAACCCATTTCCATGCGGATTTTGTTTCAGGACATTTGGATCTAAGCAAAAAAACAGGAGCTCCTATTGTATACGGACCTACTGCCCAACCTGCATTTGAAGCGATCATTGCTGAAGACAACCAGATTTTTGAAATCGGAAAAATAAAAATAAAAGCATTGCATACTCCGGGACATACAATGGAGAGTACAACCTACCTTTTAATTGACGAAAACGGCACTGAGACTGCTATTTTTACTGGAGACACTCTATTTTTAGGTGATGTTGGAAGACCCGACCTGGCACAAAAAGCAACTAATCTTACCCAGGAGGATCTTGCAGGCATTCTTTATGAAAGCCTTCAGACTAAAATTTTACCTTTGAACGACAGCATTACGGTATATCCTGCACATGGAGCCGGGTCAGCATGTGGAAAGAATATGCAGAAGGAAACGGTAGATATTTTAGGAAATCAGAAAAAAACGAATTACGCCCTTAATCAGCCGGATAAAGAATCTTTTATCAGAGAAGTTCTTGACGGTCTTACTGCTCCTCCGAAATACTTCGGAATGAACGTAGCTATGAACAAAGGCGGATATGAAAGTCTGGATGTAGTGATGAACAAAGGATTAAATCCTGTTACTGCAGAAGATTTTGAAGCATTGGCAGAAGAAACCGGAGCTTTGATTTTAGACACAAGAAGCCCTGCAGAATTCCATAAAGGATTCATTCCGAATTCGATCAACATTGGCCTTAAAGGAGATTTCGCCCCTTGGGTAGGGAATATGATCGTAGATGTAAAACACCCAATTCTGCTTGTAAGTGATGAAGGTACTGAAGAAGAAGTAATCACAAGATTAAGCAGGGTAGGTTTTGATAATGTTTTAGGGTACCTGGACGGAAGCTTCAACACCTGGAAAAATGCAGGTAAAGAAATTGATGAGGTCAAAAGAATTTCTCCTGCAGAATTTGCAGAACAGTTCACTGAAAATGCCAAAATTATTGACGTAAGAAAATTAAGTGAGTATTCTGCTGAACATGTTGACAACGCATTTAACAAGCCATTGGATATCATCAGCGACTGGGTAAAAACCATTGATGATTCTGAACATTTCTTCCTTCACTGTGCCGGCGGATACAGAAGCATGATCGCAGCAAGCATACTTAACTCACATGGAATCAGAAATTTCACTGAAATAGAAGGTGGCTTCAACGGCATCAAAAAGATAGAAAAATTGCCTACAACAGATTTTGTTTGCCAATCAAAAACATTGTAAGATGATAAAAGGAAAGGTTGCAGGATACTTCATTGCTATTATTCTAGCGTTAACAGCCTGTAAAACAACAAGTACCAGCCGCACTCAAAAGGTTGACATCAGAGAAATGGTCAACAGCCCTGATGTTACTTTAGTCGATGTAAGAATTCCTGAACAATATGAAGCAGGAACTGCAAAAGGCGCAATCAATATTCCACTAGCTGAAATACAGAACAATATGGATTCGCTTAAAGGCAAGAAAGTGGTTGTTTTCTGCAACAAAGGCATTCAGGCCGATCAGGCTATGGAAATCTTAAAGAAAAATGGGGTGGAAGCTTATGATGGTACAAGCTTGCAAAATATAAAAGCAATTCAGGACGAGAAACAGTCCGGAAAATAAAAATGTCATACCATTAAGATTTATTTCCTGAATCTTAATGGTTTAAATAAAAAAACAAAACTATGTCACAAAAGTTTCAAGAAATCATTAATTCGGAAAGACCTGTACTTATTGACTTTTTTGCCACATGGTGCCAGCCATGCAAAGTACAGTCATCAGTGTTAAATACCGTAAAGGAAAATATAGGTGAAGGAGCAAGAATCATCAAAGTAGATGTAGACCAATATCCTGCTCTTGCTGCACAATATGGTGTACGTGGAGTCCCAACTCTGGCAGTCTTTAAAAACGGAGAACTCTTATGGAAAGAAAGCGGCGTACATGATGTGAATACACTCACGGAACTGCTTAAACAATATTCTTAAACTGTGATTTTTCACAGTTTTTTTATTTTTATATCCCACAGATTTCATATTTACACAGATAATTGAGAATAGAATCCGTCTCGATTCGTGAAATCCATGGGATTTTTATAACGAATTACCAGTATATTTACGGGCAATTCTTCTCATACTCTTTTATGATTCCAATGTAAATTTCAGCCTGCCTGTTTTGTATTTTATCTCCAACGATATAAAATAATTTTTTGGCTTGCACTCTATCCTTTTTTACTTCTTGTAAAGTAGTTTTATAAATTTCCTGATATTCTTTTTGTAAAGTTTTATCCAAATGCTTTTCCTGCATCATTTCTTTCTCAAAAGAATTTAAATACTGATTAAATGAACTACAATCTCCGCCAATTGCTCTGAAAGCATCAACGATATTTTCAATGGATGATCCCATCTTAGAATTGAACTGACTCTTTTGTTTTACTGCCAAAACCGTGTAAGGTTCACCACTTTTTTGGATATAAAAGTTTGAATGAGTATAATAGCATGCATTCAATCCCATACACTCAAATACATTTGAACTGTATAATTTAATTTTACCGTCATAGAGTAAGTATTCGAACGTTTCGGCTGTATCATTTGAAAGATTTCCTTTCTTATCTACCGTTTTTACTTTAATTTTTTCCTGAATTTGAGAAATTTCATCACCATTATAATAAATAATCTTTCTTACATCTTTAGAGTTTATTTCTTTCGTCTTCTCACCTGCCTGTGTTGTATATTGAAATGCAGATATTCTGTTGTGGACTATTATTTGTCCCACATTAATAGTTTTAGTAACTGCGTTCACAGAGTTTGCTTTAAATGAAGATCCATCTTCCAATTGAAATTCAGCAATATCATTTTCTTGATGACGTGTATTTTCCTGCGCGTTCATCACCAAATTCAAAACACAGAAGACAACAAACAGTAGCTTTTTATTCATATATTATTCTTTCTAATTATATATTTAAAATTAAAAAAAATTACAATATACTTTTGAAAAAATAAAAAACATTTCAAAACATTCAATAAAAATCAAAAAAATATTAAAATCTTAACTTTCGAATTATTTAATTTTGATCTCAAAATTATCTCTGTCATTCAGAAACTGGAAGTGCTGCCTGAAATCTTTCAGTTCCTCCATATTCAGTTCTGCAGAAATGATATTTCCATTCTTTTGTGAAATTTCTGTCCCATCTGCAAAAAAACAATGTGAGCTTTCCTGGTAAAAAAGACCATTCCCATCTGTCCCGATTCTGTTTAAACCAAAAACAAAAGACAGGTTTTCTATTGCCCTGGCTTTCAGAAGGTGTTCCCAGGCTCCCACTCTTTTTTCCGGCCAGTTGGCTACGTATAGAACAGCATCATAATCATCATTATTTCTTGCAAAAACCGGGAAACGGAGATCGTAGCAGACCTGCAATAAAATCCTGAAGCCTTTATAATTTACAATAACTCTTTTATCTCCGGGCGTATACACTTTATCTTCTCCCGAGAAAGAAAACAGGTGCCTTTTATCATAGAAAACGGTTTCAGAATCAGGCTGTACGAAGTACATTCTGTTATAAAATTTACCATTTTCTTCTACCGGAGCACTCCCGCAAATGGCTGCATTTTTTTCTTTTGAGATTTTTTTCAGAAATTCCAGGGATTCTTCATTTCTATCCGAAACCTCAGCAGCATCCATACAGAAACCGGTAGAAAACATTTCCGGAAGCAGGAAAATATCAGCTTCCTGATCTTTCAACTGTTCTCCGATCAGTTGAAAATTTCTGTCTTTATCTTTCCAGACAATATCTAAATTAAGTCCTACAATTCTCATAAACTTTGTTAAATAACTTCAATAAAAATACGATTTTCCGTTGATTTCGGTTCTATTTTTGATGAGGATATTTTCATTATTATCATTTTATAAAAAGTAAAGTTTATGAAGAAATTGTTTTTTGTGTTGATGATTGCTTTTTTCGGTACTGCAGCCAATGCGCAGGCATACACGGGTAAAGGCGACCAAAAAGTTCAGGCAGGATTAAGCGCCTGGGGATACGGAACCGGAGTTACCGGAACCTATGATTACGGATTGAATAAACTGATATCCGTTGGGGCCGGGCTGAATGTTTATTTTGATAATTATAAAGATCATGATAAAGATAACCGTGTTTTTGTTTTCGGAAGATTGAATTTTCATCTTAATGAAGCACTTGATTTACCTGCAAAATGGGATATTTATCCAGGTGTTGACGTTGGTGTTCTTGGAAAGGATTTCGGGATCGGAGCCCATATTGGAGCGCGTTACTTTTTCACCGAAAAAGTGGGTGTTTTTGCAGAAGTCGGCAACAACGGCAGCATAGGGGTTTCTTTCAACCTGTAGAATTCACTAAATATATGACAAAGCTTCTCATTTAGAGGGGCTTTTTTATTTGGCATAGTTTTGATAATTGTTACCTTTGCAAATTAAAATCTAAAATTTATTAATGGAATTAGCAATCAAGATTTTCCAGTTCATACTAAGTATTTCTATTTTAGTGGTTCTTCATGAGCTTGGACACTTTTTACCGGCAAAATGGTTTAAGACCAGGGCTGAGAAATTCTTCCTGTTTTTCGATCCATGGTTTTCTATCTTTTCAATGAAGAAGATCAACGGAAAATGGCAGTATAAATTTCTTTCCAAAAACCTTCCGGACACAGAAACTATCGTAGTAGACGGAAAAGAGAAAGAAGTTCCTATCGATATATCAAAACTTTCAGACAACGACTGGAGAAAACATCCTGAACAGACAAAATACGGTATCGGATGGCTTCCCTTCGGTGGCTATGTGAAAATTGCAGGGATGATTGATGAAAGTATGGATAAAGAGCAGATGAAAAAACCTGCACAACCATGGGAATTCAGATCCAAACCGGCATGGCAGAGACTGATTATCATGCTGGGAGGAGTTACTGTTAACTTTTTCCTTGCCTGGATCATTTTTGGAAGTCTTTCATACTTCAACGGAGAAACTTCTTTTGATACAACGAAAGTAGAAACCCCAATGCATTATACCAATGTTGCAAAAGCAATGGGCTTTGAAGATGGTGACAAGATTTTAAAGGTAGACGGAAAGGTTCAGAACAATTTGGATAAGCTGTCTTTGGATATTTTATTAAGTGATCAAATAACTGTTTTAAGGAAAGGAAAAGAGGTTACTTTTAACACCAACGATGACGGAAAAGCACTCGCTTTTAAAGATGAAAACCCAAAAGCATTCCTGAATCCAAGATACGCTCCTGTAATTGATACTATTGTGAATCCTAAAACTGCTGAAGCAGGGTTAAAAGTAGGTGACCAGGTAGTTTCGGTAAACGGTCAGAAGATTAATTATTATGATGAACTTCAAGGTGTTGTTATAAAAAATGCAGGTAAGGCAATTAATATGAAGGTATTAAGAGCTGGCGCTGTACAGCCACTAAGTCTCGAAGTTTCTAAGGAAGGTACATTAGGAATAGCTTCTTACAAACAGCTTGAAAAATTCGCCAACACACAGCATTTTACTGTTGTACAATCTATCGGAAGAGGATTTACAAGAAGTATTGAAAGCTTAACGTATCAGGTGAAGCAGTTTAAGCTGGTATTCAACAAGAAAGTTCAGGGATATAAGAAAGTAGGAGGTCCACTGGCGATCATTAAGAATATGCCGGTACAGAAATCTAAAGATGGTGCCGTCTCTATTAACTGGAGCTTATTCTGGAGTTTCACAGCTATGTTTTCTGTTTGGCTGGCATTCCTGAACCTGATTCCTATTCCGGGACTTGATGGTGGGCACGTTTTATTTACTTTGTGGGAAGTGATTACGGGGAAACCTGTTCCTCAAAAAGTATTGGAAAACGCACAGATGATCGGGGTTATCTTCCTGTTAGGATTGATGTTACTGATCTTCGGAAGTGATATCTTTAAAGCACTTACAGGCAGTTTATAATTTTTTTGATTTTTTTTCTAAAAAATATTTGTGCGGTATAAATATTCGTCCTATATTTGCACCACTTAAAACAAAGGACATTCCTCCTTAGCTCAGTTGGTTAGAGCATCTGACTGTTAATCAGAGGGTCGCTGGTTCGAGCCCAGCAGGAGGAGCCAAAAAAGACTTACAGAAATGTAGGTCTTTTTTATTTTGCATAGATTTTGCTTGATGGAATCAGAATATGTAAAATAATTCTAATGCCTTACCTATCCCGGATTTACTTAAAAGACAATCATCCGGAAGATTTTCCTTTTAATCTTCCTTTTCTTAGTAATGGTTTAGATTTAAAGCTCAAAAGCAATGTCACTTTTTTCGTTGGAGAAAATGGCATCGGTAAATCTACATTACTGGAAGCCATTGCAGAAAAGTGTGATTTCAATGTATCCGGAGGCAGCAGAAACCACAACTACAATTTCCATAAAACCGAATCAGGACTATCCGAACATCTTACACTCTCCTGGAAAACGAAAACCGGGCAGGGATTCTTTATGAGAGCTGAAAGCTTTTTCAACTTTGCAACTTATATAGATGAAGTTGCCAAAGAAGACAGAAGAGTTCTGAATGCCTATGGAGGAAAATCCCTGCATCAGCAATCCCACGGCGAAGCTTTTCTTGCCTTATTTCACAATCATTTCCAGAATGGCCTTTATATTCTTGATGAGCCGGAATCCGCTCTTTCGCCACAAAGGCAATTATCATTATTATCCATCATTCACAAATTGGAAAAAGCAGGGAAAGCCCAGTTCATTATTTCCAGCCATTCCCCGATCCTGATGAGCTATCCCGGTGCAGAAATTTATTTATTGGATAACAAAATTCAACAGGTCAGTTATAGAGAAACAGAGCATTATCAGCTAACAAAGAATTTTTTAGAATCCCCGGAACTCTATTTCCGGCATTTATTTGAAGATGATTAGAATTAATTCAATTATTTTCTGAAAATATTTCTTACTGAGATTCAACATTTTTAGTCAAAAATAGCCTTTAATCGGGGATAAAATTTGCCTGATATTAATATTCCTTTTATATTTGCATCACCTTAAACAGAGGAAAATTCCTCCTTAGCTCAGTTGGTTAGAGCATCTGACTGTTAATCAGAGGGTCGCTGGTTCGAGCCCAGCAGGAGGAGCAAAAAGACTTACATTTCTGTAAGTCTTTTTTTATGCCTTTATTTTATATTCTTAATCCATCAGAAAGTACCAATCCATCTATTAATGCTACAATCAAGAATTTATTAACAATTTTCTTAAAATAGTAAAAATGTTAGTTAAATCTTCTGTATTTAACATTAGTCAAAAGCATATCACCATTACATTTTGCGGAAAAGTATACTAATCAGTAATAAACCATTGAAAATAAATAAAATACAACTGTTAGTAATTTGTGGAAAAAATACTAATAAGCTATTGGCATGTTATGGAGAATACTTTATAAGCCTGTTAAAAATATGTGAATAGCCTGTTGAAAAGGCATTGATAAGTTGATGCACTCAATTAATGCGTTGATAAATTGTGGAAAAAATGTTAATTGCAAATGTCAGAACATTCATTTATCAATATTTGCTTTTTGATATAGCATTTTTAACAGCGTTTGTTTCATATTAAATCCAATATTATTAAGTCATTAATTACTATAATCTTTTACTGTTATTTTCGTTACATTTGTAGTTTTATGAATTTTCGTAGAAAACGTTAAAAAAAATGATCTTTTTTAAATAAACAGCACGCTTTTTGTTTGTGCTAATTGCTTGAAGAAACAAATGATGTTAAATAACAACTCCAAATATTATAATCTATTCTTTCTGTTTTTTATATCCTGCCTGGCATACGCCCAAAACACAGCAAACGGAAGAATTGTAGATGCAAAAACCAATAAAGAAATTTCCGGTGTAGACGTCTTTATTAATGATAATACTGAACCTTTTCTAAAAACTTCCCTTGGAACCTTTAGCGTCCAGTCGGACAGTATTATTTATAAGCTGAAATTTGCGAAAAAAAATTATTCCACAGAAACCGTTACCGTCACTCCCGAAAACGCGGCCAATATTTTTGTACAGCTTTCGCAAGAAAAAGTAAGCACAATTGGTGAGATCGTTATTCACAACGAAAAGCCCAAATACAAAAATAAGAAAGAAAACCCTGCTTATGCTATCATGCAGGAAGTATGGAAAAGAAAACGAAACAATGGGCTAGAGAAATTCGACACCTATACTTATAAAGAGTACGAGAAAATCCAGTTTGACGCGAATAACCTGGACAGCGCTTTTATGAGTAAAAAGATCTTCAATAAGCTTGATTTCATTTTTGATTATGCCGATTCTACAGCCAGTGGAAAGATTGGACTCCCTATCTTCCTGAATGAATCCATTTATGAAAATTTCGGAGAAAACAAACCCGGAAAAAAGACAAAAAGATTACTGGTTGCCCAAAAAACATCAGGATTTCAGGATAATCAGGTAATTACCATTACTGCAAAAAACCTCTACCGCGATATTAATATTTACGACAATACATTAAATTATTTCGATATAGGATTCCCAAGCCCCGTCGGGACAAACGGATTCAGCACTTATGATTATAATTTAACAGATACCATTTCTATTCATGGTGAGAATGCCTATAAAATAAGATACCAACCCAAAAGGAAAGACGTCTTAGCCTTTCAGGGCTACCTTTATATTGATACCGATAATTATGCTGTATTAGGAGCCACTTTAAAATCCACACAGAAGATCAATGTTAACTTTATCAACAGTATTTCCACGGAGCTGGAATACGACAACCCCGACGAAAATACATTCCTTCCTAAAAAGTTCATTACAGAGATAGAACTTACACCTTTCGCAAAAAAGAGGACCTCTAAAAGCATCATAGCCAAACGGTCGGTTGATTATTCTCAATATGAATTCAATAAACCTCTCGATGATAAAGTATTCACACGGAAACAGGAAGAATACGATGATAAATTTGTAGATAAAGACGATGCCTATTGGGTAAAAGCAAGACCTGACTCACTCTCAAAATCCGAACAGGGTGTCTATGAAATGCTTGACAAGCTTCAGCAGACTCCAAAATTCAATCGTATCGTTAAAATCTACGAAACACTTGCATCAGGATATTACAATGCCTTTAAAGGTATTGATATAGGCCCTATTTTTTCAATTTACGGTAAAAATGAAGTGGAAGGTGACAGGATAAGACTGGGAGCAAGAACTTACTTTGGGCAAAATGACCCATGGAGGGTTCAGTTTTACACAGCTTATGGATTTAAAGACGAAAAAGTTAAATACGGAGCCGAAGCCCGCTATATGTTCAACAGAGTGAACAGGTTCATGATCGGGGCGGGAACAAAAAGAGATATTGAACAATTAGGTGTACAGCTTACTACCGATGACGGAATCATGGCACGTACGTTTGCTTCATCTACCCTTTTTGCAAGAGGTGAAAACGCTTCTTTGAGCTCTATAAACAAGACTAATATTTTCGCTTCTATTGAACCCTGGAAAAACTTCCAGGTAAGGGTAGACGGAACATTACAGAGCATAAAATCCGCCAATCCAGATAAATTCAGCTTGATGTATTACCGCAATGGAGATTTGAGAAAAACACTTAATGATTCCCACGTCACCTTAAGTTTAATTGCAAGACCTGGAGCAAAATTCTCCCAGACAGGAGTTGACCGTTATGAGCACGGAACATTGGCTCCAACTATTATCCTGAAGTACACTAGAGGAATTGAGGGGCTTTTTAACGGCGACTTCAACTATAACCGTCTTCAATTCATGTTCTACAAGCCTATTCTGATCGGAAGCTGGGGTAAAACTATTGTTAACTTTGAAGCAGGAAAAACTTTTGACACAGTTCCTCTGGCACTGCAGAATGTAATCCCAGGAAACCAGTCATACAGCCTTGCGCAGAATACATTTTCACAACTTAATTATTATGAATTTGTAGCAGACACCTATTCAACGCTTCATCTTGAACATCATTTCAATGGAAAAATACTTTCTTTCATTCCTTTGATTAAAAAACTGAAACTTAGAGAAATCGCATTTATCAGAACCGCTTACGGAACTTTAAGTGATGCCTCTAAATCCATTAATGTGGAAGGGTTCAAATATTCAGCGCCAAGCGAGCAGATCTATTTTGAATACGGTTTCGGAATTGAAAATATCGGAATCGGAAACCTTAGAATATTCAGGGTAGATTTTAACTGGCGAGGAAATTATCTCGACAGACCGGATATTTCAACATTCGGAATAAAAGCAGGATTCCAGGTAGGATTTTAAAACAAAAAGCTCCTTGTCTACTTGACAAGGAGCTTTTTTGATCAATTACAGATGAGTCTATCTGCAAAACAGCAGGCGTAAAATTTTTACAGCAGTATGTTTTAATATAAAAACCTCAGCACTGCCGAGGTTTATATTTTTCAATAACTTATTTATTCTAACATCCGCATGGATCCGGATCTATAATCATGTTACGGCACATTAATCTCTGTTGTGGAGTCCATGTGCACCATTCTACGCAAGTAGTTGCAGGAGGAGGACATGCTAAAGCACCACCATCTATTGTTCTCAATTGTTTTTTTGATAGCTTTTTTAGATTTTTCATAGTATTTTGTTTTAATTTGTTGCCTACTCTATCTGCTTTTCGGCATCCGCAAATGATTTGTTATTTGATTGTTAACAAATATATAAATATTTCACTACAATAAGAATATTAGCAAAAATATTTTTCTTTTCACAGAATTAAGCACAAAAAAAACCTCAGCCATTGGCTGAGGTTTAAATTTTATAAAACGCTTAAATAATTATGCGTTTGGCTCTACAGATACGAAAGATCTGTTGTTTGCTTTCTTTCTGAAAACTACTTTACCGTCTACTAATGCAAACAAAGTATGGTCTTTACCAATACCCACGTTTTCACCCGGGTGGTGTTGTGTACCTCTCTGTCTGATAATAATATTTCCGGCAATAGCTTCTTGTCCACCGAAAATCTTCACACCTAATCTCTTAGAGTGAGACTCTCTACCGTTCTTGGAACTACCGACTCCTTTCTTGTGTGCCATTTTATTACTGGATTATTTGTTAAGTGCTTTAAATTGATCAATATTCTTAACGATAGCAGCATCTACTTCTTCGTGAGTAAGAACATTCTTTTCTAATTCAACTTTAACCGCTTTACCTAAAGTAATTAAAGTTTCTCTGTTTTCTTTAGACTGAGACAGGTTGTTTTTCTTTAAGTGATAGTTCAGTTCGTGATCTTCACCAAAGTTAACCGTTGCGTTGTCTGAAAGAACTTCAGCCTTTACAGTTTCTTTTTTAGCAGCTTTCTTAGTACTTCCGTCAAAACCAGTGATACCAGTGATTTTAATTTGAGTTAAAGATTGTCTGTGACCGTTTTTCACCTGATAACCTTTTCTTCTTTTCTTTTTGAAAACGATTACTTTATCAGCTTTTACATGGTCTAGGATCTCTGCATCTACAGTGATTCCGTTTACAGCTGGGGCGCCAACAGTGATTGAACCGTTTACAGTAAGAAGAATTTTGTCAAAAGAAACTTTGTCTCCTTTTTCTCCTTTTAAACGGTTTACAAACAACTTCTGGTCTTGCTCAACTTTGTATTGAAGCCCTGCTATTTCTACAATTGCAAACATTGTTTATAAATTTTTAGTTATTTCGAGGTGCAAATATATGAATAAATTTCCAAATAGCTTACAATCAGTCCCGTATTTTTAGTAAAAATAATAACAAAATCCATTTCACTATGTTTTGAATAATTTTTAACATTAATATGCTCATACTTAAGAGATAATTTTATACCTTCGTTATCACCAAAAAATATTTTATATGAAAAGAAACTTTAAATTCTGCTTATTAGCAGGAGCCATTGCCGCTTTTTCATTATCAGCGTGCCGTGATGACAAAATGGAAGAATCTGTCCTTCCTGAATCTCAATCTGCAAGTGCAAAGATCGAACAACCCGGAGAACTTCAAAAAAGCTGCTCCTATGTAGATCAGTACTGGAGTTCAACCGCAGTGCTTAAAACGGGTCTTTCAAACACAACAGACACCAACTTTATGAATTCCCAGATGACTAAAATCGCCAGTCTTTGGGGAAGAAGCAATCCAACTCTTCGTTTTGTAGACGATCCTTCCAATTTCAATTCCACTTACAATGCGATCTCTTATTCCACAGGAAAAATTTATTATGGTTACGCAATCTATGCGGATGCAAAGAATAAAGGAGGAGATATCGTGAATGCCATGATCCTTGCTCATGAATACGGGCATCAGTTACAGTATATTTTCGGTCTTCCTACTGTAAACGAATCTACAGCAAGACCAAACGAACTGGAAGCAGACGGTTTTGCAGGATATTATTTAAGAAGACCAAACGGATACAACAAAACCAGTTTCGCTGAAATTGCTGCAGCTTATGAATTTGCACAGAGCATCGGTGACTACCAGACCACAAGCGCGAATCACCACGGAACTCCTCCTCAAAGAAGATCTGCAGTACGTTTAGGATTCCTTCTTGGGCAGTACGATCTTAACGCAGCCAATTTTGACTACAACTTCTTCTACTATTATCAGGGCGTGTTAAACGGCACCTACAAAATGGGCAAAAACACTGTAAATCCGGAGATCGATGCTTATATGAGCCAGTATATCGATGAACTTAGAAAGATTCAGACCGGAGAAATTTCTGAAGAAGAATTTAAGCACCTTAAATAACATTCATTTTTTAGCATATTTAACAAAGGAGACAGGCAGCAATGTTCTGTCTCTTTTTAGTTTATTGGATAAATATCCCAAACTTTATTTATTTTTGAGCCATATCCTACAACAAATGAACAGAGATCTCTATATTGATTTTGCCAAGGGAATGGCAACCCTCTCCATTATATTCATCCATACCGCTTTTTGGTCCGGACAGTTTTATATTCCTGCCGAGGTGAGAGTATTTTCCCTGGTATTTGATGTAGCCCTCTTTTATGCTTTAAGCGGAATCACATCAGGATCAAACATCGAAAAAACATTTTACAGGTTATTAAAACTTCAGATCACTTATATGATCTTTGTAACATTTCTGTTCTTTCTGGATTATTTTTTCAAGGTCTTCGGATTAACGTTCTTTTCCCTGGAATGGCTCCAGAGTTTCTATTCAACCTTTGGTTCAAAGTATGCAGCGACCAGCGTATCAGATATTCCGCAATGGCAGAATCTTGGTAACTGGTATCTTCACCAGTACACAAACGCTGATACATTCCCCGTTGTCATGGGAAGCTTCTGGTATCTGAAAGTATATTTTATACTGGCTGTTTTCGGAGTACTGATCTTAAGATTCTTCCCAAAACATGTCAACTGGTTTATAGCACTATGCCTGACACTGACTCTAATATTTAATGTTTTCCCGGAATATTATCCCGGAGGACAGGTAGGCTATGTCGCTTTTTATCTTACCATCTTTTTAATTGCCAACAGAATGCGTGGTAAAAAGATTCCTGCAAAAGCAATCCCTGTTTTATATATGATAGTCGCAGCAGCACTGATCTGGATGTTTTGGTATTATGGAAATGAGATTTTCTACAAAATCAATAAAAATAAATTTCCGCCAAAAATTCCTTATATCATTTGGTCACTGTTTTCATTAACGACATTATTTGTGCTTTATAACAGGTTAAAGATTACAAAAGAAAATTTCGTTACCTACATTGGTAAGAATGCCATATTTTTTTATTTCGCACAGGGTATAAGCTCATCACTGGTTTATTTCATTGTGGTTGCCTTACAGGAAAACATGCCGTGGTGGGTGCTCATGATTTTAATTTATACCGTTAATGTAATCTTTGCTTTCATTATTGCGGCTGGATTGAAAAAAGTGGATGATACAGGCTGGAAAATTCTGGAATTTTTAAGAAAAAAAACAGCTTCTTAACGCTTTAGCAATCAATTTGAAATAAAATAATTTTTCTTATCGCAATTTATTTTAATTTTACAGAAAATTCAAAGCATGTTTAAGTTGAAACTTCCCACCGATCCAAGGTGGGCAAATATTGCAGAGGAAAACATTGAAGAAATTTTAACGGATCACGCGTGGTGTGAGCAAAAAGCAGCAACTAATGCTATTGGCTTAATCACTATGCTTCCCGAATATCCTGAAATTGTTACTGAGCTTCTCGCCATCGCGCAGGAAGAGCTGGATCATTTCAATCAGGTTCATGAGATCATTAAAAAACGGGGGTATACTTTTGGGCGTACTAGAAAAGATGACTATGTAAATGAACTTGTGAATTTCATTCAGAAAGGAGGCAACAGAGATGATCTCATTGTTGACAAAATGCTTTTTGCCGCTATGATAGAAGCCAGAAGCTGTGAAAGATTTAAAGTTCTTACTGAAAATATTAAAGATGAAGAGCTGAAGACATTTTATAAAGAGCTGATGATCTCTGAAGCTAACCATTATACAACATTTATAGGATTTGCGAGACAACTTGGAAATCCCGAAAAAGTAAACAAGCGCTGGGACGCATGGCTGGAATATGAAGCCAATATCATTAAATCTTACGGAAACAAAGAAACAATCCACGGTTAAAAAAATAAAAAAGTAAAGAATCCACGTTGAAAAAACTGACCTTCGAAAATATTGCCAATTTTTTTCTGAAAAATTTCTTTCAGGGGTTGGTTATTATTGGTCCAATCGGACTTACTATTTTTGTGATCTGGTATGTTGTAAGCGCTGTTGACAACATTATTCCTTCTGTCGCAAAAGAGATTCCGGGTCTTGTTTTTGTTTCAACGATACTTATCACAGCAGTTCTGGGATATCTCGGAAATAAATTTGTCGTAGGTAAATTCTTTTTCGATACTATGGATAGCCTTCTGGAAAAAATTCCGGGAGTAAAGCATATTTATACCCCTACAAAAGACGTTATGTCATCATTTGTAGGAGACAAAAAGAAATTCAACGATCCTGTCTGGGTAAAGACAAATGAAAATCCGGAGATCTGGAGAATAGGCTTTCTGACTCAAAAAGAAATGTCAGACGTTGAAAAACACAATTACGTGGCGGTATACCTGCCCCATTCCTACGCTATTTCAGGCTGGGTAATAGTTACTGAAGAAAAAAACATCAAACCTGTAGTGGGAATGACCGCAGCTTCTGCCATGAAGTTTGCAGTGAGTGGTGGTGTCGCAGGGTTTCATTCGGACGACAATATCTTTAAAGCTCCGGAATAATTCTACTTTATTATTCTTTCAATAATAACCGGTCTGGTTATTATTCCTTTGTCCTGCCCAAATATTATGTTAACCAAAAAAACTTCATTTTGGACATTTTTACCTACCTACTTTTATTCTTTAATTTACTTAACTCAAACAACAATAATATGAACAAGAATCCTCTTCTAAATTGTGATCCGGAAAAAGGAATATGCGAAATCCTGGAAACACAAGATTCAGAATACTCAACAGAACAGCTTCAGGGTACTAAAGATAAAATCACCATTATTTATTACACAGATCCCATCTGCTCTTCCTGCTGGGGAATTGAAGCCCAGCTGAGAAAAATGAAATTAGAATATGGCAATTCGGTAGAAATAGATTACAGAATGGGAGGGCTTTTACCATCATGGGATATTTACAATTCCGGGGGGATCAGTAAACCAAGTGATGTTGCCGGCCATTGGGAAGAGGTAAGTCCTTATTATAAAATGCCGATTGAAGGAGGAGTCTGGCTGACAGATCCTTTAAATTCTTCCTATCCCCCATCCATTGCTTTTAAAGCAGCACAAATGCAGGATAAAAAGAAAGCTGTAAACTATATGAGAATTATCCGTGAAATGGTTTTTCTTGATAAATTAAATATTACAAAATCCGAGCATCTTGAAAAAGCAGCGGAAATGGCAGGATTAGATGTAGCCCAGTGGAAAGAGGATTATGAATCCAAAGCTCAGATCGAATTCAAAAAAGATCTGGACCTTGGAAGACAGCTTGGGGTAAGAGGATTCCCTACTTTGATCTTCACCAAAGACGATGGAATCTTAGACATTCTCTACGGTTTTAAACCTTATACAGATTTTGAACGCAGAATAACAAAAATAAGCCCTGACGCAAAAAAACAGGAATATTCTACAGAACCAGACCAGTTGTTTACAGTTTATCCTACTTTAACCACCCAGGAATTTGCGGTTCTTTCCAATATCTCTTTCGATAAAGCATTTGATACGCTGAAGAAACTTACTGAAGAAAACAAAGTCTCCCGCAAAAAATACAAAAACGGAGATCTTTGGATTTGTAATAAAAACTAATAACACTATTTAAAACTAATAAGGATGTATAAAGTTGCAATCATAGGAGCGGGAGTTTCCGGATTGAGTATGGCAAATTATTTGGAAAAAAATAATATTGATTACCATATTTATGAAAGAAGAACTCAAAATGACCTGAAGGGACACGGATTTATCCTTCCCAAAGAAGGCATTGAATACCTTTCCAATATCATTAATATTGATGATCTCTACAAAAAAGGCCAGTTTTTAAAAAAGTATCTTCACTACCATCAAAATGGCGAGATTCTTTCTGAAAAAGACCTTGAAGATGTTTTTGTCGTTTCAAGAAGTACCCTGATAGAGATTTTGGCCGAAGGCATTCCTTCCGATAAAATATCTTATGATACAACAGTTACCCTGAATGGTTTTTCCGGCGGGAAATCCTGTATAACGCTCAATGACGGCACATCCTTAGAAGCTGACATTATTATAGCTTCAGACGGTTCAAGAAGCAGAATCAGAAGAAAAATTTTTGAAGATGAAAAAATGAAAGCCGTTTTAGAAAATGAAGTGGTCAATATTATTGAAAATGAAGAAATTGCCAGCAGGCTTGAAAGTAATTTTTTGAAATTTCATCATGAAAACGGAGGCCTTACTTTCGGAGTATTAAAGCTTTCCTCTACAAAAATACTATGGTACTGCCAGTTTGATATTACCCGGTTTTTCATCAATGAAGATTATACTCCAGACTGTATCAAACAATTCATTGTTGATAATTTCGGAGACTGGAATCCTCTTATGTCCTCGATTATCAATGATTCCAGCTATGAAAATGCCCACATATGGAGGGTGTATGAATTGGAAAAGCTCAATCCTTTTTATCACGAAAATATTGTATTTATAGGCGATGCGGCTCATCCTCTGATTCCTTTTACAAGTCAGGGTGTTACTTCGGCTTTAAAAGACTCTTATGTTTTAACAAGCCTTTTACTAGAAGACAATAATCTTCCGGAAACTTTCCAGAAATATGAGGAAGAGAGAAAAGCAGAAATTGAGATCCACATCAAAAACGGAAGAACACTCCTGAACCAGTTCCTGCTTCCATTAAACGAGCAGCAAAAAAACACCTTACCAATTTCATACAAATAAAAAATGTTTACAAATAAAGATATCAATTTTGAGGCCCTGAAAAGAAAAGCGTATAACGGAAGATGGGCAACCCTGGAAAACGGAATTATTCCTTTAACAGCAGCAGATCCGGATTTCAGAATGTCTCCCGAGATCGAGCAGGGAATTATTGAATATATCAAAGACGGATACCTCAGCTATGGTCCGTTTTCAGGAATTCCTGAATTCAAAAAGAGCGTTGCAAAACACTTCAATACGGAAAAGAACGGAAGTTTTACCCCGGAAAATGTTTTAGCAGTGAACAGTGCTGCCCAGGGAATGTTTCTGGTCGCCAAATATGTTTTAGGCCCCGGAGATGAGGCTATTATTTTCGATCCGGTGGATTTCCTGTTCAAAAAGACAGTGGAAGCAGCGGGGGGAAACATCAAATTATGCGCTGTTGATTCCAAAACAGGAGAGATCGATTTTGAAATGCTGACTTCTTTAATCTCATCAAAAACAAAACTGATCAGCATCTGCAATCCTCACAATCCGGTGGGAAGGGTTTATTCAAAAGAGGTTTTAATAAAAATTTCAGAAATAGCCGAAGCTCATAATCTATGGGTAATGAGTGACGAGATCTGGAGTGATATCGTTTATGACAAGAAAGAATTCAATACGTATTCTTCAGTCTCAGAAGCTGCAAAAAAGAAGAGCTTTACTGTTTTTGGATTTTCAAAATCATTCGGGATCGCCGGTTTGAGAATTGGAGCTGTTTTGTGTAATGATCAGGAACTTTTGGATGATTTTACCGAAAAATCCCAGTTCAATTCTACCATTGAGGGTGTTTCTACATTATCTCAGATTGCAGCAAGTGTGGCTATTGAAAAGGCCAAGCCGTGGTTTAATGATTTCCTTGAGCATTTGCAGCACAACAGGGATCTTGCCTATAGCATGTTGAGTAATTCCGGTATTTTAACCCCGAATTTACCTGAAGCAACGTTTGTTATTTTCCCGAAAATTGAAAACGGATTTTCAAGCGAAGCCTTTACACAGCACGTTTTAAAAGAGGGAAAAGTAGCTGTTGTTCCAGGCTCTGAAAGATGGTTTGGAAAAGGTGCCGAAGGTCATATCAGGATTTGCTTTTCTACTTCCAGAGAAATTCTGGAAGAGGGACTTAGCCGCATAATCAAAAGTTTTTAAAGTTAATATTTTTCATTATTACAAGCATATTGATTGAAATTTTTCTTTATTTAATTAAAATTTAACTTAATTTAAATAATTCTTACACAATAGCATATTTTCATATTGATTTGAGATTAAAATTCAATATTTTTGATACAATCACTAACTTAAATATGAAATATGAAATTAAAGTACACAAGTGTTCTTTTTTTGGGAACAGTTTCGATGTTGTATTCGCAAAATACAAATGATACGATTTCCAAGGAATCAAAAATAGAGGAAGTTTCCATTACCGGAAGCCGGAATAAAAAAAGGACCGTCACCAACACTCCTGTTCCCGTTGATGTAATTGATATTAAACAAGTTAGCCAGTCGACGGGACAGATAGAAGTGAACCAGCTTCTTCAGTTCAGTGCCCCTTCCTTCAATTCCAATAAACAGTCGGGATCAGACGGCGCTGATGCAACTGACCCAGCAACCCTTCGTGGACTTGGCCCGGATCAGACCTTGCTTTTACTGAACGGAAAAAGATATCACCAATCCTCACTGATTAATGTTTTTGGAACAAAAGGAAGAGGAAACACAGGATCGGATATGAACACCATTCCGATCGGGGCGATAAAAAGGATTGAAGTGCTTCGGGACGGAGCCTCAGCACAATACGGATCTGATGCGATAGCCGGGGTTATCAATGTTATTCTTAATGACCGCAGTCAGGGTTTTGAGGGCAATGCCTTTTATGGAATGAATCTTTTTAAAAGCCCCGGGAACAAAGATGTGGTATCGGATCATAAAATAGACGGAACTACTTTCGATTTCAGCGGAAATCTGGGAACCAAAATAGGCAACAAAGGAGGTTTCGGTAATTTCACTGTTGAATTTGTCAATAAAGACCGTACCATACGGAATGCCAATCCGGAAAAGTATTCATCTCCAAGGGAAAGGTTTGGGGATGCAAAATCACAGAATATTTATTTCTTCGGAAATGTAGAGCTTCCCTTGTCTGACGGGTTGAAATTCTATTCCCGCCAGGGATTTTCCTATCGTAAGACGAATGCCTATGCATGGACAAGATCACCGGATGCCGACGGAAATATCCCTGAAGTTTATCCTAACGGTTTTAATCCTATAGAAGATACCAGCATTACAGATTTCACTTTTGACAACGGTCTGAAATTTAAAGTTGCTAGCTGGGATGTCGATTTTTACAATGCATTCGGAAGCAACAGGTTTACTTATCAGATAGACAACACAATTAATGCCACTCTGGGAATAAAATCTCCTACGAGTTTTAATGCCGGCGGACATTCTCTTTTGCAGAATACAACAGGTTTTAATGCTTCAAAACAGTTTAAGGTATTGGAAGGTTTAAACGTTGCTCTCGGATCCGAATTCAGATATGAAGAATTTGAGATTATTAAAGGAGAAGAAGCATCATATGCAATGTATGACGTTAACGGAAATATTGTAACATCTGACACTCCTGAAGGTCTCCTTGTTACCAATCCATTATCCGGCGATGTGCGCCCCGGCGGCTCGCAGGGATTTCCTGGATATTCACAGGAATTTAATAAAAACAGAAATAATTTTGCCGCCTATGTAGACACTGAACTGGATATCACCAAAGACTGGATGATCAGCGTGGCAGGAAGGTTTGAAAACTACAGTGACTTCGGAAGTACTTTGAATGGTAAATTCGCGACACGGTATGCCATTACTCCTCAATTTGCATTCAGAGGTTCTGTTTCTACAGGATTCAGGGCACCTTCTCTGGCACAAAAATATTACAGTCTTCAGTTTACGAACTTTCAAGGAGGAAACCTTGTAACGATACAGCTTGCTGCTAATGATAGTAACCTTGCACAAACAGTTGGAATTCCACAATTAAAGCAAGAAACCTCGTTAAATGGAAGTGCCGGATTCACTTTCAATACAGGAAAGTTCACGGCAACAGTGGATGGATATTACATTAAAGTAAAAGACCGGATTGTATTGACAGGAAATTTCACACAGGATGATGATGCTATAGGTCAAATACTAGCTGATAATCATATCGACCAGGCCCAGTTTTTCACCAATGCAATAGATACCAGAACAAAAGGGGTTGATATTATATTAAGCTACACGGAAAATATTGGTTCGGGAAAGCTTTCCGCTACTTTAGCAGGGAACTACAATGACATGGAAATCACTAAGATCAATACTTCAGAAAAGTTAAAAGGAAAAGAGGACGTCTACCTGAGTGCGAGAGAAAGAGCATTCATTTTAGCGTCCGCTCCCAAAACAAAGGTCAATCTGAACTTAAATTACAAAATTGATAAGTTCAATGCCAACCTTCAGCTGGTAAGATTTGATAAGGTAAAGCTGATAGGCTACAACGGTGCAGATGACTACCAGCTTTATGGGGCAAAAGTAACAACCGACTTATCTTTTGGTTATGAATTTTCCAAAAGCTTCAATCTTACTATTGGAAGCAAGAACCTGTTTAACCGCTATCCTACATTACAAACTGCCGCTGTAGACGGCAATACAGAATCCGGAGGCATTTTCGATCCTGTACAGATGGGTTTTGCAGGAAGACAGGCTTTTGCAAGACTTAATTTTAAGTTTTAAAATAAGCATAAAGGGCTGTATCAACGTAAAGAATAATCAACAATTTGATTTTGTTGAAATAATCTGCTGATACAGCCTCTTTTTATTTTTTAGAGATTTTATAGAGCTTACCACTGTCTGTAACGGCATACAGGCTGTCATCCATTCCATCCAGCACATCTCTGAAACGTTCTTTCTGGTCAGCAAGAAGGCGTTCTTCGCCCACCACCTTATTATCTTTCATAACAATCCTGTTAATGTGCTCGCCACTTAAACACCCGATGATAAGATTTCCTTTCCATTCCTCAATATTTCCGGTATAGAACGTAACTCCGCTCGGAGAAATTACAGGATCCCAATAATAAACGGGCTGTTCTGTTCCCTCTTTTTGGGTTATACCATCTCCCACTTTAGCTCCGGAATATTCAATTCCATAGGTTATATCTCCCCAGCCATAATTTTTCCCGGGTTGTATCAGATTAATTTCATCACCACCTCTGGGGCCCATTTCAACATCCCAAAGCGTTCCGTTCGGATCTATTGCCATTCCCTGTGGATTCCTTACGCCATAGGCATAAATTTCCGGCTTATATCCCTGTTTTCCAATAAACGGATTTCCCGGAGCCGGTTTTCCTTCTTTTGTAATTTTTAATATCTTTCCTAAATAATTATCTGTTTTCTGGGCATACACTCTTGTCTGTTTGTCAGATCTTTCCCCTGTACTTACAAATAGATTTCCGTCCCTGTCAAAAGCCAGTCTGCTCCCATAATGCTTATCGCCATCATAGGAAGGTTCTGCACGGAAAATAACTTTAACTTCTGAAATATTTTTAAGATCTGCCGAGAGCTTTCCTTTTGCCACCGATGTCAGATTTCCTTCACCAAATGGTTCTGAAAAACTAAAATAAATAATATTATTCGTCTTAAAATCAGGATCAAGGGCTACATCCAGCATTCCTCCCTGCCCTTTTGAATCTACTTTGGGGAATCCTCCGATTTTAGAAACCTGTTTTCCATCTGTTGAAACCACATTCATATGGCCGTTTTTATCGGTAATAAGAAACCTTCCATCGGGAAGATTTACAATTCCCCATGGCCTGCCAAGGTCTTTATTAAGGACTTCAACTTTATAGGCTGTTGTGGTTTTTACAGCTTTAATTCTGGTTTGTCCATCAAAAGCGGGTTTATAATTCGTATTCGGTTTTTCGGTCTCTACACTACCGTCGTTTCCTGTCTGCTGGGCATTTGCATTGTTCTTCTTACATGAGGATAAAAGTAAAAAAACACTGAGTGCCGGTACATAAATTGGTTTGAATTTCATAGCGTTGTGATTAGTGGTTAAAAATAAATGGAAAAATAGTGCCACAAAAATTTGCAGGTGAAAATTTTTATTCTACATTTGTAGAACAAATTACAACATTGTAGAATGAAAGAGATAAAATTAACCGATTCGGAAAAAAATCTTATGGAAATCCTTTGGGAAAAGAAGCGAGTTTTCATGAAAGACATTCTTGATTCGTATCCGGAACCCAAACCTGCCGCGACAACCATCGCCACACTGCTGAAAAGAATGCAGAATAAAGACCTGGTAGGTTATACATTGTATGGAAATTCCCGTGAATACTATCCAAAAGTAGAGAAAGGGGAATATTTTAATGAGGAAATGACCTCTATGATTGATCGTTTTTTCAACAGCTCGGTGACTCAGTTTGCTTCATTTTTTACTTCTAATGCAAAGTTCAGTCAGAAGCAGTTGAAAGAACTCCGCGATATAATAGACCAAAAGATAAAAGAATAAACATGTTCATTATTGTTCTAAAAATGGTGCTGTGTTCTTCAGTATGTATTGCTGTATATTACCTGTTTTTGGAAAAAGAAAAAATGTACCGGTTTAACAGGTTTTATTTGCTTGTTTCTTTGATTTTTTCTCTTGTGATCCCATTTATTTCCATCACAGTACAACCTCCAAAAACAGTGAATAAGTCTGAGATCATATTTGAAGATGCCGCACAACAGATCATCCAGGCACAGCCTGCCCAGGAAATTTTTGATTGGATAAATCTGATATGGTTCATCTACGGAGCCGTTGCTCTTTTCCTTTTAATAAAAAGTATCTTGTCAATTATAGCTATCAGAAACGTACAGGGTGAAAAGATGATCTACCAGAATTACACTGTTAAGGTAGCTCATGAAAACCTTCCTCCGTTTAGCTTTTGGAATACCATTTATTTAGGTAAGAGTTATATAAAAAATAATATAATTGATCCAAGGATCTTCCTGCATGAAAAAAACCATATTGACCAGAAACACAGCATAGATCTTATTTTTATAGATATCCTGAAAATTTTCACATGGTTCAATCCAATTCTTCATATTTATAAAAAAGCAATCATTACCAACCATGAATTTCTTGCAGACGAAGCTGTTTTGAACAGGAAATACGACATTAAAGAGTACCAGAATCTGATTCTTGATGAGATTATCAATATCCAGAACCCGCCTCTTACCCATTCATTTAATTTTAACAACACCAAAAAACGATTTATTATGATGACAAAGAAAAAATCCAGATTCACTGTCCTGAAAAAAATGGCAGGAATCACAACTCTCATTGCAGCAACAGCTCTATTCGCAGAAAGAACATACGCAGTCAATCCTATTGCTCCTTACAACCCCCAAAAAGTGGGCGCAGGGACTGTAGAAAATGTGGAGTCTCCTCAAGTCACTTCAACTAACTCTGGTTATTTTGAAAAAATAAAAGAGAAGCCCAGTAAAGCAGTGGAATTCAAGAAAGAAAGTACAAAAGCCGCTGCAGATACTATCTCCCCAAAGAAAACAGCACAAGCAAATAGTAATGAAGGTAATAACACAAATGTAAACCAACAACAGGATAGGGATTTTGTTCAAGCAGAATTTCCAGAAGGAGCAAAATTACTTCGCTCAAAAATTGGGTCAATGCTTGACACAAGTATATTTGACGGAAAAGAAAAACTGGTAAAATCAACAGCACATATACATGTTGATGAAACCGGAAAAATAAGTCAAATAACAGCCTACGGTGATAATGAGGCATTCAATAAAGAAATTGTTAAAACCGTTACAGCAGTAAATAACGGAATGGTATGGAAGCCTGCAACAAGAAATGGAAAAGCAACAGCAAGCATCTTCACATTGCCTATGTCCATGAGTTTTCAGTAAGATGAATTAACAAGCGCTATAAGTTTAGCGCTTTTTTATTTTGTATACTTTACGGACAGAGAAAAAAACACAATTAAAACATTCACCTTCAAATACTTTATGAAGGCTAAAAATTTCTTTCGTATTTTTGTTGTATACATCATTTCCTATGAATTTTAATCTTCAATCAGAATATAAACCTACAGGCGACCAGCCACAAGCAATCGAAAAGCTTACAGAAGGCATTGAGATCGGCGAAAAATACCAGACCCTTCTTGGTGTAACGGGCTCCGGGAAAACCTTTACTGTCGCAAACGTTGTACAGAATGTACAGAAACCCACATTGGTTCTTGCCCACAACAAGACTCTGGCAGCACAGCTATTCATGGAGTTTAAGGAATTTTTTCCTGATAACGCTGTTGAGTATTTTGTCAGCTATTATGATTATTACCAACCGGAAGCCTATATTGCAACAACCGGGACTTATATTGAGAAAGATCTGAGCATTAACGAAGAAGTAGAAAAACTACGTCTCTCCGCAACAGCCAGCCTTCTTTCAGGAAGAAGAGATGTACTGATTGTAGCCTCTGTTTCATGTATTTACGGTATCGGAAACCCTTCAGAATTTCATAAATCACTTATCACATTAGCTATTGGAGAAAAAGTAACGAGAACCGCACTCCTCCATTCTTTAGTTAACGCATTATATGCCAGAACATTGGGAGACTTTCAGAGAGGTACGTTCCGGGTAAAAGGAGATGTTATTGATGTTTTTCCGGCATATGCTGATAATGCAGTGAGGATTCAGTTTTTTGGAGATGAAATCGAAAAAATCCAGAGTTTTGATCCTGTAAGTGGAAATGTAGAATCTAATTTTGATCAGATTCAGATTTATCCCGCGAACCTCTTTGTGACATCAAAAGAAACTCTAAACGGAGCTATCAGAAGCATCCAGGACGATATGGTAAAGCAGGTAGATTTCTTTAATTCTATTGAAAAACCCCTGGAAGCTAAAAGACTTCAGGAAAGAACAGAACTGGATCTTGAAATGATCAAGGAACTGGGCTACTGCTCAGGGATTGAGAACTATTCAAGATATCTTGACGGAAGGCTTCCCGGTTCAAGACCATTCTGCCTGATTGATTATTTCCCGAAAGACTTTTTAATGGTTATTGATGAAAGCCACGTTACTATTCCCCAGGTTCATGCCATGTACGGTGGTGACCGGAGCAGAAAAGAAGCTTTGGTAGAATATGGCTTCAGACTTCCGGCTGCTATGGACAACAGGCCTCTTAAGTTTGAGGAATTTGAAGCCATGCAAAACCAGGTGATCTATGTTTCTGCAACACCAGCTGATTATGAACTGGAGAAAACCGGAGGAGCTTATATTGAGCAGATCATCCGTCCAACAGGGCTTCTCGACCCCGTTATCGAAGTAAGACCAAGCCTAAACCAGATTGATGATCTGATGGAGGAGATCCAAAAAAGAGCAGACGCTGACGAAAGAGTTCTGGTTACCACCTTAACGAAGAAAATGGCCGAAGAACTTACCAAATACTTCATGAAATTCGGGATCAGGACAAGATATATCCATTCAGATGTAGAAACGTTGGAACGTATCCAGATTATGCAGGACCTACGTTTGGGGATTTTTGACGTACTCATCGGGGTCAATCTGTTAAGAGAGGGACTTGACCTTCCGGAAGTGTCTCTGGTAGCCATTCTGGATGCTGATAAAGAGGGAATGCTCAGAAGCAGAAGATCGATGATCCAGACGGTAGGACGTGCAGCAAGAAATGTTAACGGAAAAGCAATCATGTACGCCGATAAGATCACAAAGTCCATGCAGGCCGCCCTGGATGAAACCGAATACCGTCGTAAGAAACAAATACAGCATAATGAAGCCAATGGACTTGTTCCTCAGGCCTTAAATAAAAAGATCTCAGAAAATCTTGTGGGAAGAAGTAAAGATTTCCCGGATCCGAAATACACCCAGAAGGAGATTCTTCAGAAGGCAGCTGAAACAAAAGCCAGCTACGGAGATAAAGACATTGAAAAAATCATTGTCCAGAAGCAGAAAGAAATGGAAGCTGCCGCTAAAAATCTTGATTTCATAAAAGCAGCCAAGCTTAGAGATGAAATCACAGCTTTGAGAGAATAATAGATGGTATTATAATAATTTTTAGGGCCGCATCTTCGATGCGGCCCTAAAATTATACTTATTTGTCAATCAGAAAGACTCTTCCTTATCTTAAAGAAGCTCTGATTGGTATCAGAAGGTCCATCAGGCCATTGAGCTTAATTTCGTAAACGGTTGAAAGCTGCATCCCTAATTTTCCTTTAGGCATACCCTTTCTGTTGAACCACTCCAGGTAGCTTACCGGAAGGTCAGCAAGCACTGTTCCTTCATATTTTCCAAAAGGCATCTTTACGATGCAGATCTCCTTTAATATTTCTGAATTTACGCCTTCCACTTTTATACAATTAAATTAACTTTTTCTTCTTCATCATTATCCGGCAGTTTAAGATCTGGCGGTGTGTCTTCATCTGAAAATTCATTCCTGTAAACCTGGATCAGAAGCAGGGTAAATGAAATAAGGATCGGTCCGAAAATCAGTCCCATAAAGCCAAATAAATTCATTCCCATAATAATTCCGAACACAGTATTCAACGGATGAATATTTTCAAGTTTCTTTAAAAGGGTAAATCGAAGCAGATTATCCGTAAGCCCGACTACTATCAAACAATAGGCGGCCAAACCAAGTCCCTGCCCAGTATTGCCTTCAGCAATCATAAAAATACATACCGGAATATACACAATAGCTGCACCTACAACAGGAACCATTGAAGCAGCAGCTGTTAAAGCAAAAAGAAGAACTGGACTGGGTGCTCCAAAGATAAAGTACCCTATCAGTGCTACGATTCCCTGCCCTAAGGCTACAACAGGAATTCCAATCGCGTTGGCCATGATCAGCTTTCTAAGCTTATCGCCGATCAAAGAAATATTAGCCCTTTTTAATGGAGCGGAAGAGCTCAGGATCTTCTCAAACAGTCTTGGCCTATCCAGCATAAAATAAAGAATAAAATACATGGACATTACCACAGTAAGGGTATTAAATGTACCACTTAATGCTGATGTAGAAAACTTTCCTGCAGAATTCTTTACTTTATCCATATTCTCTTTGCTGAGAATATCAAAACTTGTTTTTGAGTAGATGTATGAGTGTATTTTATCCAGAAATACATTGAATTTGGTCATATAAACCTGGGCATTTCCCAGCTTATCGATCAGAAGGTCGGCAATAAAATAGATTGGAAGAATAAGGATAATAAGACTGGCCAGCATCAAAACAAGCGATGATTGCCAAGATTTCCATTTTTTTTCTTCCTGCAGATAGAAATTATATCTTCTACAGACCACATAAATAGTGATCGCTCCAAGCACTGATGGTATGAACAGTGAAAGATTAAAACAGATTAATCCGGTAAGCACCAGAATTATAGCCAGCAGGGCAACTTGTTTTATCGCAACATTGCTTATCTGTTTATCTTTATCCATTGTGTTCCTATCTTATTATTTTATTTATTTCTTAAATTCGATTTGTCTCGGTTTTCCTAAAAAAGCACAATAAGCAGAATACATGACGATCATCATAAAAGGAGCCGTTAAGATAATACCAATACCGCATAAAACAATTCCGGCAATAGAGATCAGTCCTCCCAATACGGTAGTACCAAGAAACGTTCCGTAATTTTCTTTGGCAATGTTAAAAGACTTCCCTAATGCTTCAGTAGCCGATGCATTTTCGAATAATAGAATAGGATACCCCAATAAAAGGAAAGGATAAACAAAAATAAACGGGAAAAAGCACAGCGCCATCGCAACACTTGAAATAATCCCCGAAAGAATACTGTAGATCAGGATATTTACAAAATTCTGCTTATATCCGATGAAAAGGTCTGCAAAATCGATCTGACTTTTAGTATTGTATTTATTCACTATATAGATCAGTCCTACGTATAATGGAGCCAATAAAATCCCCAGAAGACCGGACAATGAAAGATAAAGCGAAAATCCCGGAGCATTCCAGTAGCTGAAATTAGAGTAATCTCCACCTGCATCTTTCATTTCTTCCATCATGGACGCAGAATTGAACCCGCTGACAGACTGAATGATGAATCCTCCTATAAGGTAAATTATCATCGCGACGATTCCGTAAAGAAAAACGCCTTTATACATTTCAAATGAATGCGAAATAATGGATCCTGTATCCCTGTTTGGAACAGATCCCTGTTGATCAAATTCGTTAAATTCTGACATAGTTTAATATTTAATGGTTTCACCAAATTTAACTTTTTTTGGCATAAAAACATATTAAACCTTTTGAAAGTTTAACTTTTTTCCGAGAAAATCGTTTTATACAGTGAGTAAATCATTGCGTTCCAAAACGGAAACGTAAAGAGTCCGCCTATAAAAAATAATGCAAACCCAATAAACTTAAAGAAAATCGCAACAATAACGCAGACCAGTATTTCTAAAAAATATTTTCTTAAAGCCTGAAGATTCAGTGAAACAGCTTCGAAAATCCGTTTATTGTTAAAAAACATCAGTGGGGCAACAAAAATGGTGACAAATACCCATATAACAGCAAGGATAATAGTCTGAAATGTATAGACATAGACAAATGACCAGAAAATATAATATCCTATATATTTGAAAAAATTAAACCCATTGTATCCTACAAGCAGATCTCCAAGTTCCAGTTTTTCATTCATGTCAATTTTCCTGTAAATCTGATAAAACCCAATATTAAGGGGATAAAGAAAAATAGAAGTTCCGATAATAGCCCAGGAAAAATATTGAAATCCCGGATTGGACTGCATTTTTACGATCTGCGCAGAATATGCTTCCATGCCATCTTTTGCATATTTCGCCGCTTCTGCATATTGGGCTAAAATACCATACTTCCCATCAAAGAAGAAAAGCACCGTAAAAAAGATCCCAAAATAAAAAATTGAAAATATTAATTGAAAGAAAAGAGTCTTATTCCAATAGAAAAAAGCCTGCTTCAGTATAAAATCTATTCCTGGTTTCTGAGGATATCTGCTCTGCATTAAAAAAATTTTACACAAAAGTAATCATCATTAATTATTTTTGCAGGATGTTTTCAATGAATCATCAAAAATTTATGGAAATGGACGAACTTTCCCTTCAGAAGGTTCCGTACTTTTTCATGATCGATTTCCTTTCGGAGAATATAGAAATCTATAGAGAAAATGAAATTAATAAATCAGGCTTGTTAGTTGATTTTCAGCAACTATCAAACTCAAAACAGAAACACGTCCTCAATAAAAAAATTGAATGGGAATCATTTCCGGAAACGCTGGAAAGCTTTAAAAAAGGATTTGATAAGGTTCAGAAAAATATCCGTCTGGGAAATTCTTATCTTGTCAATTATACAAGAAAGACTAGGATTCAGACCAATTTAAGCCTCGAAGAAATTTTTTATCACTCAAATGCGAAGTATAAAGTGTTTTATAAAGATTTTTTTGTATTTTTTTCTCCTGAAACTTTTGTAAAGATTATTGACGGCAAAATTTTGACTTATCCAATGAAAGGTACTATTGATGCATCATTGGAAAACGCAGCTGAAGTTTTGAAAAACGACAAAAAAGAAAAAGCGGAGCATTATACTGTTGTGGATCTTCTCCGGAATGATCTCAGCATGGTTGCAGATAATGTGAAAGTTGACCAGTTCCAGCATATAGACCTCATCAGGACACAGCAAAAAGACCTGTATGCGATGAGTTCTGAAATTTCAGGAAATATAAAGCCAGAGTTTGCAGGAAAAATAGGCAGCATGATGGAAAAACTGCTTCCCGCCGGGTCAATTCTCGGCGCTCCAAAGCCGAGAACACTGGAAATAATCTTAGATGCGGAAGGATATGACAGGGGTTATTATACCGGAGTATGCGGCTGGTTTGACGGTGAAAACCTTGACAGCTGTGTGATGATACGCTTTATTGAAAAAGAGGGAGACCTGCTTTATTTCAAAAGCGGTGGCGGTATAACGCATATGAGCAAGTTAGAAGACGAATATCAGGAAATGAAAAATAAAATCTATGTCCCAATTCATTGAAAGCATAAAAGTAGAAGATCAGGAGATTTTTCTTCTGGAACTACATCAAAAACGTATCAACCAGACTTTTGCCCATTTCGGGAAAGAAGGCTCTATTGATCTGGCCAAGATCTTCAAAAATCTTGAACATGATGAGGACGGTCTTTTCAAACTGAGACTTTCCTATGACCTTGATAAAAGGGTACGGACGATGATGATCCCATACGCTATTCCTGAGATACAGAGCTTCCAGCTGGTTGAAAACAACAGCTTTGACTATTCTTTCAAATTTGAAGACCGTAAGGAGCTGGACAAGATGAAAATGAAATCAAAAGCTGAAGAGATCATCATTGTTAAAAACAACCACATCACTGACACTTCTTTTTCTAACATTCTTTTCTTAAAAGGTAAGGACTGGTTTACGCCGGCTACTTATCTGCTGAACGGAGTACAGAGGCAGAATCTTCTGAAACATAAAAAGATAAAAGAAACTGAAATCACACTTCAGAACATTAAGCAGTTTTCTCATTTTCAACTGATTAATGCCCTGAATGATTTTGATGATATGTTTATTTATCCTATTGACAAGATTACAAATTTACCGGGGAATGAAGAATATCTTGATCTTTAATTCCCTTTCATGAACTCGAAATAAGCTTTCTGAACATCTGCGCTGTTTTTCCCGTATGTATTTACCTCAAGGATTTTCGGCTGCAGATCAGGTTTGAAGAAATTCTCCAGCACACGGTCCAGCGTAGGCTCATCTTCCACTTTGATGTAGGAGAAACCGAAATGTTTTGCTAAATGTTCAGCATGTTTGCGGTGTTTTGTCGCTATAAATTCGTCTAAAGTATTGGGATTGGCATTACCCGGTCCCGGAATAATTTTAAAGATATTTCCTTCCCCATTATTGAAAATAATAATTCTTACAAACGGTGGAATATATTGGTTCCAAAGCCCGTTGATATCATAGAAAAAGCCTAAATCCCCTGTAATAAGCAGGGTTGGATTTGCATTTTTTATGGCAAAACCCATTGCCGTAGAAGTAGAGCCATCTATACCACTTGTTCCTCTGTTACAGTACATTTTCCTTTTTCCAAAATCAAAGAGCTGTGCATATCTGATCGCGGAGGAATTACTGAAATGGATATTGTAATTTTCAGGAATGGTCTGTGAAGCTTTATTAAAGAAATAAAAATCCGAAAATTCGGCTTTATTCAGGAATTGTTCATGTTTAGCATCTTTTTTATCCCTTAGAACGTCCCAAAGATTAAAATAGGGTCTAGGTTCAAGGTTGATGAATTTCAGAAGTTTGGAAAAGAAAACCTCCGGCTTCACTTCAATCTTTTCAGTCAGAGAGAAATAGGTATCCGGCTGCCACACTTCATCCAGGTGCCAATGTTGCTTCGGACGGGCACTTCTCAGGAATTGTTTTACTTTTTTGGAAACTACATTCTGACCTACCGTAATCAGAAGATCCGGAGCATAGGTTTTATAATCCTCTTCAGTAAAATTAAAAATATAACGGTCAATATGCCTGAAAAACTTCTCATGATACAGATTAGAGTTAGCTTCACTCAATACAACAACAGAATGGTTTTTCACCAGTTGCGTTAATTGATTTTCCAGCTCCGGGCTGTGATCTTTGGTTCCCACAAGAATCATAATTCTCTGGGACGTATGCCAGTCTGCGATTAAATTGGATGGCACCTCATATTCCTTATGCCTGATCGTTTTTTCAACGGAGGGAAAAGAGGGAAGCTCTGAAACCAGCTCATATAAAGGCTCTTCCAACGGAATATTGATGTGTACCGGTCCCTGTTTTTCAAAACAAAGCTCAATTGCTTTTTTAATAATGTCAAAATTAACATCCTCTGCATTTTCTTTACTGTCTTCCAAGAGCTGAAAGTCACCATAAGAATGCTGATGAAAAATATCCTTCTGCCTGATGGTTTGCCCGTCAAAAATATCTACAAAATCCGTAGGCCGGTCGGCGGTCAGGATCAAAAGCGGAACATTCTGATAGAAAGCTTCTGTAACTGCTGGGTAGTAGTTGGCTACTGCAGAGCCGCTGGTACATGTTATTGCTACCGGCTTTTTCTCACTTTTAGCCATTCCTATTCCTACAAAAGCTGCACTCCTTTCATCTACAATACTGTAACAGTTGAAAGCATCAATTTCCGAAAAATGAATCGCCAGGGGCGCATTTCTGGATCCCGGGGAAATGATAACATCTGAAATTCCGTACTGCTGAAGAAGATGGGCAAGTATCTGAATACTTCTCTTAGAAGAATATTTTTTCATACAGCAAATTTAACTGATAAATACTTATTTTAGAATTATTTCATTTAAAAAATATGTAATTTTGTGATTCGTAAATTTCTAAAAATGGATAAAATACCTAGTGTAGACCTGCGTGATTTCCTTTCGGACAACCCGGAACGCAAACAGAAATTTGTAAATGAAATCGGAAAAGCTTATGAAGAAATTGGTTTTGTTGCCTTAAAAGGCCATTTTCTTGATGACAAACTAGTAGATGAACTCTACGGAGAAGTTAAAAACTTTTTTGAACTCCCTGTAGAAACGAAGCAGAAGTATGAAATTCTAGGAATCGGTGGCCAGAGAGGTTACGTAGGATTCGGTAAAGAAACCGCTAAGGGTTTCAAAAAAGGTGATTTAAAAGAATTTTGGCATTTCGGACAGTATGTGTCTGATGATTCAAAATACAAATCCGAGTATCCTGACAACGTGATCGTTGATGAGCTTCCAAAATTCAATGAAGTAGGTAAAGAAGCCTATCAAATGCTCGAAAAAACAGGCCAGTATGTATTAAGAGCTTTGGCTCTGTATCTTGGTCTGGACGAGTTTTATTTTGACGATAAAATCGCTGAAGGAAACTCTATTTTAAGACCCATCCACTATCCACCAATTACCCAGGAACCGGATGATGCGGTAAGAGCTGCTGCTCATGGAGACATTAACCTGATCACTCTTCTGATGGGATCTCAGGGAAAAGGCCTTCAGGTTCAAAACCACAACGGAGAATGGATCGATGCGATTGCTGAACCGGATGAATTAATGATCAATGTTGGAGATATGCTCTCAAGACATACCAACAACAAATTGAAATCTACTATTCACAGAGTGGTTAACCCTCCAAGAGAATTATGGGGAACATCAAGATATTCTATTCCGTTCTTTATGCATCCGGTGAGCGAAATGTCATTGAATGCTCTTGAAAACTGTATTGATGAAAACAATCCGAAGCTGTATGAAGATACAACTGCAGGAGAATTTTTACATGAAAGACTTATTGAATTAGGACTTATCAAAAAGTAATATAAAAAAGTCAATAATTGATCTGTATTCCGGGTACCAAGATAATAGGATACCCTTCAGATTAATTATTGACTTTTATTTTTATATCACAAATTTTTAATATTAAAATCTACCATATCTTATTTTAGTTAAAAATATTTTAATTATCTTTACTTTAATATCAAATTTTTAATTAAAACAGTATGAAAAATTTAAAAAAACTAAACAAAGGCCAGTTAAAAAGCATCTCAGGAGCAGGAGCAATTAAGCTTCCGGAACCGGAATTCTGTATGTATTATTGCAGCGGAACTGTAATCTGTGCAGCTTGCAGCGATGATTTCCAATGTCCGGATGACTCTATGTAATTTTAAAATCAAAAACGAATAAGAAAACCGTTCCTTTTGGAGCGGTTTTTATTTAAGAAAGACTTTACTAAAAACTCTTTAAATTCAATCGAACAGCCTCAATTGCTGATCTTTGGCTCCGGTAAAATTCGCTGTAGACAGTTTGGGAAATTCGCTTCCGTCAAAAAATTTCTTTCTCCCGATTTTGAATGTATTGTGAATCATTTCAGCGATATTCCCCTCTCCTCTCTGTCTTTCAAAATATCTTTTGTCGCCCAGTTTCCCCCCTCGCATAGATCGGATAAGATTTAAAACCTTTTGTGCCCTGTCCGGGAAATGGGTTTCTATCCAATTGACAAAAACAGGCTCTATCGTATCATTGAGCCTTACCAACGTATATCCGAAGCTTAAAGCTCCTGCATCGGAAATAGCTTTTAAAATGCTTAACGGCTCATCACTGTTCAGCCCGGGAATAATGGGTGCCACCATGACATGCACGGGAATTTTGTTTTCTGTAAGAATCTCTACAGCCTTCAATTTATTCGGAGCCGAGCTTGTTCTCGGTTCCATTTTCCGCCTAAGCTCTTCATTAATAGTAGGTATACTAAGTGACACAGAAACCAGGTTCTGCTCTGCCATAGGTTTTAGAATATCCAGGTCTCTCAGAACAAGCGCATTTTTTGTCAGAATATTAACTGGATGTCTGTAATCCAGGCAGACCTGAAGTAGTTTTCGGGTGATTTCAAACTGCCTTTCTGCAGGCTGATAGCAGTCAGTGTTTCCGGAAAGAAGGATAGGTGCTGGTCTGTAACCTCTTTTCTGAAAAAATTTCTCTAACAGTTCCGGAGCATTTTTCTTTACCATGATTTTTCTTTCAAAATCAATTCCGGCACTATAGCCCCAATATTCATGGGTGGGTCTTGCAAAGCAATAGGAACATCCGTGTTCGCAGCCCTGATACGGATTCATGGAATATTCCATCGGCAGGTCTTCACTTTTCACCTGATTCACAATGGTTTTCGGAAAAACTTCCGTAAAAGAAGTTTTTACGGTTTCGAAATCTTCATCATCCGGCTCATAGGTATACCTGTCGAAACGGTTGATCACGTTTCGCTGCGCTCCTTGTCCTTTTATGAATTTTTCGTTCTGCATTGTGATGTAAAATTAAAGTGGATTTCTTATAAAATATAAGTTTTAACATTAAAGTTATCCACAAAAAATCCGGCCTCTTTGACAGAGCCGGATTTAACATAATTAAATATATTCTTTTACTACTTCAGTGCATAAAATTCCACTCCGTGATATTCATCATCGTGGTTTTTTTCATCAAAATGTCTGTGATAATCCGAATAGGTATCACTATATTTTTTATCTTTTTTAGTCAATATCTTTTTTATTCCAATAAAACCTAATACTGCCAAAAGACCAACTCCCCCTGCCAGTAAAACGCCAACTTCTTTTTTCATATTTTGTCCGATTTATTAAAGTAGTTATTGCAAAAAGTATACCTATTTTATTTTTTTGAATTATAAATTTTGTTAACATTCAGCATTATTTTAATCAAAGATGTAATTGTCTTTTTATGTAAATTTGACAAATCAATGGTTTAATTATTGTAGTAGTTTAAGAAAATAATATTATGGATAATTCAGAAAATAACGACAGGATGACAACTTTGAGCCAGGTCATGAATACTCTTGCAGGAAGAGGAATACACAGAGAATTCAGAATGAATGAGGCCTGCGAAATGAAATTTGAAAATTCAGAAAAAATATACCAGCCGTCAGAGCTGACCATTTTAAAAACTTACCGTTTTGAAGGAGACAGCAATCCGGATGATAGCGCAGTATTGTACGTTGTAAAGGATAATGAAGGAAACCGAGGAATGATTATAGACTCTTACGGGGCAGACAGCAACTATCCGGGAGAAGAATTTGATAAATTTTTAAGAGACATTCCTATTCTGGAAAGTGATGAATTTAACTTTTAGCGGCTTAAAGATTAAATCCAGAAATAACAACTTTATCCCTTAAGATATATCCCGGAACTATTCAGTTACGGGTTTTTCTTTTTTCTTAAAAACTCCTTTCAGGAAGCCTTTCTTTTCCTTTTTCTGTGGCTTAGGCTCTTCTTTTTTTGCTTTAATATCCTGTTTCAGTTCTTTTACTGTTTGTTTTACTTCTTTTACAGAAGAAACGGCATCTTTTACGGTTTTCTCGGTTTTATCAATATTCACACCTATTAAAGTCTTCTTCAGCCCCTGCTCAATTCCTTTCCAGAAAAGATTGAAGAATGATTTTGTAGGGTCTCTTTCAACATTTTCCACTGCAACGGCTTCAGGAAATTTTTCGGAGTCGGATCTTATAAAGAGATTGGCAACAGCAGTCAGTACACCCTTTTTCTCATGATTATCCTTATTTAGAACGGCAATTTTGAGATCTTTATGTTTCAGGTTGAATGTTCCGTGTATTCCTGCAGGATTTCCTTTGAAATTAAATAACATTTGCTGAATTGTTCCAGAAGTTGCCGTGACATGAAGGTAAGGTCTGATAAACGGATTAATTCCGCCTGCAGGAAGATTGGTTGTTTTCCCGGAAATTGAAAATGCATCGGTATGATCTGCCACATCAAAGCCCCAATTGACAGAAAGCGGCGCCAGGTTCATAAACGAGCAGTTGATGTTGATATCTACTTTTGTAGATCTTTCTTTTGTTTTGGCAGAATTAAGGTTTTTAACGTTCATATTAAAACTGCTGAACGTCAGTTTTCCGGGCCCTGCACTTTCCGGAGTGTCTTCTTCATAGACCAGAACTGAATTTTTCAGGTCAAGGTTATTAACGGTCATTGGAATTTTTATAGACCTTAGCAACCTGGAATACAAAGGTTTTATTTTAGGATCATCTTTGGGAATCTTACTTCTGAAAATATTGGCATTTGCAGCAAGAACAGTCACATTGGAAGCATTGATGGATTTATTATCCGAAAACAGGTCCCAGCTTCCGTCTGCCGTTACCTGTGTCGCCTTGAGGTCGTACAAATCCCGCTCAACAGGTATCATTCTGATAAACTGTGCTCTTGAAACGAGAGGCTTCATCGCAAAGTTATTGATCTGAATTTTATTTTTATTTAATTTTAAAAGACTGGCGCTTAAATTATAAAATTGTGTTTTATAAGCGAAGTTCCGGGTTGTGAGGAAATAGTCTCTAATTTTGAAAGAAAGTCCTTGCCCATTAGGTTTTCGAGCTATTTCAATGGCATTGACAGTCGCATTGAGGTCATGAAATGCCAATGGCTGCATTCCTTTATCGTAAACAATATCAGAGTTTTTAAGAGTCATTTTCCGGACTATTACAGATTGTATTATTCCCTGGCCATGGTTCTTTTTCACTTTGCTTTCAGCAGCCTTAATCGTTCCGTTTATATTCTCAACAAGAACATCTTTAAGATCAAGATTAAGTTTTCTGTCAATAAATTCAAACTTATTAATGTTGAATGCAATATGGCTGGTTTTTAAATCCATAGAACCCTTCTCTGCCGCCATTGTTCCGGGAGAGAGGATCAGATTCCTGATTTCACCGCTTTTGGGGTTTAATGCAAAGCTCTCAACGGCAAAGTTCCGGTGATTTGAGTACTGTATATCCTTTCCTGAAAAATGGAAATCTTTATATCCAACAGGAATCACTTCTGCCGCAGTGACCTTATCAAACTTCAGCTGGTTGACTTTTACATTCAGTGTTTTTGCAAAAAACAGTCTGCTTCCGTCAGGTTTATTGACCAATACAGAGAGGCTGTTAAGTCTCACATCTTCCAGATTGATCTCAAAATTCATTTTTCTCTCAGCCTTTTGGGGTTTTATTCCGGTATTATATACATTAAGAACCGGATTTTGAAAATCAGCATTGGCCAGCGAAATTTTGTTCTTCTTTAAAACCACATCTTTAAAATCCATTTTTGGAATGGAAAACTCAAACAGTTTTGGTTTCTTGGGATAGAATCTTTTAAACTGTTCGAAAGAAAGCAGCGGAATCAGACGAAAATTTCCGACCGACATCTGTCCGTTTGACGTTGCAATATTGCTGATGGTAATGGCATAAACATTATCCGGACGAAAGAAAAAATTTCTCCCTTTGATATCATAACGGTCAAAAACTACCGGAAGCTTATCTTCTACAGACTCTTCGGTCATCTGGAGGTTTTCTACAAAAAGATCTAGATCCTTCACGGACAGAAATTTCTGTTTGGTATGCTTAAAAATATTGATGACCCCTTTATTGATCCTTATATTTTCAAACAAAACCGGATTTCGCTTTTTTCCCGTTTTATGGTCTACAGGTTGGGCAAGGCTGATATTTAAATTGGGTTTCGCCAGCAGAAGGTCAGATGAGCTGATTCTTTTATTGAAAACAGCATCATAAATTCCGAAACGGCTGATCTTTAGGGTATCAATTGTTCCCTGGAGCCCAATTACGTTGGTATTTTGGGGATCTTTGCTGTTTACCGTTATTCCTGCTACAAAAATATTTCCTGAACCAAGATCTACATCCAGTTTTTTATAGGAAACCTTATAGTCGGTATTATTCTTTATATATTCAGGAAGCTGGGTTTTAAGCCAGATATTCAACCCGAAATTTGCAGCCAGAAGAATGACCAACAGAATTCCAAGGCCTATCAATAACTTTTTAACCCATTTATTCATATTTGTGATTTGGTTTTCGTTATTTTAAATATAAGGATTAATTTTTTATTTCCAGCTCAATTACATACCCCTCATGTCCTCTCACATTTATGAAATCTCCCCCTTGAAAACTTAAATACTGCCCCTTGATACCGATAAGCTTTCCGGTAAACTCAGGTTTCTTATCCAGAGTGAAAGACGTTATTTTAGCTGGTTTTTCAAAAGGATAATCGAATTTCCATAAGTTTTCTCCTTCGCTGTAGAACTTCTCGAAATCCTCAGGAAAATACTGCCTGATCTTCTGCTGGAAATCGGCAAGGTCTATTTCGCCTTCAAAATCATCCTGAAGCATTTTTTTCCAGTTTGTTTTATCAGGAAGATGCTCTTTTAAAGCAACTTCTATCATTCCTGCTTCATAACGGTTCTCTGTTCTGGCGATCGGAAGGGCAAAAGTGGCCCCTTGATCGATCCATCTCGTCGGGATCTGGTTATTTCTCGTTACACCAACTTTTACATCCCCGGTATAAGCAAGATATACGGTATGAGGCTGCAGTTGGATTTGTTTTTCCACTTCCAGGTCACGTTCAGCAACCCCCAAGTGAGCAGTAGAAAGCTCAGGCCGTATAATTGTATCACTGGCGTAAGGACTTTCAAAGAAGCAGTTTTTACAGAACCCCATTCTATAAACAGGTTTATTTTCTCCGCAGTTAACACATTGAAATCCGGTGTGTTTTACCCTCAATTCTTTTCCGAACAGCTCATTCATATGGATAAGGTCTCCCGAAAGATTGAGATAATATTGAATTGGCTGTGCATCGAAACTCGTCATTTTTAAAATTTGCCCTTGAAACTGCATAATTGTTCTGTTTATCGTAAATATATTAAAATTAAATTTATTTGATTTTATTCTGTGATTTGATCCTGTCTATTTCTTCTTTCAGCGCTGTTATCTGACTCTGAAGTTTTTGCATTTCCGGATTTTCAGAACTTCTCACCCCTGGTGAATATTGCCAAATCAAGTGAATATCTTTTACCAGCTCATTGTGGGCATCCAGTCTTTTTTTACTAATCGTGACACTGTCATTCAAAAGTGTTATCTTCAAAAAGTCCTGATCATTTTCTTTAAATGCCTCATAGCTGATAATAGCCAGCTCCGAATGGTTTTCTTTAATATTTTTAATATAATTTTCTGCACGCTCCTTTAGCTTTTCCTTTTCCCATTTCTTTTTTGTAAGTAGAATACTGGGAATTAAGATAACGATTGAAAGTAAACTGATGAAACCAGAAATTTTACGGTTGTGAGATCTATCCTTTATTCTGTAATATCTTTGATACCCTAAAAATATACTTAATATCCAGGTTCCTACTCCTATAAAAAAGCAATTGATAAGATAAAAATAAAAGCCTCCCCAAAAATACTCCCAATTTCCATTCGCTATTCCAAAACCAGCTGTACAAAGAGGCGGAATACATGCCGTGGAAACAGCAACACCCGCAATTACTTTTACAGCTTCTTTCCTTACAATTCCGAGGAACCAGGCCAGACCGCCCAATAAAGCCAGGAAACAATCAAAAATCGTAGCGGTCTTAAAACTTTCCAATTGAGAAGTCTCTGAATGAAAAGGGGAAACAAAAAAATACAGTGCGGAGGAACACATCGCAACAACAATCATCAGAACCCAATTGATAATGCCAAGTCTTATAAGCCTCCTGTTTCCTGTAGAAAGACCAAAGGCCATTCCTACAATTGGCCCCATTAACGGTGAAATAAGCATCGCACCAATAACAGCTGCTGAACTGTTGATATTCAGGCCTACACATGCAATTCCCATAGAAATTACCAGAAGCCATAAATTATGTCCCCGAAAATAAATTCCTTCTTCTATTTCCTGGAATGTAAATTCTTCATCTTCTTCCTTGGGTAATACAAATAGTTTTCGGAAATTGATCATGTATTATTCTTTCTGACAAAAGTATGAAAACAGCATTCAAGTATTATTAATAAATTTGCCTATTAAAAATCCACAAATGATTTATCTTGTAACTGGCGGAAGCGGCTTTATAGGTTCACACTTAATAGAACGATTATTAAGGAATGGACATTCTGTCATAAACGTTGACAATTTTGATAATTTCTATAATTATCAGACAAAAATTAAAAATACATTAGAGTCTATTGATAAAATTTCGGATTTTGAGTTTTCGGACAAAGAGACCGATATTACACATCTGGTTAGCCTTTCACAATCGGATAAATATCAGTTATATTATCAGGATATCCGTGATAAAAAGGGACTTGAAACTATTTTTAAAAATCACAAAATCGACCTTGTCATTCATCTTGCAGCCCTTGCAGGAGTACGTCCGTCCATTGAAAGGCCTCTGGAATATGAGGAAGTAAATGTACGTGGAACGATGAATCTTTGGGAACTCTGCAAAGAATTCAACATCAATAAATTCATATGCGCCTCTTCGTCAAGCGTTTATGGCAACAATGAAAAAACTCCGTTTTCAGAAGCAGATAATGTAGACCGCCCTATTTCACCTTATGCTGCAACCAAAAAAAGCGGCGAAATTTTGGGACACGTTTACCATAATCTGTATCATATAGACATGATCCAGCTTAGGTTCTTCACCGTATACGGCCCCAGACAGAGGCCGGATCTTGCCATCCATAAATTTACAAAACTGATCTCAGAAGGACAGGAAATACCATTCTATGGTGATGGAAATACAGCAAGAGACTACACTTATATTGATGATATTATCGACGGAATCACAAAATCCATTCTCTATTTAGAAACTCATTCCGGGGTTTACGAAATTATTAACCTAGGAGAAAGTGAGGTGATTACTTTATCAAAAATGCTTGGCACAATAGAAACCGCCCTGGGAATTTCTGCCATGAAGAAAAATCTGCCAATGCAGCCGGGAGATGTCCAGAAAACCTGTGCAGATATCACAAAAGCAAAGACATTAATTGGCTACAAACCAGACACAGACTTCCAAAATGGCATAAAAAAATTTGTGGAATGGTTTTTGAGAAAATGACATCATATAAGTTGCTGGCACAGCTGTAATGCAGCCTATGACGGGCAATGAACAAAAATTAATCAAAAAGAATTGAAAATCAAGTATAAAAAAGCGTATAATATAAGCTAATTTTATACTTTTGCAAAAAAATCAGAAAATTATGTACTGGACATTAGAATTAGCCTCATACCTAAGTGACGCACCTTGGCCAATGACAAAAGCAGAACTTATTGACTATGCAATCAGAACTGGTGCACCAATGGAAGTAGTTGAAAACCTTCAGGCAATTGAAGACGAAGGAGAAATCTATGAATCTATCGAAGAGGTTTGGAGTGATTATCCTACCGACGAGGATTTCCTTTGGAACGAAGACGAATATTAATGAAAGCAATAAGCTTTGAGCGTCATGCTTAGAGCTTTTTTGCCCTTTTTTATATAAAACATTCACACGATAAGCGTGTCAGTAAAACGCTTAAAGCATATTGCTTTAAGCATAAAGCAAAAAATTTATGAGTTTTTTAAACAAAGTTCTTAAAGGGTTTTTGGGAGACAAAAAAGCGCAGGACCTAAAAGAAGTAAAAAAAGTTGTAACAAAAATCAAAGCTGTAGAACCAGCCATTCAACAGTTAACTGATGATGGGCTGAGAGAAAAAACTGCTGAATTTAAAGAGAACATAAAATCTTCAACCAGCAAAATAACAGCGCAGATAGAACAAATAAAAGAGCAGGTAAAAAATTCAACTAACGTAGATGAAAAAGAAGCTCTTTTCTCAAAGATTGAATCTCTGAAGAAAGAATCATACGACATTGAAGAGAAAGTTCTTGCTCAGGTTCTTCCTGAAGCTTTTGCCCTGGTAAAAGAAACGGCAAGAAGATGGGCCCAGAACGGAGGCATCCGTGTTAAAGCAACTGATTGGGACAGACAATTGGCTGCTGCGGGTAAAGATTTCGTAGAGATTCAGGGAGATACTGCAATCTGGAAAAGCTCATGGGACGCAGCCGGAACTCCTGTAGTTTGGGATATGGTCCATTATGATGTTCAGTTTATCGGAGGGGTTATTCTTCACAGCGGTAAAATTGCTGAAATGGCAACCGGTGAAGGTAAAACTTTGGTAGGAACATTGCCTATTTACTTAAATGCTCTTCCTGAAAGAGGGGTTCACGTAGTAACGGTGAATGATTATCTTGCGAAAAGAGACTCCGCATGGATGGGCCCTCTTTATCAGTTCCACGGAATGTCTATCGACTGTATTGATAACCACCAGCCGAACTCAGACGGAAGAAGAAAAGCATACAATTCAGATATTACCTACGGAACGAATAACGAATTCGGGTTCGATTATCTGAGAGACAACATGGTAACTTCACCTACAGAACTTGTGCAAAGAGAATTGAACTTTGCCATTGTGGATGAGGTAGATTCCGTATTGGTAGATGATGCCAGAACACCGTTGATTATTTCAGGTCCGGTTCCTCAGGGAGACAGACAGGAATTCGATGTTCTTAAACCTTCTATCGACAGAATTGTTGAAGTTCAGAAAAAAACAGTTTCCTCCATCTTTAATGAGGCGAAAAAATTAATCGCTGCAGGAAACACAAAAGAAGGAGGATTCAAATTGCTTCAGGCATACAGAGGTCTCCCTAAAAACAGACAGTTAATCAAATTCTTATCGGAAAGCGGAAACAGAGCATTGCTTCAAAAAACTGAGGCTCAGTATATGCAGGACAACAACCGTGATATGCCGATTGTAGATAAAGATCTTTACTTTGTAATAGAAGAAAAGAACAATCAGGTAGATCTTACGGATAAAGGTGTTGAATACATGTCTCAGGGAAATGAAGATAACAATTTCTTCGTTCTTCCGGATATCGGGACAGAAATCGCAGAAGTTGAGGCTAAAAATTTATCTAAAGAAGAAGAATTTGAAGCTAAAGAAAGACTTTTCTCTGAATTCGCTGAAAAATCTGAACGTGTACACACGATGAGCCAGCTGTTAAAAGCCTATACATTATTCGAAAAAGATGATGAGTATGTAGTTATTGACGGTGAAGTAAAGATTGTTGACGAGCAGACAGGTCGTATCATGGAGGGAAGACGTTATTCAGATGGTCTCCACCAGGCAATTGAAGCTAAAGAAAATGTAAAAATTGAAGCAGCTACGCAGACCTTTGCAACGGTAACGCTTCAGAACTATTTCCGTATGTACAATAAGCTTGCGGGGATGACAGGTACTGCTGAAACAGAGGCGGGAGAGCTTTGGGAAATCTACAAATTAGATGTTGTGGTAATTCCTACCAACCGTCCTATTTTAAGACATGACAGACAGGATCTAGTTTTCAAAACTAACCGTGAAAAATATAACGCTGTAATCGAGGAAATTGAAAAATTAACAGCAGCAAAAAGACCTGTACTTGTGGGTACTACTTCTGTTGAAATCTCTCAGTTACTTTCTAAAGCGCTTCAATTAAGAAAAATTCCACACCAGGTATTGAATGCGAAGCTTCACAAAAAAGAAGCGGAGATCGTTGCCGGAGCAGGACAGCCGGGAGTTGTAACGATTGCAACGAACATGGCAGGTCGTGGTACGGATATCAAGCTTACCAAAGAAGTAAAAGAAGCTGGTGGTTTAGCCATTATCGGTACGGAAAGACATGATTCAAGACGTGTAGACAGACAGCTTAGAGGTAGAGCGGGACGTCAGGGAGACCCTGGTAGTTCTCAGTTCTATGTATCTCTTGAAGATAACCTGATGCGTTTATTCGGTTCCGAGAGAATCGCAAAAATGATGGACAGAATGGGTCATAAGGAAGGTGAAGTTATTCAGCATTCTATGATCAGCAAGTCTATTGAAAGAGCTCAGAAGAAAGTAGAAGAAAACAACTTCGGGATCAGAAAAAGACTTCTTGAATATGATGACGTAATGAACAAGCAGCGTGACGTAATCTATAAAAGAAGAAAGAATGCCCTGTTCGGAGATCACCTGAAATATGACATTACGAACATGATTTTCGATGTTTCCAATTCAATTGTTGCTAAAGGAAAAGCTACAGGAAACTATAAGGATTTCGAATTTGATGTCATTAAGTTCTTCACTATGGAATCTCCGGTTTCTGAAAATGACTTCAAGAGCAAGCAGGTTCCTGAATTAACAGATCTTCTTTTCAAAGCAGCTCAAGAAGATTACAAAATGAAACTGAACTTACTGAAAGAGAAATCATTCCCTATCATTGAGAACGTATATCAAAACCAGGGTTCCATGTTCAAAATGATCCAGGTTCCTTTCACAGATGGTCACAAGACAATGACTATTGTTGCGGATCTTAAAGAAGCTTACGAAACTCAATGTGAAAGCCTGATCAATGATTTTGAAAAGAACATCACTTTATCCATCATTGATGAAAACTGGAAACTTCACCTTCGTGAAATGGATGACCTGAGAAGATCTTCACAGGGAGCTGTTTACGAACAGAAAGATCCACTGGTAATTTACAAACAGGAATCATTCCACTTATTCAGTGAAATGGTAGACAAGATGAACAAAGAAATTATTTCTTTCTTATACAAAGGAGAAATTCCGGCCTAAGAATTCAATAATAAAATCTTATAAAAACCCCGCTTCAGCAGTGCTGAAGCGGGGTTTTGCTATTCATCAACTAATAATTTATGACAAATATCAATTTTATTATTTATTTAGAACAATTAAAAACAATATATTTGCAGAAAATTAGACTTATTCATGAAAAATGTACTGATCTGTGCCTCATTGTTAGGTTCTATCCTGGTTTTTTCTCAGGAAAAAGACACTATTAAATCTAATGATATCGAAGAGGTTGTTGTCAACGGAAGATATTATCAAAAATATAAACTTAACGAAGTCTCCGGATCATTAAGGTTACAGACTCCTCTTATAGAGCTGCCACAGAACGTACAGTCTATAAGCGGGCAGGTTCTGGCCGACCAGATCACTTTAAACATGTCCGAAGGAATTGTCCGTAACGTAAGTGGTGCCAGAAAAGTAGAACACTGGGACAATGTTTACTCAAACGTTTTCATGCGGGGAGCAAGTATCGCAACTTACATGAACGGAATGAATGTTTCTTCAACATGGGGCCCTATTAATCCTGATGCATCTATCATCGACAGAATAGAATTCGTAAAGGGACCTGCTGGTTTCATGGGATCTATGGGTGACCCTGCCGGGTTTTACAATGTAGTCACAAAAAAACCTACCGGAAAATTTGCCAACAGCGTAAGATTCACAACGGGAAGCTACAACCTTTTCAGAGGTGAAGCTGATCTTGACGGTGTTATTGTGAAGGATGGTGTTTTGGATTACCGTTTAAACTTAATGGGAAGCTCCAACAAATCATGGTCAGAAAATGATAAAACAAGCAAAATAATCATCGCTCCGTCTATTACATTCAGACCTACAAAAACAACAACATTCACGGCTCAGTATAATTATCAATATCTGAAATTCAACCAGCCGGGAGCATATTTAATGTCTAATGACGGCTATGCTTCGTTGAATGTTCATACCAATTTTAATGATCCGAACTTCAAAAAAACAGAAGTGAAAGATCAGAGTTTATTCTTAAGCCTGGATCAGAAATTATTCAAAGACTGGGTTTGGAGTACACAGTATGCCTATATGGATATGAATTATGATGGTGGCTCATGGTGGGGAACTTTTGACCCTGCTGATAAAAACATATTTAACAGGACTTTAAGCAACTGGCAGGCTGCCGGAAAAAACCACATATTCCAGACTTATTTAAGAGGAACTCTGAATACAGGAAATATCGTTCACAAAATTATTGCTGGATTTGATTATGGGAACAGAAAATATAACGCAGATTTTTCAGGGTATTCAAAAATTGTAAATGGAGTTGAGACTGCAATTTATCCAATTAATATTCAAAACCCTCAATATGGTGTAGATCCTTCTACATTACCGCCAGATAGTTTTTATACTTTAAACTCCGCAGCTCCTTTCTACAATGACCAAGGCGTAAAATATACCTCATATTATGCACAGGATCAGATAGAAATGTTCAATAACAAACTTCGTCTTACATTAGCAGGAAGATACACAAGCGGAACCACTTTCGCAGGATATCCTTACTACTCAGAAGGAAATATAGTTCCTAAAGATACAGCTGGTGAATTTACACCAAGAGTAGGATTAAGTTACTCTTTCAGTGATGATTTCTCTGCATATGGAGTTTTTGACAAGACTTTCGTTCCACAGTCGGCTATTCAATATTCAGAAACAAACCCTAAAGGTGTCCCTCTTACCACGCCTTTCAGAGGCCAAAACCTTGAAATCGGTATTAAAAAAGACTGGTTTGGCGGGAAATGGAATTCAACATTTGCTGTATATGATATAAGAAGACAAAATATATTTACATCTGATCCCGCCCGTCCAGGCAGTGGTCTTTCAGTAGCTACCGGTGAACAAAGAGCAAGAGGTTTCGAAGCTGACATTAAAGGAGAAATTATCAAGGGATTAAATGTTGTTATTAATTATGCCTATACAGATGCAAAAACAATTAAAGACAGTGATGCAGCAAAAATAGGTCAGCAGTCTCCCGGAAATGCCAAAAATGTACAGAATACCTGGTTAAGCTACAGATTTGAACATGGCAATTTAAAAGGATTTGGTATTTCAGCAGGTTATCAATATCAGGGAGGGAGACAGTCCTGGTTTGGAACAACGGCAAAGTATGATCAAAGCCTTGAAGATTATTTTGACACCAACTTCGGGATTTCTTATGTAGCAAAAAAATTCGATGTCAATCTATTGCTGAACAACGTTCTGAACAGAAAGCTTTACAGCGGGTATAGATCAGATGATGGCTCATACGCATGGATCTACAATGCTCCACGTAACTGGAGATTATCAATCGGATATAAATTTTAAATAATTAAAAGTTAGCCTTTGCGGAGGTTAACTTTTTTCTATGAAGAAAAAGCACTACCATAAAAAGAAAGTTTCTTTTACAAAGAAATGGTCTGCCAAACTGCATTTGTGGTTTGGTTTGTCCGTTGGTATCATTGTTTTCATTGTTGCTTTAACAGGTACAATGTATGTTTTCAAAGATGAGATTCAAAACGTTCTCAGAAAAGATGCCATTTATGTAAAAGCTGAAACCATCAACCAAAATCCTCTTTCCATTCAAGTTCTTAAAGAAAAGGTTTCTTTGGAAATGAATGAAAAATACCCTGTCAGCTCTATTGAAATTCAGTTAGATAAAAACAAATCTTATGAATTTCTTTATTACGAAAAAAACAAAAAAGCCTGGAATTATTTTGATGAAGTTCTCATCAATAAACTGGTATATGTTAATCAGTATACAGGAGAAACTACAGGAATTTATAATGAAAAATATGACCTCTTTCCTATTTTAAAAGCCGTTCACTGGAGTTTACTTTTAAAATCAGATTGGGGAAAATATGTAGTAGGAATTCCTACAGTCCTGTTTATCTTCATGCTGATTACGGGAATTATTTTATGGTGGCCAAAGAACAAAAAAGCAAGAAAAGGACGATTCTGGTTCAGTTGGGAAAATGTGAAGACCTGGAAACGTAAAAATTACGATCTTCATAATGTATTAGGTTTTTATGCTTCATTCTTGGCCCTGCTGATGAGTATTACAGGGATTTACTTTGCCTATCCGTACGTCAAAAACACCTTCAATCTTACACTTTCGGGCTCTTTGGAGCTGCCAAAAGAAAAGGAAATCAAATCTCCGGACTCCCTGATGATCAAAAACACATCCGTTTTTGATCTTACCGCTCAGGAAACCAGAAAGCTTTATCCTACCTCTTCCAGCTTCAGAATTCCACTGAACGGAAAAAACAAAAAGGGAAAAGAATTAAAGAACATACCGGTTACCATATATGGACAGGAAGGACGCTACAGTGAGAGAAATACATTGGTCTTTGACAAATATTCAGGGAAACTTCTTGCAGATAAACCTCATCAGAAACTGAGCAATGCAGAAAAATATGCCAATGCCAACTATGATATCCACACAGGATCCTATTTTGGGCTGTTCGGGAAAATTTTATGGTTCATTACGGGTCTCATCTGCACATCACTCCCCGTTACCGGCTTTTTAGTATGGTGGGGAAAACAAAAGAAACAAGGAAAGAAAATATAATGAAAAAAGCGCTTTTATCAGCCGCATGCTTAGGGTCGGCAACAGTTTTTGCACAGGTTAAGGACAGCCTGCAGACCAACAATGTGGATGAAGTTGTGATGACTGCTTCCAGAAAAAAAGAAAGTATTAAAGAAATACCAAGCTCAGTAACGATTGTTGCAGAAAAGCAGATCCAGTCTCAGCTTACCGTCAATTCTGATATCACCAGCATTCTTCAGTATACGGTTCCCAGCTTAGGGACCAACTCCGGGCAGACCTCCAACACAGGCCAGACTTTAAGAGGTCGTCAGGTTCTTGTTCTTATTGACGGAATTCCACAATCTACCCCTTTAAGAAACGGGGCAAGAGACATCAGAAGCATCGATCCTTCTGTTATTGAAAGAATTGAAGTGATCAAAGGAGCCTCTTCTATCTACGGAAACGGTGCAGACGGCGGAATCATCAACTATATCACCAGAAGAAGTAAATCTGATAAAAAAATTTCCGGACTTACCCAGGTTGGTTTTACAGGCCAGACCTATGGAGGAACTTTAGGAATAAGAGCCAGCCAGCTGCTATCCGGAAAAGTGAATAAATTTGATTATGTTTTCTCTCTTGCCTATGAAAGAACCGGCTATATGAAAGATGCCGACGGAGTAAACCTTACTCCAACCTACAGCCCTGCAAAAATGGATAACTATAACGGAATGCTTAAAGTTGGTTATAATATCAATAATGACCAGAGAATTGAAGCTTCTTACATTGGATATTCCTCCAGATCTGATCTTAACTTAGGGCTCGTAACCGGAAAATACGGCTTTAAACCAACCATTGGCGAAGGTGTAGGAAAAAACCTCGAAACGACACCTCAGGGAACACCAAAAAACCACAATTTCAGGATCAATTATGATAACCAGAATCTTTTTGGAGGAACTACTTCATTGAATTTCAATGCTTATATGCAGGATTTCAAGACAGTATACGGATACAGCGACACCTTCTTCGGAGGAGGGCAGTCCAATGTCATTTCCAAAAAATATGGCGCCAGATTCAACTTTGATACAAAGCTTTGGAACGCTCAAAATTCGCAGGCTGAAGTCATGTACGGAATGGATATCCTTAATGACCAGACCGTTCAGAAGCTTGAAGATGGGCGTTACTGGACACCGGATATGAATATGACCAACCTGGCCCCTTTTGTGTTGGTTAAAATCGATTTATTAAAAAAATTAACCATTAAAGGAGGTCTTCGCTACGAAAACATGAACGTTAAAGTAGGAGATTTTAATACCCTTTCCTCTATTAAAAGTGACGGAACTTTTACAACAAGCATTTTTGTGACCGGTGGAAAACTAAAATATAATGCATTAGTGGCTAATTTAGGAGTACGTTACAATATTGAACCTTTCGTTAACCTGTTCGGAAGCTTCTCTCAGTCCTACTCTATCAATGAGCTGGGAAGAATTCTGAGAACATCTACCCAGGGAACCATTCAAAATCTTGAAACCAAGCCTATCATTGTCAACAATTATGAATTCGGTGCTACAGGACAGATTTCAAAATGGGTCAACTACGAAATTACGTCTTATGTAAGCACTTCAAAACTGGGGGCTTCATTTGTACAGAGTGCAGACCGGGCATTAACCATACAGAGGTCGCCGGAAATTGTTTACGGTGTAGAAGGGTTCCTTCACTTTACCCCTGCAAAATGGATCAATTTCGGAGGAAGCTACAGCTGGATGGAAGGGATTACCTCCATTAAAGACGATGGGGATTATTCTGCAAAAATCAATAACAGCCGGATTTCTGCGCCTAAGATACTTGCTTATGTTCAGGCAAGACCTATACAAACTCTATCAATTGGTTTTGATATGCTGCACGCCTTTGAGCAGGACAGATTTCAGCCAAATGCAAAAACCGGATTATTTGTATACGGAGAAGGTTATGTTCCGGAATACACTGTTTTTAATTTTAAATCAAGCTACGAAATCAATACAAACTGGAGAGTTTCGTTGGGTATTGAAAACCTGTTCAACAAAATGTATCAGCCTGCCATAGCATGGTGGTCTGCTCGTGATAGCGAATTCGTGAATTCACTGGGGAGAAGAGGCACTCTGATGCTTGAATATAAATTTTAATTAAACTAAATAAAAAGATAAATTTATCTTTGTGATACTTTGAACTGCGATATGAGAAAAAAACATCATCATAAGAAAAAACCGGGCTTTTTCAAAAAATGGTCAGCCAAACTGCACCTGTGGCTAGGTCTGGGAATTGGCTTTTTGATTTTTATCATTTCCATTACAGGAGCGCTTTATGTTTTCAAAGACGAAATAGAAAATCTCACCAGAAAGGACGTCATCTACCATAATGAACAGAATATAGCACAAAAACAGGTTCTCCCCATCAGAGTAATAGAAAAAGCTGTTGCCGAACAGGTAAAAGAAAAGTATCCTATCCATTGGGTAAATGTCCCTATCGATAAAAAAATGTCGTACATATTTTATTGGTATGAGCATAATACAGATACCTGGAATTATTTTGATGAATTTCCGATCTATAAAGCGGCTTATGTAAATCCTTATACGGGAAAAGTCCTCAGAACATATGATGAAAAGAACGGATTCTTCAATATTGTAAAAATGATCCACTGGAGCTTTTTACTGAAACAGGACTGGGGAACCTATGTAGTGGGAATCCCTGTTATCATATTTATCATCATGCTTATTACCGGAATTGTTCTCTGGTGGCCTAAAAATAAAGCAGCAAGAAAGCAACGTTTTTCTTTTAAATGGAAGAACATCAAAAGCTGGAAAAGAAAGAATTATGACCTTCACAATGTGCTTGGCTTTTATTCCTCCATCTTTGCTCTCATCTTCGCAATTACAGGACTTTTTTATGCTTTTTTCTTTGTACAGGCTATGATATACGTGATATTCTCCGGGGGAGAAACAAAATATCCGGATTTTTCCTACATTAAAACCAAGGCTCCGATAGAACTACGGACTGAAGGAACACTGGACAAAGTCATTCATACTGTACAGCAGAAATATCCTGATGCTTTCGGTTTTGCTATTGACCTTGGCCATGAGCATATGGATGATCATGAGCATCCTAATTTTGAAGTGTTTGTAAAGCACCTTTCTTATTCTTATCACAAAAACAGCAGCCTTATTTTTGATGAAAACTCCGGTGAACTGCTCCACACCCACGATCCCAAGGACAAAAACTTCGGCGAAAAAGCAGTAGCGGCCAACTATGACATTCATGTAGGAGCAATTCTAGGGCTTCCTACAAAGATCATTGCATTTATTGTCAGCCTCTTGTGTGCTTCCTTGCCTGTCACCGGATTTATGATCTGGTGGGGCAGAAGAAAAAAGAAACCGGTAAAAGCTGCATAAAAGTTTTTTAAATAAAAGTTTGTTAATAATTCATTAATACAATCTTTTTTATAATTTTAACCCTTTAGAATTTATAAACAGGAAATGTCATTAATAGATTTATCAAAACAAGTTGCTCTAGGAATTGATATCGGCGGAACGAATACAAAGTTCGGAGTAGTAAACCATCGCGGTGAAGTTCTGGAAAAAGGAAGTCTGAGAACTGATGAGTACGAAAAAGTGGAAGACTTTATCGAAGCTTTGTATGAGCAGGTTCAGCCCCTGATCGAAAAATACGGTACAGAGAAAAACTTTGACGGAATTGGAGTAGGCGCTCCTAATGCCAACTATTATAAAGGAACCATCGAACAGGCTCCCAACTTACCCTGGAAAGGACTGATCCCTTTCAGTGAGCTGATGAAAGCCAAATTCAGCCTGCCATGTACCATTACCAATGATGCTAATGCAGCAGCTCTTGGTGAAATGCTGTTCGGAGCAGCACGAGGTATGAAGGATTTCATTATGATTACCCTGGGAACAGGAGTAGGCAGTGGAATCATTTCCAATGGAAGTTTGATTTACGGACATGACGGCTTTGCAGGAGAACTTGGCCATACCATTGTAAAACCAGGCGGAAGAAAGCACTGGAGCACAGGATCTGAAGGAAGCCTGGAAGCTTATGCATCAGCGACAGGAATTGCGATCACCGCAAAAAAAATGAGGGCTGAATTTCCTGAATCTATGCTGAGTCAATATCCTGAAGAATCCATTAACTCAAAAACGGTACATGAATGTGCCATAAAAGGTGACCCAATTTCTATTGAGGTTTTCAGATATACGGGACAGAAGCTGGGTGAAGCTTTGGCGAATTTCGTCATGTTTTCTTCACCGGAAGCCATTCTTTTATTCGGCGGCGTGATCAAGGCCGGTGATTTTATTTTGAAGCCTGCAAAACTTCATATGGAAAGAAATCTTCTTCCGATTTTCAGAAATAAAGTGAAACTGGTTTTCAGTGAACTTGATGAAGCAGATGCTGCCATTCTTGGAGCAAGTGCTTTAGTTTGGGAAAAATAACTGAAACAGCATTAAAATAATAAAAGCATCCTTTTGGGGATGCTTTTTGTTTTTAAACAACATACTCAATTGATTTTTCCACAGATCTCACAGAATTATTTGTGCCATATCTTTCAATTTATCGTCTCATTAATCATTAAAACATACAATCAATTCTGTTTTAAATCATTCTGTTTATCATCCGAAATGAAAAAGTTTTTCTTATTTTTGATTGGTTTTTTACTCATTTTCTGCCAATGCAGAGAGAAGAAAACGGCTAATAAATAATTAAAAATAATGGATAATAATAATTTAGAACAGATCACTTTCGGCGGTGGATGCTTCTGGTGTGTGGAAAGCTGTTTCAACATGCTTAAAGGCGTGCAATCTGCTATCTCCGGATATTCAGGAGGCCACAAAGACAATCCAACCTATGAGGAAGTGTGTACAGGAGAAACGGGACACGCTGAAGTGGTACAGATTACTTTCGACCCTAAAATCATTTCTTATGCACAGCTGATGGATGTATTTTTCTTCCTTCATGATCCTACCCAGCTAAACAGACAGGGCAATGATATCGGAACACAATACCGTTCCATTATTTATTATAAAGATAATGCAGAAAAAGCTAAAGCCGAGGAAGCCCTTAAAAAATCCGAAGAATCAGGTAAATGGCCTGGAAAATACGTAACGGAAATAACGCAGTTCGAGAAGTTCTGGCCTGCTGAACAGTATCACCAGGGTTATTATAACGTGAACCCTAACCAACCTTACTGTAGTGCCGTAGTAGGCCCGAAGATCCAGAAATTTAAAAAACATTTTGGGGAATTGGGAATGCTGAATGAAGCGTAAAAAATATAAAGCGAATATCTTTTTGATGTTCGCTTTTTTTTGTGAAAAAGTAATTAAAAGGACGTATATTTTACTTTATTCCAGCATAAAAATCCACCATATGCTCACTAACTCTTTTGAGTTCTTTTCCGTTTTCCGGATTTTTCCCATCCATAGTAAAGAATTCCACCTTATTATTATATTTTGAATACCATGCCTTGCCTACAGCATTTTCTACAGTTAAAGTATCTGGTCTTGTAATTTTCTTAAAGTGATTAAATATATTTCTGTCCATTGCCACTACTTCAGAGTTAGGATTAGCATTTGCATCGCTTGTACCTATATATTCTTCTCCATTCCAATACATATATTTATCTTCACCTAATTCCCCTCCATTATAAGCCAACCCAAAAGCCAAAGTTAATATTATAGCCCCAATTCCCATCCCATTTTTCGCCAATTGAGGTACATTAAAAATGGGTTGATTGGTAATGTTTATGATGATCTTAGATAACCTTTCGGAAAGGGAATCTTCATCCTGATCTATTTTAAGCTCGATCTTAGTTTCCCCTGTATCTTTCTCAATCACTACATTCTCACAAAATTCCTCAAAATTATCATATTCTACATACCAGCTTAATTGATCCAATGTAATCTCATCAATATCGTAATCCCTATTCTCTCTTATAAGTCTTTTATGATATCTCACAAAGGTTCTTACATCCTTAACCACATCAAACCTTTCTTCTAGTTTTAAGGTTAGATAACTTAAAACAGAAATATCACTGGGGTCAATTCTATTGAGTTCTTTTTTCGCTTTTTCGTATGCTTTTTTTAGCAACAATTTCTTCTTATCAAACATGGAATTAGTTTAAATGGATTAGTGCTGTCTAAGTTAGACAAAACTTAGACAACTGCATTACGGATTTCCATAAAAATCAGACATTTACCTTCAGTCAGCTGTCTTTCCTCTGTCTAGGAATGACACCCACTTCTGTCTTTACTTTGTCCTCAGAAATCAGCAGAAATAAACAATGAAAAAACAAATTCAAAAAAAGCTGATTTCAAAATCACCAGAGAAAACGGAGGAAAACTCCGGGTTGGGAAGCGGATGTTTCTCCTCCGTTTTTGAAGGTTTACTTCCCAAAAATTTAAGAAGCGCTTCGAAATTTTTACACGTGTAACACTGCTCACGATCTGTTTCGTGAGGAAGAACACTAATGCCAAATTTTAAATTTTTAAACCAATGTTAGAATTAATATTGATGCTATTGGGATTAGCATTTTCAAATAACAACGCAAACACGACATCAGATAATAGTAATAATCAGGAGCAGACAACAGTTCAACTGACAGATCCGGGAGAAGGAGTAGATCCGGGGGATACGGGTGGAGAAACGGGACAGCTTCCTCCTCCTCCAAAAAAATAACCAATTTAGCGAAAGAGAATTTCTTTCGCTTTTTTTATTATTTTTGATAAAAAACTAATTGAAAAAATTCATCTTCTTATTACCTGTAATTCTATTTTCCTGTAATAAAAACAACAGAACTGCAAAAAGTGATAGAACAGACTATGACAAGGCATATAATTATTTAAAAACTGCAGAAAAAGATAGTGCTTTTAAATATTTCAATAAGGCAAAAGATTTTTTCATTCAAGAGGACAATCCTTCATTCGCCGGTAGTTGTTTAGTAAATATGGCCATTTTACAATGTGAAAATGGAGATTATTATGGCAGCCAAGAAACAGCTTTATCTGCAATTAAATATTTAAACCCCCAAAAGGATACTCTGGAAATAGTAGGAAATTATAATAACTTAGGCATTACCTGCCAAAATTTAAAAGAATATAATAAAGCCGCACAGTTTTACAATAAAGCTGTCAGCTTTTCAAAAGACCCGATTGATCAGTTAACCCTACTAAATAACAAAGCAATCTCATACACATACTTAAAAAAACATGATTCTGCCATTCATATTTTTAATAAAATATTAGCTTTTCCAAATATAAAAGTCCATGCTAAGATTTTCTCAAAGGTCTATGATAATTTAGCTTATACAAAATTTAGCCAAAATCCTGCATATAATGCAGAGCCAGAACTAAATGAAGCTCTTCAAATCAGAAAGGAGACAAATGACAATGATGGCTTAAATGCAAGTTTTTATCATCTAACAGAATATTTTGAAAATAAAGACCCTAAAAAAGCATTGTATTATGCCAATGAAAACTGGCAGATAGCTAAAAAAAATAATAGTCCGGATGATCAGTTAAAAGCACTTCAGAAGATAATTACATTGGAAAGTTCTAATAATTCAAAACATTTCTTTTTGAAGTATCAAAATCTCAATGATAGTCTTCAAACCGCTAGAAATAAAGCGAAAAATCAATTCGCTCTGATTAGATTTGATGCAGAAAAAATGAAGAATGAAATAGCAGAAAATGAAGCTGAGCTTTTAAAAAGAAATATTGGTTTATTATCCTTATCTATTCTCTTAGTTAGTGGAGGGTTCTGGTATAAAAAAAGAAAAAAAAGACTCGAACAAGAAAAAGAGCTCGAAGTAAAAAACACTCAACTTAAAATGTCGAAAAAAGTCCATGACGTGGTTGCCAACGGAATTTACCAGGTCATGACAAAAATAGAAAATCAGGAAAATTTTGATAAAGAAAAAGCTTTAGATGAGCTGGAATTTGTGTATGAGAAATCCAGAGACATTTCCTACGAAAAGGAAGATGCTAAAGATGAACAGGATTTTAGCGAAAAGATTTCAAACAGTATTGGCTCTTTTAATAACGATACAGTAAAAACCTATATCGCTGGAAACGAAAAAAATATCTGGGAAAATGTAAGCCAGCCTAAACAGGAAGAAATCTATCAAATCATTCGTGAGCTGCTTGTCAACATGAAAAAACACAGCAAAGCATCTGTTGTTTCGTTTCGCTTTGAAAGAATTAACAATGAGATCACCATCCATTATAAAGACAATGGAATTGGAATGTCCGGAGCGGTAATGTATAAAAATGGATTATCAAATGCGGTTTCCCGTATAGAAATTTTAAAAGGACAAATTATTTTTGACACCGAAACCGAAAAGGGACTGAAAGTCGACATTTCATTTCCTGTTTACTAAAAACTAAAAAATGTTCAAAAAAATTTTAATAGCCGAAGACCATGAAATGGGTAGTTTATCTGTCCAGAAAACATTAGAAGAACTCAATATTCCGAATGTTGATTATGTATATTACTGTGATGATGCCTTAGCAAAAATTAAAAAATCTATTCGGGAAAACGATCCTTACGACTTGATGATTACGGATCTTTCTTATGAAGAAGATCATCATCTTCAGAATATTAAAGATGGAAAAGAACTGATTGACGAAGTCAGAAAGTTACAGCCTTTATTAAAAATCATCGTCTTTTCCGGAGAACGTAAATCAGGAATTATTGATTTGCTTTTTACCGAATCCAGGATTAATGGATACGTCCGCAAAGCCAGAAACGACTCTAAAGAACTGAAAAAAGCAATCGCATCCGTTTACGTTAATGAAAACTATCTGTCTCTTGACCTTAAACAGGAAGTTAAAAAACTCAACAGTTATGAGTTTACAAAATATGACATAACACTTGTTTCTCTTCTTTCTCAAGGGGTTCAGCAAAAAAATATTCCGACTTATCTGCAGAATAATAATATCACACCCAATAGCCTGAGTAGTGTGGAAAAAAAATTAAACAGTTTAAAAGAAGCGCTGGGAGTTACAAGCAATGAACAATTAATAGCTTTCTGCAAAGATCTGGGAATTATTTAATCTTGTTTTTAAATATTGTATAAAACCTTTCAAAAATTTGAAAGGTTTTATCTTTTACGGTTAACCGTAAGGATTGGTTTTCTAATCGTTCTACTTTTGGAGTGTTAAACATTTAAAATAAATAATATGAAAAGGTATTACGTAAACAAAAGAGCACAAAGCAACGGAGATCATGAAGTACATCATGAAAACTGCAAATATCTGCCGGACCCTGCGAATAGAAAATATTTGGGAGAATATTCTTCTTGTAAGGATGCTGTAAAAGAATCAAAGAAAACGTACTCCCAATCAAATGGGTGTAAAACATGTTCAAACGAATGTCACACTAGCTAAGTAATTGTTATGGAAAAATTTGTCATCACAAAAAGAGTCAACAACGAGTATCAGTTTAATCTAAAAGCCGGAAATGGCGAAATCATTTTAACCAGCGAAGGCTACGTTCAAAAAGCATCTTGTATAAAAGGTATTGAATCTGTGAGGGTCAATTCCCAGGAAGATTCAAGATACGACAGAAGAGTTGCAAAAAACGATAAAGACTACTTTGTACTAAAAGCAAGAAACGGAGAAATCATTGGTAAAAGTCAATATTACAGTTCCAAATCTTCAATGGAAATCGGGATTTCATCTGTGAAAAAAAATGCGCCTACTGCTGAAATCGTTGACGAAACCCTTTAAAAACAATACTATGGATCTCAAAATTAAACTTGAACAGTTACACCAGAAAGTAGTCGGCCTGAAAGACCAGATCAGTACGGAAGAAGCGACAAAAAATGCTTTTGTAATGCCTTTTATACAGATTTTAGGGTACGATATCTTTAATCCGACAGAAGTTCTTCCGGAACATATTTGCGACATCGGAACGAAAAAGGGAGAGAAAGTAGATTATGTAATCAAACATAATGATGAATCTATTTTTATTATAGAATGTAAGCACTGGAAAGAAAATGCTGATGCACACAATTCTCAGCTTCACCGGTATTATCATGTTTCAAAAACACGGTTTGGCGTGTTGACCAATGGAATCGTCTATAATTTCTATACCGACCTGGAAAAGCCTAATATTATGGATGAGAAGCCTTTTTTCACCATCAATATTGAAGATTTAAAAGACAGTTCTATCAAAATTCTTGAAAGTTTCACCAAAAAAGATTACAATCTTGAAAGCATATTAGATTCTGCCGAAGCCTTGAAATACATCAAAGCGATCAGGAAAGAGTTTGAAAAAGAAATTGAAACCCCTTCCGATGAGCTCGTCAAATTATTAGTCAGCAGATTTTTTGAAAAACCAATGACAGCCAACAGAATGGTTTCTTTTAAAGAATATACCAAGAAGGCTTTAACGACTTCCATCAATGAATCCATCAGTTTCAGGCTTAAATCTGCATTAAGCATTAATGAACAGATTGAAAAACAGGAAGAAGGGGTGAAAACCGCTCAGTCTATCGATGAAAATAATGATTCAAAGATTGTAACCACCGAAGAAGAGCTGGAAGCCTTCCAGATTGTAAAAGCGATTTTAAGAGAAAAAGTTCCTTCCCAGAGAATTGCCCACAGGGATACTCTATCCTATTTTGGAGTTTTACTGGATGACAACAACAGAAAACCTCTTTGCCGCTTTCACTTTAATACCTCAAATAAATACCTGGAAACTTTTCATAACGGTAAAGAAGCTGGGGAAAAAGTCCTATTGAACAACCTGGATGAAATTTACAATTTCAAAGAAGCACTCCATAAAACCTTAGAAAACTATAATTAACAAAAACTAATATCCATGAAAACATTCATCTCTATACTCATCCTAAGCATTGGTATATTGACTGCTAATTCTTTCAGTCTTTCCGGCTCCAAAAGCCTACACCATGGCAGAAGATGTACCGGTTCTGCATCATGCAGTGCCTGCTCCAACTGTACAGGTTGCGCTCATTGCTCTTCCGGAGGAAGCTGCGGCGTATGCAGTGGTGGCTCTTATGGAAAGAAATCATCTTCCAGTAAAAAGAAATCTAAAGCCTCTCCGGATTCGCATTACACTAAAAAAAGTAAATCTTATAATTCTCCTAAAATCCGGATTGATGAAATCAACATCAATACCAACAACCGGTATTTTGCAGGGATTGCAGTAACCAAGATCTATGAAAAGCCTTTTCTAAAGTCTAAAGTAATAGAGACCGTTCCAAAAAACACTGAATTAAAACAATTATCCAAACAGGATTCCTGGTATAAAGTGCAGGTGAAAAAAAGCGGAAAAGTCGGATATGTCTATTACAAAGATGTAAAATAATTTGAAAAACAAAACATCATGAATTTAAAGAAATTTTTAAACGAAGAACAAGATCCAAAAGCCGTTGAAAAGCTTTTAGAGAGAATCAATGATCTTATAACATCCCAGGAGTTTGTAGAATATATTGCTGTTCAAAAAAAACCTGCTATCAATTTTTCTCCAGACTGTATAGCACTTACCAACAGAAGAATTATCTTCTGCAGACCTAAAAACTTTGGATTATCCATGGACTTTCAGGATTATAATTGGGTAGATATTGCAGATTGTCATATTAAAGAAGGAATTTTAGGGGCCACTTTTACAATGAAAACCATAGGCAATTACACCAATATGATGGATTATCTGCCAAAAGCCCAAGCCAGAAAACTTTACCAGTTTGCCCAGGAAATTGAAGAGAAGATGAGAGGTGTAAGAAGAGAAAAAGATCTTGAGGTCAGAAGAGCCTCAGCAGGTGGAGTTACGGTAAATAATGCCACTCCGATAATAGCACAACCTTTTCAAACTCCGCAAACTGTTACACAGCTTATAGAAGCTGAAGATCCTTTTGCTGTTTTACAAAAACTGAAAGGATTAATGGATAACGGAATCATTTCTGTCGAAGAATTTGAAAGTAAAAAGAACGAAATATTATCAAGAGTTTAGCCATATGAAATCAAAATTTACTGCCGCAATGCTTGCTCTCTTTTTAGGCTGCCTAGGCATTCATAGATTTTATTTAGCACAAAATAAATTAGGATTATTGTATTTGCTATTCTTTTGGACATTCATTCCCGCATTTATTGCACTGATTGATTTTTTCATTTTCATTTTTATGTCTGAAGATAATTTTAATTACAAATATAATCTCAAGACCGGATTTTAAAACTTAATCCCATGAAACCTTTTCTTACCTTATGCGCGGTCTGTTGTTTCCTAGCTATTTTCAGACTTCCTATAGAATATTATACTATTTTGAGAATTCTCATTTCCATGGGTGCTTTACTTGTTTTGTATAATGCAGACCGTTTTAAGCAATATTATTTCAGTCTGATTTTCCTCTTCATCCTTATCCTTTTCAACCCTGTTTTTCCTATTTATCTGTACAGAAAAAATATCTGGATTCCTATTGATATCATAACCGGGATCCTCTTTCTGCTGATCGCTTTTGTTGAAAAACCGGAAGAAAAAAAGAAAGAAATCACAGAAGCTACGGAAGAAACGATAGCACACCCTACCCAGCCGAGGCTCCATTCCCGGGATGTCATTATTAATCCTAAAAAACCAAGAGAAAACTAACCCAAACATGGAACATATTCAAATTACCGAAAACCTTAAAGCACATTTTTTAAGACTCTACCAGATGGCCATCTGTGATGATGATTTCAGTACCCTGGAACTGAAAATGCTTTATAAATGTGCGGAAGAAAGAGGCATATCCCCTAAACACCTGGACGAAATCCTTTTAAATCCTATCAATTTTAAATCGCTCGTTCCCCAGACCATTGAAGAAAAAGTAGACTATCTCTATGACCTCACCGTAATGATCTGGGCAGATGGAGTAGTTTCCCCGAATGAATATTCTGCAATGGAAAAATATGTTCTGATGTTTGGGTTCCTTCAAGAAAACGTAAAAGCGATTGTCGATTATCTGATAACCTCTGTAAAAACCGGAAAAAATAAAACAGATATTTTATACGAACTAAAAAACTAACTGATCATGACCACTAATATTAAAAATTTATTCAAATTAAAATCAATTCCCATTGAAGCGTTAAAAGAAGAATCTCCCATACCGGAAATTGATTCCAATGCAGAATCTCCTGAGGAAAGCAGAAAGCGAACCTACCATGAATCCGGCTATAGAGACAGTTCCAGAAATAATGGAAACCATACAACGCTCTTCATTTGCCTGGATGCCGTTTACTCCAAATTCCAGAATGAGGAAAAAGAAATGGTGGAAAAACAGCAAAAGCTCAAAGAATCTTATATTAATGAACAAAAAAACAGAGAAACAGAGATTAAAGCATTGACCGTTTCACTGGAAACCAAAGAAGAACAACTTAACAATAAAAATAATGAAATTGAGAATCATCAAAATAAAATTGAAAGTTTAAAAGCGGAGATCAACGATTTACCCAGAAATCCGGAAAAGCACAATGTAAAAGCAACAAAAGGGGCTTCCACAAAATTCTGGATCGGTGCCATTCTTCTTGTTCCCATCAGTTTGTACCTGCTTACATTTTATATTTCAACTTCCTATTCGGCGTTTTTTAAAAGTTTTGATGCTAAAAGCACGGTGATTCAAAGTGTATTAGATGCACAGGCGTTCAGCAAAGCCTGGAATGAAGGGGCAATAGAAGGGGCTTTTGTCACCCTGATTCCATCTGTTTTCTTAGGTCTTGGTTTTTTAATTCATATGTTTGGAGAAAACAAAACCAGACTCAATTATATCAAACTGGGACTGTTATTCCTCATCACCTTCATCTTCGATGCTATTTTGGCATACGAAATTGAGTCTAAATTATATGAACTAAACAAAACCTTCGATTCTCCCCCATTCAATCTTAAAATCGCTTTTACCAAAAATCAGTTTTGGGGAATTATTTTCGCGGGATTCATTGTTTACATTATTTGGGGACTGGTTTTCGATTTTGTGATGAAGGAACACCGGGAGAAAGATAAAATTAAAAACGAACAGGAGATCAGACAGAAAAATGTGCTCTTCCTGATGGAAAAAATTAATGTTCTTAAAAAAGAAATTGAAGAAATCCTCTCCAATATAGGAGCTACCAAAGAACTCATCATAAAAACACGCGGAAGAATTGAAGAACTTCAAAACATCATTGACGGAGTGATTATTCCTACCAAAGATTACAAACTCTACGCTTCGGAATATGTTCAGGGCTGGATTACCTATATTGGTGAAAAAATAGCTGTTTCAAAAACGGAAAAGCAAACCATGATAGACAGCTGTATCGACACCTACAACACCAATCTGAAAGATGTAGGAGCTAACTCTGATAATCAAAATTTAGTTTATTTATCTGCATTATAAGTCACTTGTCATGAAAAAAATATTGTATTTATTATTAATCATTTCTTTGGTCTGCTGTTGTAAAAAAGAACCCAAAGATCTCCCACCTGGTACAACTTCTTCTAAAGTTGACTCTAACAATATCAATGTCAGTATTCTGATTGATTTATCCGACCGGATTGATCCCCAAATAAACCCGAATCCAACAATGGAATATTTCCAAAGGGATATAGAATATATTAAAGCAATCGAAAAAGGATTTCTGAACCATATCAAAACAAAAAGGATCATCACGTATAATGATCAGATGCAGGTCTTCTTCAATCCTGAGCCTTCCGACCCTAAAATCAATGACTTTACAAAAGAGCTTAAAGTTTCTTTCGATCAAAATACAAACAAAGCCTATTTCAATACCGTTGAAAAAAAATATGCTACATTACCCGCCAATATTTATCAGTCCGCAATTAAAGACGGAAAATATGTAGGTTCTGATATCTGGGAATTTTTTAAAAATAAAGTCAATGATTATTGTGTAAAAGAAGATCACAAGAATATCTTGTTTATCCTGACAGACGGATACATGTATCATGAAAATTCCAAGTTTTCAGAAAAAACAAAAACCTCTTATTTAACCTCAAAGCTTATTAAATCAAACAATTTAACAAAGTCTGATTTTAAAACAACATTTGAGAAGAATAATTTTGGTTTCGTGAAAGCCAATGATAACTTAAGCAACCTGGAAGTCATTGTACTCGGAATTAATCCTGAAAAAGGAAATCCATTTGAGGAAGCCGTTATCAAAGAATACTGGGAAAATTGGTTTAAAGAAATGAAAATTAAAAAATACCAGATAAAATCAGCCGATTTACCTTCCAATTTAGAACCTATTATTATAAAAGCCATTACAGGTGAATCATAAAAAATACACTCATCATATTTCAAAAAAAGCGAAGATTTCTCTTCGCTTTTCTATTTTCTTATCATTTCCGTATGTGGAATATCATCTTCCAGGTATTTTTTCCCGGTATCTACAAATCCGAATTCGGAATAAAATCTTAATAAATAATCCTGTGCCGAGATTTTAATCTCTGAAGTATGGAAACGGTTCTCTATTGTTTCTACAGCATACTTAATCAGCTGTCGCCCCAGGTTTTTTCCTCTCGCCTGTTCCGTTGTAAGAACTCTTCCGAGAGAAGTTTCATCATACTTTATTCCTTTGTCAAAAACACGGCAGTACGCAAGAATCTGACCATCTTCTTCAGCCCAGATATGAATTCCCTTCTGATCGTAATTATCCAGATCAGGATAAGGACAGTTCTGCTCGATCACAAAGACATCAATACGGGCCTTTAAGACCGAGTACAGCTCAGGAACTGTAAACTCGTTGAAGGTTTTAATTTTCCAGATTATATTACTCATCAAAACTTACATTATTATTTTTCAGGAATTCATTCGTTTTCTGAATAAAATCCAGGATCTCATCACCACCCGTTTTCTTTTCCGCAGAAGTTACATACAGTTCGGGCAAATCATCCCAGGTTTTGTGCAGCTCGTTTTTATAGTTTTCTACATTTTGTATCGCAACATTCGGTTTCAGTTTATCAACTTTCGTGAAAACAATTGAAAAAGGAATTCCGCTTTCCCCGCACCACTGGATAAATTCCAGATCTATCTTTTGCGGAGTATGTCGTGAATCTACCAAAACGAAAAGGTTCACGAGGTTTCTTCTGTTCAGAATATAATTGGTAATCAGCTTTTCAAAATCCTTTCTTATAGATTTTGAAACTTTTGCATATCCATAACCCGGTAAATCCGTCAGATACCAGTCTTCATTTACTAAAAAATGATTGATCAGCTGAGTTTTTCCCGGAGTTCCAGAAGTTTTTGCCAGATCCTTGTGATTCATCATCGCATTAATCAGTGATGATTTTCCGACATTAGACCTTCCGATAAAAGCATATTCAGGCATAGTAGGCTCTGGGCATTCCTGCCATTTCCCACTACTCTTTACAAAATTTGCTGTTTTAATAACCATCTCTCGAATATTTTAGAAAAACAAACCATTAAGAAAAGCTCTTAATGGTTTATTATTATTTGTTTTAAACTTTGTCTTTTAACCAGCTGTAGAGAATTTCATTGAATTCGTCCGGCTTCTCCATCATCGCAGCATGTCCGCATTTCTCGATCCAGAAGAGATCTGAATTTGGAATAAACTTATGCATATCTTCAGCCACTTCAGGAGGTGTTACATTATCCTGCCTCCCCCAGATCAAACACGTAGGGGTCAAAATCTTAGGAAGGTCGTTCAGCATATTATGTTTAATAGCGCTTCTTGCCAGCATTACTGTTTTTATTCCTTTCATTCTGTCATTTACTACAGAAAAAACCTCGTCTACAAGATCTTCTGTGGCGATAGCAGGATCATAGAAAACCTCTTCCGTTTTCTTCCTTATGTAGGAACGGTCGTTTTTTCTTGGGAAACTGTCTCCGAAAGTTCTTTCATACAATCCAGAGCTTCCTGTTAATACAAGATTTTTCACCAGGTCCGGCCTTGCCAGAGTCAGAATAAGTCCCACATGTCCTCCCATAGAGTTTCCTACAATAGTAACAGGTCCGGAAATATGACTTTCTATAAACTTGATAATATATTTGGCAATAGTGGTAAGATTAGTATTGAGTACCGGTAAATCATAGATAGGCAACTGAGGAACATATACCTTGAATCCCTTTTCCGAAAAAAAATCTACCATCTTATCGAAATTACTCAAACCACCCATTAAACCGTGCAACAGCACCAATGGATGTCCTTCTCCCGCCTCTACAAAAGTATATTTCTTTTCTTTTTTTGTACTAAATATCATAAAATGCCTTAATAAAGCTCTGCAAAAATACAAATTAAACCTCAAAAAAATTTTGATTACCCTAATTTAAACTAAAAATAATATAATATCATCCTTTTTCTTTACTTTTTTCAGAACCTCTTTACTATGGCCTAAATAATACATTTTACAACAAACAACATATCAATTACTTACCCGTTTCAAATTGAATCTTTAATAAAACTTATTAACATTAAGTCAAAAAGTGGGAAAAAGTGGGAAATTTTGGAAATTATTATATAAATTTGTCCCAAATGAAAAGTTTCATTGGAACATATGAGTGTAAAATTGACGACAAAGGCCGTTTAAAAGTTCCCTCCTCCCTGATCAAACAGATGGAAAACTTCGACGATAAGGCATTTGTAGTCAAGAGATCTGTGTTCCAACCTTGCCTCGAAGTCTATCCTATGAATGCATGGGACAAACTGATGGGCAAAATTAATAAGCTAAACAGATTCATTAAAAAGAATGCTGATTTCATTCGAATGTTTACGGCAGGGGTAAAAACAGTAGAGTTGGACAATGCGGGAAGACTTCAGATCTCAAAAGATCTGGTTCATTTTGCAAACCTTCAGAAAGATACTGTCATTACCAGCGCAGGAGAGCTTTTTGAAATTTGGGATAAAGAAGCCTATGAAAAGGTGATTTCTACCAATGAAGCTGATTTTGCAAGCCTGGCCGAAGATGTAATGGGCTCTTTCGATGAAGAATAAACCACACTTGCAGTAAAAAGCAAGTAAAAACACAATTAAGTATGTACCACAACCCCGTTTTATTGAAGCAGAGCGTTGATGATTTGGTGACGAATCCTGACGGAATATACGTGGACTGCACTTTTGGAGGAGGAGGCCATTCAAGAGAAATTTTGAGCAGACTTTCAGAAAAAGGAAAACTTTTCAGTTTTGATCAGGATCTGGATGCTCTTAAAAATACAATTGACGATCCCAGGTTTACACTGGTGAATCAGAATTTCAGGTTTTTGGAAAACTCCATGCTAATGTATGGGATTTCTCAGATAGACGGAGTATTGGCAGACCTTGGCGTTTCATCCCATCAGTTTGATGAGGCAGAAAGAGGTTTTTCTACCAGAAACAACGCTCCTCTGGACATGAGAATGAACGTGATGCAGAATCTTGATGCCAAGAGAGTGATCAATGAATATGAGGAAACTGAGCTTGCCGATATTTTTTATCATTACGGTGAATTGAGAGAAGCAAGAAAGCTGGCAAGAGATATTGTTCATCACAGAAAAACGAAAACCATCACGACGACCGAAGACCTGAAAAAACTTTTCAGCTACCTTCCGCCCCATAAGGTTAATAAATTCTATGCACAGCTTTTTCAGGCAATAAGAATAGAAGTTAACCAGGAGCTTGAAGCCCTGAAAGAAATGCTTGTTCAGTCTCTGAATATTTTAAAACCCGGAGGAAGACTTGTCGTGATTTCTTACCATTCATTAGAAGACCGTCTGGTAAAAAGATTCCTTAAAAACGGAATGTTTGAAGGAGAGCAGCAGAGAGACATCTACGGAAATTATAAAAAGGTATTTGAATTGCTTAAAAGTAAAGCGATCATCCCGGATGACAAGGAGATTGAAGAAAACTCAAGAGCAAGAAGTGCAAAAATGAGAACTGGAATTAAAGTGTAAAAGTGAATGGCAAATAAGTGAATTGTCAATTGTGAAAAGTGAATAAAGATTCATAAGAAATTGACCATTGACAGGCAAAGCGGAATCACTGCAAACAAATTGACATAAACAAATTGGCAAAACGAACAACAAATCGCCCTCAGAAGAAGCTCACTTTTATAGACATTATAAAAGGAAACTTTCTGAACCGTGATGAGATCAAAACTCATTACAAGTATTTTTTGCTGTTGTTCATCCTCATGATGGCGATGATTTATAGCAATCACCTCGTCAACAAGAAGATCAAAATTGTTAATGCATTAAAAGAAGAAACTGAAGAATATAAATCAAGAAACGCTTACGCCCAGAGTAAGCTGATCAAAGTAAAAATGGAATCCCAACTGGGGAAGGAAGTAGCAAAAGACTCACTGATGACTTTGGAAAACCATCCTCATAAATTGCTAATCAAACTGGACAGTACAGATGCAAAAACAAAATGAATACGATAACAAACGTAAAAAAACGTTAAGGTGGGGCTACCTCTTCGCTGTAGGAGTCTTGTGCGTATTTGTGATGTTTCTTGCCAGGATCGTGATCCTGCAAAACACTAATGTTCAGGAAATTAAGGACGATTACATTAATAAAAACTACCGCGAAGCCACTCTCAAGGCTGCCCGCGGAAACCTGTTCGCTTCAGACGGATCCATTCTGGCAACAACCGTAATGCGCTATGATATCTATCTTGATTTTAAAACAATGAAGGATACTATCTACAGCAACAATATCGGTGCATTGACGGATTCTTTGAGCAAAATGTTCGGAAAACCCAGAGGAGAATTCAGAAAGAAATTTGACGAACAGAAAAAGAAGAAAAACCAATACTATACTTTAGTTAAAGGGCTCGACTTTGATGAGTACGACAGGATCAGAAACTTCCCAATCTTCAAAAAAGGAAAAAATAAAGGCGGTTTTATCGTCGACAGAAATTATAAAAGAGAACTGGCTACATCAGAAATTGGAGCGGGAACCATCGGTATGGATAACGGCGAAGTTAAAGCCGGTCTTGAAGGCGCTTTTTCTAAATACCTTACAGGAACCGACGGAAAAAGATTGGAGCAAAGGATCAACTCATCCCAATGGAAGCCCATCGACTACTGGAAGGTAAAAGAACCGGTGGACGGTGAAGATGTTTACACCACTTTAGACCTTAGGATTCAGGATATTGCCCACTCTGCTTTAGAGAAACAGCTGATCACTTTTGAAGCCAAGCACGGAACAGTGATCGTCATGGAAACCGAAACCGGAAAAGTACGGGCTCTTGTCAACCTGAGAAGAATGGAATCGGGAGAATATGAAGATTCTTATAACTATGCTTTAAAAGACAATATCGAACCGGGATCAACCTTTAAAACCATTTCACTTTTAGCAGCGATGGACGATGGCTTCATTGATGAAAATACGACCGTAAATGTAGGAGGCGGAGTCTGGACTTATGCCAAGCAGAGAATTTCAGACGGTCATGGCGGGGGAACTTATGATATAAGTGATGTTTTAGCCAAATCAAGCAACGTGGGAACCGCAAAATTGATTACAAAATATTATGCGGAAAAACCACAGATCTTTCTTGATCACCTGAGAAGATGGAAATTATTCGACAAAATGGATATCGAGCTTCCGGGAATCACAAAACCGAAAATCGTAACTCCACAAAACAAGAGATGGAATGCCGCAACACTGGCTTCAATTTCTTACGGATATTCATCAAATATCAACCTGTTACAGCTAACAACCTTCTATAACGGGGTTGCTAACGGCGGTAAAATGCTTAAGCCTCTGTTCATCGACAAGATCATGAAAGAAGGAAAAGTAGTCTACAGTGCGAAGCCCGAAGTAATGGTGAACAAAATGGCATCAGAAAAAGCGATTAAAATGATGACCAGCGCACTTACCAAAGCCGTAGAAAAAGGAACGGGACGAAGCATCTTTACACCCAACCTGAAAATGGCAGGAAAAACAGGTACCGCAAGATTTGAATACTGGTTACCAGGCCCAATGAAGTACCGCGCATCATTTGCCGGCTTCTACCCTGCAGACCAACCGAAATATACCTGCTATGTGATGATTAGTGAGCCCAATACCGCAAAAGGTTTTTATGGGGGATCCGTTTCAGCTCCGGTATTTAAAGAAATTGCAGGAAAAACATTCCTGAAGACTCCGCAGAATATTGAAAAAGAAATGCTGGTAGACAGAAAGGTGAATCTCAGTAAAATGGTAGAGCCTAATGTAAAGGTAGCTGTTAATAATAAACAGATGCCTAATGTAGTAGGCCTCATCGGTAAAAATGTGATCCCCCAACTGGAAAACTTAGGTTACAGAATTGATTATAAAGGTGTTGGAAGAATTAAAGAACAGTTCCCGCTGGAGGGCACAATAATCAGCAAAAACCAGAGAATTTATTTGTCTCTGCAGAATTAAAATAACAGAAACAAGTCTCAAAGGACTACTAATAAAGGATAGGAAAAATTCCTCTCAGATATAAAATGATAATAACAGAATTATTAAAAAGGATCCCAGTTTTAGAAATTCACGGCGAAGATACCCGTGAGGTTTCCGAATTGGTTTTCGACAGCAGAAAGGTTACGGAAGGCTCACTCTATGTAGCAGTGAGAGGAACCGTTGCAGACGGACACTCTTACATTGCATCATCTGTTGAAAAAGGTGCAAAAGCTATTGTATGTGAAGAGTTTCCAGAAACCATGGATGAAAGCGTTACCTACATCAAGGTGAAAGATTCATCTAAAGCATTGGGACATTTGGCATCCAATTTTTATGGAAATCCGTCACAAAAGCTTAAACTGATCGGAGTTACCGGAACCAACGGAAAAACATCTGTATCTACCCTTCTTTTTGATGTATTCAAAAACCTGGGGTACAATTCTGCACTGCTTTCTACAGTGGAAATCAGAATCGGCGAAAAAATTATCCCGGCAACGCATACAACTCCGGATGTTATTACCATTAATAAAATTTTAGCCCAGGCTGTTGAAGAAGGTTGCGAATTTGCTTTTATGGAAGTAAGTTCTCACGGAATTGCTCAAAACAGAATTGAAAGTTTACATTTTAAAGTGGCTGGTTTCACCAACCTTACTCATGATCATTTAGACTATCATAAAACCTTCGATGAATATCTGAAAACAAAGAAAAGATTTTTTGACGAACTGGAAGATACAGCCATAGCCATCACCAATGTGGATGATAAAAACGGGATGGTGATGCTTCAGAATACAAAGGCAAAGAAAAAGTCTTACGCTATGAAAACCATGGCAGATTACCACGGAAAATCTTTAGAAATAGATTTCAACGGAATGCTGCTGAACTTTAACGGAAAAGAATTCTGGACTACACTGACAGGAAAATTCAATATTTATAATCTACTGCTGGTTTTCGGAATTGCTTCCGAACTTGGTTTTGAGCAGGATGAAGTTTTGCAGGCAATCAGCAAACTGAAAAGAGTTTCCGGAAGGTTTGAAACATTCAAATCAGATGGCGGAATTTTCTTCATTGTTGATTATGCGCACACGCCGGATGCATTAGAAAATATTTTGGACAGCATCAACGATATCAGAACGAAAAATGAAAGGCTGATCACCGTTTTCGGGTGTGGAGGTGATAGAGATCACTCCAAAAGGCCTGAAATGGGAAATATTGCCACTAAAAAATCAACACTGGCAATCATCACTTCAGATAATCCCAGAACCGAAGATCCCGCCCAGATCATCAAAGAAATTGAAGCAGGCGTTGAACCTCAGAACTTCAGCAAATACACTTCAATTCCGGATAGAAAAGAGGCTATAAAAATGGCAATCAGGTTCGCAGAACCAAGAGATATAGTGTTAGTAGCCGGAAAAGGGCATGAAAACTATCAGGACATTAATGGTGTGAAACATCATTTTGACGACAAAGAAACGATCAACGAACTTTGGAAGTTAATGAGCAAATAAAAATAAGATTAAAAAATTTTGATGATGACTAAAAATTTTGAAAATTTCCCGGTTTACATCAAGAGCTTAGATTTAATTGAAAAAGTTTATTTATTTCTCAAAAGTGAAAATTTAGAAAGAGAATTTGAATTTAGTAACCAAATAAAAAGAGCCGGATTTTCAATATCCAATAATATTGCAGAAGGCTCAGAATATAACAATAACAGACAATTTATTAAGTATTTAAAAATTGCAAAAGGCAGTTGTGCCGAAGTTAGAAGTATGATAATTGTGAGTAAAAGATTAAAATTAGGAGATGAAAATAAAGCAGAAGAAATTATTAATCTTTCACGGGAAGTTTCTTCTAATATTTCAAACTTTATTAAGTATTTAAGTGAAAATATGGAGAGACCTCTTCCTTAAATCTTTAAATAAATTAAATTTTTAAATTAAAGAAAAGACATGCTATACTATCTATACGAATATCTAACCAGTCAGGGAATCCACATACCGGGATTGGGAATGCTGAAATACATTTCTTTCCGTGCAGGTATTGCCGTGCTGTTTTCTCTCATTATTGCCTTAGTCTACGGGAAGAGAATTATCAATTATCTGAGATCAAAACAGATGGGTGAATTGGTGCGTGACCTTGGATTGGATGGACAAAAGCAGAAAGAAGGGACTCCTACTATGGGAGGACTTATTATTATCATTGCAACCATTATTCCGGTGCTGCTTTTTACGAGGATTACCAATGTGTATATTGTTTTGCTTCTTGTTTCCATGTTATGGATGGGAGCTATAGGTTTCGTAGATGATTATTTAAAAAAGATCAAGAAAAATAAAGACGGTCTGAGCGGAAAATTTAAAATTGTAGGCCAGGTCGGATTAGGGCTAATTGTCGGAATTACAATGTATTTCCACCCGGACATTACCGTCAAAAGAAAATATGCAGATGCTAAAGTAGTGAACAGAAACAATGTAGAGCAAAACTTTATGCCTACAGAAAAGATTACTGTTTCTACTGTTCCGTTTGCAAAAAACAACGAGTTCGATTACAGTGGAATACTGTTCTGGATGAATGATAAAGATGCCCATGAGTGGGCATGGATTGTCTTTATCCCAATTGTTATTTTCATTGTAACTGCCGTATCAAACGGAGCTAATATTACAGACGGAATAGACGGGCTTGCAGCAGGAACCAGTGCCATCATACTGCTCACCCTCGCGCTGTTCGCTTATCTTTCCGGGAACATTATTTTTGCAGATTACCTCAATATTATGTTCCTCCCGAATATGGGTGAAACCACCATTTTTGCAGTAGCTATGGTGGGTGCCGTAATAGGTTTCTTCTGGTACAACACCTACCCGGCACAAGTTTTTATGGGCGATACAGGAAGTCTGATGCTTGGAGGGGTAATTGCTGTTTTGGCCATTATTTTAAGAAAAGAACTCCTGATTCCAGTATTATGCGGGATCTTCCTGATTGAAAACGTGTCTGTCATGCTGCAGGTTGTTGTTTTCAAATACAGAAAAAGAAAATACGGGCTGGAATATGCCCAGAATAACAGATTTTTTAGAATGTCACCATTACATCACCATTATCAGAAAGGTGGTTTCCATGAAAGTAAGATCGTAAACAGAATGATCATCATCGGTGTAATGCTGGCTATTGTATGTCTGATCACATTAAAAATGAGATAAATTTATCAAAGTAAGAGTATTAAAAATAAAACCAAATTACATTAATACTTTTTACTTTTTACAAAAAAATAAATATGAAAATAGTTGTTTTAGGAGGTGGAGAGAGCGGGTGCGGAGCTGCTTATTTAGCGAAAAAACAAGGTCTGGACGTTTTTCTTTCAGACAAAGGGGCTATTAAGGATAACTACAAACAGTTTTTAGCCGAAAATGAAATTGAATTTGAAGAAGGAAACCACAACGAAGATAGAATTTTAAATGCCGACTGGATCGTAAAAAGCCCGGGAATTCCCAAAAAGGCGGATATTGTTCACAAAATTCATGAAAAAGGAATAAGACTTTCCTCTGAAATTGAATTTGCTTCAGAATTTACTGATGCCAAAATCATTGCCATTACAGGAAGCAACGGAAAAACAACAACAACTTCCCTGATCTACTACATCCTGAAAAATGACGGACTGAATGTAGGGCTGGGAGGAAACATAGGATACAGCTTTGCAAAGCAGGTGGCCGATGAGAATCATGAATATTATGTTCTGGAAGTAAGTTCTTTCCAACTGGATGATATTCAAAACTTCAGACCTTATATTTCCCTGCTGTTGAACCTGTCCCAGGATCACCTGGATCAGTACAACTACAATTATGAAGAATATGCTTTAGCTAAATTCAGAATTGCTGAGAACCAGGAAAATGATAATTTCTTCATCTACAACAAAGATGACGAGATGAGCAAAAACATCCTTGAAAAGCTGGAAATAAAAGCAAAAATGATTCCCTTCTCCACAAAAGAAAAATTGTCTGAAGGAGGTTTCGTTGATGACGATCAGATCGTGATAAAAATGAAGGATGAGTTCTCAATGAAGCTTGATAAGCTTTCCCTTCTTGGAAATCACAATGTTGCCAATAGCCTGGCAGCCTCAATAGCCGGTAAAATATTGGAAATCAACAATGAAAGTATTAGAAATTCATTGATGACCTTCCAGGCAGTAGAGCACAGACTTGAATTCGTAACAGAAACCAATGGTGTAAAATACATCAACGACAGTAAGGCAACAAACGTAAACGCTACCTACTATGCTTTAGAAAGCATGAAAACTCCAACCGTTTGGATCGTGGGAGGTTTAGATAAAGGAAACGATTACTCGGAAATTGAGGATCTCGTTAAAAGAAAAGTAAAAGCAATTGTCTGCTTGGGAATAGACAATACGAAGATCATAAACTTCTTTAAAGACAAAAAAGAATTTATCTATGATACTTCAAGCATGGAAGAAGCCGTGAAAATATCAAAATCACTGGCAAAAAGCGGAGATACTGTTCTGCTTTCCCCATGCTGCGCAAGTTTTGACCTCTTCAAAAGCTATGAAGACAGAGGAAAACAGTTTAAAGAGCAGGTATTAAAGTAAAAGTAAAATGACGGATGTAAAAGTACATTGTACAGCATACATTTTACATGAATACAAAAAATATGGACGAACAGAACACAGAAAACAGAATAGAACTGCTAAAGGGCGATAAAGTACTTTGGATGGTCATCCTTGTGATCTCCATTTTCTCTATTTTCCCGGTATATTCTGCAAGTTCAAATCTGGAATATATCGTTAATAACGGGACCACTACAGGCCACGTTATCAAACATATGTTCTTTGTAGTTCTGGGTCTGGTGATCATGAGAGTCGTTGGAATGGTAAAATATGAGTACATCGGTAAGCTCAGCAGTATCCTGCTCGGCTTAATGATTGTGCTTCTCGTTGTCACCATGTTTACAGGACAAACCATTGATGGGGCCAGTGCTTCAAGATGGCTCAAAATTCCCGGCACACCGATCTCATTCCAGCCGTCGTCATTTGCCTTTTTAATGCTCGTCATTTATCTCTGCAGGTATCTGACCAAGAAAATAACCAGGGAAAGACTTCCGATTGAGAACATTATGTACATATTCGGACCTATCCTGCTGGTATTTGTTTTAGTGGCAAAAGACAACGGTTCCACAGCATTGATGATCCTGCTGGTTTCTGTTATTGTTCTGATTATAGGACAGCTTCACTGGAAATACATTGCAGGCTTCATATCTTCCTCATTTGTAGCCATTGTTCTCTTCCTGATTATTGCATTAAATACCAACCTCATCGGCGGTAACCGTGTGCATACCTGGATGAGCCGTATCGAAACATTTACCTCCAGCAAAGCAAAAACAGCTGATGTAGATGATGAAAGCGTAAAAGCCAAAAACTACCAGGTCATGCAGGCCAAAGCCGCTATTGTCCATGGTGGAATTACCGGAATGGGACCTGGGAAAAGTGCATTGAAGCAGATGCTTCCACAGTCCGCCTCCGACTTTATTTTTGCCGTGATTGTAGAAGAATATGGGCTTATTGGTGCCGCTTTCCTGATCTGTCTCTATCTTATTATGATGATCAGAATTGTGATGATTGCCAGCAAGATGCCCGCCTTTTTTGGCTCGCTCCTCGTGCTCAGTCTCGGGGTGATGATCTTCATACAGCTTTCTGTTAATATTGCAGTAGCCGTTAATCTGATCCCGGTAACAGGGCAGCCATTACCATTAATAAGTTATGGAGGAACCTCCATGTTGGTCACCTATCTCCAGCTTGGAATTATTTTAAATATAAGCTCAAGAATCCAGATATACGATGAAGAAGGAATGGGCAAAAAACAAAGTGTAGCAGAAATTAATGATATCGCTTAACTCAAAACAAACGGTACCAATAAGACAATAAAAATGAACAAAAAACTAAAAGTAGTATTATCCGGAGGCGGAACAGGAGGGCACATCTTCCCGGCTATCGCTATTGCAGATGAAATCAGAAGAAGATTTCCTGATACGGAATTTTTGTTCATCGGAGCCAACGGAAAAATGGAAATGGAAAAAGTTCCACAGGCAGGCTATAAAATCGAAGGCATTGATATTGCCGGAATCGACAGAGGAAATATTTTATCAAATTTAGGACTGCCTTTCAAAATTTTGAAAAGCCTATCTAAATCGAAGAAAATCATTAAGAATTTCGCTCCCGATTTTGCGGTCGGAACTGGAGGTTTTGCAAGCGGACCGGCTTTATATGAGGCCAGTAAACTGGGAATTCCAATCTTTATTCAGGAGCAGAACGCCCATGCAGGGGTAACCAATAAAATCTTAAGTAAGAAAGCTAAAGCGGTTTTCACAGCTTATCCAAAAGTGGAAGGCTTTCCTTCTGAAAAAATAAAATTCCTGGGCAACCCTATTCGTGAGAATATCATTACAGGAATGGCAGAGACCAATTTGGCAAAAGAAAAAATGGGACTGAGCAAAGATAAGCTTACCATCCTTTCAGTAGGTGGTTCTTTAGGATCCAGAACACTGAACAATGCGTGGAGATCTCATTTAAATGAAGTAATCAAAAAAGATTATCAGCTCATCTGGCAGACAGGAAAGCTTGATTATAAAGATATTGTAGAAGAAACAAAAGGCATCGACAGCAGAAACATCCAGATCCTTGAATTCATCAAAGATATGGAGCTGGCCTACTCTGCAGCCGACATTATTGTTTCAAGGGCCGGAGCCATTGCCATTTCAGAGCTGGCGGTAGCAAAAAAACCGGTTCTTCTGGTACCTTTCCCGTTCGCGGCAGAAGACCACCAAACCAAAAATGCCATGAATCTGGTTGAAAAAAATGCAGCAAGAATGGTAAAAGACTCTGAAATGCAGGAAAAATTCTGGAATACACTGGAAGAGATCTGCAGCAGTGAAAGTATAAGAAATGAAATGTCTCACAATCTGGAATATTTTGCCAAGCCCAATGCCGCAAAAGAGATTGTAGATGAGATATTTAAAACTGTAAAAAGTACAATGTAAAATGTATTAACGACGAAACTTACATGAATACATTTTACAAAATACATTAATACAAAAAGAATGAACATATTAGAAACATATCAAAATTATTACTTCGTAGGAATCGGAGGTATAGGAATGAGTGCTTTGGCACGCTATTTCAATGCTTCCGGTAAAAAAGTGCTGGGTTACGACAAAACGAATACCAAGCTTACTGACCTGTTGATGAAAGAAGGAATTGATATTGTTTTTGAAGATACCATTGACGAAAAAATAACCAAACTTCAAAAAGAAAACACCCTGGTAATTTATACTCCCGCCATTAAAACATTGGGAATATTAGATTATTTCAACCAAAATCAGTTTGAAGTTTTAAAACGGGCCAAGGTTTTAGGCCTGATCACAGAAAATACAGATTGTATTGCTGTAGCAGGAACCCACGGAAAAACAACTACTTCTACATTGGTTTCTCACCTGTGTAAAGAAGCCGATCTTCCGTTTTCATGCTTTTTAGGTGGTATTTCTGAGAATTTCAAATCAAATTTTCTGTATAATGGTACACAGTATTCTGTAGTAGAAGCAGATGAATATGACAGAAGCTTTCTAAACCTTTCCCCGGACTGGGCAGTAGTAACCTCTACCGATGCAGACCATCTGGATATTTATGGTGATAAAAGCCATATCGAAGAAGGGTTTAAACAGTTTGCTGCATTAGTTCCGAATGACAAACAGCTTTTTGTAAGAAAAGGGCTGGATATTGGCAGAGACCATAAAACCTATGCTGTTAATGAGGTGGCAGATTATTATTCCGATAATCTCCGCATGGAGCATGATAAGATCTATTTTGATTTCCATACCCCTTCTGAAACCATTAAAGATTTCGTATGGGAAATCCCTGGAATCCATAATGTGGAAAATGCTACAGCAGCATTGGCAATCCTTCACAATTTAGGCGTAGATTTTGAAACGCTGAAAAGGGCTATTGCCAATTTTAAAGGAATTAAAAGAAGATATACCAAGCATATTTATCCTAACGGTAAGATTTATATCGATGATTATGCACATCACCCAACAGAAATCAATGCGGTAGTGAGCTCAATCAAAACCTTTTACCCGGATAAAAAGCTGTTGGTGGTCTTTCAGCCTCATCTTTTCAGCAGAACAAGAGATTTCGCTGACGGATTTGCAGAAAGCTTAGGGAAAGCAGACGAACTAATCCTTCTCGATATTTACCCCGCAAGAGAGCTTCAGGAGAATTTTGAAGGAATAACTTCTGACTGGCTGTTGGAAAAGGTGAATTTAGATAAAAAAGAGAAATCGGACTTGTCCGGTGCTTTTGAAAAAATAAAAGAAAAAGATTTTGATATCCTTCTCACCGTAGGCGCAGGAAATATTGATACCCTGTATGATCCTATTTGTGAATGGATAAATTCTTCTGTACAAAGTACAATGTAAAAAGTACAGAGATCATTAATAAAGTAACTAATTAGAATACAATAGTACACTGTACTTTGTACATTGTACAAAATATATGAAAAATAAATACAGAATATTAAAAATTGCTGTCACGGTGATCATCCTCGGATTACTGCTGAGTTTCTCATTAAAGAGATTCAGCGGCCAGAAGATTACGGACAATAAGATTTCTGTAAAAATGAATGAAAAAACACCCGTATACTTCATTGATGAAAAAGATATCCGGGAAATTGTAAAAAAAGAAAACCCTTCCGGAAAAGTGGGAGATCTGAATATTCCGACACTTGAAAAGAAGATCAATTCACTTCCTGCCGTAGACAGTGCCAATGTCTATTTAAACCTGAACGGAAAATTATACCTCGATATCAAGCAGAGAGTTCCTGTTTTCAGGCTGAATAAAGACGGAAGAGACTTCTATGTAGATGAAAAAGGAACGGAATTCCCTATTTCCAAAACCTACTCGCATCCATGCATGCTGGTAACCGGAAATGTGAAACCGGATGAATATCAGAAACTGGCCGAGCTGGTTGAGAAAATTGATAAAGACGATTTCAGCAAAAAATTCTTTATCGGAATTTCAAAAAGCAAAGACGATTATAACCTCCTGACCAGTGACGGAAATTATAAAGTGGAAATAGGAGATCTGGACAATATTGAGTTTAAAGTAAAAGGTCTGAAAACATTTGTGGAAAAATATCTTGTATTTCAGGATCCTCAAAAGTACAGCATGGTCTCTGTAAAATATCAGAACCAGATTGTAACCACTTTAAATCCTTATTTTAAAGAAAACGACAGTATTCTGAAAGCAGGGAATATGGAACTGGCGAAGGCCCCGGCTCTGGCAGCGGTTAAAAAGCCTGACATTCTTCCTAAATCTGCAGAAACAAAGAAAACAAAAACGTCTTCAGCTAAACCGAAAGAAAAAGCAAAGCCAAAGACTACAGTCAAACCAAAGGAAACTAAAAAAACAGAGAAAAAGCCAGCGGCCACAAAGCCTAAGGCAAAAGTAAAAATAGAATAAAAAAGTCCTGATGGACAATTAGCATAAAACCGGAATAAACCCCGGATTGAAAACAAGGAAAAGTAGAAAAAAAATCAAATCGACATAAAATGGAAAATCAAGAGTATTCAGTAGGTCTGGACATCGGGACAACGAAGATTGTCGCGATTGTCGGAAGGAGGAATGCGCACGGGAAGATAGAAGTTCTCGGGGTTGGAAAGGCCAAAAGTCTTGGAGTTCATAAAGGAATTGTGAATAATATCTCACAGACCATTAATTCAATCAAGGCCGCCGTTTCTGAAGCACAGTCCAGCGCAGGAGTTCCCATCCGTAAAGTGACAGTAGGTATTGCAGGAAAACACATCCGTTCTCTGCAGCATTCCGACTATATCATGCGCGAGCATCCGGATAAATTTATTACAGATGACGACATCGAAGCACTGAAAGACCAGGTAAAAAAGCTTGTGATGCTTCCCGGAGAAGAAATTATCCATGTTCTTCCACAGGAATATAAAGTGGATTCCGAAGGCGAAATTCAGGAGCCGGTAGGAATGCACGGAAAACGTTTAGAAGCTAATTTCCATGTAGTGGTAGGACAAATGGGCAGCATCAGAAACATCGCAAGATGTGTAAGAGAGGCCGGCCTGGAAATGGAAGCCCTTACCCTGGAACCTTTGGCGTCTTCAGAAGCCGTTTTAACCAAAGAAGAAAAAGAAGCCGGTGTTGCCATTGTAGACATCGGAGGTGGTACCACAGATATTGCCATCTTCAAAGACAATATCATCCGTCATACCTGCGTAATTCCTTACGGAGGCGGAATTATTACGGAAGATATCAAAGAAGGCTGCTCTATTATAGAAAAACATGCAGAACAATTGAAAGTAAAATTCGGTTCTGCTGTTCCGGAATTAGAAAAAGACAGTACATTTGTCACTATTCCCGGGCTTCACGGAAGACCGGATAAGGAAATCTCTCTTAAAACCCTGGCACAGATCATCAATGCCAGAGTAGAAGAGATCCTGGAAATGGTGAATACAGAATTAAAAGCTTACGGGGCATTTGAACAAAAGAAAAAGCTGATTGCAGGGATTGTCCTTACAGGAGGTGGATCCAACTTAAAGCATCTTCGTCAGCTTGCCAATTATACAACAGGTTTTGACAGCAGAATCGGTTTTGCCAACGAATATATTGCTAACGATAAAAACCAGTACCTGAAAGGCCCGGAATTTGCTACATCAATCGGCTTGCTGATGGAAAGCTTAAAGATCCGCGACAAAAAACAGGGATCAGAAACAGAAGAGCTTGTTGAAGAGGAATTGGCTAAAGCTGAAACTGCTCCTTCACAAACAGAGACAGTGCAACAGGCCCAGCCGACAGCAATAGTTCAGGAACAGTCCGTTGTTAGTGAGCAGCAGGAAAACAGAAGAGCGAAACTGACTTTCGGGCAGTCGCTTATGGAAAAAGTTAAAAAATTCTTTGAAGAAGTAGAGTAAAATATAAATGATAGAAGATCATTGATAATTGATAAATAAAATGCACAGTTTATTGCCGGCGCCATTTATCACTCATCAGTTATCATTCGTCAATCATCAATTATAAAAAGCATAGTTATGGAAAATATAGGTACACAAGGATTTTCATTTGATTTGCCAAAAGGAAATTCATCCATTATAAAAGTAATCGGTGTAGGAGGCGGCGGAAACAACGCCCTGAAGCACATGTATGAGAAAGGTATTTACGGAGTAGATTTCGTGGTCTGTAATACCGATGCCCAGACTTTAGACAATAACCCTGTTGCCAACAAAGTACAGCTGGGGACTACCATCACCGAAGGTCTTGGTGCCGGAGCAGATCCTGAAGTTGGGGAAAAATCCGCTATTGAAAGCATTGAAGAGATCAAAGCATCTATGGGCCAGAATACCAAAATGGTGTTCATTACAGCCGGAATGGGTGGCGGTACAGGTACCGGAGCCGCTCCGGTTATTGCCAAAGTAGCCAAAGATATGGGAATTCTAACGGTAGGTATCGTTACTGTTCCTTTCAGCTTTGAAGGCAAAAGAAGACTTGAGCAGGCCGAAATAGGTCTGGAAAAATTAAGAAATAATGTTGACTCACTGATTGTGATCAATAATGATAAACTAAGACAGCAATTCGGAAACCTTGGCTTCAAGCAGGGATTCTCAAAAGCCGATGAAGTTTTAACCAATGCCGCAAAAGGAATGGCAGAAGTTATTACCGGTTACTTTGATGTAAACATTGACTTTAGAGATGCTAAATCTGTCCTTCAGAACTCCGGTACGGCTTTGATGTCTACAGGAATTGCTTCAGGAGAAAACAAAGCAGAAGAAGCGGTTAAAAAAGCACTGGATTCTCCGTTGTTGAATGACAACAAGATCACAGGGGCTAAAAACGTTCTTCTACTGATCAGAAGTGGTGCAGAAGAAGTAACCATGGATGAGATCGGGGTAATTATGGACCATATCCAGAAAGAAGCTGGAAATACCGCTGATATTATCTTCGGGGTGGGTGCAGATGAGGAATTAGGAGATTCTGTAAGCGTTCTTGTTATCGCCACAGGTTTTTCAAATGACAGCAAAAGATTCGCCGGGCCTACTGAAAAAATCAGAATTAGCCTTAACGACAGTTTAGAGACTCCGAAAGCCTCTCCTTTTAAAACAAGGGAAGAAAGAGATGCTACTTCTGAAACAACTCGCGATTTCGGAGGAAAACACACGTTCAGGCTGGATGATGAAGACAGTGATGCTCCACAATTCGGTATGACTTCTTCTGAAAAAAAAATGATTATTAAAGAAGAAGAAATTAAAACCGAAATAAAATTCTTTGATAAAGAGGAAGATACACAGAATAGCTGGAGAAATGAACAAGAAACAGAGGAACAATCCTACAGCCTATTCTCTCATGATGACGAAGAAGGAGAAGATCCCAATGATCTGGAAATTGAATCTTTTAAATTTGATTTTGATGCCAGAAAAGATGAAGCTCCGTCTACACCGGCAACCCGTGCTTTCTCAGATGAAAAACCTGTTGAGTTCAGTTTCTTTGTCAATAATCAGCCTTCGTCTAATGAGCCTAAAACAGATTTCGGACAGCCAAAAGCAGAGTTTACAGCTCCAGCCAGTACAGTAACAGAGATTCCGGTTCAGGCAGTTGAAGCTATCTTCCACACAAGACAGGAAGAGCCGAAAGCTGAAACAAAACCAGCTTTTGAGGAAAAAACAGAAATTGAAACGCCAAAACCCAATGAGTCAGAATTCACGTTTGTAAATAAAGCTGTTGATCAGGAAAGAATTTCGGAGAGAAGAAATAAATTAAAAGAATTCAATTCACGCTATCAAAGCTTTGACAGCACAAGCGAATTCGAATCTGTTCCTGCTTTCAAGAGAAAAAATATTGCCATTGACGGAACCAATGCATCTGACCAGAATATCAACACGTATCTGTCCGATAACAACGGATCCATGCAGGTGAGAGAAAACAGATTTTTAAATAAAGATGTTGATTAAATTAATATAACAATGTAAAAATGTACCAATGTAACAATACAACCGTCATGCTGAGTTTGTGAAGCATGTCATTGGTAAACTGTTACATTGATACATTGTTAAATTTAAAACCATGAGTTTAGAAAATACTATAAGTGAAGCGATTAAAACAGCGATGAGAGAAAAAGACAGGGTTGCTCTGGACTCTCTGAGAGCTGTAAAAGCTCAGATTTTACTTCTACAGACGGAAGCAAGAGGCGCTGAAGTTTCTGCAGAACAGGAAATTGCGATCCTTCAGAGAATGATCAAGCAGCGTAAAGATTCTTTCGAACAGTTCGCAGCACAGGGAAGAAATGACCTTGCGGAAGTGGAAGAAGCGCAGATGAAAGTGATTGAGAAGTTTCTTCCTGAACAGCTTAGTCCGGAAGAGCTTGAAGCAGAAATTAAGAATATTATTGCCCAAACCGGAGCCGAGTCTGCCAAAGACTTAGGGAAGGTGATGGGAGTCGCTTCAAAAGCGTTGGCAGGTAAGTCTGACGGAAAAAGCATTTCCGAAATGGCTAAGAAGCTGCTTTCGTAAACAGGATACGTGAAACGAGGTTCGGGTATATATCATCTCAAACATGAAACACGATCCCCAAAACAGGATATCCAACCTTTGCATATCGATTTGATTAAAGAATCCCGGAACGCTGGCGTTCCGGGATTCATTTTTTTGATATTCAAATTTAATTCAGTCTGTCATCATTCAAAACTGAATAAGCTTTACTTAACTGCTGTAAATTACATCATGTTAAATAATTTGAATGCTCGAGGGAAAGCATAAATGTTTTTTTCATGGTCAGTCGTTTTCAGAATCATTTCAAATTTAATACTTAATTATCATTATTCATAACTTTATTTCATGTTTTTTGGAATATTATTGAAATATTAATATTGTATTAATTTTTTATGACTAAAGCTTTGATAGTTTTTATATATTGAACAAACGCAAAGAATTGTTTAACTTTGTATCGATAAAAACAAAATATATGTATCCAACAGATTTAGTAATGCCTATGAAGGCAGAACTTACAGATAAAGGTTTCGAAGATTTAACATCTCCAGCACAGGTAGAAGAGGCTTTAAAGCAGCCGGGAACTACTCTATTGGTTATTAATTCAGTATGCGGATGTGCAGCAGGTGCAGCAAGACCCGGAGTTGTCTATTCTTTGACAGGTGACAAAAAGCCCGATCATTTAACAACTGTTTTTGCAGGATTTGATACGGAAGCTGTAGCAGAAGCAAGAAAACATCTTGCACCATTCCCTCCAAGCTCACCATGTGTAGCTCTTTTCAAGGATGGTGAATTAGTTCACATGCTGGAAAGACATCACATTGAAGGTAATCCTGCAGGCGCTATTGCAGCTAATCTTCAGGCAGCTTTTGATGAGTATTGCTAAGAAATAATAAATCTAAATACAGAGCCGTTACATAATTTGTAGCGGTTTTTTTATTTAACACCATAAAAATTCTCTAAAAATCCAAATATTATTATATTTGTTGGAATGGCAACAAAGGCACTTTTCAATACTGTGGTCAACTGGTTTATCCGCCAAAGGATAGATCAGATTCAGAATTTCATGGATCATCCCATTGAAACTCAGAAAGGTATACTCTTTTCCCAGCTGTTTCATGCAGAAGACACTGAATATGGCAAAACCTATGGCTTTAATTCGATTTCGAGCTATCAGGACTTCAAAAACAAGGTTCCGATCGTTACTTATGAAGATTTTGAACCTTATATTGAGAAGGCAAGGCAGGGGCAAAAAGATGTAAGCTGGCCGGGCTACATCAAACATTTTGCAAAATCATCGGGAACCACAAATGCAAAGAGCAAATTTATTCCTATTTCTGCAGAAAGCCTTGAATACTGTCATATGAAGGCAGGAAAGGACATGGTTTCCATCTACGCCAACAACCATCCTGAAAACCAGCTATTCACTAATAAAAACCTGCGTTTGGGCGGAAGCTCTGAGCTTCATGCAGATTTCAACACCAAATTCGGGGATCTTTCAGCTATTTTAATTGACAATCTTCCTTTTTGGGTGGAGATTACTACAACGCCAAGTAAAAAGGTTTCCCTGATGTCCGAATGGGAAAGCAAACTTAAAGCGATCACCTCAGAAGTAAAAAATGAAGATGTGGGAAGTATCCTTGGGGTACCCAGTTGGATGATGGTTCTGCTCCAAAGAGTTTTAAAAGAGACGAACAGCGGAAGTATTTCTGAGCTGTGGCCTAATTTAGAGGTCTTTTTTCACGGCGGAATCAGTTTTAAGCCATACAAGGACCAGTACAGGCAGATCATCGGAAAAAAGATCAATTACTACGAAATTTACAATGCTTCTGAAGGCTTCTTCGGGATACAGGACAGATCAAACAGTGATGAAATGCTGCTGATGCTGGATTATGGTATTTTTTACGAGTTCATTCCGATGGACCAGTTTCATTTTTCCAATCCGAAAGTTGTAAGCCTGGAAGATGTTGAAGTCGGGAAAAACTATGCCATGGTGATCACTACCAACGGAGGACTGTGGAGATACCTGATTGGCGATACCGTTGTGTTTACTTCGACCAATCCTTTCAGAATAAAAATTACGGGAAGAACCAAACATTATATCAACGCGTTCGGAGAAGAACTTATGATTACCAATGTAGAGTCTGCCCTTACCAAAGCCTGTGAAGTTACCGGGGCAAGCATAACCGATTTTACGGGGGCTCCTGTTTTTATGAAAGAAAATGAAAGCGGTGCCCATGAATGGATTTTCGAGTTCAGCCAGCATCCGGATGATCTGGAGCGTTTTACCGATGCTTTTGATCATCATTTAAAAACGATCAATTCAGATTATGAGGCCAAAAGATACAATAACCTGACCCTGAAAAGGCCAATTGTCCACAGTGCAAAACCTAATCTTTTTTACCACTGGCTGGAATCCAAGGGAAAACTTGGCGGCCAGAATAAAGTTCCGAGGCTAAGCAACGACAGGGAGTATATAGATCCTTTGCTGGAGCTTAACAAGTAATAACATTCCTCAAAAGATATGTAACAAAAAACGCAGTCAAAAATTTGACTGCGTTTTCTTTATTTAGTATTTCACTATTTCTTCAGATCTTCCTTCAGCTGTTTCGCTCCCTCTTCTACTTTGGCAGCTCCTTTTGCCGCAGCATCTTTTACATCCTGGCCAACTTCCTTAGCTCCGGCTTTGATATCTTTTCCGGCCTTATTAAGGTCTTCCTTAGCTTTTTGGGCTGCATCGTCTATTTTATTTCCGGCTGCATCCACTTTGGTTTTTACATTTTCTTTAGCCTTGTCTATTTTAGCGGTATCTATAACAGCAGCAGGCGTTTCTGAAACTGTAGTCGTTGTCGTTGTTACCGATCCGTCTGCGCTTTCAACCTGTTCTGTTTTAGTTGTTGATTTTGTGCATGATACAGCAAGTACTGCCACTGCAGCAGCTGCTAAAATTTGTTTTTTCATATTGTATATTTTTTTAAATGTATTTATTCTGTTTTTGTTCCGTTGGCAGGCGGGCTGTCAGCCGTTTTCTTTTTCTTCTCTGCTTCAGTCTTTTTCTTATCCTCTTCCTGCTTTTTTTTATTTTCTTTATCAAGCTCTTCTTTCAGCTTCTGTTCTTCTTTCTGAAGTTTTTCTGCCTGTTTTATAGAGTCCTGGTATTTCTGTGAAGACATCCGGATCTGGCGGACAATATCTATTGATGTTGCTCCTGCTGAAAATGAATCCACCGCTGCTGTATCATAATGAATTTTTACGTCCTGATCGGCGGCGAAACCCGGAGTTTCTTTCTTTGAGCAGGCCATTAAAAACAATGATACCATAAAAACTGCAGACAGTAAATTTTTCATGGAACTAATTTAGCAGAAATTCTGCAATTACAGGATAGTGATCCGATAATTTTACAGCATGATCCACTTTATAGCTTAAAGGAATAATGGATTTTGAGGTAAATATATAGTCGATCCTAAGCGGAACTTTATAATCATGAAAGCTGGTAGACGCGCCATTTCCTACCGTAACAAAGGCATCCTGAAGGTCTTTTCCCAGGTTATAATATTCATAGGAATTAGGCACCGAATTAAAATCACCTGCCAGGATAACCGGATAAGGTGAGAAATCAATTACTTTTCTGATTTTTCTGATCTGATCTTCATGAGCCTTAAAGGTCGGAGTCATATGAGAAAGAAGATTGGTAATTTTCCCTCCTATGTTTGCAAGACCATCAAATTTAAGCATTGATTTGTGAAGCCTGAAAGGTTCCAGATAAACAGTAACCACCCTTATGATCTTTCCGTTGATGTCTACATCTGCATAGAAAGAGTTTCCTCTTGCCTTATCCTCAATCAGCTGTTCCTGTCTTAAGATTTTATGTTTTGTTTTCAGAATAACCGACGGATATTTTATCATATCCCGTTTTATTGCTCTGTTGGTGTCTTTTTCCTGAACAAGAATAATATCTGCATTCTGATCTGTAATGTACTTTTTTACTTTGTCCCAGCCGAAATCTCCGTATTTTACATTAAATGTGAGAACTTTAATATCTCTGATCGACCTTAAATTCTCTGTTTTTGGTGAGAAGTTTACCCACCTTCTTACCGGGTTATAAAAAAGAAGGGCACCTAAAGCAAAAGCAATAGCGATTTTCTTTCTTTTAAAAATCCAGACAAGCGTCAGTAAAACATAGATTAAAATCAGATAGGGAAACCCCAGGGAAAGCAGGTTAAGACTGCCTAAAAAATTAGGCGGAATCCATGCATTACCTAATGTGCACAAGAGCAGCACGGCAACAGCAATATGTATAAACAGCAGTAATTGACTCAGCTTCATGAAGTAACGGTCTAGGGTATATTTTTTTCATCAAAAACCTTACCAAGCCTGTTACTTTAACTAATTTTATGATTATTAGTGGCTTATTGAAAATGTGGCTACTACCGGATAGTGATCTGAAAGCTTTATAGTCCGGTCCACTTTATAGGTAATGGGTAATATACTTTTTGAGGTAAAAATATAATCTATTCTTATCGGAAATTTATAATCATGAAAGCTTGTGGCACTCCCTTTTCCTGCCTCTACAAAAGCATCCTGCAATCCATCAGATAAATGATAATATTCATAAGAATTGGGAACGGAATTAAGATCTCCCATAACCATCACGGGATAAGGCGAACTTCTAATCGCTTCTTTAATTTCATCCACCTGATCCTGATGTTTTTTAAAAACAGGAATAAGCCTTTTAACAATATTTTTCAGCTTCCTTTCATCTTCTTCTTTTACCCCATCCATTTTGATCATCCCTTTTTCAAATTTAAAGGGTTCCAGATAGATATTGATAAAACGGTATATTTTACCTCTGATTTCAATATCTGCCTGGGAAGCATAGGCATTATTACTTTCATAATCACTCTTGATGAGTTCTCTGGAGTCTATTATTTTATGTTTTGAAAAGATTTTAAGAATCCCATTCTTATTAATCACTTCCTTATCTTTAACAGAAACTTTTTTACCGGCCTCCTGCAGCATAACGACATCTGCATTGGCATTGTCCAGGTACTTTTCAATTTCAGAGGCTCCCATTAAGCCAGCTTTCACATTAAAGGTAATGACCTTCAGATTTGCTATCTCTTTTTTATCAGAAGAAAAATTCACCCATCTTTGTGTAGGGCTAAAAAAGATAAGCCCAGCCAGCATAAATACAAAACTTCTCTTTTTCCAGCTGAAAAGCCAGAAAAGCGTAAATACTGCATATATGACAATAAGGATCGGAAAACCTAAGGAAAGCAGATTGAACCACGGAAATATTTTAGGCGGAACATAGGCATTCAGAAAGGTACAAAGCAGCAGGAACAAAACGCCTACATGCAGGATTAATATAATAAGACGGAAGACTTTCACAGATGTTTCTAATTGAATCTATACAGATGTTTCTTCCAAATTCTTGCAAGAATCCAGCCAACTAATGCTCCTCCAACGTGAGCGAGATGGGCAATACCACCTCCGTTTCCGGATACTCCAAGGTATATGGAAACTACAATAACGATAGGCATCAGGTATTTTACCTTTATAGGAATAGGAATGAACATCATCATGATTTTTGAATCGGGATAAAGGGTAGCAAAAGCCGCCACTACTCCGAAAATAGCTCCGGAAGCACCAACCATAGGCGTTGCTACAATTCCCTTCAAACTCTCCAACAATTCTTTCTGCTTAAGAACTGATGCAGCGTCGCCACTAAATCCTACACTTGCGCCGGATAAATAAGCATTAACATTAAATCCGAGCTGCTGCAGTTCATTTGTAAGCTGTTGTGCCTCAACGAAATTCCATAAATTAAAAAGGAAAAAAGCTCCTAATCCACTTAAAAAATAGAGAATCAAATATTTTTTATCCCCCAACGTTTGCTCCAGGATAGGTCCGAAACTATACAGGGTCAGCATGTTAAACAAAATATGCATAATACTTCCATGCATAAACATGTGGGTAATGATTTGCCATGAATGGAAAAACGGAGAAAAAGGATAAAAGCCGGCAAGGTAGCCGATTACCTGATTTCCAAGAAAATAAGTCCCAATGAACACGATAACATTGATAATGATAATATTCCTGGTGATGGGCGGTATATTGTTAAACATTTTTTAAAATTTGTTTTTAAAATCATTAAACGGAACTTCATAAAAGCATCTTTTGCCATCCGGTAAAAATTCCGGGAAGCCTAATGCTGTAAAGTCTTTGATCATCTGTTCCGCATCTTTTTTATAGATGAAATCAAACCTTGATTTGGACTGCATTTTGTTCCACTGGTTGAGATAAAACTGCATAAATTCTTCTTCAGTCTTATATTCCAGAATCTCAAAAAGGTTCTCCAGGAACTTCATGGCCTGGGTTTCTTTCAAACCCTCGGGAAGCGCGTCTATCCTCAGCACGCTTTCATGTGCAATTTTCATGTCAAACCCAAGTTCAGGCAGAAATTTTTTGAAAGAATTATATTTATTCTTTTCTATTTCGTTCATATGATACTCCAGAGAAAACAGAAGTGTATGGCTATTTGGATTGATATTGGGCTTCCTGGAGGTTTTATTGTTCTCTGAAACAACCAACCTGTGCATTCTTCCAAGGTCCAGCATCAGGGTTACATCTCCTTTATTGAACAGCCAATAGCCATTGGGTAACCTCATCAGGTCCTCATCAAAATCTTCGTCTTCAAATAAATTAATCTTTGAGGGTTCTGCTGTAATATTCTGATGGTACATTTCCGTAAGATTCTGAATTTCTTCGGGACGTACATTTCTTTCTTCAATAAAAGGGTTGTAGTCTTTGTCTACTATAATTTCCGGCATTTTGATGACTCCGCCGCCGCCGTTTCCTTTGCTTGGGAAAGGCTTATTCATCATGGCGTCCATTTCCGGGTCTTTATCAAAATCAAGGCTAGGAGAAACGTTATAAATTCCCAGGGACCTTTTAATGGTGGAACGGAGAAGGGCAAAAATCAGGTGTTCATCTTCAAACTTCACTTCCGTTTTCTGGGGATGGATATTCACATCTATTTTTTCAGGATCTAATTCAAGATAAAGGAAAAATGTAGGAACATAGCCCGGTAAAAGCAATCCTTCGAAAGCTTCCTGAACTGCTTTATTGAAATACGGACTTTTGAAATACCTTCCGTTAACGAAAAAAAACTGTTCTCCTCTTGATTTTTTGGCGCCTTCAGGCTTCGCAACAAATCCGTGAAGTTTACACCAGATAATATCTTCTTTTATAGGAATCAGCTGCGGCTGCAGTTTACGTCCGAAAACATCCACAATACGCTGCATCTGGCTGCCTTTTCTCAACCTGAAAACAGCTTCATCATCATGAAACAGAGAAAATTCCAGATTTTCATGAGCTAATGCAACGCGCTGAAATTCATCAATGACATGTCTGAATTCAACATTATTATTTTTAAGAAATTTTCTTCGGGCCGGAACGTTGTAGAATAGGTTTTTCACCAGGAAATTGGATCCGTCGGCAGTCTGTATCGGGTCCTGAAACTGAAATACACCGCCTTCAATATAGATATTGGTTCCAATTTTGGCATCATTCTGCTTCGTCCTCAGTTCAACCTGGGAAACAGCAGCAATAGAAGCCAATGCTTCACCACGAAATCCTTTTGTAGCAATTCTGAAAATATCTTCTGTTGCTTTGATTTTTGACGTAGCATGTCTTTCAAACGCCATCCGGGCATCTGTTTCAGACATTCCTTTGCCATCATCTACCACCTGGATCAGGTTTTTTCCTGCATCCCTGATAATCAATTCTATCTTGGATGCACCCGCATCAATAGCATTTTCCAAAAGTTCCTTCACAATGGACGCAGGTCTCTGCACCACTTCTCCTGCCGCAATTTGGTTGGCTACATGATCCGGTAAAAGCTGAATAATATCTGACATAAAACGTATAATCAACTTACAAAAATAGGCAATGGAAACGGGAATTAAAACATTAAAACCGTGAATTAAAATTTAATTATCAACATTTTAATCACATTTTGCATCCTGTCCATTTTTTAATCTCTGCCAGAGGAAAAGAATTCTGAAAGGCTGGTATTTTTTAACGCAAAGTTTAAAGATGAGCTGCTTTAGTTTTTAGTTGAGCAAAGAGACGCGGCTACGCCACTGACTAAGCATACGTTCTATCTATCTGTTTATTCTAGTCTAAAACAGGTAGCTCATTTACGCGACCAAGATTTCTGATAAAGAACACCCCTTTTTCATTATCAAAAAGGGGTGTTTCACAGCTAGTTTACACAAAAAATAATTTGATATTTATTTTATTTCTTTATTGCTCAATCATCAAAGACAAGTTTTCTTTTTTCTTTTCTTTTTGGAATACCGTGGACTTTGTCATATAGATAAGCCAGTACAGTGGGCTTTTTATAAATTCTGCTGTATCGGTATTTGGTATTAAAATGCCTTATATGAATCTTATAGGCATCATAACCGATCACAATCAAAAGACACAGACTGATCACATAAAATACCCTGAATTCAAGATAGTAATACGTAAGTCCAGAGAAAACAGCTCCTAAAACATAGGCTGCCATTATACTCATGAGCAGTTTTGCCCTTCCTATCAGCTCACCATTCTTTCTGTATTTTTTCTGGGTAAACATGGAAAGCAGAATTCCAAGATCGGTGGTGGTACCCGTAAGGTGGGTCGTTTTCACCGAGAAATTGGAGATGCTTGCCGTAAGCCCGTTCTGAAGTCCTGTTGCAAAAAGCATCAGCGCAACCAGATATTCTGTTTCTTCCAATGTTTTCTGATAATAAAACTGCCCATAAATTCCCACAAAAAGCAAACATATGATTTCCAGCACAATCGGCATTGCATGAGCAAAATATTTACTTTTCTTATTAAAGTTGATGACGATGAAGTTGGACAAAAAGCTTCCGAAGAAGAACAAAAAGATCCATGCCCCAACTACAGCCACCTGCGTCCAGTTTCCCTTACTGATTTCCGCAGCAAGGATGGCGTAATGTCCCGTTACGTTCGATGTAAAAGAGAGAAATATTAAAAGGGAGGCAATATTTATAGTCCCTGCAGTGAATGCAGTCAGCGTCCCCAATCTGATATTGTCTCCCAACGTTCGGCTGTTACTATAATTTCTTAACATTTTTTTATTCTTTTATATTGTGTTTATCATTTTTTTAGGCCTCAACAAATATCTCTGCCAGTTTTCCTCTTTCAGGAAGTCTTTCAGGGATTTCAATTTTAATTTCCTGAACCTTGATATCTTTGCATTTTCTGATGTAAGGAGCAATATCAAATTTTCCCTTTCCTTTACTCTTAATAGATGGAGAGTAATAAGCTTCCTCAATATTTTCCGTTTTCATATAATTGTTGAATGTCCTTTGAAAGCTTCCTGTAAAAATATCGCAGACAATCTTGTTTACTAAATGAGGGTATTTATTTTTGATAATTCCATAGGCATCACAGAATTCCTGCGGCCTGATCTTATTAAAAATGGTACTTTTTGTGTTGAACAGAAGGTCCCTGATGGAATCTCCACCATCATACCCTGAAACCAAAAGAATAGTATACTGATTCTGGTCTTCCGATGTTTCTTTCTCTTTCAGCACTTTTTTTAATATATTCAGTGACTCAAGAGAGTAATCCGTGGCGATTAAGATTGTTTTGGTCATATCTTTTTAGATTTAGGTTTGTCGTCATATTTTGATGATACAAAACTAAAGCGGTAAGATTAGAAGCGCTTTGGAACGGAATTAAAATGTGATTAAAGAGATTAAAATGAGATTAGAATATTGTTAACAGGCGTTAATATGAGATATTTGAGATGGATACTTTAATTTTTCGGAGGAATGAAAATAAAGTACGTAGATTTCTCTCACTGAGTTAAGAAATTGAGCAGATTGTTCTTTGCTTCTTGTATTTGTAGGATTATTCTTTGCTATTAAGCTCCTTCCGGTCTCGTACTGTAGAAATTAGGAAAACGCATCTGTACTGTGGTTCCCTGGTTTTCGTGAGAACTTACGATCAGTTCGCCGTGGTGCATTCTTACGATGTTTCTGGCCAGCGGAAGTCCGATTCCGTAGCCTTCGTAGTTTTTGGTATTGGAAGCCCTGAAGAATGGGTCGTAGATTTTATTCATTTCCACCTCCGGAATACCTATTCCAAAGTCCTTTACAATGATATAAACATCTGTATCTGTAGCGCCCAGCGAGACTTTTACCTGCTGGAAATTAGAATATTTACAACCGTTATTGATGATATTGGCTACCGCAAGATGAAGCAGCTGTTCATTGCCCTGTACTTTTAATTTTTTAGGATTATCCGGAAGCATACTGATATCCAGATAAATATTATTTCTTGAATCAATTTTTCTCAAGGTTTCAATGACATCCCAAAGCAGCTGATCGATTCTTACTTTATCCATTTTCTGGATCTTTCCATCGAAACCGGTCTGAGCAATCATGAGTAAGGCTTTGATCTTTTTATCCAGCTTTTCGGCTTCGTCAAGGATAATCTCAAGGGTTTCTTTGTATTCATCGGCTGTTCTGCCGATAGAAAGAGCGACATCCGCTTCTCCCATGATCGAGGTAAGTGGTGTTCTCAGCTCATGGGAAACATTCCCGATCAAATGGTTTTGGGTCTCAAATGAAGTTTCTATCCGGTTCAGCATTCCGTTGAAAGTATCTACCAGCTCATTAAGTTCCTTATTGTCGGGTTGCGGCTCCAGTCTCAGGTGAAGATTTTCGGAGCTGATCTCTTTTACCTTACCTGTAATTTTTAAGATGGGCCTAAATAAGGTTTTAGACAGATAAAAAGAAAAAATCATACTGAAGAACAGGGACAGTACAATACAGGTAATCAGCGTTCTCTTTAAAAATCCCAGGTAGTAAATTACGTAATGGTTCTTGGCAGAAGCAATGGCAATATAATCTTTATCATCATACCTGAAGGTCTGCCCGATATAATAAAATTCTTTGTCATTATAATTGGCCTCACCTTTTCTGACGATACTTTTGAAAAAATAGTCCGGAATATGAACCTCCTGTGAGATCTTCCTGAAATTGGAATCCGCCGGAACCGCAAAAACATAATCTCTTTCCATGGGAAGCTCCTCATCATTGAGGCCGTTGAGGATATAGTTTTCGGGAAGGTCAAGGTGGTCTTTGCTTTTTTCGATCTGAACAATAGTTGTTGTACGGATCTTCAGCAGCTCATAGAATCTCTGGTGTGAAAAGTTGACAATAGAAAAATAAACCAACCCACTGAACAGCAGAATGATGGCAGTAAATACCAACATTAAGAGCACCATTGTTTTGGTTTGATTTGTGACAACTTTATTAAACATCCATTAAGGTTTTTTCAGTACATACCCCATCCCTATTACAGTATGAATCAGCTTATGATCATCCTGATTATCCAGTTTTTTTCTCAGATAATTTACATAAACATCTACAACATTGGTTCCCAGCTCATAATTGACACCCCAGACTGCATCCAGAATTTCAGCTCTGGAAATTACTTTTTCAGGATTATTCAGGAAGTAGAGCAGCAGTTTATATTCTGTAGAAGTTAAAGAAATTTCATCTCCGGCACGGGTAACTTTCTTGGTATAATCATTAACAATCAGATCTGAAAACTTGAAGACATGTTCATTATCAGGCTCCGGTTCAGCAATTCCCTGAGGACTTACTCCATTGCTTCTTCTTAATAATGATTTCACGCGGGCTACCAGCTCAATGAACTTGAATGGCTTTACAAGATAATCATCACCTCCGCTTTCCAGACCCAACACTATATTTTCAGAAGTTCCCAAAGCTGTTAAAAAGAGGATAGGAACATGCTGATTGGTTTTCCTGATTTCTTTGCAGACATCCAGCCCATTCATTTCCGGCAGCATAATGTCCAGAATTACCAGATCAAAATCGTTGGCCTGCACCAACTGTACACCAGTGCGTCCGTCAAAGGCTACGGAAACTTCGTACCCGTTTTCCTGAAGCCCTTTCTTTATAAAAGATACAACACTGGTTTCGTCTTCGATGAGGATAATCTTTTTCATTGAAATAAGGAATTTCACAAAAATAAGGAAAAAGAGTGAATAGGCATGAGGGAAAGCAAAACCTCATGAACAGAAAGAATCTTAGCTAAGAACAGCAATATTTCTTATTTAAAGCTCCAGCAGCATCTGTGTATCACAGCGGCAATAAGCTGAATCAGAGGCTGGCATATGCTTAAAACCAAGCTTTTCATATAATTTTATTGCAGGAACGAGCACAGAGTTGGTTTCAAGGGAAATACTTTCTGCATTTAATTCCCTGGCTTTATCTACCAAGGTCTGTCCTACCAGATATCCTATTTGCTTTCCTTGTGCTTTGGGGCTTACAGCCATCTTTGAGAGTTCAAATTTAAGTGGCTTATCGGACAATTTCACTAAAGCACATGTTCCCACTGGCTCATTATCCAGCAGAGCAAAAACAATGTATCCTCCTTTGTTTATAATGTGCTCTTCGGGATTGTCCAGCAGTTTATAATCGCCGGCCTCCATGGTGAAAAATTTTTTGATCCATTCTTCGTTTAAAGCCTTGAAGGCTTCTTTATATTGGGGATCATAGGCTATAATTTTTACTTCATTATTTGTATCATTCATCGTTTATAAGGTTTAATTAAATTCTTTTTTTAACCATTTTTGCAAGCTTTTCAAGGTCACTTTCTACCCTGTCCGTCCATTCCAGGGCATAGTTAAGGCGCATACAGTTTTGATATTGATTATATTGGGAAAACATTCTTCCCGGGGCAAAGGTTATTTTCTGGCTCATGGCTTCATCATAAAGGTCTTCCGTGCATATCCTTTTATCCAGCTCCAGCCATAGCATAAAGCCTCCTTTAGGTTCCGAAACCTTTGTATTGTCCGGGAAATACTCTCCCACTGATTTCTGAATCTGAAGATAGTTTGCATACAGCTTATTTCTGAACATTCTCAGATGGTGGTCATAGCGGCCGTGTTCAAGAAAATCCGCAATTACATCCGGATACAGGGATGGGCTGCACACAGTCTGCACCAGCTTCTGCCGGATTACCTTTTCTTTAAATTTTCCGGGAGCAACCCAACCGACACGATAACCGGGAGCAAGGGTTTTGGAAACTGATCCTATCCACATCACAAGCCCGGCTTCATCATAAAATTTACACGGTTTGGGTCTTTCTGCTCCAAAATACAGGTTTCCGTATATATCATCTTCGATCAGAGGAACATTATATTCCGTAATCATCCTTACCAGTTCTTTTTTATTGTCATCCGGCATCTGAAAGCCTAACGGATTATTGAAATTCGTCACAAAACAACAGGCAGAAAGTGTAGGAAGCACTTTTTTCAAGGCATCCAGATCTACTCCGTAAATAGGATGGGTAGGAATTTCCACCACCTTCAGTCCCAGCTGCTGGATCGCCTGAAGCACTCCAAAATAGACCGGGCTTTCCACCGCTACGGAATCTCCGGGTTTCGTCACCGCCATCAGGCAGGTATATACTGCATTCATGGCCCCGGAGGTGATGACCAGATCGTCTTCTGATATTTTTCCTTCCAACACCAGAGCCCATTTGGCAGCTTCCCGACGGAGGTATTCGCTTCCCTGTACCGGCTCATAATCTGTACCGCTATCATTCTTTCTTTTGATCACATTGATCATACATTTCTTGAGCTTTGCCAAAGGAAGGAAACTTTTCCCAGGAATTCCCAAAGCAAACTGGGTAACATCTGTCCCATCAATGGTTCCGAATACTTTATCAATAAGATCTTCCGGTGTATTTTTCTTCTCAGCTTCTTTCATTGGAGCCACCGAAGGCAATGCCAGCTTTCTTTGGGAAGTCTGGCTCACAAAATAGCCATATTTGGGACGGGATTCAACCAGAGAGCGGCTTTCCAGTTCCATATAAGCCTGTTTTACAGTATTCAGACTGACATTATAGAGTTTTTGAGCACTTCTTAGTGAAGGCAGTCTGTCTCCTTGCTGCAGCGTATCGCTTTTGATCTGCTCAGTGACAGATTTTGCTATTTTAAGATAGAGAACGTCTTTTGACATAAAGCCCCGGTTTTAAGTAAATGTACAAATTTATTGACGTTTTATCCAACATTCAACCAGCTGATCATTCTATTGATACTGCTTTTCAGCTGTTCTGCATTCCGGAAATTTGCTGAATTGTTTTTATTGAAATAACGCTCTGCCTGAAGATTAAAATTCTTTTTTTCAGAGTCTGCAAGATCACTTTTCCCATAGATCTTAAATGTGATCTCCCCTTTTCCGTTAATGATCAGACTTGCAAAACCAAGAATCTCATTTCTTTTTTTAGCCAAAAGAAAGGGTACACCGAAATCCTGGCTTAATCTGGATAAATTTTGGGACTGCAGAAAGATATTTCTCAGCGACTGCATATCTGAAATATAGACGTCAGCATATTGAAGCTGCTGTTGGTTTCGAATAATAGTTTCCATAATGCTCTGTTTAGTATAACAAAATTATGGAGTATTCCATTATGGACACAGATACAGAAGTTACTATTATCTTGGATACAGATTGAATGTTTGTGGAAAATACGGATAAAGGCTAATTAAACTGACGCGGATCAATAGTTTATCAAAAAGCATCATGACTAATGCACGCCAAACACCCGTTTATGAGGGCTATAAAAACAAAAACTCCCTGTAAACAATACAGAGAGTTTTTTCGCATAGTGCGGATGAAGGGACTCGAACCCCCACGCCTCACGGCACCAGATCCTAAGTCTGGCGTGGCTACCAATTACACCACATCCGCTCGTTATTTATTCTTTATATAAAGAACTTATTCTTTTTATGACTACAAATATAAAACATTTGCCTTAAAATAAGAACTAAAAAAAACATAAATACTTACCAACAATGATAAATAAACGATTTCTTACAAACCTTTAAAAATAAAAAAACTCTCCGTTGAGATCAACAGAGAGTTTAGTACCCCGGGCGGGACTTGAACCCGCACGTTCTTACGAACACAGGATTTTAAGTCCTGCGTGTCTACCAGTTCCACCACCAGGGCAGGTGTGGAGCGAAAAACGGGATTCGAACCCGCGACCCCAACCTTGGCAAGGTTGTGCTCTACCAGCTGAGCTATTTTCGCATAGTGCGGATGAAGGGACTCGAACCCCCACGCCTCACGGCACCAGATCCTAAGTCTGGCGTGGCTACCAATTACACCACATCCGCTGGTTTGTTTTTGCTTATTTTAAAGAGCTTGCTTCGTTTTTGTGAGTGCAAATATAGGACTTTTTCCATTGTCTCCAAACTTTTCAGAAAAAAAAATTAAAATTCTCATATTTTTTTTCAGGTCCTCCAATTATTACATTTCATTTTCTTACTTTTACAACGTTAATAATTACAATATGGAATTACAAGGAACGGTAAAGAAACTTTTTGATGCTCAGACATTTGCAAGCGGCTTTCAAAAGAGAGAAATGGTTATTTTAACCCAGGAACAGTATCCACAGCCGATAAACATAGAATTTTTGTCTGATAAGATCAGTTTATTAGATAACCTTAAGGAGGGTGAAAATGTAAAAGTGGGAATCAACATCAGAGGAAGAGAATGGGTTTCTCCTCAGGGTGAAACTAAGTATTTCAATTCTATTACAGGATGGAAAATTGAAAAAGTAATGGACAACGGATCTGAGCCTACTCAGGCCTCTCCTTCTCAATCTGCATCCCCGGTTTCCAATGAAAATCCTTTCGCTGGTGACGATGATGATGATTTACCTTTTTAATTAAAAAATAAGATCAAATATAAATCCTGCTTTATCAAGTGGGATTTTTTTTCCAAAAAAATGGTCCGATTAGACGAAAACGAGATTTCATTCCCCGATCCTGAACTTTATGACGGTCACGACGGGCTGGTTGCCTTTGGAGGAGACCTGTCTACAGAAAGGGTTTGGTTCGCCTACCAGCTGGGGATCTTTCCGTGGTACAATCCCGGAGAGGAAATATTGTGGTGGTGCCCGGATCCCAGATTTGTCCTGTTTCCTGAAGAACTAAAAGTTTCAAAATCGATGCGGAAAATACTAAACAGGGGTATTTTTACATTTTCTGAAAACAAATGCTTTAGGGAAGTGATCCAAAACTGCCAGCAAACGAGCAGAAAGGGACAGACTGGAACATGGCTTTCGGATGAACTGATGGAATCTTTTATTCAGCTTAATGAATATGGTCTTGCCAAAAGTATTGAGGTATGGCAGGATGGAGAACTGGTTGGAGGTTTTTACGGCCTTCAGATCGGAAATGTTTTCTGCGGCGAAAGTATGTTTGCGAAAGTAAGCAATGCTTCTAAAGCCGGCTTTATTCATTTTGTGGAAAATAACAAAGATAATATTGATCTCATTGACTGTCAGTCTCATACAGAGCACCTGGAAAGCTTAGGCGCAAAAATGATTCCTAAAAAAGAATTTTTAAACATCTTACACAAAAATAATGAACGCAGATAAAGAAAAATGGATCCTTCTGATTGTATTAACTGTTATCTGGGGCTCGTCTTTTATTTTGATCAAAAAGTCTCTTGAGCATTTCAGTCCCTATCAGGTAGGGGCGCTCAGGGTTCTGATCGCAGGAATTATTTTAATGCCGGTCGCGATTTCAAAATATAAACTGTTTCCCAAAAAGCATTTGAAGTGGCTTATCCTGGCTGCATTTACAGGAAATTTCATTCCTATGTTTCTATTTCCGATTGCGGAAACGGAAGTAAGCAGCAGTATCGCCGGAATTATCAATTCTATGATGCCTATCTTCGTGATTATTGTGGGAGCGCTGGTCTGGAAGTTTGACACCACTAAAAGGCAGATCGTGGGAACAATGATCAGCTTTGCCGGAGTCTGCTTATTGGCTTTCGGAGGGGACGGGGAAGGCGGAAAATTCAAACTTATTCCGATATTATTGCTGTTACTGGCCACGCTGTGCTATGCTTTAAGCACGACAACGGTAAAATCTAAACTAATGGATGTCTCTTCCACGATTTTATCGGCATTTGTTTTTTCATTTGTTTTATTTTTCCCTTCTCTTATTGCTTTAACATTCACGGGATTCTTTTCAACATTCAGTTTTAATGAAGACAATATGCTGGGACTGATGTTTGTAAGCTTGCTGTCTATCTTTGGAACCGGGCTGGCCATGACTTTAAATTACAGGCTACTGAAGGTATCTACCCCGCTATTTGCGTCAACAGTAACCCTGCTGATGCCTATCGTTGCTATTATCTGGGGATTTCTGGATGGTGAAAAACTGAGCTTTTTACAGTTTGTAGGGGCAGGAGTCATTATTGGCGGACTGATTTTTTTAAGGTCTAAAACAGCGGTTATAAAAAAATAAACAGGTATTCATAAATTAAAAATCCTGCAGCGATGCAGGATTTAAGTATTTATGATTGTTAATTTAAATCATTAAGAATCTTTAAGCTATTAAGGAGAATTAAGGCAGATCCTTCGATCTTCAGTCTAAACTTCCTTCTTCCAACTTCTAAGAATTCTTCTTTTTCACTTTGGCTTTGACTTTCTTTACCTCATCTTTGATGAAAGGATATTTTTTCTGCATATCCTGAGCAAGCGATGCGTCAATATTTAAAGCTTTCTGAAGAGATTCTGCTCCTTTTTCCGGGTTTCTCAGGTTGAAATAGCAGTTGCTGAGCTGATAGTAAAGCTCTGCCCTGTCATGTACCCTTAAGGCATTATCCAGAATAGTTACCGCCTCTTCATATTCTCCAAGAAGCATCAAAACCTCTGAATAGGCATACCAGTTATAAAACCTTGAAGGTTCCGCATCTACCAGTTTTTTCAGACAGGCAAGGCTTTCTTCAAATTTTCCGGAATCAATAAATAGAAATGCCAGTCTTTTCTGATAGTCAAGGTTACTGTCATTCAGCTGGGTAGCTTCTCTTGCAAAATGCAGGGCTTCTTTCATGCCTCCCATTTCTTCATAGAGATAAGATTGTTCCATCATCGCAAGATAAAACTGTGGGTCTTCTCTCAATGATTTCTGGAATGCATTTAAAGCCATTATGGACTGTTTCTGCGCCTTATAGCACAATCCTATCTTATAAAATGTAAATGCTTTGGTATATTCAAGCTCAAGCATTTCCTCGTATACCTCTACGGCCTTCTGGTACTGTCCCAAGGCTTCGTAACAGGCTGCTTTGTTTGCATATACTCCTACAGAACTTGAGTTGATGGCCAAAAGGTAATCATATCCTTTTATGGCTTCTTCGTAATTCTTTCTGTTGAAGTAAAACTGCCCGTATTCGAACCAAGCGGTTTCGGAATAGGCAAATTCATCTAAATATTCATTAAGAAAGGCAATAGCCTCCTCGCTCTTATTCAGGTCGCTGAAGCAGATCATACAGTTTTCGAGAGAATACTCATCCATAGGATCTTCTTTCAGAGCTTTTCTGTAGTGTTTAAGAGCGTTAAAAGGGTCTCCCAAGTTTACATATTCGTCCGCAATAAAGTTATGAAGGAAGTTTTCTTCTTCCTGCAGTTCTAAGGCTTTTTTGCAGATGTCAATGGCTTTTCTGGGGTTTCCCAGGTTCGAATAATACTTCGCATAGCAGACCATAAAGTCTGTGTTTTCCATGGATGAACCTTTCAGTTCGTCAATGAGTTCTTTTGCGGTATTATAATCTTCCCATTCCAAAAGAATCTCAAGTCTTTTGATCTTGATATCCAATGAATTGGGATGAAGCTTAAGGCCATAATTAACAGCATTGTCTGCGTAGTTAAAATCTCCCAGCTCCAAATAATAAACAATAATGTCTTCTAGCTCTTCGGTATCGAAGTAGAATTCATCATTATTTTCCATCATTTCCTCGAACTTTTTTACAAGTTCATTTCCAAAATACTCTTCCAATAGTGTTGTCTTTGTCGGCCCGATGTCTGAATATGCTTACAAACCTCGGCAAACTTTTAATTAATAATAACCTCTGAAACTGAAATTCAAATGTTTATGCAAAGTTGCAACTTTTTTTTGAATTATTTTTTCATAAATTTCTATATTAAAGATAGTAAAAAAAGAAAACAGATAAAAGGATTGTGGATAAAAAACGGAAATTGTGGTTAAATAGTTATAACGGTTCATTTTCAGTGAGAATCTCAAAATTCAGAACCTGTTTATTTATATGCTTTCGTTTCTTTCTTCTGGACTATTTAAAAAGAACTCCGACAAAAAAAGAACGGAGCATTTCTGTTCCGTTCCTCTTGTATTTTATATTAAACTTTTGATTTTAGCGATGATATCATCTCCAAGCTTATCGGCTTCTTCCTGCGTATAAGCCTCGGTATAGATCCTGATGATAGGTTCTGTATTGGATTTTCTCAGGTGCACCCAGTTGTTTTCAAAGTCAATTTTAACACCGTCCACGGTAGAAACTTCTTCGTTCTGATACTCTTTTTCCATTTTGGCTAAGATATCATCTACATTAATCTCCGGAGTCAGCTCTATTTTCTTTTTCCCCATAAAGTAGCTTGGGTATCCTGCTCTTAATTCGGAAACGGATTTGTTTTCTTTTGCCAGATGGGTTAAAAACAATGCTGCTCCTACCAAAGAGTCTCTTCCGTAATGAAGGTCAGGGTAGATAATTCCCCCGTTTCCTTCGCCTCCGATTACTGCATTCTTTTCTTTCATCAGGTTCACTACGTTTACTTCTCCTACAGCACTTGCAAAGTATTCTGAATCGTGGCTTCTGGCAACATCCCTCAAAGCACGGCTTGAGGAAAGGTTTGAGATAGCAACGCCTTTCTTATGTTTCAATAAATAATCTGCAACGGCAACCAAGGTATATTCTTCCCCGAACATTTCCCCTTTCTCGTCAATTAAGGCTAATCTGTCTACATCCGGATCTACAACGATTCCTAAATCTGCATTTTCTTTTTTTACAAGCTCACAGATGTCTCCCAAGTGCTCTTTCAAAGGTTCAGGATTGTGTGGAAACTGCCCGTTTGGTTCGCAATATAATTTAATTGTTTCGCAGCCAAGCTTATCCAGAAGCATTGGAATTGCAATTCCTCCTGTAGAATTTACCGCATCGAGAACGATTTTGAATTTTTTAGCTTTAATGGCTTCAATGTCTACCATCGGAAGATCTAAAATCTGCTGAATATGAATATCAAACGCATCGTTTCTTGTTTCATATTTTCCAAGATCATCTACTTCTGCGTAGTTGAAATCTTCACTTTCAGCAAGAGCGAGTACTTTTGCACCATCATCTCCACTGATGAACTCTCCTTTACCATTCAACAGTTTAAGAGCATTCCATTGCTTTGGGTTGTGGGAAGCAGTCAGGATAATTCCTCCATCTGCATTCAGTTCAGGAACCATTATTTCCACCGTTGGTGTTGTAGAAAGTCCAAGATCCACTACATTTATTCCCAATCCCTGCAGAGTAGCTGTTACCAGCGAGGAAACCATTTCCCCGGAAATTCTGGCATCTCTTCCTATGACCAGGGTTAAATTCTTTTTATTCTGTGTATTCTGAAGCCAGGTTCCAAATGCTGATGCAAATTTCACGACATCCAGAGGGGTTAAGTTATCATTTACTTTTCCGCCGATCGTCCCTCTGATCCCGGAAATAGATTTTATTAACGACATTCTGTTTTTATTTTTTTAATTGGTTTCATTAGCAAAGATACTTAAAAGACCTAATAAGTTATAAGATGGGAATCTTTTTCTGAATCTTGTCATAATTCCTTTTGATAACCTTCGGTGGCGGAAAACGGTAACCTATATACAGCAATCCATATAGATTGTTATTTTCTACATTCTGGTTATCTTTTTCATTGTAGGCATAAGCATTGACATTAAATTTTCCTCCGAACAGAAACCGGTCTGTATTATATCCTATATGAAGTCCGCTAGCAAACTTCAGGGTTAGATACTGTGTATTTTGTTTGTTAAATTTTGTCCCGTCCGCCTGAATATCCCAGCTGTTGGAAAACATTCCGCCTAATCCCAGCGAGATATGAGGAGCAATATTCACTCTTTTTTTCGCGCCAAGCACCCAATTATAAAAGTACCCCATGCTGCCCCCGAAACTGTACTGGGTTTCTTTACTTTTCTGTCCGTTTAAAATATCTCTGAATATGGAAAGGTCATAATCTACAATAGGCACCCAGCTTCCACGGCTTTCTTTCTGCCATTCGCCTTGTGTATAAATACTTTTCAGAGAGAAATTATCCTTTAGTACATAGGCTGTAGACCCTCCAAAACTCTGAACCCTAAGATCGGGAAACTGAAGGTATGGGTCTTTTCCTTCTTTCCAGTCCGGAAAAAAATCGCTCATATTTTCCATATAAAATCCTTTTACGTTTTTGTAATAAACGGTCTGGATAAATTTTTTGGGGAAAAGCCTGAATCTAAAGTCTGCATAGGAGCTGCTTCCTTTGAGCGCATCATCATTATTCCCGGGAAGAAAACTTGGTGTAAATGAAATAGTTGCACTTATAATCCTATAATCAATAGAAAAGGAAGCTCTTGTTTTATTGTTGATTGAAAAGATGGTTTCTAAAGGTTTGTCCTCAGGGCCTTCTGTAAAAACATATTTTTCAATATTGGTGTCGAGATTTACACGGACCATTACCTGATCTGCATAGGACTTGATTTTAGCAGTATCGGTCTGGGCGTTTGCCCAAATGGTTAGAAGAGAGAATAACAAGACTGCTGCTGATTTTGGGCTCAAATCGAAAAGGTTTTAGTTTCAGAGAATGAAATTACTACAATTTTTTCAATTATAAGTTTAAAAACAGGGATCAGGAGCAACCACAGTCTTTATCACAGTTGGTTCTTTTGGAACTGAATTTTTTCGGTGCGAAATTCTTTCTGAGTACTTTAAATAAAGAATAACAGGCGAATGCAACGATCAGTATGATGATTACGTACTGAAAAATTAGTGAAGTATCCATTATTTTAAAATCTGATATGCTATCAACGACACAAAATATGCCAAACCGGTCATCATTACAACCTGAAAGCCGGTCCATTTCCAGCTTTTGGTTTCTCTGTAGACTACTGCAAGCGTAGAAACACACTGCATTGCGAATGCATAAAATAAAAGCACGGAAATTCCTGTTGCGAAGCTGAACACTTTTTCGCCGTCAGGTTTTACGTCTCTTCTCATTTTATCTATTACTTTCACTTCGGGGGCATCATCATCCAAACTGTAGAGTGTAGACATTGTTCCCACGAAAACTTCTCTGGCCACAAAGCTTGTCAGAATTCCCACGCCCATTTTCCAGTCGTAGCCAAGCGGTTCAATAAGAGGCTCAATCCCTTTACCCATTTTGGCCAGATAAGAATGGTCGAGTTCTACATTGGTAGCCACAAATTGATTGGGTTTCTGTTTGGGTCCAAAATAACTTAAAAACCAGACAATGATACTTACAATAAAAATAATCTTTCCTGCTCCTGTAACGAAGTCCCAAACCTTACCCAGTACCATTTTAAGATCGTATCCGAAAAGGGGCTTTTTATAAGTTGGCAAATCCATTACAAGATAAGTCTTGTCTTTATTTTTGATAAATCTTTTCAAAACTGCTGCTGAAAACAGTGCTACAAGGAAGCCCAAAAGGTACATTCCCATCAATACTAGTGCTTTATATTTAATTCCAAGGAAAGATCCGTCAGAAATGATCAGTCCGATAATGATGCTGTATACCGGAAGCCTTGCAGAACAGGTCATAAAAGGAGTAACCAGTATGGTTAATAATCTTTCTTTTACATTTTCGATATTTCTTGTAGAAATCACAGCAGGAATGGCACAAGCCGTCCCTGATACCAAAGGAACGATACTTTTCCCATTCAGTCCGAAAGGTCTCAGCAGCCTGTCCATCAGAAATACCACTCTCGCCATATATCCTGAATCTTCCAGTAGATATAGGAAATATAATAAAATACCAATCTGTGGGGCAAATACTACAATTCCTCCGATTCCGGGAATAATTCCACTTGAAACCAGTGAATTGACAGGCCCTTCCGGCAAATGTTCTGCAGCAAAAGCAGCCAGCCATGAGAAGGAATCATCGATCCAGTTCATCGGATATTCTGCAAGGAAGAAAACACTTTGGAAAATAATCAGCAGGATAAAAAGAAAAACAACATAGCCCCAGAATTTGTGGACCAGCACTTTATCTAATTTCTCCGTTAAAAGCTCTTTGAACTGGGCTTTTTTAGAGATTACATCTGCTAATATTTTATCTACGCTCTGATATCTTCTTACGGTCTCCTGAACCTGTAATCGTTTTGGAACCAAGCTTTTAGAATCAGGCTGGTTAAGAAGATCTTTTATAGATTCTATTCTTCCGAGATCGGAGCCCAATGAAATACTCATCCAGGCTTTATATTCGTTGTCAAGTCCTTTATGGGCCGCAATTTTCTGAATAAAATCTTTATGTTCGTTTGGCGTTTCGAAAGTGATGGTCTCTGCTTTTTTAAATCCATTTTGCAAAACAGACTCTTTAATCTTATCTATTCCAATCTGTTCTTTGGCATTGGTTTGAATAATTTTAATCCCCAGAGCATCAGAAAATTTCTGGATATCAATGCTAATGCCTCTTCTTTCTGCCTGATCAATCTGGTTGACCACCAGGATCATAGGAATACCAAGATCCTGTATCTGCTGGAAAAGAAGTAGTCCTCTTTTTAAGCTTAATGCTTCAAGAATATAGATTACACCTTCATAATTTTCCTGCTCATCAATAAGAAATTTAGAAAAAATAGCCTCGTCTTCCGAACTTGGATAAACGCTGTACGAGCCCGGCAGGTCGATCACCTCAACCTCTTCATTTTTATAGGTGTAATTTCCGGAATGGCTCGCAACGGTAACTCCTGCATAGTTTCCGGTCTTCTGTTTTTTATTGCACAGTGCATTGAAAACCGTAGACTTTCCTACATTAGGATTCCCGACTAAAAGGACCTTTTTTTTCTTATTTTCCTGCATTAATTCAATTCTTCAACAATGATATACTCTCCCTCTTCTTCACGAAGAGCGATGCGGCTTTTTTCTTCTCCAAATTCTACATACATAGGACCCTTGAAGGGCGCCTGGTACAAAATTCTGAAAATAGTCTCCGGTAAAAGTCCCATTTCTATGATCTTGTTTGGCATTTTCAGGTAATCGTTATCATACCCTAAAATTTTTCCCATTTTGTTTTTAGGGAAACCGCTTAATTTATGTAAGTCAATCTGTTTCAAAGCCGGATTTTTTGTAAGGGCAAATATACGCTATTTAAATTTAATCTAAATAACGAAAAGTATGAAAGAAATCAACCCAAACACATTGCTGTATCTGGGTTGATTTTAAAAATATAATTTAGTTGATATGAAGTCTTATTTTTTCTTTTTATCCTGCTGTACTGATGATATTTCTATCGGATTATCATTGGCGTTGTAGAAGTCTTTGTACTGCTTCTCCTGTTTTTTCACCATATCACCCACTGTACCATCCATTCCCGGAACTGTTTTAGAAAGCATTTCCTGTGTCATCATTGGTCTTATGGATGCAAAAGGGTCTTTTTTGAAATCATTGAATGTTTTTTCAAATTTTTCTCTTGGTAATTCATTTACTTTTCCTCCTTTAGCCTGCATCAGGTTTTCGATGTAAGAGTATTCTGTATAATCCTTGACTTTTTTATTTCCCTGTAAAACCCATGAATAATTTTTCTGATCATCTTCGATTTTAACGATCAAACCTGGAAGTCCGAAGAATTTGTAAGGTCCATCCTGAAAAGGCAATTCTGTACTGAACCATGCTGTCCATTTTCTTCCTCCGAATTCAGTAGTCGCTTTTTGAGTGTTATATTCTCCAATTTTCTGCTTATCGTTAAGGATATTCCAGTTAAATTTTAGGTCTTCGCTATATCCTATATTGCTTGGTGTAAACCCGTTTGCTATCTTATCCACATACTGTACTTTCATACCTGGATATGATTTGTATATTCTGGCTGATATTTTAGGGGTTTTAATAGTTTTCGACAAATCTTTCATTGTTCCTGCCTTCTGCATGGCTTCAATTTCAATTTTCATGATAGAATCCTGCGAAATCACTGTATAATCCTGATAAATGGATCTGTTTTTGTCTGTAATATCCAGGATCGTAATTACTTTATCCATCTTGGCAGAATCCTTTTTCGGTTTAAAAGTCAGCTCATAGAAGAAACGGTTTGCTGCCTCTTTTGATTCTTTGGCATCCTGCGCCGACGCTATGGCAAAAAGAGCAATAAAGAATACAGAAAATAGCTTTTTCATTGTAATAAAGATTTACTAATTAGTTATCAGTTTCTGAAATATGTTACAGCTTTTTTAAAGAATTTCACTTCAATTGATACATTACACTGATTATCAAGCAAATACAAAACAACTATATATATTATAATTTATCAGACTTTTTAAAGGTATAACTGGTAAATCTGATCAGCCATGAGAGAAAATTATGATTTCCTTAAAACATTTTCTCTCTTAAAACTCTTATCTTTAAGTACTTAAAAACAAATATTATGGACACTTTATCACAATTTAAAGATGAACTTGAAGCAGAGTACCAGACGACCAGGAAATTTTTCGAAGTTTATCCTGAAGGAAAAAATGATTTTGCTCCTCATGAGAAAAGTATGAAAATGATGCCTCTTGCCACTCATATTTCTGAAATTTTCGGATGGCCGGATGTGATGCTGAAAACTTCGGATCTGGATTTTGCGAAGGGAGATTTTCAGCCTAAGCATCTTTCTACAAAAGAAGATCTTCTGCAGACTCTGGACGAAAATTTCAAATCTGCGGAGAAGGCGCTTGACAATGCTAAAGAAGAAGACCTTAATGAAACATGGGCTTTAAAAAACAATGGTCAGGAAATAGCAAAATGGACGAAATATGGCTCTATCCGTCATTCTTTAAACCAAATCACGCATCACAGGGCGCAACTGGGAGTGTATTACAGACTGAATGATATTCCGCTTCCGGGAAGCTATGGTCCGTCAGCAGATCATCAGAGCTTTTAGCAATATGTATGGATATATCTCAAATAAAAAACCAATCTCAGTGAGATTGGTTTTTGTTTTTTTTTACTTAAAGTTGAATTTCACGGTAAACATAACCTGGCTTGGGCGAAGTTGATATCTTGTAAAAGTAATATTCGTGGTATTGATATCATATGTTTCGAATACTTTTTTGTTGGCTATATTCATCCATTTAAGTTCAAAATCAATTTTCTTTTTGGCCCAGGTAAATTGATATGAAACGTCATAGAATCCGTTGTGGTATTTTTGATCGGCTGCATTTGTATTTACCTGATCCCAGTTGAATCCGATAGTATGGTCTTCTACCGGATAGAAGAACGCTCCAAGATTATGCGTGAACCCGGTTCTGGTGGCATTGGAGTTTATATTTCCTGTACTGGTTTGCTTTGTTCTGGAGATACTTGCATTATAATCTATGCTCATCCAGCTGAAATAGGTATTATTGAATTTAATCCCATATGACTGGCTGTTGTTGTTGTTTGTAAAAGAATTATTATTCAGGAATGCATCAGATTTTGCTGTATTGTTGCTGTAACTGAGGGAGGCATTTGTTTTGAACTTTGGAAAGTATTTTCCCACTTCTACACTGTAGCCATTATTTAATACATGATTATCCTGTTCTATATACTGCATTACGGTATAACCTGCCCCATTGATCAAAGGATTTGAAATCAGGTTTCTTTTAGCGTCTGAAAATCTGTAATTGATGTTGAAGAATAAATTATTCAAAGGGTTTCTATACTCCAGCCTTGTTCCTGCAGATTTATTATTATTCTGAGGTATCGGATTATTGATATCCATGGCACTGATTCCGCCAGGAGAGGTCATTAAGAATCCTGAATAAGCCGTATTTATTTCTCCAAAATTGTTATTAATATTAGCATTTACCGAAGCTTTCCAAAAGGAGGCAAAAGTATACTGTGCAAAAACACTAGGTTCAAAAGTCACCTTATTTACATCTTTAGCAACATTTCTTAACGGATCTTCCGCTTTAATGTTATTAGAGTTTACAGGAAAATTGGCATACAACATCCATGAATCGTTTTTATAATTTACTCCCAAACTTCCGTAAGGTGTTGCCGTAGTATATCTAAGATCATTACTATAGGCTGCCGGAAGTGCTCCTGCCGTTATAATATTTGATAAATCTGAAACTAAATCTGTTGTTTTAAAGTTAAATCCAATTTCCGGAGTGAAGGTCCACCCCTTTTTAGAGAACCCGATATTGGCAGAATGATTGGCTTCAATTGTTTTAAGTCTCAAGTTTTGTTTTGCAAAATTCTTAGGTTCGGGAGTGAATCCCGGAATATCCAGATAAGAAGCCGGAAAAACTTTCAGTGTCTGTTTATCGGTCTGATAACTTATAAAAGATAAAAGATTCACCATTTTTTCTTTCCACGGAATAATGGTACTCAGGGAGTTCTGAAAAGATGTTGTTGGCGATTCTATTGCTTCATCGGCGTGTCTTTTTACTCCGTTTGCGGCATCCGTTCTATCAACAATTCCTCTGTCTGCATTCCAATATTGAGAAAAACTTGTGGTGTTTTTAAAGAATCCTTTTTTAGCATTTTTTGTAAATATTAATTCTCCTTTCGCTTTATCTGTGTAAAAATTATTAAGAATGTTTACAATATTGGAGCTTCCCCCAAAATAATCTGTCTGGCTGTAAGATTCTCTTTCAACCGCATTATTGGTATAGTTGGCATTGGCTTTAAGCTCCCACTCTTTCTTTTTGTCGATATTGGTAAGATAGTTGGCTGACAGATAATGCACATTGTTCATTAAATATCTTTTTACCGGAAGGTTGGGTGTACTTGCGTTTTCTACATTCAGCCAGTCATTTTGAGAAGCATTAATCCTTCTTCCTTCGAACCGGCTTCCGAAAGCTAAGATATTCCCTTCATTTTCCACCTGCTCACCCATATTGTTCGTTTTGTAATTCACCACCCACTGGCTTTTCTGTCCAAAAAACATCGGGGTAAGTTTAACATTCCATAACCACGGGTCTCCGAATCCTGTCCCGACCTCTCCTCTTCCGGTCATGGTAACAGAGTTTTTTAACTTGATATTGATCGCTGCCTGATCGGAAGGCACTTTATCCTGAAGAATTTTTACCGGCTGGTGGTTTTCAAGAACTTCTACTTTCTGCACTGCATCTTTGGGAAGAGAATTGTTAATCGTCCCATACCCGCCTTCCATCAGATCTTTTCCGTTCACATAAAATTTATTGATGGCATTTCCCTGGTAAAGAATCGTTCCGTCTTTATTGACTTCAATACCGGGAATTTTTCTCATTACATCGGCAAGTGTTCTGTCGCTTTTACTGTCAAAAGCTTTAAGGTCATAAGCAATGGTATCGCCTCTTGCCGTGATCATCTTTGTTTTCAGCTGGACTTCTTTTATTTCTGTAGCTTCAGACTGCATTTTGAAAGTCAGAGTCTGGTCGCTGTTACTGATCTGTTTGGTCAGGGTTTTTTGGTTGAATGCTTTTACTTTCAGATCCACATTAGGTTCTGCAGATGTAAACGTCACTTTATATTCTCCTTTGGAATTGGTGATTCCATATGCCAAAATAGCATCTTTGCCTGGTTCTTCTACCGTAACACTGGCACTGGAAATAGCAGATCCATCTTCATCGGTAATTTTCCCTGACACTGTTTTCTGCGCAAAGGTGAGCACGGTGAAAAAAAGCATCAGAAATAAAGAAATCTTTCCTTTCATAATTTATTATTTGCTTAATTAGTTTGTCGCTTGTGTTTTTTGTTACACTTTTATAAAGATGTATTTTAATGATAAAGGTTAAATGCTTTAGCACTATAAACTTAGTGATATTTAAATTTCACCCATTTCGTATATCATTTGAAGTAACAGGATGTAAATTTCATTTCGATAGTTTGTTTGGCTTATTAATTCTTTAAAAATCTGATTCCAAAATTTTAATTTATTTAGAATCTTATTGTTGACCGTCTGTACGTTTTTTGAATAATAATGGCTAATATTGAGAAATAGCTAAGAGTTCTTAAGAAAAAAATGATTTTTTTAATTTTTTATTTAGTCTAAATAGTTAAAAATGATTTGAATCATAGATTAAAAAATACTTAAACACTGATTCATATATATTTATTTAATAATTTTGTAACATAAAATTTATAGAATGGGAATTATTTTAAAGCCTATAGATGTTGTTGATGATATTACTCAGGAAGAGTTTACGGAAAAATATCTAAAGCCCAGAAGGCCCGTTGTCATTAAAAATATGGCAAGAAACTGGCCTGCTTACCAAAAGTGGACCATGGATTATGTAAAGGAAGCAGTAGGTGATGTAGAGGTTCCTCTTTATGATTCTAAAAAGGCCGATCCTGCCGCTCCCATCAATACGCCCACTACAAAAATGAAGTTCGCAGATTATATAGACCTCATCCAAAAAGAGCCTACCGATCTGAGAATTTTCTTTTTTGACCCTATAAAACACGCTAAAAAATTACTGGAAGATTATATTTCTCCAAAAGAACTGATGGGTGGATTCCTTGATAAATATCCGTCCATGTTTTTTGGAGGGAAAGGTTCTGTTACATTTCTTCATTTTGACATTGATATGGCGCACATTTTCCATACTCATTTCAACGGAAGAAAACATGTAAAGCTGTTTGAATACAAGTGGAAAGAAAGACTGTACCGACTTCCTTATGCAACCTATGCACTGGAAGATTATGATATCGACAATCCTGATTTTGAAAAATATCCTGCACTGGATGGTGTAGAAGGAATTGAGTGCTTCCTTGAGCATGGTGATACTCTTTTTATGCCTACCGGATGGTGGCACTGGATGAAATACCTGGACGGAAGTTTCTCTATCTCTTTAAGAGCCTGGGACAAATCCTGGGCAGTAAAGGCTCATTCTTTATGGAATCTTACCGTGCAGCGTAAATTTGATGATATCATGAAGTCCAATTTCAAAAAGAAATATATGGACTGGAAAGAAAAAGTAGCCGTGAAAAGAGCAGAAATTGCTTTAAAAAGGGGCTTACCAAAATAAAAACAAAAAAGACGTTTCAATTTGAAGCGTCTTTTTTATTCTTCCATATTTACAAGCAGTTCTTCCATATTTCGTGTCACTTCATTGCAAGAAAAGCAGGCCTCTTTTCCATCCTGAGAGAACCATCTGCACTGAGACCGGATCGGGCAAAAGACAAGCTCTGTTTCTTTATGAAAATCCAAATTCTGAACTTTCCGGGATAGGGAACATTTAGACTCTTCTTTATTCCATTGTGCGCAGCCTTTTTCTACACATTTTCCGGTAAAACGGAATCTCTGCTCAAGATTGTTTTTATCTTTATTCTGCTGCAGAAAATCTTCTGTGACGGCGAGCGGTGTGATAAACTGTACCTTCCCCTCTTTGCTGACCACCCCGAAAAGCTGTGCCCCAACTTTTCCTAGATAACTGGGACACATCTTTTTTGAAGTATTGGAATTAGCCTCCATAGCTTTTGATTTGAGACTGTATGTCTTTCAACTGGCTCTGAATATCAATTCCGGGTTTGAAAATAATGATTCCCCACGGAAACCAGTCTTTAATTTTCAATGGTCTTACCAATCCTTTGAAGTCTCTGTGAGCCCCGAAAGCCTGGGTATTATCAATCTTTGAAAGTTCAGAAAGAACTACGTTCTGAATTCCTCTGTCAATGTTTTTCAACTGCTCATCCGAAAGATCTACTCCTTCCAGTGAAACGAAAAAATGCTTTTTAGTTGCCATAACTATAGTTTTTATTGGTTTTATAAAGCAAATTTCGTCCGAATATGTACCAAAGTTATCAGGAAAAACACCCTTTATTCAGGCGTGAAAAACCTGTAAATTAAATTCTGATTATCAGTTATTTAAGTCAAATATAAAATTCTATAAGATTCTATAAATCGGATATTGTCTGAATGTCTTTTCTTCGAAGTAAGGAGAATTTCTGTAAATCCAGTCGAGTTGGGCCGTTCCATCTTCCGCAAACTTTTTATCTGATATTTTTTTGGCCTCAAAAGCATCTTTCAGCTTTTTATCTGACTTTAGTAATTCTGAAGCGGTGTCTTCAAAAATATAGGCGGAATAATATTCTTTCTGCGCCAGGATTCCATCAAATAAATTCCAGTTAAAAAAAGAGTCTAAAGCCTCAGGCTCAAGGGTTTCAATGATATATTTTACACCAGGCTGATCTGTTGGAATTAAATAATCCCCAGCTGAAAAAACCAAATTCCTTTTTGCAGTTTCCACACTGGTATCATAATGAAGATAATGTCCTTCGTATGGATTTTTAACCGTTTTAAAGTCTTTGATTTTATAAGCCTCAACCATTGCCGTGCTATCTTTTTTAAGAGCAGTCATAAGGATTTTATTTCTTTTCAGCTCTTCGATCACACGGTATTGGGATTGTGGAACTACATAGTATTTAGGAATGGTGATATATCCCGTAGGAACGGCTGTCATGAAGAGCTTAATCTTCTTGGTAAAAGGTTTATTCCTATCGTAATAGAGTCTTGGCTTTCCGGAAATATCACTTGGCTTATAGCTTCCCTCGTAGCCTTTGAAATCCATTGTAGAAAACCTGGTTGAATCTATTTTCCAACGGATTCCGTACTGCATTCCGGGTTTATACTGCTTCAAATTATCAAGACGGAGCTGTTTTATTTTCCTGTAATTCTTGTCTAAATTCTGAAGATTCACGAGCATATATTTGTATGTCGCATCCACTCTTTTATCATAAGGCTTCAGCATATGCGTTTCAGGAACTGTTCCCAGCGAATTAAAGAGCGATGTGTAGCCTGTAGAATATCTCGGAGAGTCTTCAAAAGCAGCAAATCCCTCATCCGGAATATCTCCGTGAATATTAACATAAGGAGTGCTTTCATAGCCCAGTTTTTTCATATCCTCAAGGTTTTTAGCCTGATAATCATTGTAAAAGTAATTTCCCAATGTGTCTCCAAGGCGTTCCTTGAAGGTAGAAATATAAGTAAAAGTATACTGATAATCAGCTCCATTACTTACATGGTTATCAATAAAAACATCTGGCTGCAGCCACTGGTAAATTTCCTGGAAGCTTCTTGCATTTTTTGAATCTGCTTTAATGAAATCCCTGTTCAGGTCATAGTTCCTTGCATTTCCTCTGAAACCATACTGCTCGGGACCGTTCTGATTAGCTCTGGAGTGGGAGCCTCTGTTCAGCATTCCACTAACGTTATAGGCGGAAATAGCTGCTATAATAAAATTCTGTGGTGCTTTTACTTTCCCGGTTGCGAGATCCCTTATAAGCATCATTGTGGCATCTATTCCGTCCGGTTCGCCCGGGTGAATTCCGTTGTTCACAAAGATAATGGCTTTGTCTTTTCTGAGTTTTTCAACATCTTTTTCGGAAAAGGGATTGTAAATCACCACATAAATGGGCCTTCCATTATCGTCCTCTCCTTTTTTAAGGTATTGGACGGTATTGAAGCTTTTAGCCAGGTTCTGATAATAGCTATTCATTTCATCATAAGTAACCGTTTGGTTTTTATTTCCTTTTTCAAAAGGGGTCTGAAATGAATTTTGAGCGAAAAGCAAAGATGTAGTCAGGAAAATCAGGAGGTATCTCAGTTTCATTGAAGCAGTTTTTGAGCTTCAAAATTACTTAATATGATTTGGGTGGGAAAGGGAAATTGTGGATTTATTGATGTCTGTTTTGTGATGTTGGATTATCGCAAGGACGCTAGGGTTTTTAATCTTAGTGCTGTTTTAAGGCGCCAGAAAATCAAGGATTTTCGTTTGGTTATTCGTTATTTCAGAAAAAGATCTGTGATCTGCGGGAGAAAAAAAATTAATAGCCGGGGCGCTGTTATTAATAGAAACCTTATAGATTTTAAAAACCTATAAGGTTGGTGGATGTTGAAAATTTGGGATGCTTTTTCATAAGGTTTGCTTTCCTGCACTATCGTTATTTCTGCCTTTTTCATCCGGATATAAAGTAGGAAGCGGATCGCTTTGCCAGAATTCCTTGGTATTAACATCCATTATTGACAGTGAACCCGTGAAAGCTGCTCCCGTATCCATATTCCAGACATTGGCCTTATTGACAGGATGACTGATTCCTATGTCTAGTGTCGGTGTATGCCCTATAAATATCTCACTGTACAAAAGCAGTCTTTTCGGATAGAGTTCTGAATTTTTCGCTAATTTCTTATCCATTGCGACTGCCGTTTCCCACAAGGTTCTGTCCCAACGGTAATTGCTGGAATAGATTTCTTTTTCAGGTCCGTGCATAGAGGAATAGCCTGCATGAATAAACAGCCGGTTTTGATCATCTACATGATAGTTTTTCATCCTTTGAAAGAATTCCAGGTGTAAAGCCAGATCTTCCAATGAGTAGTCATTATAACTTTCTACAGTGCTTTTTCCTCCGTTGAATAACCATACATCCTGTCTTTCTCCAGTGGACATCCATTCCTCACACCAGGCATCGTGATTTCCTTTAATGAAGATGCATTCCTGCTTTTCGGAAAATTCCATGAGGAAACGGATAACCTGAGAAGATTCGCTCCAGCCGTCAACATAATCTCCCAGGAAAATAAGTATATCTTCCTTTGTTACTTCCGCTCTTTCAAAAACCTGCCTTAATGCTTTAAATCCTCCGTGGATATCACCAATAACTAATGTTCTGTCCATCTTTACTTTGAAATATATTTGGCATCCACAAAATCTGTCAGCCACACTCCGTTTGCCGAAAGATAAAACGGTATTCCGTCTTCATGCATTGTATTTGTTCTTATAGTCAGAATCACAGGTTTTCCATGGCGCATTCCCACTTTTGCAGCTGTTTCCTTGTCTGAGCTTAAATGAACATGTTGGCGGCTCCTTTTATCAATTCCTTTTGCCAGAATAGAAGAAATATTGGTTTCTGCTGTTCCGTGATACAGAAAATCGGGTGGCTGTGCCGGTTTCAGGGCCAGATCTATATCAATGGAATGTCCCTGGCTGGCTCTGATCCTGGTTTTATCTTCATTAAAAGCAAAGCGTTTTTTATTATTGGTTTCCACCACTTCTTCCAGCTCTTCAAAACTGAAATGCATTCTGCCTTTTGCAGATTTTGTAATGAGTTCATCAACATCTACCCATCCGTTTTCATCCAGTGTCAGCTGAATGGTCTCGGGCTGATGCCTCAGAATAAGGCTTAGAAATTTGCTTATTCTTTTGTTTTGTATTTCGTTCATGATTTTTGTCTTTAATTCATTAATTTTTTCTGAAGCTTTTCACATAAAACTTCAATATCTCCTTTTCTTACAAGTTCGGAAACCCATTCTTCCTGAATATTTTCAAATCCGTAGTAAATGCCTGCAATTCCTCCTGTGATGGCTCCGGTTGTATCGGTATCTTCTCCCAGGTTCACTGCTTTTATACAGCTTCGGAATAAGTTTCAGAGTTGAGAAAACACCAAAGCGAGGCTTCTAAACTGTGGAGGACATAGCCGCCACTTTTGATCTCATCTTCCTTATAGGTTGAAATATCATTCTTTAAAACACGATGAAAAAGCTCTATTTCTTTAGGATTAAATCCATTAATATCAGCGTATTCCAAAGCTTCTTTTTTACTTTTCCCTTTAATGAGTTCTATAGCGAAAACCACATACATGAAGCATGCAAAAACAGAACGGAAATGTCCGTGGGTAATTGCAGAGACTTCTTTTACCGTTTGATACAGTTTTTCGATATTTTCTTCATTTTTAAGATAAAAAGCTAAGGGAAGAATTCTCATCAAAGAACCATTCCCATTATCTTCTTCAAAAATATTTCCTGAAAACCTTGCGCTTTCTCCTTTGATCAATCTTGCAATGGAGTGTCTTGTGGTTCCACCAATATCAAAAAGTCTTCCGTGAGCTGTCCAGTGTCCATATTTGTTCCATTTTACAAAGCTTTGTCCAATTTTTTCTAAATCATAGCCTTTCGTGAGCTCTTCTGCAAGACAAAGAGTTAACGAACTGTCATCACTCCATGTTCCTTTGGGCTGGTTCCATGACATAAATTCCAGATAACCCGTAACGGGAAATCTTTTTAAATCCTCTCTTTTCTTAAATTCAACCGGAACCCCCAGCGCATCCCCAATGCACACTCCAAAAATTCCGGCTTTTACCATATTTTCCATCAGGCAAGGTTTACCAGTTTATCAAATAGCAGCTGCATACCTCTTGTTGCGGATTCTTTCATCACTACGGCTCTTTGTCCATATCCGAATCCTGTTTCGTTAGGATTGATAACTACCAGCAGACAGTCATTTTTGATGTCATGGATCAGTCCGGCTGCCGGATACACCTGCAGAGATGTTCCTATAACGACCAAAATATCGGCCTCTTTTACCTTTTCCTGCGCAGTCTTGTACAAAGGAACATCCTCCCCAAACCACACTATAAAAGGTCTTAACTGAGCTCCATCTTCTGCTTTGTCGCCAATTCGTATATCTCCTTTCTGTTCGTAGATCAGGTTTTTATTATTACAAGAGCAGGATTTGAACAATTCTCCGTGAATATGAAGAATATTGGTTGATCCGGCTCTTTCATGCAGATCATCTATGTTTTGGGTAATGATCTGAACGTCAAAATATTTTTCCAGTTCTGCGACCAATAGATGGGCTTCATTAGGTTCAACTTCATGAAGCTGTCTTCTTCTCTGGTTGTAAAATTCCAGAACCAATTCCCTGTCTTTTCTCCATCCTTCAGGACTTGCCACATCGGTTATATTATGATTTTCCCAGAGACCATCCCCGTCTCTGAATGTTTTTATTCCGCTTTCGGCGCTGATTCCTGCACCGCTTAATATGGTTAGTTTTTTCATTGTTTTAATCTAATAATTTTTTGTAAATCATTTCATTTTCGTCATCAAAGCATACAAAAATAATTTTCTTAACATTCTCTGCCTGAAAATTCTGTACTGCTTCTACAGCAATTTTTCCAGCCAATTCTTTTGGAAACCTGTAGATTCCTGTACTGATATTTGGAAAAGCAATGGTTTTAGCACCCAGGCTTTCTGCCAGCTGTAAAGAGTTTTTATAGCAATTTGAAAGAAGTTTTGACATTCTTTCGATATCTCCATTCCAGACAGGCCCTACAGTATGAATGACATATTTTGCCGGAAGGTTTCCCGCTGAAGTTACCACAGCTTCTCCTGTATTGCATTTTCCCTGTCTGTTCCTGATCTGGATGCATTCTTCCAAAATCTGCTTTCCACCTGCACGATGAATAGCTCCATCTACTCCACCTCCGCCAAGCAGTGATGAGTTGGCTGCGTTGACAATAGCATATGCGGGGATTTTTGTGATGTCTCCTTTTGTTAATTCAGTTTTCATGGCAATTAGTTGTCATCTAATCTTAGCTTTTCATTTAATCTTTTCTGATCGAATAACAGAGGCTTTTCTTCCGGAATAATCAGATTATCCAAATCATCCCTTAAAACAAACTGGTACTGCTCTTTTACAAAATCTGAAATATTTTCTATTAAAAGAATATCTTCCCGAGCAAAAGAACGGGTAAATTCATTTCTTAAACCTATTTGTATCGCTCTTCTCTCCAGCTTGTTTCCAAAAGGATCATGATCCGGGTCCCATTGTAATCGTACAGAAGATTGTTTCACCTGATTCTGCCATTCTTGACGGGAAATTCCTAATTTATCATTATAAGTAGAATAGACTGCATTCTCCAGATACCTTTTAAAAGCAGACATTTTCAGATGAATCGCCAAAACATATTCTTGCCCTTCTTTATTTCCCCAGCCGTTTCGATACATCATCCAAAGGAAATTAGGTTTTATCCATGTCATCCTTTCCAGACTAAATCCTCCACCAAAATATTGATTTTCAAACGCAAAATCTCCAATTTCCTTTCGGTAAGATTGATAGACTATGATTTTATCTTCATCATATTGAGCCATGATGTGATATCCTTTTTGAGGCCAATCCTGTAGTTGTTCTTTATATTTTTTTAATTTAAGTTTCATGATATTGTTTCGAACAATTTCAGCATCTCTTCATTTTTAGTCAAGACTGCAAAAACCACTCTTTTAAATTTATTTTTATATTTCCCATGAAGATGCTTTTTAAATAAACCTGCAATCTCTTTTGGATCATTTCTGAAGACTCCACATCCCCAGGCGCCTAAAATTAGGGTTTCATTTGCCTGATTCAGGGCTAAAGCAAGCATTTTATCCATTCTAATATCCATGACATCACATATCTCATCTGCTCTTTCCGGTTCCTGCCGCTTTACCACTCCGGCATTGACCGCAGGAGAAGTAATAAAATTACACAAAACAGGTTTCGGTAATAATTCTCCTTTATCTTTTCTGAAAACAGGAACTTTAGGACTGTAAATCATCATGTCGGTATAAAAACAAGACTCCATTGCTCTGTGAATCTTATAATAATCTTCCGCCTGAAGCTAAGTTTCATACAATGCTGATGTTCTGGCCAGACTTTCTTCCTGCGCTTCAGCACCGTTGATAAATCCACCGCCCGGATTTTTGGCTGACGCAAAATTCAGACACATTAATTTTTTCTGATTTTCTTCATCTGCTAATTTTAATATTGCTTTCAAGGAACTGCAATTCCAAATTTCAATCTTTGTTTCAAAATCGAGTTCCGGAAGTTCATTTTTTGCCATTTCAGCAAGTTCTTCGGGTGAAAATAAAACGGTTTCTTTTTTACAGATTTCAAGTTCTTTTTCTATCGTTATTTTTTCGTTTTCTTCGTTTATATAATATGTCTTGGCTAAGATCTCTAAGGTATCTTTTGCCATCCCTTTATTTGTCATGGTAATTTTTTAATATTTAATATCAGGCTTTCCAATTCAGGACTTGTCTCTTTTGTAAACTCGTCTCCTATGAATACTTTAATCACCTCAATATTCCCAACAATCGCATCATTAAAGCTTTCCAGCTCTTCCGCCGGAACCCACAATTCATTATGGTTTCTCGCACCCACATTCTGAGCCGGATATTGATTCATGATTTCTTCCGGAACCTCGAATTTTGTAACAAATCCGAGATAATTTCCAGCTTCATCCCTTGTATTCCATTTTTCAGCAATTTCTGAAGCATAGCTTTCATCTAGTACAGGGTAAAATATAGGCTGCCATTCCAGTCTTGGTGGAAATTTTTATATCCACTTTCTACAATCAGGATCATTTCTTTTTCTCCTACCGGTCTGTAAAGACTTATTGTTTTCATTTCTTTTGTTTTTTTTAAATACTTGCCCCTATTGTAAGAGCAAGCTCAGCCGGCAACGGATACAATTTTTCAATGGGTAACAGTTTTTTTGCCTTATCATATTCTCCCAACTTTGTAAGGTTTAAGATCTTTTTTACCAAAGGCGTATAATCTTCTATTTTAACGATCCATTCATTATTAAATTCTTCAATCAGGTACCGGCTGATTCCAACCTGAATAGAACGGTACGCCAGTTTGTTACCTTTAATATTCCTTTCCGGATCCCACTGCACATGGACTTCTGCTTTTTTAAATTCTTTTTCCCAGGTCCCCGGATTAGGGTATACCCTTTTTTCGGGAGAAGTTAAAACCGCTTTACTCAATGCCTTTTCCCAGGCCTCTCTCTTAATATGGATGGCTAAAGTACATTCCTGTCCGGATTTTTGTCCGTAATTACTCCGTTCCATCATCCAGAGGAAAGAAGGTTTGATCCATGTCATCCTGTTGAATGAAAAAGGAGCAGAAAACTTCTGATTCATCACGGCAGATTTTGCAATCTGCTCATTGTATGACTGGTATATCACAATCGTATCTCTGCCGTAATCTGCTCTTATTTCAAATTCTTTCATCATTGTATTGTATTCGGCTCTGTTTTTATCACTAAATATAAAGCCATTATTTGGTTTATAAAATTTGTTTAAAGTCTTTTGAATATGGGGAATATGATCCGTAGACTTCATCAAATTTCACTTTTAAATTTTCTGTTTTAATTTGTTCATCTGTTTGATCAAGACACGTCACAATCAGTTTTTTTTTGCTTGCTGCAACGTAAGCTCCATCCAAAAGAAGAGCATAATTCAGCAGATCATAATCCAGTTCTCCAAAACGGAGTTCCTTCTGATAATCATTAAAGACACATGTTTCCTCTTCATTATTTTTCAGCACCAATTCTTTTTCATTACTCATCCAGCCATTTCCGTGACGTGTGGAATAAATCCTTGTCACATAATACATTTCAATATCCTCAATGTTCAACAGCCTGCAGATCTCAAAAGCATTTTTTGAAGTGGTATGGGTATAGGTTACATTGGGAAATACTCCGTGATCCATATCCAATAAAATTCCTTGGCTTCCCTCAAAAATTAAGTTTTCAAATGAATTCAGATAAGTATAATCATCTATTTTCCAATCGATCCGGTCTACGGCACCCAGAAAATCCTGAAGCGCTTTTTCCAGCTGATCCTCTTCCATAAAACCATAATAATAGGCTATTCCTTTTAACTTTTCGATCAGCATTCCTCTTGGAGCTATTAAATCCGCGGCAAATAGTTTGTAAGGACTTTCCTGTCTTTTCATCGTTGCTCCAATACCTTTTCCGCAGGTTCCGTGTTCCAGGTTTTTTACATTGGTTCTGTTTTGCCAGACATCAAACGGAGTGGTTACTTTTGCCAATGGGTGAATATGCAGTTCAATATTTCCGTTTTTCTCCAATAATTCCTTTCTTTCATTCAGTAAAAATACCGGATGAATCGTACAATGTTCTGTAAAATAAGAGGGCAGACCCCGAAGTGCTCCACTTGCAAAACTGGAATGGATATGTTTTTTACCATCAATCATTACGGTATGTGCGGCCTGCTGGCCTCCGGAAAACCTGATGACAACAGACTCCGGGTTTTGTTGTGCCAGAAAATCAGTAGTGATCCCCTTTCCTTCATCACCAAAACCCAGACCTATTACTATTTGTGCCTTTTTCATGACTTAAAACATTTGAATATCATCAAAACCGTGTTTACCTGCAGATTTGAACGTTTTATTTTTAAATGTGTTACAGATAACTTCTTTAATTACATTCGGAATTTCTCTGTGATCGGCTATTGATAAACAGTTTTGTCCTAATAATTCCTTCCAGCCTCTATCTGCTCTCATAGCCTGATCAGAATGCAGAACATTAATGTGATACACTTCATATCTCTTTTTCGCTTCTTCCAGTAATTCGTGATGCGTATAAGTCTGCTGCCCTGTCCCCATAATTTCCCTGATTGCTGATGCCGGAAGCGTTTTTAAGCAAGGTTCGTCACCTACCGTAAACAAAATCCCTTTCTGATTTCTCTTTTCAAACGCATCGGTTCTCGTATGGAAAGCGGCAAAGTACCACGCCAACAGATAACTTTCTCCAGCATTTCCGCCACCACCGGATTCAATATAAGTCCGTGTCAGCCACATATCCAGCTCCTCATCTCCGGATTCAAACTGGCCAATCTGTAAAGGGTACGCGTCACATTCATGATCACCTATTCCCAGAAATAATAATGCCGGATCCGGAACGCCGCCCTGGATAATTCCGCCCATTAATTTTGGAAGTCCTTCTTTAATGAGCTCGTGCGGAATATGTCCCATACTGCCCGTTACATCCAGTCCCAAAATAATGGGAACAGAGTTCGGGTGCACTTCAGAATCTCTGGATTCTCTGAAAGAAACCCCTTTGGGATTCATAGATTCATGTGCTTTTCGTTTTGCATTCTGAGTGAAAATTTCACCTGCGGATTTAGATCCGTAACCTTCTTTTCTTGCTCTGTCGAAACGAGCGTCCATATCGTATCTTGTACTTCCCATAATTAAAATGTTTTACCGAATAAATATTCAAATCTTTTTACTGCGATTTCTAACTGAATATTTAAATTTCTGAGGGTTAATGAATATTCTATATCTTTCTGAACAAATGCCTCGGGCTGAAAGTCTGCAAATGTGAGGCTGTTCCTGTCTAAAGGACTGATATCAATGAGGCCTTCCTGTTCTCTCTCCAGTCTCTTTATTTTCAGTTCTATATCCTCAACCCTGCGCCTGTAGATCAATTCGGAATCTGCCCCGATGGTGCGTGCACGGTCTTCTCTTATCTGGTCATTATTTCTCTGTAACGACTCTATGAATCTTGGTTTTAGTCCGCTTTCCATTTTTTATTTATTTTGTGTTGTTTTTACGCTAAAAGGAATAGGCATAGTAATGCATATCCTATTACAGATTGTCAGTTATTGGAATACATTACATCAGTTCTTAAAACATATTTCTGCCCGCTGATCAGAGTTTTCCCTTCGTGTCTCAGCGGATGGTAAAAAACCAGAGCAGATCCTTTCTTTGGGGCTACTGTGAACAAACTTTCAAATTCTGTTTCTCCTCCTTCAAAATCATCATTCAGATAGATTAGAAAAGTATAGAAACTTTTTTCATTTTCATTCCGGATGTAGCTTCCGTCCCGATGCATTTTGAATCGCTGCCCCGGAGAATATTTATAAACTCTGAACATTTCATTAAAATTCTGAAGCTTATAATTTTCATGTTCCTGAGGAAGAAATTCTGCTGCTTTTCTGAAAAGATCTTCTGCCAAATCGTTATCAAAAATCATCAGTCGGTCGTTATTCCTGATGCCTTTACTCATCATCTGGCGCCCATTCATATTGATCTTCGCTTCTTCAAATACTTTTCCCTGTGCCATAGCAATATATTCATCACACTCATCGGAGGTCAGGAAATCTTCAATTAGAAATATCTGCGGGTGAAGTTCTGTTTTTTCCATGATATAATTTTGTGTTTAGTGATTGTGTTTATTTTCTTAACTCGTCTCTTACTTCCATCAAAGCAAAGCCCAGCAGGTTTTCTCCATCCCAAAGAAGCGGATTCTTGGCTCTGCGATCAGTTTCCAGCATTCCTATTCCCCAGATCCTGTCATAAGGACTGGCCTCAACCAGAATCTTATCATCAGTTGATAATAAAAAATCTTTAAATTTTGAATTTTGGGAAAATTTCAAAAGATTAGCTCTTTTTACTATTTCATATTTATGCCCGTCCCAAAGTTTCGGATCAAAATTTTTGACTTTTCTTCCTAGGCTTTTGACCTGGTTAGGTGTTTCAGATCTTAAAATCTTTTCTAAAATCTCCTGATCATCAAATAACCTTGCTTTTCCGGCCATCATATAATGCTCCGCGGTTTTATAGAGTATTCCATTTTCTTCAAATTGAATAGGAAACCATTGACTGAAACAAGACTTTGTGATCTCATCTTTTACCGTATGTCCCCAGAAGAACAGAAATTCAAGTCTTTCTTTTCTCTGAAATCTTTCAATATTATTTTGTAAGGTGTATTTCATGATTGCGTTATTATTACACAAATGTAAAACAATATAATTCTATGTACAAAATTTATTTGTGTTATTTTAACGCTAAATCTTTAACATATTGATTATCAATATTAAAAATTAAGTATTTTAAACACTAATGACACTAATGTTTTCACGAAATATAACAAAAATACATCAAACTAAAATTTAAGTTTAATGATTTTAAAATGGTAAATGATAAGTTTTTTATGTAAATTCGAACTTGATTCGTCTAAAGTAAAGATTATTTGAGCTCGAAATAGAAGCCTTCTTTTTCAAGTTCTTCATACTTCTCCTTATTGAAAGTAAAAAGTTTTCCGGGCCTGCCGCTGCCTTCTTTTTTAACATTATTGGTTTCGTTAAGCAGACCATAGCTCATGATCTTTTTGCGAAAATTTCTGCGGTCTATCTCACGCCCAACAATAGTTCTGTAAAGATTTTCAAGGTCAGAAAAAGGAAATTCTTCATTCAAGAGGTTAAAGCCGATAGGCTGATACTGAAGCTTGGTACGGAGTCTGTTTAACGCAATATCAATAATGGATTTATGGTCGAAGGCAAGTGATGGAAGTTTATTTACGCTGAACCACTGGGCATCTTCTGCATCAGAATCTGCAAACAGTTCATGATAGGATGGGTTGACAAGGCCTAAATAAGCCACAGAAACTACTCTATTCCGTGGATCGCGGCCAACGTTACCAAAAGTATAGAGTTGTTCCAAAAAATCGGGCTTTATGCCTGCTTCTTCGTGAAGTTCTCTTTTCACTGCATCATCCAGATTTTCATCATCCAGAACAAGACCACCCGGAAGCGCCCAGCCTCCTTTGAAAGGGTCAATTTTTCTTTTGATCAAAAGAAGCTGAAGATCCTGCTTATCAAAGTATCCGAAAATAACGGCATCAACAGCCACTTTAATATCCTGAATTTTTTTTGAAGATCCCATAATTCTAATTTGCGTTACCAATACACAAAGGTAAGATTAATAAACGAAATCAAAAAAGAATTGACAGAATAATAAAATTAACTAACTTTATTTTATAATAACCCACTTAAAATTAACTGATTATGAAAAATCTATTGTTATTATTTTCAATAGTCTTTCTTTTGACCGCTTGTGAAAAAGGAAAGCCTGTAACTGAAAAAAGCTTAGCTAAAACAGATTCTGCAGAATGGAAACCTGTAGATTCTGCTGCTGCGACAAAAGCCTGGATGGACTACGCCACACCCGGTGAGATGCACAAAACGCTGGCATTATATGACGGAAGCTGGACCGGAGCAACTACTTCCTGGATGGAGAAAGATTCAAAACCTGTAACCAGCCAATCTGAATGTACAAATAAAATGATCTTTGAAGGAAGATATCAGCACAGTACTTACAAAGGAAGCTTTATGGGAATGCCGTTTGAAGGAATGAGCATAATGGGCTACGACAACGCTAAGAAAAAGTTTGTAAGTACCTGGGTCGATAACATGGGAACGGGAATCATGCATGCGGAAGGAGACTGGAACCCTTCCAAGAAATCTATTGAACTTAAAGGTAAGATGACTGATCCGGCAAGACCTGGACAAGATTGTGATTTCAGAGAGGTTTACACATTTACGGATGCCAACAATCACACCATGGAAATGTATGGTCCTGATTCTAAGACAGGGAAAGAATATAAAACCATGGAAATAAAATTCACCAGAAAGAAATAAAAACAAGTGAAATCACCGCAGTGAAACAGTGATTTTCCTTATAAATTTTATGACAGATATGCTCAACTTTGGTATAGAAAATAAAAAATTATACCATCATGAAAACATTATTAAGAGCCTTTATCGTGGTCATTATTATCATAGGAGGAGTTTTGATCATTGTTGTAGGGAAAAAACCTTTCCCGGAACCTGAATGTCTCGTATGCGGGATCAATCTTGTAAGAACTTTGGGAATTGCTGAAGTCATCCTCGGCCTCGGTGCTTTGGTGATACAAGCCAACCTTATCGAAAAACAGCGAAATTTCTAAAAAAATAAAAGACCGGTAAAAATTACCGGTCTTTTTATATTAATCGTTTAGTTTTAATACAGCCATGAAAGCTGATTGCGGTACTTCTACTCTACCAATCTGCTTCATTTTCTTCTTACCTTCCTTCTGTTTTTCAAGAAGCTTACGTTTTCTGGAAATATCTCCTCCGTAACATTTTGCGGTAACGTCTTTTCTTAATGCTTTAATGGTTTCCCTGGCAATAACTTTCGCTCCCAGCGCTGCCTGAACCGCAATATCGAACTGCTGTCTAGGAATCAGCTCACGAAGCTTTTCACACATCTTTTTACCGATATAATAAGCGTTGCTATCGTGAATCAGTGAAGAAAGGGCGTCTACCATATCCCCATTGATCAGAATATCCATTTTAACCAATTTAGAGGAACGCATTCCTATTGGTGAATAATCGAATGACGCATATCCTTTGGAAATAGATTTCAGTCTGTCGTAAAAGTCGAAAACAACCTCTGCCAAAGGCATATTAAATGTTAATTCTACCCTGTCTGCCGTTAAATAACTTTGGTTGACAATCTCTCCTCTCTTTTCAATACAAAGCGTCATTACAGCACCCACAAAATCGGATTTAGTAATGATAGAAGCTTTTATATACGGTTCTTCAACTCTATCTAAAAGATTAGGATCAATCATTTCTGATGGGTTGTTGATTAAAATTGCAGTTTCAGGATCTTTTTTTGAAAACCCGTGATATGAAACGTTGGGAACCGTAGTAATTACGTTCATATCAAACTCTCTCTCAAGACGTTCCTGTACGATTTCCATATGAAGCATTCCTAAGAATCCGCAACGGAAACCAAAACCAAGTGCTGCAGAACTCTCAGGTTCGAAAACCAAAGAAGCATCATTCAGTCTTAATTTTTCTAATGAAAATCTTAACTCCTCAAAATCTTCCGATTCAATAGGATAAATCCCTGCAAATACCATTGGCTTTACTTCTTCAAAACCGTCAATCGCAGCAGCGGCTGGGTTTACGAAAGAGGTAATGGTATCACCTACTTTTACTTCTCTTGCATCTTTAATTCCGGAAATAATGTAGCCTACATCACCGCATTCAATAGTCTTTTTCGGAACCTGCTTTAGTTTTAATGTTCCTACTTCATCAGCACCATATTCTTTTCCCGTAGCAAAAAATTTGATTTTCTCGTTTTTAGAAATACTTCCGTTTACTACTTTGAAATAAGCCTCAATCCCTCTGAACGGGTTGTAAACAGAGTCAAAGATCAGTGCCTGTAACGGAGCATTCGGGTCTCCAACCGGGGCAGGAATTCTATTGACAATCTGTTCGAGCAAATCATGAACTCCCTCTCCTGTCTTTCCGGAAACTCTAAGGACATCTTCATATTTACAGCCCAAAAGTCCCATAATTTCATCGGTTACTTCTTCAGGGTTTGCTGACGGAAGATCTATTTTATTAAGAATTGGAATAATTTCCAAATCATTTTCTAATGCCAGATAAAGATTACTGATGGTCTGAGCCTGAATACTCTGTGCCGCATCTACTATAAGAAGGGCTCCTTCGCAGGCAGCAATAGAACGGGAAACTTCATAAGAAAAGTCTACGTGTCCCGGGGTATCAATAAGATTTAAGATATATTTTTCTCCTTTATACTCATAATCCATCTGGATCGCGTGAGACTTGATCGTAATCCCGCGTTCTTTCTCCAAATCCATATCATCCAGCGTCTGAGACTGTAATTCTCTTTGGGTAACAGTATTGGTATATTCCAATAGTCTATCCGCCAAAGTACTTTTACCGTGGTCGATATGAGCGATTATGCAAAAATTTCGTATGTTTTTCATTTAAGAACCTTGTAATTTGCAAAGATAAAAAAAAGCAAGACAATTCCTCATTCTTATTTTATGGGGTGAAATTAATTTAAACCATCATTAAAATGATTTAGTTTTTAGGAGCTTTTCCCACTCTCCGCACTTGCTATTTCAAAGCCCTATCACTACAGATAAAAAAATAAAAGAGAGACAAATTGTCTCTCTTTTATTTTGTCTTATTTAGGTTTATCGAAATTTTCGGGTAAAATATATTCTCCTGTAAGCTTATCAATTCCTACTCTATAATACGATGCATTACGTTTGCGGATTTTTGTAGCTGCAACGTCTATTACAGCAGCAACCAATCCCCCAATAGCGCCTGCAGCACCTGCTCCTACAATAATCGGTGTACTGTTATATTGCGGAAAAATTTCTTCCTGAGATGCCATTATAAAAATGCCGTCATTATCTTTTTCAATTTCGATAATACTTACGGGTGTTTTCTTATAGGCAATTCCGTTATCTATAATCGCAAAAACATCTTTACCAAGATTATCATAACCATCAACCCTTTTCACCCCTTTAATTACACCATCTTTATTCTTTTTTACTGCAAATTCTTTATCTGGCTTTTGTTCGGCAAATGATTTATAATCTTTATAAACACCGTCCGTAAAAGTTTCAGAACTGTAAACCGGTAACTTTTCGGGTATTATTTTTTCATAATTTCCAAGATCAGTTTCAAAAATAGGAATATTGAGCCCAGTTTCAGTGTAGGAATCTTTGATAATATTAGCTAATTCCGATGATATTTTAGCCGCTATGGCTCTCGTAATATATGCATGATCTTTCTGTGGGTAATCTTTTGAAATTGTACGTTTTTTCAAAAAATAATATTTATCATTTCTTTTTAAAAAGGTAGACATTTTCATTTCCAGATGTCCCGTAACTGATCTTTCAGACGGTATATCATTAACCTTTAAATTTTCCAGCACAAGAAAATATTGAATATTTCCCTGTACCTTATTATCTTCTAAAAACCAATCAGAAAATAATTTTTCCAAATTATCTTTTTCAAATTTTACCGCAAAAGGATCTTTTCTGTGAGAAACTATTCCTATGTTTTTATCTTCTCTCTTGTCTAGCAAAGTAAGAGATTTGGCAAAATGACTTTTATCTTTTATACTATTTCTGAGCTCTATAAATTGATCTTTTTGAGCAGAAACAAAACTAGAAAATAATAGAAATAATAATTTTTTTTTCATTTGTTTTTTTTAAAGTTCGTCCGTAAAAATATGAATTAGTTTAAAAACTAAACAACTCCCACAAAAAATTGTAAGAGTGGTTATGTTATTCTTCCGAAAAATCATATTCTCCTGTCTGTGGATCGATATAAATTGCAAACGTTTCACTTTTTCTCGCCTTATTTTGTCTAAGTCCTCGCTCAAAAATTCCTACAAGACCAACAGCAAGACCTCCATACATCCCTCCTTGTCCTGCACCAACGCTCAAAAAAACAGCAGAATTTTGAACCGGAAGAATATAACTTCTGTTGCTTACCAGATAAAATCCTCTGTCATTTTTATTAAGCTCTAAAAACCCCGAGTATGTTTTTTTATAAGCCTTTCCATTTTGTACATATATGAACATTTCATTGGCAGAGATTTTATCTTTCTTACCGTTTTCTTCTTTTATCGCTCTTAAAACTGCTCCTTTTTCATTTTTTTCAAAAACATAATTTCCCGGTTCAGGAATCTGGTTCATAAATGAAGTATGATTTAAGTAAATTCCATCTTTCAGCTGTTCATTTTTATATGCTTCGGAATTGGCTTTCACAAAAGATTCATAATCCGTAAGAGCATCGATTGTTACAGAATTTTCTTTGGGTTTCAGCGTATATGTTTTTTTCATAAACATCGCAAAAATAACCGGAATATTTTTCACCATTATATCCGAAATATTTTTACTTCTGAAACTATAAACCGTATCTTTTTTATATAAAAACTTATAATTATCTCCATCTTTCAGAAAAGTCTGGGCAGAAAACTCTATATCTCCTTCTGTTTCCTTTCCTACTGTTTCTCCCAGATAGGTTTTAAGCTTTTTAAGAACTAAAACCATTTCATTTTTCCCGCCTTTATGGTTACTTTCTGTATACCATTGACTTAAGAAATGATTTATGGAAGTGGGAAAAACAATTTCTTTCATTTCTTTGCCGTCTCCGAAAGGCAGCTCTCCTATTTTTTGATCTTCTCTTTGATCAATTACTTCAAGAGACTTATAAATATTCCCTTTTGGATTTGAAAGATTTCCTCTTTCTTTAATGACCTCCTGAGATTGTGCAAAAGAAATTAGTGAAACAAAAAATAAAGCGATCTGTAGTATTTTTTTCATATAACATAAAGATTTCATCAAAAATATGAATTTGCTTTAAAACTAAACGGCTCTCACAAACAATTGTCTGTAAGAGCCGTCCAACATTAAAAAAATAAACTATTATGGGTTTTGTTTGGGCTTTGCCATACTATTATTGCGTCCGCTGTGAGGTTTTCTCTCATTCATTTTATCTCTCATCATTCCTTCAGACTGGAATAGCTTCAATACTTTTTGGCAAGGAATCACCTGCTGCATCTTGTCAGCATATTTCTTTCTGTTATCAAGCAGTTTCTGTCCTACTTCGAAACTCTGCTGAAGCTTTGCTTTGGCTTCATCGTCAGATAATGTTTCAGGGTTGAAATCAGGGTTAAACTGGCTTTTTATCTGCTTCTGGTTATCTAAATACTCATTATAAAGCTGAGTAAATTCTGTTTTATCGCTGGCATCAATTTCGAGATTTTCTACCACCATATTATTCCTAAACTTTTTAAGAAGTTCTTTTCTCTCTTCAGGAGAAAGATTGTTTATTACCTCTTTTCGTTGTTTAGGGTCCATTTTTTTCCAGTCATAATCTGTAGTCTGTGCATTTTGTGCATTCAGGCCAAAACCATAAATAATAAAAAGTGTAAATAATATCTTTTTCATCTTTCTTAATTATATAAATCTAAATAAACGTCCTGAGTCGAATTGCTTGCAAGTTCTGATATTTCGGAATTGGAAAAAGAATCCAGATATTCATTCATTTTAATTTCTTCTTTTTTAGTGGCAGCTTTTACAGGCTGCGGAGCTGTTGCGCTTTCAACATCCTTTTTAGGAGTGTATGAAATAGTTTTAGTTCCCTGACTACTAACTGTTTGATTATTATTTTCAACAGAAGTTAAATCTGCTTCCAAAGTTTCATAAGCACGTTCGCTTTCTGTTTTTGGTTCCTGAATGTTGACTGCTAATGTTTTTGAATTCGCCACATCTGCCGCCGGATCATTGTCAGAATTAAAAACATACGTTGCCCCGAATATTAAAGCAAGCGATGCAGCAGCAGCATACATCCAGTTTAATTTGAAAACCGGTGCTTTTTTATTCGCTTTCACTTCGTTCATTACATTATCCTGGATATTTTCAAATAAATGATCCGGAATTTTGTAAATATTCTTACGTTCTAGTTTTTCTATGTCGAACTCTTTCATCTTTGTTTGTTCAAAAAATTATCTCTCGTAATTTTCTTTAATATACTCTTCTATTTTCTGTTTGGCATAATGATAATTCGTCTTTAAAGTCCCCACAGACATATCTACAATTTTAGAAATCTCTTCATAGGGTAAATCATCATAATACCGCATCATAAATACCAGTTTCTGCTTTTCGGGCAGGCTTTGTATGGCGTTCTGGAGCAGCAGCTGTATTTCTTCCGCATCTCCTTCCGTATTGTCGGCCACCAGGTTCTGCATATAATACTCAGGATCTTCATCCGTTTTCTGCATTTTTTTCAACTTATTGACCTGCTGTAATGCTTCGTTGGTAGCAATCCTGTAAAGCCAGGTATACAGCTGACTGTCATTTTTGAACTGGTGAAAATTCTGGTAAGCTTTAATAAAAGTCTCCTGTAGCGTATCCTGAGCAAGATCTCCATCCACAATAATTCTTCTGATATGCCAGTACAATCTGCTTTGATAAGCATCCATCAAGGCACGGACTCCTTTTTCCTGGGTCCGTGGATTCTGCATCAACGAAATAATTTCCGCGTCCTTAATCTTCATAAGATGCTTTCACTGTTTTGGATTACAAAAATAGCCGAAAGTTAAATTACTTATTCAATTTTCGGTCCAAATATTTAAAATAATATCAGATCATTATGTCATGTGCCTTACACAATAGGAACAGAGATATTCCACCATAAACTTCAGGGAGCTCTGCCTCCGTCTTCCTTTAAAATCTTATCTTTGTTAGATGCAAACTGTAATTATAGGTTCCGGAAATGTGGCTTATCACATGGCAAAGGCGTTTAGCCTGAAGAATATTCCATTAATGCAAGTTTTTGGAAGGAACGGCGAAGAATTAAAGAAGATTTCCGGGGAATTGAATGTTCCTTATTCTACGGAGCAACTTCAAGATGCAGACCTGTATATCATCTGTGTAAGCGATAACTCCGTTGAAAATGTTTCTCAGCTTATCACCAAAAAAGACTGTCTGGTTGCCCATACTTCGGGATCTCTTCCCAAAGAAATTCTGAAAGGCGCGTACCGAAAAGCGAGTTTTTATCCTTTGCAGACATTTTCAAAATCAAAAGAACTGGATTATGAGAAGATTCCGTTATTTATTGAAGCTGAAAATGAACAGGATAAACAGCTTCTTTTTGAAATTGCTTCCAAAATCTCAGAAAATGTGATGGAAAGCAGCCACGAGAAAAGAAAATATATCCACCTTACCGCAGTTTTTGCCTGCAATTTTGTCAATCATCTTTTCGCAAAGGCAAAGGAGATTTCAGATTCGCAGGAAATTCCGTTTAATTATTTTCTGCCTTTGATTGATGAAACAGTACAGAAAATTCATGAGATCGAGCCTAAAGCCGCCCAAACCGGCCCAGCCGTAAGAAATGATGTGAGGATACTGGAAATACATGAACAGTTATTAAAAGGCGAAAGTCTTGAAATTTATAAAACAATGAATCATTCTATTCAAAAAATGTATGAGCTATAAAGAGAAATTAAAAGATATTAAGGCATTTGTATTTGATGTAGACGGAGTTTTTACAGATGGAAGCGTTTATCTGATGCCCGGTGGAAATATGTGCAGGGTAATGAATGTTCTGGATGGCTATGCAGTAGTTAAAGCACTAAAAAACAATTATTTAATCGGAGTAATCACTGGCGGAAATGATGAAATGGTAAAGCACAGGATCAATTATCTTGGAATAGAGGATTATTATCCAAAGTCACACGATAAAATGGTTGACTTTGAAGATTTTAAAAAGAAATACAATCTTAAAAATGAGGAGATCCTGACAATGGGAGATGATCTTCCTGATATTCACATTATGGAAAATTCTGCTATTTCAGCCTGTCCTGAAAATGCCGTTCCTGAAGTAAAGGGAATATCTGATTATATTTCTGCCAAAAAAGGAGGAAGCGGGGCAGTACGTGATGTAATCGAGCAGGTCATGAAGGTTCAGGGGAACTGGCATGATGATAATACGCAATCTGTATAAAAACTTATGAAATTACTTTTAGCATCCCAGTCACCAAGAAGAAAAGAACTGCTTTCAAGCTTAGGCTTCGATTTCGAGGTTGTAAAAATAGATTGTGAAGAAATTCTTCCCAAGGATATCAAAATAGGAGAGGCAGCAGCTTATCTGTCTGAATTAAAGGCAGCAGCATTCAGAAAACTGTCTGATGATGAAGTACTGTTAACAGCCGATACTGTAGTTGCAATAGATAATAAGGTCCTTGGAAAACCGAAAGAAGGGAATGAAGCAAAGCATATGCTGCGGCTGCTTTCTGGAAAAACTCATCAGGTTTATACGGGAATTACCATAAAATCCGTTAATAAAACATGGACCGAAACTGATGTTGCGGATGTGGAATTTGATAAAATTACCGATGATGAAATAGAATATTACGTTCAAAATTTCAAACCTTTCGACAAAGCAGGCAGCTATGGCATCCAGGAATGGCTGGGCATGGCCAAGATCAGCAGGATGAATGGAAGCTTTTATACGATCATGGGACTTCCTACTCATTTGGTTTATAAAATTTTGAAAGAAATATAAATATTATTCATTACAAAATTTTGTTATTTTTACAAAATCATCAGCTGCTCATAATAAAAAGCAGATAAGAGAGTTATATTGAATAATGAAAAAGAATATATTATTCCTTTTAATCATGTGCATCGTTGCTTCCTGTGCTACCAAGACCAAAAAGCCGGAACAGCGATCAAAATTCATGAAAGGATTCAACACATATTACAATACCCTTTTTAATGCAAAAGATGCGTTAAACAGCGAATTCACGAGCAGAGACAAGGGACACAAGGACAATTTTTATGCGCCTTATATTCCTATTCTTACTATTGAAGATCAGCCTTTGGGAAGTGATCTGGGCCAATCTGCCGCCTTCGCTGAAAATTCCATGAAAATGGCTGAAGTAAACAGACCTTCTTCTGAAAGAGGAGCTCCGGGGATGCCACCCGGAATGCCCGATGCACAGGGAAATACAACTCCCGGAATGCCTGATGAGCTCCAGAACAAGGGAGCAACTACGTTAGAAATTGCTGAGGCAAAGGCTCAGAAAGCCATCAACAAATATTCTGTTATCAGAAACGGTGAAGAAAAGAATAAAAAGATTTTTGACGCTTACATGATTCTTGTACAGTCCAGAATCTACCAGAACAAGGCCGTACAGGCCCTGGATGCCCTGAACTATGTTTTCACCCACATGAAGGATGATAAAAGGCTTCCTCTGGCAAGAATCTACCAGGGTGTAGCCTATGCGCAGATCAAAGATTATCATAAAGCCAACGAAACTTTTGCCAAACTACAGGGTGAGGATATTAATAAAAGCTATGCTAAACTGCTGAGCATTTATCATTCTGAGGCTCTTTTGGACGCAGGAAAGCTGGAGGAAGCCGGAGCTGAACTGGACAGGGCTTTTGAGCTGAATTCTGACAGAAAACTGAAAAGCAGGATAGCCTATCTGAGAGGACAGGTTTCTGAAAACCTGGGACAAAATGATAAAGCCCGTGAAAGCTTTACCCAGGCTTATAAATATGCCAATGATTTTGAGTTTGAAGTAAAATCCCAAATTGCCATTGCTAAAACCTTCAATGGAAAAGGGGATTATAACGGAGCCAAAAACTATCTGGAAGGGATCAGTAAGAAAGGAACTTACGGCTCCAGAAAGAATGAATTTTACTATGCTTTAGGTTTAATGGCCAACAAAGCCGGAAAGAAAGACGAAGCTCAGGAATTCTTTAAAAAATCTCTTTTTGAAAAGGTCTCAGATCCACAGGTAAGAGGTCTTACATATTATGAAATAGGGAAGAGCTACCTGGAAAAAAACGATTATATCGGCGCCGGAACTTATTATGATTCCGCTCTTACAGTCATGACTTACGAGCCTTCTAAGGTCCTTTTAAAAGACCAGTCTGAATATATTAAGAAGATTTCTAAAAACTATTATCTGATCAAGAAAAACGACAGTATTCTTTCTTTAGCGAAGATGAATGATGCTCAGAAAACAGATTTTTTCTCGAAGTATATCGCCAAACTGAAAGTTAAGGAAGAAAAAGAAGAACAGGAGAGAAGACGTGCAGAAAGAAGCAAAGGTTTTGATTCGGGGGATTATAGCGCGAATTCAATTTTTGCCAATAACACCAATTCTTTTGAAGATTTTGGGGTTACCACCAAAGGTTTTTATTTCAGCAATACAGGAACAATAAGCAAAGGATCATCTTCCTTTAAGCAGATCTGGGGAGACAGGGCATTAGCTGATAACTGGCGTTATTCTAAAAAGATGGCGACTATTGAAGATATGAAAAATGAAGCTCTTGGCGTGACTTCGGCACCTAATCCAAGACGTTTTGAGCCGACTTACTATATTGAGCAGATTCCTACTGATCAGGAAAAACTGAGCCAGTTAAAGAAAGACAGAGACACTGCTTCATTAGGTTTGGGTGTCATGTATCAGAATTATTTTACGAATACCCCTTTGGCAACAAAGACATTATATGATCTTGTAGATGTAAAACCTGAGGAAAAAGTAATGCTTCAGGCTCTTTATGAAATCTTTGCAATGAATTACCAAAAGAATCCTCAGGTCTCTGAAAGAGCAAAACAGATTCTTTTGACCGATTATCCTTATACTTCTTATGCTGAATTTGCAAGAAACCCTAAGAATAATTCATTCGTGAAATCATCAGCAGATGTTGAAAATGAATACAAAAAGGCTTACGCTCTTTATGAAGCTGAAAAGTTCGGGGAAAGCCGTGACATCATAGATCAGACGATACAGAAGTATCCCAAAGATGCCCTTGTTCCGAAATTCCACCTATTGAATGCATTCAACACCGGGAAAATGAGCGGAAAAGAGGTAATGATTCTGCAGCTTGAACAGATCGCACTGAATTATTCTAAAACTCCGGAAGGCATAAAAGCGAAAGAAATGCTAAATTATCTGAAAAGTGAGCTTTCTTTCCAGGCAACAGATAATAAAGGAAATTCTCTTCCACAGCAGCCACAAATGCCGGCGCAACCTGTACAGAATATGAATAATGGTATTCCTCAGAATCCAGCCGGAAATGATAAAAACAGCCAGCTTCAGCAGGTACAGGACGCAGATACAGAGCCCAAAAAGCCTAAACAGAAACTGAAAAAAGATAGAGATAAGGATAAAGAAAAAAATCCTGATGGTATTCCGGAAATGCCCAAATAAATAAAAAGCGAAGAATTACTCTTCGCTTTTTTTTATGTAACTGCTTATTTTTTTATAGTCATACAGAATCTGAAGATTTCTTTTTCTTCACCCCATGGAAATCTTTGAGATAGAACGGTTCAAAGTAGGCAATATCTTCAAACTCTTTTTTATCTATCATTTCTATGGTCTTTCTGATCAGGTATTGTGCAGAAGGGTAGATATCATTCCTAAATTCTGCATCCGGAAGATTCAGAATTTCTTCGGCCTTCTTAGCGCCGTCGCCTACAAAAATCACCTTTTTATCTTTAAATTCCCCGAAAGAGGTTTCATCTAAAATTTTGGCTTCGGTCGGTGAAAGTTCTTTTCCTGTTTTGCCGTCATAAGCAGCCGTATAAACCTCCATTCTCCTCGCATCGACTAATGGCACTATATAATCGTAGTTTTTGCCTAAAAAAGGCTCTATCATGCTTTCTAGAGAATTTACTGCGATTAAGGGAACCTTCAGTCCATAGCAAAAACCTTTTGCAGAGGCAGCCCCAATCCTTAATCCGGTGTAGGAACCAGGCCCTTTACCTAATGAAATGGCCTCTATATCTTTCATGGTAAGCCCTGCTCCTTCCAGCGCCCACTCCACAAAGGTATGTAGGCTTTCAGATTGTTTATAGTTTTCAGAAACTTCTTCGCACAGGCACAGGAGCTTTTCATCGTCTGAAATAGCTACCGAACAGTTTTTGGAAGAGGTTTCGAGGTATAATACTCTCATTTTCTTAATTTAAAAATTGCAGAAAGCGAAATTGCTTTAGTTTATGCAAATTTATGGCTTTATTTCTATCTATGCCAGCTCCATAGTTTTTGCCCATTCCAAAAAAGTAAATGAGAAAAGGAGGATAAAAAGTGATATTTTTTCACCTTATTTTCTGTAAATCGTTCTCGGCTCGCTCTGTGCACTAGGATAAATGGTCATATCCGAAACCATCACATGTTTTGGAGCATTAATGCAGTAAGCAATAGCATCAGCAATATCTTCTGCCTTTAAAGCTTCATATCCTGCATATACAGTAGAAGCTCTTTCACTGTCTCCTTTAAACCTTACGAGAGAGAAGTCTGTCTCTACCGCGCCTGGCTGGATATTGGTCACTTTGATCCCGAATTCAGTAAGTTCCAGACGCATTCCTTCAGAAATCACATCAACTGCTTTTTTAGTTGCACAGTAAACAGTTCCGTTGGCATAAGTCTGTCTTGCCGCCACTGAACTAATGTTTACAATATGCCCTGAATTACGGTCTTTCATGGAAGGGATGATCATTTTGGAAACATATAAAAGCCCTTTTACATTCCCATCGATCATAGAATCCCAATCATCTGTCTTTCCGGCAGAAAGAGGATCTAAACCGTGTGCATTTCCTGCATTATTAATAAGAACATCAATAGCTTTCCATTCTTCCGGCAGTGAACTTATTGCTTTTTCAACTTCTTCAAGATTCCTTACATCAAAACTTAAACTAAATATTTCGGTAAATTGAGAAAGCTCAGCCTTTAAAGATTCCAAAACTTCATTTCTTCTTCCACAGATAATAATTCTGTTTCCCTGTCTGGCCAAAAGCTCTGCAGTAGATTTTCCTATTCCGGAAGTAGCTCCGGTGATGAGTATTGTTTTCATTGTATTGTAAAATGTATAGTTGTATAGTGTGCAAAGTATTTAGTGATTTTAATTTGCATCTAATGCTTCAAAAGCACTTTCAATATGTTCTATATCTAAATTTCCTTTTCCGTCAGCAAGAACAGAAATAATATCAAATCTTACTTCACTGCTTTTGTTAAATTCTTCAAGATAATGATTGGCCGCAATAACTATGGATCTGATTTTTGTTTTGGTTACCGCCTCCTGAGGCAGCATAAAGGCATCTGTGGAACGTGCTTTTACTTCTACGATGATAATTAAACCCTCTTTTTCAGCAATAATATCGATTTCAGCTTTCTGAAACCGGAAATTTCTGGTAACAATCTTATAGCCGTTCTTCTGCAGATATTCTGCTGCAAGGTCTTCCGCTATTTTACCAAAATCATTATGTGTTGCCATTATTTAAAAGATAATTTATGGTGTGTTGATATCCACACTTCTCTGTTTTTGCAGTCCCAGTAAAATCGTTTTGAAAACAAATCAAACTCACTTTTTTCTGAGGGTTTGAACAGAGTATCATTCAATTTATAAAAATCAATATTTTCAAGCTTATCAAGTGTAAAACCCATTCTGTTCTTGAGTTCAAATGTTTTAAAATCGGGTTTAGAAGCATAGTTCCTTCTTTCCCAAATCTTTCCTCTCTGATCATACTGAGAAAGGGTGTACTCAGCATTACAGGGACATTTCTCTTTATATTCAAACTTTAGTCCTTTGTAAAAGAATAGAAAATAAGAGACTACACTAACTAAAAACAGAATATAAAGCATGCTTTTCACCAGATCCGGAGTGATTTTTATGGGCTCAAAATTTTCAGTAAGCTTCATCCGGAATCATCTTTTTTCTAAAACTCAATCTTAACCTTATCTCCGACCTTCATATTAACTTTCCCTCCAATGATTAAAGGTCTGTTATCTTTAATATGTCCATTCGGAAATCCAAAAACAGTTGGGAATTTATATTTTGAAATTCTGTCAGAAATTAGCTTGTAGGCAAATTCATCGAAGCTTTCTTCATAGCTTTTATTCTCTTTTTCATCACCCATATTGGTCATCCCACCAACGATCAATCCTTTTATTTTATTGAAAACTCCGGCTAATTCCAGGGTCATAATCATTCTATCCAAAGCGTAAAAATTTTCCCCTATATCTTCAATGAATAAAATCTTATCCCTGAAGTCAAAGGAATACTTGGTTCCTAAAAGCGCATAGATCAAAGCTAAATTACCTCCGACCAGCTCTCCTTCAATATTCCCTGCCTTATTAAACTTATGTGATTTTAAAGCATATTCAGGCCTTTTCCCTTTCAAAATATCAAAAACCAGATCATAGCTTTCATCTGTAACTCCAAAGCTGGAAGTTTTAATGGTTTGTCCATGAATAGATGCAAAACCTTTTTTCAATAAATAGCTTTGAATAACAGTATTATCGGAATAACCGATATACCATTTCGGATTATTTGTAAAGTTTTTCAGCTTTAAGTGCTGAACCAGATGCTGGCAGCCATAACCTCCTCGAGAGGCCCAGATTGCTGAAATATCCTGATCATTTAAAGCCCAGTTGATATCTTTAATTCTTTCCTGTTCTGTACCGGCGTAATTATAGCCGTTTGAATATTTAGTATAAAGGTGTTCGCCCAGAACGGGTTCAAAACCTTTGTTTTTAATCATTTCTATTCCCTTTTCAAGCTGAGAAACATCTACAGCTCCGGCAGGGGAAATAACAGCTATTTTAGACCCTTTTTTAAGGGCCTTGGGAAATATTATTTTTTTCATTCTGTTTTTTGATACTTGATTTCTTTTTTCTCAGCTTCTTCTAAACGCCTGTCGAACTGATTAAATTTCTTAAAGCTCTGCAGAAAGATGAAGAAACTGAAAACAATAAGAATCCCACCAACGATTCTTCTGATCTGGTTGGCAAGCTTCTGGGTAAGTTTATCGTGAAATTGTTTTGCTAAGAATATTTTGGCCAGGTCGATACACAAATAGGTACCAATAACGATACTCACATACAGTATAAAACTGCTGGTATCAGGGTACTGGTTTCTTACAGAGATTACTGTAACCAGCCAGAAAAGAATAACCCCCACATTTAAAAGATTGAAGAAAAAACCATTGAAAAACGTTTTAAAATAGTTCTGGCCAATGATTTTTTCTTCACCGGGCATATGCATTTTGGTCCTGGTGACCATCATGACAATCCCATATACAAAAATAAGTATGGAAGTGATCCTGTAAAATCCGGGATGCTTATCTATTAATGTTACAATATCCGCACTTGCATAATATGCAGCAACAATGCATAATAAATCTGCCGTAATGACTCCGAGATCCAGTGCCAGAGCATGTCTTGGCCCTCTGGTGAAGCTGGTCTCAATTAAAAGGAAAAAAATAGGTCCTATAAAAACCAGGCTCAGCATAAATCCTAAGATAATAGCAGATAGTACAAGTTCAAACATTCAATAGTATTTTAAATGAAAAAAAATTTCATCCCATTAATACAAAGTTAGACTTTATGATTTAATTAATCAACAATCTTAAAGTCTAACTGTTTTTGAATAAGGTTGGCTTTTACCACTTTGATCTGAACCTGATCTCCTAACTGATATTTTTTACCGGTCCTGTTGCCATACACTGCATGGGTCTTTGCGTCATAAGAATATGAATCATCTACCAGATCCCTTAATTTGATTAATCCTTCAGCTCCGTTTTCAGGAATTTCAACCCAGAAACCGAATTCTGCAACACCTGAAATAACTCCTGTAAATGTTTCTCCAAGATGTTTTTCCATAAACTTCACCTGCATGAACTTGATGGAATCTCTTTCTGCGTCGGCAGCCAGTCTTTCCATAGAACTGCAGTGTTTTGCTTTGTCTTCCAGCTCCTGCTTGCTTGGAGATTTTCCTCCGTCAAGATAGTGCTGTAAAAGGCGGTGGGCAAGAAGGTCAGGATAACGTCGGATAGGAGAGGTAAAGTGGCTGTAGTATTCGAAGCCTAAACCGTAATGGCCGATAGGCTCTGTAGAGTATACCGCTTTGCTCATACTTCTCATGGCCAACGTTTCGATCATATTTTCTTCTCCTTTTCCTTTGACATCGGAAAGAAGCTTGTTTAAAGATTCTGCAACTTTCTTGGTATTGTCAAGATTCATTTTGTACCCGAAAGTAGAGACAAAATCTCTCAATGCTTCCAGTTTTGCAGGATTCGGATCATCGTGGACCCTGTAAATAAAGGTATTGTTTGTTACTCCACCTTTACTGTTCAATGATACAAATTCAGATACTTTTTTATTGGCTAAAAGCATGAATTCTTCGATCAGGTGATTGGAATCTTTACTTATTTTAAAGTATACCCCGATAGGCGAGTTGTTTTCATCCAGATTGAATCTTACTTCACTTCTGTCAAATGTAATAGCTCCGTTTCTTACACGTTCGTCACGCATGATTTTGGCTAACCTGTCAAGGGTATTGATTTCCTCTGCAAGGTCTCCCTGGCCTGTTTCTATACGTTCCTGAGCTTCTTCGTAAGTAAATCTTCTATCTGAATGAATCACTGTTCTTCCAAACCATTGTTTCTTGATCTCAGCTTTATCATTCAACTCGAAAACTGCAGAGAATGTATATTTATCTTCATTAGGACGAAGTGAACATACATCGTTACTCAAAACTTCGGGAAGCATTGGAACCACACGGTCTACAAGGTATACCGAAGTTGCCCTTTTGTAAGCCTCATCATCCAGGATAGTTCCCGGAACTACATAATGTGAAACGTCTGCAATATGCACACCGATCTCCCAGTTTCCGTTTTCCAATTTTCTTATTGAAAGCGCATCATCAAAGTCTTTTGCGTCCTTAGGGTCAATGGTGAAGGTACAGATATCACGCATATCCCAACGCTTTGCAGCTTCTTCATCGGTAATCCTCCTGTCAATTTTATCCGCATCGAGCTCAACTTCCTGTGGAAAATCGTAAGGAAGGCCATATTCCGCAAGAATAGAGTGGATCTCAGTTTCATGCTCACCCGGAGCTCCCAATACCTGGATGATTTCTCCTTCAGGATTCTTATCACCCGGCTTCCATTCTATCATTTTTACCACAACTTTATCGCCATTTTCAGCACCTCCGAATTTAGATCTTGGAATAAAGATATCTGTGTGAATGGATTTTTTATCACAAACCACAAATCCAAAATCTTTATGGGCAACCACCTGGAATGTTCCTACAAATTCAGTTCTTGCTCTTTCCAGAACTTCCAATACGGAACCTTCCAGTTTTTTTCCTTTGAAATGATAAGTCACAATCAGGACTTTATCGCCCTGTAATGCATCTTTCACATTTTTGGAATGAATAAAGATATCATCTTCCACACCTTCTACATTAACATAGGCATTTCCGGATTGGTTAAAATCAATGACTCCTGTCAAAGTTCCTGCAATCTTCAGATTAACGATATATTTTCCTTTTTCTACTTCTTTGATCTTTTCAGAGCCCTGAAGTTTGTGAAGGGCCTGGATCACCAGCTCTCTCTGGCGGGGGTTTTTATACTCTATTCCGTCTGCAATCTGCTTATAATTATAGATCTTCGATGAATTGGTATTCATGAAACGCAGGATCAGTCTTCCGATCTCTATGAGTTTCTGTTCGTTTTTATGGCTTATATATTTACCTTTTCTTGGCATTTTTAATGTTATTTAATTGTTATTATTGTAATAATCCGTTTTTGAAATCTCTGAACTGCAGAGTTTTTAAATTCAAAATAAATAAGATCACGAATTAAAACTTTCTATTTATTATTTTTTCCTCCATATTAAGAGACATTTCAATAAAATCACTTTCAGGAATTATTACCTCTTTATGGATACTGTTTTTATATTTTCTTATTAATTCAACAGCATCAATTTTCTTTCCAATTTATTTACAATGGAACTTAGTCTGTTAAAATTACTACAAATATGGAGAAGAGGGGAGAAAAACCTGTGAATAAATATCTTTTAGGTATTCAGGTTTGGGATGGAAATAATAGACTGGTAATTTCTATTAACTGTTGCAAAGATACAAAATAAAAAATAAATAAGGCCTGCAATTTGATTTACAGGCCTTTATATATTTTAGCAAACAGCAATTTTATCTACTCTGTTCTGGTGTCTTCCTCCTTCAAATTCTGTAGAAAGAAATTTTTCAGCAATTTCTATGGCTAATTCTTTAGAGATAAACCTTGCCGGTATTGAGATCATATTGGCATCATTATGCTGTCTTGCCAGCACTGCAATCTCCGGCATCCAGCAAAGTGCGCATCTGATCTTCTGGTGTTTGTTCGCTGTGATCTGAACTCCGTTTCCGCTTCCGCAGATCAATATTCCCAATTCGTTCTCACCATTTTCCACAGATGTTGCGGCAGGGTGAACAAAGTCCGGATAATCCACACTGTCTGTGGAAAACGTGCCAAAATCCTGAACATCAAATTGTTCTGAAAGATAGTTCTTAACAATCTCCTTGTATTCATAGCCTGCATGGTCTGCAGCAATAGCTATTTTTCTTTTCATAATACCTGTATTAAGTCTTTTTAGATTTTATTTCATGACAAAGGTAAGAATAATAACAAAGTCTGTTAGTTAATCCATGGTAATTTGTGAAAAGGTATGTGAATAACTGTGGAAAACTTTTTCCAACTTTCTGTTTTTAAAGATGGATTTATTTCGTAATGGGAAATGTATTTGAAAATTTTAACCACAACTTTCAAAATGTTTTCTCCACTTAATCCAAAGTTTTTCCATAATCAAATAACTAATAATGGATTTGTGGCAAACTTACTCACATCTGTTAATAAGTCTGTGAAAAGACAGATTTACAAGATATTACAATGTGAATTAAATATGAATTGAATAAAAATTATTTGTTACCAATTATTTTGATAAAACTTATCCCCGAAACTAACAATACTCAACAACAACTACATTATTCTTTTCTTTTAAAGAGAAAAAATTGTTGATTAGTGGGTGATTGGGTTGGGGGAAAGTTTTCAAAAAGTTTTGTTTTATTGGTTCTCTTGAAAATGTTTAAAAGCTTACATTTGTGAAACGAAAATTCAAAGATACTTATGAAAACAATCAATGATTTCAATTTTAAAGACAAGAAAGCTCTGGTAAGAGTGGACTTCAATGTTCCGCAGGATGATCAGTTAAAAGTAACAGATAATACAAGAATCGTAGCTGTAAAACCTACAGTAGAAAAAATTATTAATGACGGGGGCTCTGTAATCTTAATGACCCATCTTGGGAGACCTAAAGGCGAAGTAAAAGATGAATTCTCTCTTAAGCATATCGTAGATGAAGTTTCTGCTGTTCTTGGAAAGGAAGTTAAGTTTGTGGATGAATGTATCGGGGAAAAGGCTGAAAAGGCAGCTTCTGAGCTTCAGCCTGGTGAGATCTTATTGTTGGAAAATCTTCGTTTTCATAGTGAAGAGGAAAAGGGGGATGCAGGATTCGCTGAAAAGCTTTCAAAACTTGGAGATGCATTTGTAAATGATGCATTCGGGACAGCTCACAGAGCACATGCTTCTACAGCAGTTATTGCTCAATATTTTGAATCAACTAAGTTTTTCGGTTTATTAATGGCTAAAGAACTTCAGGCTATTGATAAAGTGTTGAGAAAAGGAGAGAAGCCTGTAACTGCTATACTTGGAGGTTCTAAGGTTTCAACTAAAATTACCATTATAGAAAATATACTTCCGGCAATTGATAATCTGATCATTGGAGGAGGTATGGCATTTACTTTTATTAAAGCTTTAGGCGGAAAAATAGGAAACTCATTAGTAGAAGAGGATAAACTTCCTTTAGCTCTTGAGATTTTAGGAAAAGCGAAGGAAAATAAAGTTAAAGTATATCTTCCTTCTGATGTTATTATTGCGGAAGCTTTTAATAATGATGCGGAAAGAAAAGAAGCAGATATCTATGCAATTCCTGAAGGGTGGATGGGACTTGACGCAGGTCATAAATCAAGAGACCAGTTCAATGATGTATTGCTGAATTCAAGAACAATCCTTTGGAACGGGCCGATCGGAGTTTTTGAAATGTCAAACTTTGCGGGCGGGACAGTTGCTTTGGGAGACAGTATTGCTGAAGCTACAAAATTAGGAGCTTTCTCTTTAGTGGGAGGAGGTGACAGTGTTGCTTTTGTGAAGCAGTTCGGTTATGATGATAAAGTGAGCTATGTTTCTACAGGTGGAGGAGCGATGCTTGAAAGTCTGGAAGGTTTGGAACTTCCTGGAGTTGCTGCTATCAATAAATAATATTTTATTTTTATATATAGGAGACCGTCAGATATGGCGGTCTTTTTTTGTTTTGCTTTTAAATTAAGAGTGAGTTGAGGCTAGTTTTCGAAAATGAGTGGTAAATTTCCAATTTTGTTAAAAAGATGTGGATATCTACATCTTTTTATAAAATTTATTTTCTGATGAAAATATGCTATTGGCGAATATTTTTTAAGGTTATTTTTTTTCACATGATCAAATTTTTAACCTTCATTCAAAATTTTGTAAAATAATTTGTTAGCTCAATTTTATTTTCAACAGCTTTTTTATTTTGGATAATTTTTCTAACCTGAAATTGGTCAATCAATAATCTTTAGAAATTTACAGCTTGCTATAAATTGATATACTCCTTTTTTACATTTTCTAAATTGTTAAAGGAATCGAGTAGGGGAGTTTTTAAATTTACTTTTTAATTTGACTTATATATTGATCAAAAAATAAACCCGGAATATTCTCCAGGTTTTGTTTTTTTTGTTGAAATTGGTGAAAATTGACCTTCAGAAATGGCTCAAAAATCGATTTTCTATCTTTTTTCGATAATGTATATCAAACTTGAAAATTCGTTCGAAAAAAGAGCCTTTACGTTAGAAATCGTTCCGTAAATAACTGCTTTTAGCCAAAAAAGAGGTGATTTTTTGTATTTTTCGCTCAGCATGGAGATGTAAAAAGAGTCAAGGACCAAAGGTTTGATTTTTCTCATTTTCCAGTTTGGTTTCTTGGAAATTAAATTTTCCATACCATTTTTGGAGAAATGATAAATATGTCTCGGTACATCATAAGCTGCCCAATATTCTTTGTAATGTTTTGCGTCATAAGAAGTAGGGTTGGGAACAGCTATAATGAGAAGTCCTTTATCTTTTAATTTTCTGTGAAAAATTTCAAGCATCTCATCCTGGTTCTCTACATGTTCAAAAACGTGCCATAATGTAATAGCATCTAAACTGTGGTCCTGAATAATGTTGATATTATCAATTACCGTTGTTTTGGATATTTTATTAAGTGCAGCTTTTCTGGCATCGGCATCAGGTTCAAAACCGAAAGTTTCAAAATCGTTTTCTATATATTTTACAAATTCTCCGGCACCGCAACCGTAATCAAGAACTTTAGATCCCTTTTTTATCCTGTCTGCGAGGATATTTTTTTTGTATTGCAGATTAAAAGACTGTAAGAATTTATAAAGCTTTTCTTTAAAACTTCCTGAATCCTGATGATGGGAAATATAATCTTCGCTTTCGTAATATTTGGAAATATTGGATGGAATAGGAGAGGTCTTGAAAACCCCTTTTGTTTCTGTTTCTTTTATTTCAAATATTTCCTGTGAAAGAAAATGATCCTTTATTCTCATTGAATTAATAACTTGATATTTAAAAATAAGGTATTTACTGCTTGAAAACTTAACGGCTATAAATACCTTAATTTTTGCTTTTAATTTATAAATGTTTCACGTGAAACATTTTTGCTTTAACGTCCTAAATAGACCAGTAAAACGTTTATATCGGCTGGAGAAACACCACTGATTCTGCCTGCCTGTGCAATAGTTTTTGGTCTTACATTAGACATTTTCTGCTTTGCTTCTGAAGAAAGGCTGGAAAGGCTTTTATAATCAAAATCTTCCGGAATTTTTATATTTTCCAGACGGTTAAGTTTCGCTACATTTTCTTTTTCCTTTTCAATATAACCTTTGTATTTGATATTGATCTCAGCCTGTTCTCTTACTTCATCATCATATTTTGATGAAAATTCTTTGATAACATCAATAGTATCAAGCTTTTCCAGTGTAATATTAGGTCTGGTAAGAAACTGCGATGCTCTGTAAGCCTGATCTACGGGATTACTTTCAATAGTTTCTAGTATTGGATTAATAATACCTGGCTTTAAAGAAGTTTCTCTTAAGAACTCTTCAAGTTCCTGACTCTTAGCTACTTTTGTTTCAACTTTTCTTAACCGGTCTTCTTTAGCAAGACCTAGATGGTAAGCTTTTTCAGTCAATCTGATATCAGCATTATCCTGTCTTAATAAAAGTCTGTATTCTGCACGGGAAGTGAACATTCTGTATGGTTCTTCCGTTCCTTTTGTGATCAAATCATCAATTAATACTCCGATATAAGCTTCATCTCTGTTCAGAATAAAATCTTCTTTTCCGTGTACTTTATTGTGGGCATTAATACCAGCGATTAATCCTTGTCCTGCAGCTTCTTCATATCCTGTGGTTCCGTTGATCTGGCCCGCAAAATATAAATTATCGATTAGTTTTGTTTCTAATGTATGCTTTAATTGGGTAGGAGGGAAGTAGTCATACTCAATAGCATAGCCGGGACGGAATACTTTTACATTTTCAAAGCCGGGAATATGCTTCATGGCTTTGATCTGTACGTCTTCCGGAAGGGAAGAGCTGAATCCGTTTACATAGATTTCAACCGTTTTCCATCCTTCCGGTTCTACGAAAAGCTGGTGTCTGGTTCTTTCCGCAAAACGGTTGATCTTATCCTCAATACTTGGACAATATCTTGGGCCTAAACTTTGAATTGTACCATTAAACATTGGGCTTCTGTCGAAACCTTCACGTAAAATATCATGTACTGTCTCGTTGGTGTAAACGATATGACAGCTAAGTTGTTTTGTTAATTTCGGAGTATCTGTGTAGCTGAACTTTTGAGGATTTTCATCGCCTTTCTGCTCTTCCATTTTAGAATAATCAAGGCTTCTTCCGTCTACTCGGGGAGGAGTACCTGTTTTCATTCTACCTGCTTCGAAACCTAAGCTTACCAATTGTTCGGTAATTCCGAATGCTCTAGGTTCGCCCATTCTTCCACCGCCTAATTGTTTGTCTCCAACGTGAATCAAACCATTAAGGAATGTTCCGTTGGTAAGAACTACAGATTTACTTTTTATCTCAATTCCTAAAGAAGTAATAACTCCGGTTACCTTATTGTTTTCTACAATAAGCTGTTTTACCATATCCTGAAAGAAATCAAGATTGGGTGTGTTTTCTAATGCTAATCTCCATTCTTCTGCAAAAAGCATTCTGTCATTTTGCGTTCTTGGAGACCACATCGCAGGGCCTTTTGAAAGATTCAGCATTTTGAACTGGATTGCTGACTTATCGGCTACAATTCCGGAGTATCCTCCCATAGCATCAATCTCTCTTACGATCTGTCCTTTTGCGATTCCTCCCATTGCCGGGTTGCAGCTCATCTGTCCGATGGTCTGCATATTCATTGTAACAAGCAGGGTTTTTGAACCTAGGTTCGCTGCAGCGGCTGCAGCTTCACAACCTGCATGTCCGGCGCCTACTACGATTACGTCATATGTATCTGAAATCATTTTTATATTGCTTATTTAAAGCCTTTAATTTTACTGTTTTCTATGAATGTTTCACGTGAAACATTTTTAGAGAATGTGCTCCAGGTGAGCTTTTATTGTGGCTATAATTGAACACTTTACGGATTATTCTTTAAGTGATTCTTCAATTTATTAAGGATTTAATTCCTTAAACTTAGCCAGGTATAAATCTTCCATTCTCCGCATTTCTTTCTCTTCTTCTTCTGTCTTATCCTTGTATCCCGCAAGATGAAGTATGCCATGAGCCAAAACCCTTTTTAATTCTTCTTCGTAATCTCTGGATAGGGTAGAAGCATTGTCTGAAATTCGCTGCAAAGATACGAAAATCTCTCCGCTTATTGTTTTCCCTTTTACATAATCAAAAGTGATGATGTCGGTATAATAATCATGCTGCAGATAATCCTGATTAATCTTAAGCAGATATTCATCATCGCAGAAAATATAATTGATTTCGCCTAGTTTTTTTCCTTCTGAAAGAATAATATCTTCCAGCCATTTTTGATAATCTGTATTTACAGATTCCTCTAAATTTTCGTAAAAGAATTGTATCATTGTATTAAAACCAGTGTCCTAAAATAACACTGAATATGCCTTTTTGATTGTTTTTAAGTGAGTGGCTAAAATTGACCTTAATTTGTCCAAACGGAGATTTATATCCGGCAGTAAGTCCTACTGAACTATAATTTACTTTAACTGCATCTTCAAAATTGATATCATCCGAAAGATTGGCAAAGCTAAAATTCCCGCTTAAGAAATAGTTTTTATTGAATTTGAACTGAAGATCATTGGAAACAAGAATGACATTATTGGTATTGAGCTGAGCAAAATAAAATCCTCCGAAGCTTCTGAAATTGATCATATTCTGTTCAAAAATTCCGCCAAGTCTGTATTGGTAAAATTCCGGAAGATTATCGCCGATGGTAATTCCGCCATACAAATTAAGACGGTAGGAAAATTGCTTTGAAATTGGAACATTAATCCTGATATCTGCTTTAACCTGTATAATTCTCTTTTCAACCTCAGATTTCAAAAGATCGATTACTTTACCTTCCGCGTTGATGTAAATGCCTCTAGATGGGAAGTCTTTGTCATTCTGGGTATCACTTTTCAGGAAAACATAAGGATTTAAAAAACGCATATACCTTTCATGCTCACCATTTATTTCAGCTCCGAAATAATCATGACTGATTCCGCCTCCGATTGCAAATTTATCCTTCCATACAGACTGTATAAAAGCTTCATTCCTGAACCATTCCCATTTATCCACTACATTATTGTCAATATTCTTAAGATCAAAGCTCATCCCGGAAGAGTAGATACCGAAGCCCGGGATATATCCGTTATCAATAAAATAGTTTAGATAATATCTTGGTTTATCGCCTACGATAACATCAAGGGACAAGTTTGAATTTTTAAATAAAAGACGCTTTCCTGAATAATTCAGAAGAAGACCGGTTTTGAAGACTTCATCATAATGCAGTCCAACTTTTAAAAAATGGCGGGCTTCATCCTCTGTAACGTAAAGCTTAAGATAATTGGCATCATTTTCTGGAATAATATCATAATTGATGAAACGGTAGTTATTGGTAGCAACCAGTTTATCGATTTTTTTGTTGATAGAACCATAGGTTTGCATGGATGGCAGACGTAGGCCCATTTTACCTAAGACGTAGTTTTTACCATAAATACGGCCTCCATCCAGCGAAATACTGTCAATCTTATACACATTGGAATATATTGGGTTTACACGCTCTCTAAGGCGGTCAAACTCTCGTTTGGGAAGCTGATCCAACACAGCGGTGTATTTCATACCTTCCGCATAGCCGCTGTCGAGAATTTTTTTCTTCTCATCATAACTGGTAGCAGTCATTCCTTTCAGATTGGGCTTGATATTAATATCTGTGTATTTATATTGTTTTCTGGTATCTCTTTTAATTCCGAAATCAATAACCTGATTAAGGATTGATATAATATTGTTTAAATCTGCTCTTTTCGATAAATCCTGGTTTAGGTCCACACCGATCACGATATCGATTCCTTTGTCCTTTAATGGCTTTGAAGGATAATTTACCGTCATCGCTCCGTCTATATAAATACTGTCACCAATTTTTACAGGATCCATGAGAGAAGGAAAGGCAGAACTGGCCATTATTGACTGTACAAGATCGCCTTTTTCGAAAATTTCCATATTGCCGCTTTCCAGATTGGTAGCAACACACATAAAAGGAATTGGCAGTTTGGAAAAATCATCAATATTGGAAACATTTTTAAAAAGTTCCTTAAGTAGGTAAACATTTCTCTGTCCTGAGCTTATGGAGGAGGGAAGGGATATCTTCCCGTTTTTTAAAGGAATGGATAAAAGGTATTTATCGACGGATTTATTAAAGAAAGAAGTTTCCTGTCTGGATTTAGGATCCATTATAAGAGAATAGAAATCGGTGTCCATTACAATCTTTTCTATTTCTTTCCCGGAATATCCCGAGGCATATAGGCCTCCAACAATGGCTCCCATACTGGTTCCGGAAATATAATCGACCTTTACTCCTAGTGAATCCAGTACTTTCAGTACTCCGACGTGTGAAAAACCTTTGGCACCACCACCGGCAAGAGAAAGGCCGATTCTTGGATTTTTTGGTATGACCAGATCCTTTTTCACTTGAGAATGGATCATCAGGAGTTGGAATACGAAGAGAAGGATCAGGAGTTTTCTCATAACTAGTCTTTTATATAAATCCGTTTCACCCGGGGCGAAATGGAGGTTAACACTTCATAGGTTATTGTTTTGCAGTAGCCTGCAAATTCTTTTAAACTTGGTTTTGCATTAAAAACGGTGACTGTATCACCTTCTTTTACATTGGGAATCTGATCTACATTAATCATCATCATGTCCATGCAGATGTTTCCGACAATCGGAGCCAATATTTTGTTAACGCCTACATTTCCAACCTGGTTTCCAATCAGTCTTGGGATTCCATCGGCATAGCCGACAGGAATAGTAGCTATCTTTACTGCATGATCAGCCTTATATTTTCTGCTGTAGCCAACAGATTCACCGGTATCAACCGTTGATATCTGTGAAATTACGGTTTTAAAACTTACCACAGACTGAAGCTGTTTCTGTATTTCACTACAAGGTGATTCTCCAATCATTCCAATGCCAATTCTTACCATTTCATACTGATGTTCCGTATAACTTGTTATCCCGGAAGAATTCAGGATGTGTCTGAGAGGAGCGTAACCCAGTTTCTCGATCAGATAACTGGAATTCTTTTCAAAAACTTCAAGCTGTCTGAATGTAAATTGTTTTTCTTCAGGCATATCAGAAGATGATAAATGGCTGAATAAGCTCTGAACCTTTACATTTTTATGACTTAAAGTTTCGCTTAGTTGATCCAGCTCAAAATCTTTAAAACCAAGGCGGTGCATTCCCGTCTCCAGTTTGATATGAATAGGATATTTTTTGTCGTAACCGGATTTCTGTACGGCATCGTAAAACAGTTCCAATACTCTGAAACTGTAAATCTCAGGCTCAAGGTTATATTCAATGATGGTTTCGTAGCTGTGCTGTTCCGGATTCATGACCACAATAGGAGTGGTTATTCCTTTTTTTCGAAGCTCTACTCCTTCATCGGCATAAGCAACACCCAGATAATCAATATGATGATGCTGTAAAAATTCGGAAATTTCATAGCTGCCCAGCCCATAAGCATTCGCTTTTACCATCGCCATCATTTTCGTTCCCGGTTTTAGGAGGGATTTGTGATAGTTGATATTGTGAAGAATAGCATTCAGATTGATCTCTAGAACGGTATCATGCTTTCTGAGTTCAAGAATATCCTTAAGCTTTTCGATCTCAAATTTTCTTGCTCCCTTAAGCAGGATAATCTGGTTTTCAATTTCGGTAAGATGCTTGCTGTCAATTAATTCCTGAGTATTAACGAAAGTAGAAGTTTTAGATTTAAATAATTCACTAAATTTTGATATTTCGTCACCGATAAGAAATACAGAATCGAAATTCTGGTCATTCACCAGTTCAGAAACTTCTTCATAAAGTTCTTTGGAATTAGAATTAACCCCTACAATATCCGTTAAAACCAAAGTTTTTTTAGTTTTTTTATATTCATTCAGGAACTGAAGGGCAGTTTTAAGGGAATCTAAATCCAGATTAAAAGAATCGTTAATAACGATATTATTTTTTATACCTTCAATAGCTTCCAGACGCATTTCCACTGCCTTTAAAGCGTTGATTTTTTCGACAATTTTCTGATTATCGATATTCAATTCTTTTAAAACGGTGATCAAAGCCAGAGCGTTCGTTAAGGTAGCTTCGTCTCTCTGATGGACAGGGAAGGAGATTTCTTCATCGAAATAAACAACCGTAATTTTTTCATCCTTGGAAATATTTTCTTTTATGAAAACCTGGTTGCCTTTCTTAAGGCCGTAGGAAATTAATTTTTTACTAGAATATAATTCCTTTATCTTTTTGTCAACCAATGTATTATCGCCATTATAGATAATGGTTTCAGAACCTTTAAAAAGTATGATCTTTTCATTGATCAGCTCTTCTTCAGATTCAAAATTGGCTGCATGAGCAGTTCCGATATGGGTAAGCAGCCCAATCTGGGGATGGAATATATTTTCCAGTTTTTCCATCTCGTATGGCTTTGAAATTCCTACTTCAAAAATTCCAAGCTGATGGGAATTGTTGATCTGAAGTAAGGAAAGCGGAAGACCGATCTGGGAATTAAAACTCTTCGGACTTTTTACAGTCGGGAATTCATTCCACAGACATTGATAAAGCCATTCCTTCAAAATGGTTTTTCCATTACTTCCTGTAATTCCGATAGACTTAAGGTGAGAATTTTCGAAATGATATTTTGCCAGTTTCTGAAGGAATTCCACCGAATTTTCAACAATGACCCATGTTATAGTATCAAACTGCGGAAGCTGATGCTCAGAAATGATCACACCAATACCACGATCTATGGCAGCTTCAATGAATTTTTCACCGGAATTCTTATGCGTATTGATTGCTACAAATGCCGTATTCTTCGTTGAATAAATAATTCTGCTGTCGAACGCTATATTTCTGATCACTAAATCCTGATCTCCAATGATCTGTGCATTGGTGATGTCTGCAATTTGTTTTACTGTATAATTCATTGGTACCCCTTCTGCTATATTTTGAGCTAATAATGGTAAATAGAGGGAATTTGAAATATATAGTTCAAACCAGGCTTTTATTTCAAAGTTTTGCTCTTTTACCTTTACAAGTTAATTTATTTTTTCTTTTTTAAAAGTACTTCATCAATAAAAACACGCCGGCTTACTGCTTCGTAACTTTCCGTTTCGCCAAGCTCCACAAGATCATTTCCCTGGGAAGTTCTCATAGAATAGTTGGCCAGATTACCCGTTCTCTTGCAAATAGCATGCACTTTAGTAACGTATTCTGCAGTAGCCATTAAATTGGGCATCGGTCCGAACGGACGTCCAAGGAAATCCATATCGAGACCTGCCACAACCACTCGTACGCCGCTGTTGGCAAGCTGGTTGGCAATATCAACAATGCTTTCATCAAAAAACTGAGCTTCATCTATTCCCACTACATCACAGTTAGAGGCCAGCAGAAGAATTTCATTGGGATTATCTACTGCTGTGCTGCGTATTTTATTCTGATTATGAGAAACAACGTCCTCGTCAGAATATCGTGTATCCAGTCTCGGTTTAAAAATTTCCACGTTCTGGCCCGCCATTTCTGCTCTTCGCAATCTTCGGATCAGCTCTTCGGTTTTCCCCGAAAACATAGAGCCACAAATAACTTCCATCCAACCACTTTGTTTGGAATGATTAATTGTATTTTCTAAAAACATTTGTTAAATTAGCCGTATATTTTTAAGATCAAAAGTAAGCAATTTTAATAAGATTCTTATTATGCAGAACATCCAAGATTTAAAGGAAAAAATTTTTTTTGAATCCAAGAATATCATTGATATTCTGGAGAAAATAAACAACGTAGATGAATTACTTTCCAAGCAGGATCTTGTAGATGAGCTTGCAAACAGGATCTCTTTTTTAAGACTTCTGGAAAAGAATATCGAATATTTTATTACAGATAATTCGCAGCAAAATTCAGAAAACCAATACGCTTCATTAAAAACTGATGATGTACATGAATCTCATCATGAGGTAACGGAAGAAGAAGCGATCTTCAATAATGAGTTTAATGAAATTGATGAAAATGAAGGAGAGGAATATGCAGTTGCCTCAGGAGATGAGGAGGAAAAATTTAACCATCAGCTTGATGAGATCGCAGAAAATGAGTTCCATGAAAATATTGTAAGTTTTGTAGAAGAAAATTATAATCAGGATCCGGCTAAAAATGCTAATGAAAAACTTTCTCAAGGTGATCTTACAGAAGAGGAGGCTGTTTTTAATAATCAGCTGAACGAAATCGATGAAAATGAAGCGTTCAACGTTAACGAAAAAGTCTTTAGTTTTGTGGATGAGGAAAGAATCCTTGCTGATGCTGAACCGGATAATGATGAAGGTCTCAATGAGGATTTATTCATCAATGAAATTACAGAAGAGGAGGCTGTTTTCAATAATCAATTGAACGAAATTGACGAAGATGAAGACAATGTTTCACATGAAACGGATGCTTCAAATGACCTTGAAAACGAAGAAGCAGATAATAATACCGAAGCTAAAGACAAAAAACAGACAGAAATAATTCCAAGCATCTTTGATACGGAAATGCTGGAAGACGAAATCCTGATTGAAGAAAACGAAGAACAGTTCAGTGTATCCAATGTAACTGTTGAACAGGGTGAAATGCTGACAGAAACTTCTAATGTCGAAAGTATTCTGAGTGAAATAAAAAATGATTTTCCTTCAGAAGAAAAAGAAGAAACTATCCTTGCAGAGGTGTATGACAGAAGGAAAATTGTTGAAATAGAAAAGCCTGTTCCCGGGACAGAAAAAACAAAACCGGCTTCTGATGAGAGCTTCGAAGATTTGGATGCCTATCAGCAGGAGAAAAAGATAAAACTGGCTAATATCAAAGGATTGAAGGCTGTGCAGACGCTTTTTGATGATGATCCTCTGGAAAGAGAAGTGCCGAAAGAAAAACCTTCTGAAACAAAAGAAGATCAGGGAAGCATTCTTAAAACAAATATTCCGACTAACTTTATGGAGGCTGATAAGGTGAAGCCTGAATTCAGGCTCGATCTGAATGACAGAATTGCCTTTTCAAAAATGCTTTTTGGCGGAAGCCAGACGGATCTGAATGATACAGTGGCCCAACTGAACAGTTTCAGAAATCTGGAAGAAGCAAAAGAATATCTCAGTGATCTTTATTACGAAAGAAAGTGGAGTAAAGTAGATGAATATGCCCAGAGACTCTGGATATTGGTAGAAAATAAATTCTTATAATTTTGAGCGGAATCTTATATTTTGTTCCCACACCGGTCGGGAACTTAGAAGACATGACCTTCAGGGCTGTAAAAGTCCTTAAGGAAGTTGATTATATTTTATGTGAAGATACAAGGACATCAGGAATACTTTTAAAGCATTACGAGATTTCCAAGCCTTTAAAATCTTATCACCTTCATAACGAGCATCAGGCTACTGAAAAAGTAATTGCTGATCTTAAAAGCGGACAGAATATTGCCATTATTACCGATGCGGGAACCCCGGGAATTTCAGATCCCGGCTATCTGCTGGCAAAAGCAGGCTCAGACAATGATATCGAAATGATATGTCTGCCCGGAGCCACAGCTCTAATTCCGGCCCTTGTCGTGTCCGGACTTCCGAATAATGAATTTCTGTTTGCAGGATTTCTGCCTCAGAAAAAAGGAAGGCAGACGAAGCTGAAACAGCTTGCAGAAGAGAAAAAAACAATCGTTCTATACGAAAGCCCACATAAGATCAATACCACTCTGGAGCAGATCAAAGAATTTTTCGGAGAAGAAACAAAAGCCAGTCTAAGCAGAGAAATTTCGAAAAAATTTGAAGAAACCAAACGCGGGACAATCAATGAATTAATTGAATTTTCTAAAAGCAAAACTTTAAAAGGAGAGATCGTTCTTATTGTCAATAATTCTATTTAAATTCATTGAGAAATTTAGTTTTCGCACTGTGTTCGTCAGTGTGTATGGCCCAGACCAATCAGTATACCAAAATTCTTTTATCAAAAAAGATCGGAAAAGAAGTCAATTCCTATTCCGGAGGATACGGAACCGTTTATGATTCAAAAACAAAGACCAGAAGCATCGTAGATTCATTAGGAAATATAACCTTTGAATCAAAATACAGCATTTCACATATATTCAAAAACAGGTTCATTCTTACCACTGAAGAATCCAACTATAAGACAAAATCTGCCATTATTGACGAAAAGGGGAATCAGTTGCTCTCTTTGGATGACCAGAGCTTTAATACTCCCTGGCTCAGCGAAAAATGCATCATTTCTTCAAAACAGGAGAAAGAAACCGTGTATGATTACAACGGAAAACAGATTATTCCTTATTCTGACAGGATCAGGTTCGTAGCAGAAGACCGACTTTTCGTATTGAAAGATAAAACTTGGTATTTATACGATCTGGAAGGGAAACAGGTCAGCAGAAGGGAGTTTAAAGAAGATTATCAGTTTGAAAATGATAAAGCGTTGATTATTAATGAAGATAATCAGAGTGAAATCATTGGAAAAGACGGGCAGACGCTGCACAAATTTTCGGCCCAGATCTACAGTTTTACTTCATACCCTTTTCTGATCACTAAAAACCGGGCTACAGGAAAATACGGCTTAATTGATATCGAAGGAAATATCCTCGCTGATGAGATCTTTGATGATGCTTCGCCGGAATATTTTGGAACAAAAGAATATGTTTATCTCAGAAAAAAAGGAAAAACAACTGTTTTTGATAAGAAAGACAAAAAGCTTTATCCTAGCAACTTTAAGTTTTTAACGCCATTGTTCAATGATCTCTTTAGTGTTTACAGTGATCAATCAAAGAAATCGGGAATTGTGAATCTTCAAGGAGATATTATTGCTCCTCAGGAATATGATTTTATACAGAGCTTCAGTATTTCAGGGAAAGATTTCATTTATCTTAAAAAAGGAAATGAAGACAAATTTCTGGATAAAGACCTGAAGAACATCTTAGAGGAAAATACCCGGATCATAGCTTTCTATCCGGATCAGCTCATCATTAAAAAACAGAACAGTTATTATAGATTCTCTGTGCTTGATAAGTCCGTTTCTGTTTTGAAAGACATTGATTTTATCAAAGAGCAGGAGCCTGATTTTTTCAATATTTTTAATCTGTATTCAAAACCGGTAGTCTGCAGAAACAGCAATAATTTGTACGGAATAATTAATGAAAAAGGAAAAGAGATTGTTCCTTTTATATACGATGATATCATTGTATTTGAAAATTCTGAGAATGAAATTGTTGTAAAAAAGCAGGATAAATATGGTGTTGTGAATTTTCAGAACGAGCCTTTGAAAGATGTTATTTATGATAAGTATTACTGGCAAAAGGAAGTTTTGAAACTGGAGAAAGATAAAAAAACAGATATTCTTTATTTTACAAGATTTAAAAACAGCGGCAGCCGTCTGTAGAATATGATAAAAAACAGCGAAAAAATTTCACTAATTTGATGATTTGAAATGCATTGAATAACAATTTATAATATCTTTGCGGACTGCTTAATTAGTATAAAATTAAATATGCTAAATTGCCGTTTTTTAAAAGACGGTAGTATTTACCAAGAATATAATTATCAAGAGATATGATGAAACTATTAGAAGGAAAGGTAGCACTAATTACCGGAGCTACAAGAGGAATCGGAAAAAAAATTGCTGAAATGTACGCTGAACAGGGTGCAAAAGTAGCATTTACCTATGCCGGTTCTGTAGACAAAGCTCAAGCATTAGAGGCGGCTTTAAGTTCTGTAACCCAGATCAAAGGATATCAGTCTGACGCATCAGATTACGATGCAGCTCAAAAATTAATCGACGATGTAATGGAAGAGTTCGGAAAGATCGATATTCTGATCAACAATGCCGGAATCACCAGAGATAACCTGCTGTTGAGAATGTCTAAAGAAGACTGGGACCAGGTAATGAGAATCAATCTGGATTCTGTATTTAACCTTACGAAAGCGGTGATTAAGCCGATGATGAAAGCTAAATCAGGATCTATTATCAATATGACTTCAGTAGTTGGAATCAGCGGAAATCCGGGACAGTCCAATTATGCAGCTTCTAAAGCCGGAGTAATAGGATTTACAAAATCTATTGCACTGGAGCTGGGATCAAGAAATATAAGATGTAACGCGGTTGCACCAGGATTTACTGAAACTGAAATGACAGCAGATCTGGATGAGAAAACCCTTCAGGCATGGAGAGACAGAATTCCGATGAAGAGAGCAGGACAGACCAAAGATGTTGCCAATGCATGTGTATTCTTAGGAAGCGAAATGTCTTCTTATATCACAGGACAAACTTTAAACGTAGACGGCGGAATGCTGACTTAATATTAAAACAAACAAAACCGGCTGTACATCACTTGTACAGCCGGTTTTTATTTCTACTGTGATCAAAAATAAAAAATCTGCTCCATCTGCAAAATCAGCGAGAGCTTATTTCTTTTCAGATATCAGTCTTTAAATATCTGGTTCTCCTGTTCCTGAACCCTGATAAAAGTAGTCCTCTTAGACAATTCTTTCAGTTTGGAAGCTCCTACATAAGTACACGTAGAGCGTACGCCGCCTAAAATATCTTTCACCGTTTCCGAAACAGGACCTTTGTAAGCCGCCTTCACCGTTTTTCCTTCCGAAGCACGGTATTCTGCCACGCCTCCGGAATGCTTATCCATCGCTGTTTTGGAACTCATGCCATAGAACAAACGGTATTTTTTTCCGTTTTCTTCAATGATTTCGCCGCCGCTTTCATCATGACCGGCAAACATTCCGCCAAGCATTACAAAATCTGCACCTCCTCCGAAAGCTTTGGCTACATCCCCGGGAACTTTACAGCCTCCGTCGGCGATAATATGCCCTCCAAGACCGTGAGCAGCATCAGAACACTCAATAATCGCAGAAAGCTGAGGATAGCCTACTCCTGTTTTCACCCTTGTTGTACATACTGAACCTGGTCCGATGCCGACCTTAATAATATCAGCGCCCACAAGAAGAAGCTCTTCCACCATTTCTCCCGTCACTACATTTCCCGCCATAATAATTTTATCAGGAAAATTGGCCCTTGCCTTCTTCACAAATCCAACGAAATGCTCGGAATACCCATTCGCTACATCGATGCACAGAAACTCAATTTTTGGATGCTTTTCGAGGATCGTTTTAAGTTTTTCTTCATCAGCCTGGCCGGTACCGGTACTCAATGCGATATACTGGTAAATACTTTCGGGCTGGCTGTCCAGAAACTGGCTCCATTCCTCGGGAGTATAATGTTTGTGAACGGCAGTAATGATTTTGTCTTTGGCCAGCTCTACGGCCATTTCAAAAGTTCCTACCGTATCCATATTAGCTGCAATCAGGGGAACACCACTCCATTTCTTTTTGGTATGTCTGAAAGTGAATTCCCTTTCGAGGCTCACTTCCGAACGGGATTTTAAAGTAGAACGCTTTGGTCTGAACATCACATCTTTAAAACCCAGTTTTATATCATTTTCTATTCGCATTTTGATGAATTTATTTGTTGTTTAAAAATTAAAATTAGTAATTTACCTTAAATATACTACTTTTGACAGGATGGATTTTCCTGTTACTTTTCAGATTTTCGGTAAAACAGTTCTTGCACATCCTGTATTTGAAACCCTGGGTATTTTTCTCGGGATGCGTTTTTATTTTTATTTAAAAAGAAAATCAGCCGAAAAACTGTCTTTCAATACTTCCGCAGCAGTACTTATCGGGGCAACGGCCGGGGCCTTAATCGGTTCAAAGCTTATTGGTAACCTTGAAAATCCTTATACTTTATTCGAAAATTTTAGCTTTAAAAGATTTTGGACCAATAACACCATTGTTGGTGGTTTAGCTTTTGGACTGATTGGAGTTGAATGGGCAAAAAAGATAGTCGGTCACAAAGAAAGTACCGGTGATTTGATTGTTTACCCTTTAATATTAGCTATAATCATCGGCAGAATCGGCTGTTTTCTCACGGGAGTTCACGAAGAGACTTACGGGTTACCCACTGATTCAATGTTCGGAATGCATCTTGGTGATGAATATTTAAGACATCCGGTAGCGCTTTATGAAATTGCTTTTCTGATTGTTTTATGGTCCTGTTTAAAAATAATTGAGAAAAAAAGAAAATATCCTTCAGGCTTTATTTTTCAGGCATTTATGCTCAGTTATTTTACGTTCAGGTTCTTTTTAGATTTTATTAAACCTAAAATCGGGATCATCGGAAATTTAGGAACCATTCAACTGGTATCTCTTTCGGTGATTATTTACTACATTTATAAAATTAAAAACACCATAAAACTTAAATTATGAAAATGCTGACACTTCTGGAAGTTGGTAACCTTGGCGGCCTGGTCGTCATGATTATAGGAATAATCATAGTAATTGGCCTGGTAGTTTCATTAGTTATAACCTTGATCGCAAAAGTTATTTATGAATGGAATAATGACAGGAAATTTACAAAAAAGCAGTTTTGGCAGACGATGCTGATTTCGTTGTTGATTTGTGGCCTGATCAGCGGTTTTGTTTGTGGAGGAATGTAAAAAATTGAAATTATGCCGGTAAGAAATTATACGTACTACGATTATACCATCAGTCTTTGTCCAGAATGCCTGAAAAGGGTAGGCGCGAAGATCATTATTGAAGATGAGGCGGTTTTTATGACCAAAAGATGTCCGGACCATGGCTTTTTTAAGACCATGATTGCTTCAGATGTGCAGTACTACAAAAATATCAGGAACTACAATAAAGCCTCTGAAATGCCCGTTCATTTCGGAACCGATGTGGAATATGGCTGTCCTTACGATTGCGGTTTATGCGTAGATCATGAGCAGCACAGCTGTCTTTCTATTGTGGAAGTTACTGACCGCTGTAATTTGACTTGTCCTACCTGTTATGCAATGTCTTCACCGCATTATGGAAGTCACAGAACTTTGGAGCAGATTGAAGCCATGTTTGATACTATCGTTAAAAACGAGGGCGAGCCGGATGTTGTACAGATCAGTGGTGGCGAGCCGACCATTCATCCCGAGTTTTTTAAAATTATGGATATTGCCAAATCAAAACCGATTAAGCATCTGATGCTCAATACCAACGGAATCCGTATTGCCAATGATCCCGGTTTTGTAGAAAAACTGGCGACTTATGCTCCGGAATTTGAAATTTATCTTCAGTTTGATTCTTTTAAACCAGAAGTTTTGCAAGATTTCAGAGGAAAAGATTTGACGGATGTACGCATGAAAGCCTTGGAAAAATTAAATGAATTAAATCTTTCCACGACTTTGGTTATCGTTCTTCAGAAAGGAAAAAATATCGACGAGATCGGAAAATTGATTGATTTTGCCTTAAAACAGAAATGTGTCCGTGGGATTACCTTTCAGCCCGTTGAAGTGGCAGGAAGAAACAGGGAAGATTCTGCACACGAAAAAATTACCTTAACAGAAGTAAGACAGGAAATTTTAAATCAGTTTCCGCTTCTGAACGGCGATGATATTATTCCCGTTCCATGTAATCCTGATGCTTTGGCGATGGGCTATATTCTGAAGCTCGAAGGGGAAACCATTCCTCTTACACGGTATATCAACCCTGCCGACTTGCTGAATAATGAAACGAAAAATACGATCGTTTACGAACAGGATAAGGGATTGCAAATGCAGCTTTTAGATATTTTCAGCACCGGGATTTCTGTAGATAAAGTTCAGCCTAAAGTAAACCAGCTATTATGCTGTCTTCCGGAAGTTTCGGCTCCGAATTTAGACTATGATAATCTCTTCAGAATTATCATTATGAATTTTATGGATGCTCACGATTTTGACGTGCGCGCCATCAAAAAATCCTGTGTGCACATCGTCAATAAAGATTTAAAAATGATCCCTTTCGAGACAATGAATTTGTTTTACAGGGATGATAAAATCAAATACCTTGAGGAATTGAGAAAAGAGGATAAAGTTTTGTTTTAAAATGATTTACCGTAGATCCTCTCAGATCGCTCAAATTTTTAAAAGTCTGTGGATAATAATAAAAGGGCGGGAAAATTATCTTTTCACGCCCCATAAGTTTATTTTTCCTCTATGCTTGAAGCCTAGCTTTTCATAAAGTATTTTAGCTCCGGTATTGCTTTCTGCAACATGCAGGAAAGGTGTTTTTCCATCTTCAAAGATCTTTCCGGAAACAAAAGTGACCAGCTGTTTGGCCAAACCTTTTCCCAGATGATCCGTATCTGTAATCACAGCGCTTACCTCCGTCATATCATTCATCTGCATCCTTTCGCCCGTTACAGCAACCAATTGATCATCTTTAAAAATTCCAAAATAGCGCCCTAATTCAGGGGTCCTTGCTTTAAAGTAATAAGGATAGAATTTCATTACAAATGCCAGAAGCTTGTCATAATGATCTTCTTTCAGTTCAATAATTTCCTCAGTCAGATCACTCTGAATGGGATTTTCCAGAACATACTGATCACATACGAGTTGCGACAGATCCGTTTTTAAGTTTCCCAGATCAGGGCGGGTCCCGAAAATAAGAAAATCATCACAGATCTTTGCATATTCTGTAATGTCTTCTGCTGTTGAAATCTCTGCTGCGCCACCAAAACAGGCTACTTCAGGGTTGTAAAATTTCGTGTCCCCAAAATTAAAGCAGAACTTTTCGTGGTATTCATTAAGTGAATGATAAACAGGATTGTCTAGCTTGCCGTACATCAGTTGAAATTCATTACTTCTTCAAGGGTTTTCATGTATTCATAAGCCGTAAGGTCGAACTTTACAGGAACAATTGAAATATATCCGTTGGCCAATGCTGTTTCATCAGCATCTTCAGAATCATCCATATTGTTAAAATAACCCGTTAGCCAGTAATATTTCTTTCCGTGTGGATTCACTCTTTCGTCAAAGCTTTCTTCCCATTTGGCGTTGGCCTGTTTGCAGACCTTTATGCCTTTTATTTCTCCTGCAGTTAATTTCGGGATGTTGACGTTCAGTACAATTCCTCTCGGCATTGGGTTTTCAAGGGTTCTTCTTACAATATTCTGAATATATTCTTTAGCCTGGGTAAAATCAGCTTCCCAGCTGAAATCAAGAAGGGAGAATCCAATAGCCGGAATACCTTCCACACCTGCTTCTACAGCGGCGGACATCGTTCCGGAATAGATCACATTGATTGAAGAATTGGCGCCATGATTGATTCCTGAAACTACAATATCCGGTCTTCTTGTAAGAATTTTATCAAGAGCCATTTTTACACAGTCTACAGGAGTTCCACTACAAGAATAATCTGTTTGTGGCCCTTCAAGTGTTACTTCTTCGTAGCTTAAGGTAGAATTAATTGTAATAGCGTGGCCTTTTCCACTTTGGGGAGAGTTGGGGGCAACAACAATAACTTCTCCAATTTCGTTCATGAATTGTATAAGGTTTCTGATACCAGGCGCTGTGATTCCGTCATCATTAGTTACCAGAATAAGTGGTCTTTCCATAAAAAATTAAATTTTAACAAAAATACTCAAAACTATCCGATAATTATAAATAAGGTATTAAATTTGATAGTTTGTAACAGCGAATTAATTGCTGCTACTAATTGTAGTACATATTTTAAAAAAATTAATAAATAAAGACAGTTTATGTGGAAAAATTTCAAACTGAATAAATTTTTACTCCTAATTCCATTGACAAGTCTAATGTTTTGTTTCAACTCGCCAAAGAATGACGATGAAAAGATGCAGACGATTATGGTGAGCGTAAAGAATACCCTTTCTTATTTACATTACAGCCCGAAACCCATCAATGATGCCTATTCAAAGGACGTTTATAAACATTATTTCGAACTGGTAGACCCTGCTAAAAGATATTTTCTGCAGTCTGATATGGACGAATTCAGCAAGCATGAAGCAAAGCTGGACGATTATATCAGCCAGGGCGACCTGATCTTCTACAAACTTACCATCGACAGACTTTATCAGAGAGTGGATGAAATAGATAAGATTACTCAGGATATCTTCAGCAAGCCGATTAATCTTCAGGAAGATGAATCATTGACTCTTGAACCTAAGCTTAAGAAAGTACCTGTCAACAAACAGGAACAGTATAACGAGTGGAGAAAGTATATCAAATACAATATCCTTCAGGAGATTGAGTCTATGAACAGTAAAGAAGAAGCTCAGAAAGAGAAGAAAGACTCTGTTCAGAAGTACAAGCTGAAAGATACCATCAAATATCAGCCGCTTAATCAGGATCAGAAAATCAAAAAAGCGACCGATGAAGTGAAAGATCTTGTAAAAGATACCTTCACCAGATTCAAAAAGAGAAAGAAAATGGATTGGTTTACCGTGTATATGAATGCATATACTGAAGTATTCGATCCACATACCAATTACTATTCTCCAAAAGATAAAGAAGATTTTGATACCCAGTTCACCGGAAAAGTGATCGGTATCGGAGCTCTTATCCAGGAGAAAAAAGGGAATCTTTTCCTTGGAGCTTTAACGATTGGGGCACCGGCCTGGAAGTCCAAGCAACTTTCTGAAGGTGACAAGATCCTGAAAGTAAAATCTAAACCGAAAGAAGATGCGGTAAATGTAGTGGGAATGCTTTCTGATGAAGCCGTAAGACTCATCAGAGGTGAAAAAGGAACGCCGGTAACACTGACGGTTCAGAAAAAAGACGGAACGATTAAGGACGTAACGATGATCCGTGAAGAAGTAGCTATTGAAGATACATTCGCAAGAAGTATCGTAGTGAATTCTCCAAACGGAAAGAAATATGGATTCATTAACCTTCCAAGCTTTAATGCTGATTTTGAGGATGCTAAAGGAAGAAATGCTTCTGACGACATCAAAAATGAGATCCTCAAGCTTAAACAGCAGAACATTGAAGGAATCGTTCTTGATCTTAGAAACAACGGCGGAGGATCATTAACTGAAGTAGGGGATATCATGGGACTTTTCATGGATGCAGGACCATACGTACAGGTGAAAGACGGAAACGGAAAAATCCAGACTTTAAAGAACAAAAATGAAACTCCAATCTGGACAGGTCCGTTAGTGATCATGCAGAACGAACTTTCCGCTTCGGCTTCTGAGATTCTGGCCGGTGTAATGCAGGACTACGGAAGAGCAATGATCATTGGTTCTCCACAGTCTTTTGGAAAAGGAACGGTACAGACTTTTGTAGACCTGAACAGATTCCTGAATACAGAAGATGATTTCGGATCTTTGAAACTGACCATCCAGAAATTCTACAAAATCACAGGAGAATCTACCCAGAGAAAAGGAATTGTTTCTGATATCCAGATGAAAGACTTTTTTACTTATGCTGAGGTAGGAGAGCGATATGATGATTATGCTTTGGCCTGGGATAAAATTCCAGGGACTAATTTCCAGAAACTGAATTATTTCAATATTCAGGCTCTTGAAAAAGCAAGCGCAGACAGAATGGCTAAAAACAGCAACTACCAGTTGTTGCTTGAATCTGCCCAGTGGAGAGAGAAGCTGGATAAAGAAGAAAACATCACGCTTAATATCAACAAATTCAATGAACTGATGAAGCAGAGAAAAGCTCAGATCGAGAAATTCAAAGCTTTGAGCAAGTTCGAGAATGGTCTGAAGTTCATGATGTATCCAAGTGAAGTGGAAAGAGAGAAAAAAGACGAAGCATTCAAGAAAAAATCTGAAATGTGGATCAAAAATCTGAAAAAAGACCCATACTTACAGGAAGCAATGAATATCGTTTCCGATATGGGAGCTAAATCATAAAAACAAAAAAACCGCTGATGAAGATCAGCGGTTTTTTTATGGCAATAAAAGATTATTTAATTTCTACGCATCCCACTCTTCCTCCTGCATTTCCGGTAGGCTGAGTATGGAAATCGTCTGCAGCAGCATGTACAATAAGCCCTTTTCCGATGATATTTTTAGACTCATCCGTACAACCCAGACACCATTTGTTTGTTTTGAAAGTAAGGACAGCTTTTCCGCTTGCATCAGCAGTAAGGTTTCCTATATCTCCCATGTGGAAATGCTCGGCACCCCATTTTCCATGGTCGTCTTTAGCAGGATTCCAGTGTCCGCCTGTAGAAGTTCCATCGGCTGCAGAACAGTCGCCTTTTTCGTGAATGTGTACTGCATGAATACCTGGAGTAAGATTTGTAACCTCAAGTTTCATGGTCACTTCTTCTCCTTTCTGGGTGAACTTTGCCGTTCCACCCGTCTGTGTTCCGCTCTTAGCGTTAACGGCATACGTTTTTGTAGTGCAGCATGAAGCCGCTAAAAATGCACACCCCGCCAGTAATGCTAATGTTTGTCCTTTCATTTTTAAATGATTTAAAGTGATTTTAACGATAAATTTATAAAACATTTTCCGAAAGACTTTATGATTTCAGTCCTTTTTTCAAAAACAGCAATATATGACAAGTGAAATTCGGTTCATCTTAATACCTTTACCTGTCAGTATTGGTTAAATGGAAGAACATAAAAAAAGAATCATTAAAGCAATAAAATACATAGACAGCAACCTTGATGCTGATCTTTCTCTGGAAAAAATTGCAGAAATAGCTACGTATTCCTCCTTCCATTTCCACAGGATATTTAAGCTTACTACAGGTGAAACCCTCCAGAACTATATTATCAGGAAGAAAATAGAAAAAAGTGCCCTTTATCTGGCTGTAAAGAAAGAAATACAACTTAAAGATATCTACCTTGATCTCGGATTCTCCAATCATTCTGTTTTCAGCAAGACTTTTAAAAAATACTACGGAATAGCTCCGTCCTCTTTTAGAAATTCTGCCCCGGAAACTTTTCACAAGATTTTACAGATACAAAGCAAGAACGGACAAGTTGATACGGTTTTCAGCCAATACATTTGCACTATAGAAAACCTGTTAAACTGGACAAAAATGAATTTAAAAATCGAAGTAAAACAATTGCCGGAAATGGATCTGGCTGCAGTAATGAGTTTAGGAATTGCCAATGTGGAACCTTCTTATAATACACTCATAGAGTGGGCAAAAAAGAAACAGTTATTTCCCCGGGAGAATGTCAAAATGATCTCCGTTTACCATGACAGTTTCAAGGTGACACCGCCGGATAAAGTAAGAATCCATGCGGGTATGCTTTTGGATGAAAAGCTGGAGAAACAGGAAGGGCTGGTATTTTCAGAAACCATAGATGCCGGAAAGTTTATTGTAGGAAGTGGAGAAGTTACCCTTCAGGACTTTGAACAATGCTGGGTATCCCTGTTTTTATGGATGAATGAGCATCATTATACCATGAGAAAAGCTTTTCCTTTTGAGATCTATCATTCCAATTTCAAAGAACATCCGGAATGTAAAATGATCGTGGATTTCTGTATTCCGGTCCATTAATTTCCCATTCAGAAGCCAAAGTATGCCTTTCAGTAAAATTTATTTTAAAGAAAGGCATATTCCGTATTATTTTTGATCCGAAAATTAACCCCATGAAAACACAAGAAAACAAACTTTTACTGCTGATTGCTTTTCTATCCTTTATCGCAGGATATTCACAGGTCAGGATCTCAGGAAAAGTTACTTTCAAAAGTAAAGGCATTAGCGAAATCAATGTCACATTAAAAGACACCTATGATGGTGCCACTACAGATGCTCAAGGGAATTTTTCCTTTGAAACTTCGGAAAAAGGAAATCATATCCTGACGTTTACCCATCCGAAGTATCAGGAAGTAGAAAAAGCTGTTGTCATTGATAACCAGGATATTTCAGTCAATGCAGAGCTTAAAGAGCAGATCAGTGAGATTGATGCTGTAGTGGTTTCAGCAGGTTCTATTGAAGCCAGCGATAAAAAGAGGGCCACGGCCTTGTTGACACCTATTGATATTTATACTACGGCAGGAGCAGACGGACAGATTTCTTCGGCTTTAAATTACCTCCCGGGTGTTCAGAAGGTCGGGGAAACAGAAGGACTTTTCATCAGGGGAGGTACAGGAACAGAATCCAAGATCTTTATGGATGGAAGTCTGATCAATAATTATTTCTCCAGCTCAGTTCCGGGAATTGCAGGAAGGGATCGTTTCAATACCTCTCTTTTTAAAGGAAATGTTTTTTCTAGCGGCGGGTATTCTGCATTATATGGTCAGGCACTTTCAGGTGCTCTGATGCTTGAAAGTGTGGATCTTCCGGATCAAAGCTCTTATGATTTTGGGGTATCACCCATCTTTCTGAGTGCAGGATTTCAGAAACTGGGAGAAGATAAAAACCATTCTTTCGGGGCAACTTTAGGTTATTCGCTTTTAAGTGTTATGCAGAAAGTTTTTAATTTTAATACAGATTTCATTGATGCTCCCCAGGGCTTAAACGGTGATTTTAATTTTAGAATCAAAACAAAATCAGGCGGATTCCTGAAATATTACGGAATGTATGACTCCAATAAAATGGGTGTGAGAACTGAAAGCCTGGAACCGGAATACGATTTTGCACTGGTAAGACTTAAAGGGAAAAATACCTACCATAACCTGTCTTTTAAACAGAAATTCGGGAAATATCTTCTGAATGCCGGAACCTCTTATTCCTACAACAGATCCGATCTTCATTTTTCTACGGAAACCAATAATTCAGAATCTGGCAGATCCGAGCTTTTAACAGACGGAAATTACATCAACTTTAAAGCAGTTCTTGAAAGAAAGATCAATAAAATCAGTGCAGTGAGAGCAGGTTTTGAATTGAATAATACAAGTGAGAACCTGAACTTTGGAGAAGTACAGAAAAATTATAAAGACCTTATATCCGCTGCTTTTGCAGAAACAGACCTTGGATTCAGCAATGCACTGTCTGCAAAAATAGGGGTGAGGGCTGAAAACTCTTCTTATTTAGGGAAAAGCAATGTTGCACCACGCTTCGCATTGGCTTACCGCCTGGCAAAAGACTGGACGACCTCCTTTGCCTATGGACTGTTTTATCAGAATCCCGAGAGTAAATATATCAACTGGCCTGCAGATCTTGATTTTCAGAAATCCCAGCATTATATTTTCCAAGTTCAGAGAGCATCAGACGGCAGAAGCCTTCGTTTTGAGGCCTTTTACAAGAAATATGACCAGCTGATTAAAACATTCAATATCACACCGGACAAAGAACAGAACCAGCAGGTACAGACTGCTTTGAATAATGACGGCTATGGCTATGCAAAAGGTCTTGAGCTGTTCTGGAGAGATAAAAAAACCTTTGAAAATATCGACTACTGGATCAGCTACTCCTTCCTGGATTCAAAAAGAGACTTTATCAACTATCCTGTGAGCCTGAAACCGAATTTTGCTTCTGCACACACCCTTTCTGCTGTAGCTAAAAGATTTATCCCGGAATGGAAGCTGGGTGTCAATCTATCCTATACCTATTCCAAAGGCCGGCCTTATTATGATATTGCAGCGAAAGATGAAAACGGAAACATGATCAATTATATCAGAAACGAAGGAAAGCTGAAAGACTACAATGCCTTAAACATCAGCTTTAATTATCTTCCGAATCTTGGAAAAAAAGATGCTAAAGCCTTCACTGTATTTGTATTGAGCGTTTCCAATGTTCTGGGTTCTAAAAATGTTTATGGGTACAATTTCTCAGTGGATGGTACCAGGAGCTCATCAGTAGTCCCGCCGGTCAATACCTTTGTGTTTGTGGGAGCTTTCATCAGTTTTGGAGTGGACAGAACGCAGGATGCGATTAATAATAATTTATAAAATAACAGCAACGGATATTATAATGATTACAAAATACATAACTTCGAAAATACAATTAACTAACTTTTAAAAAATTGATATAATGAAAAAATACTTATTAAGTTTTGCTTTAGCTTTTATGAGCTTAACCGCTTTTGCACAGGCAGATTATGAAAAAATAATGGCTGAAAAGATCGCGAAAACAGAAACATGTAAAACACCCGAGGAGTTCCAGACTCTGGCTAATGATTTCCAGAGAATCGGGAGCAAGGAGAGCTCAAAATGGCTTCCACCGTACTATGCAGCATTCTCCCAGATTCAAAAGGGAAGACTGATGATGAGAAACGGAAATATGCAGGAGCTGGATGAAACAGCAGCTCAGGCCGATAATTATCTGGCAAGTGCTCAGAATCTTGCCGGAGCAGACAATGCAGAGATCCATTTGCTGAGAAAAATGGCAGCTTCCCTAAGAATGATGGTAAACCCGGCTCAGCGTTATATGACAGACGGCGCCAAGGCTACTGAAGAAATGGGGATTGCAGAGAAGCTTGATCCTTCCAACCCAAGGATAGCTCTAATCAAAGCAGAGGATGTCTATTTTACACCTGAACAGTATGGCGGAAGCAAAACCAAAGGACTGGAGCTGTTTAAAGAAGCCATTGCGAAATTTAATGCTTACAAACCCAAAACAGCCTTAGATCCGAATTGGGGCAGGGCAGAAGCCGAATATTTCATCAATATGCCGGCAAAATAACAAAAAAAGAAAGCCTTCCTGATACGGAAGGTTTTTTTATTCCATTCGGAAAGGAAAATCTGCCTTTCAGTAAAAAATAATTTTTGATACCTTTATTAAAGACTAATTTTGAGCCAAGAAAACGGATCATGAAACGTAAAGGATTTATAATCTTACTTTGGGTATCGTTGGGAACAGCGCTATTTTTCTTCTTATTTTTTACAAAAGAGAAGAGTTTTCACAATTTTTTGATTACGCTGTTGATCTCTACCATGTACTCCTTTGTTTTGGGATGTGGAAACGCTTTTATCAATGACTTTCTCAATAAAAAGTTTCCATGGTCTGAAACAACCGGAATAAGAACAGCCTTAAGTGTAGTTTCTATCATTGCCGGTAATTTTATTCTGGTTTATTTCTGCAATTATATCAATTATGTTGAGATCCAGAAAGTGGCAACAACAGAAACCTTTTTTTCAAAAGAATATTCCACTACAAATTGGTTTATGATCAATATTGCGCTTCTTATTTCTGCCTTTCTGCATGCAAAAAGCTTCATGGAGGAGCTTAAGAAAACATCCAAAAAAGAGGTCGTGGAACAGAAGCTCATCGCAAAATCTGCCAATGCGCAGTTTGAAAGCCTGAAAAACCAGCTGGACCCACATTTTCTTTTTAATTCTTTAAATGTTCTGAGCTCCCTGATCGATGAAAATCCGGCTCAGGCACAAAAGTTTACGGCCTCAATGTCAAAGATTTACCGCTATGTGCTGGAACAGAAAGACAAAGAACTGGTAACGGTAGAAGATGAGATCGAATTCGCAAAAACCTACTGCGATCTTTTAAAAACAAGGTTTGAAAACAGCGTAGATTTTATTTTTGATGTTAAAAAAGAAGATTACAGAAGATATGTTGTTCCGCTTTCACTTCAGCTTTTGCTGGAAAACTGCATCAAACACAATTTTGCGACCTCTTCAAAACCTTTGGTTATTAAAATATTTTCGGATAATGATACCTTATGCATAGAAAATAATCTCCAGGCAAGAGAGCAGATGAAAGAAAGTGCCGGAATCGGGTTAGCGAATATTGTTCAGCGGTATGCACTGCTTACCAAAAAGAATGTTTTCATTGAAAAGTCAGAAGATTATTTTAAAGTAAAAGTTCCGATACTGTCCAATAAACCAAATACAATCAGTGTAAAAACGGAAGATGAGAACGGATCTTATGAGAAGGCCAGAAAACGGGTAAAAGAACTCAAAAGCTTTTATGCCAATTTAATTTCCTATTGTACTGTGATTCCGTTTTTAGTGATTATCAATTTTATGACTTCACCGAAAAACCTTTGGTTTTATTTTCCCATGCTGGGGTGGGGAATTGGTATCGTTTCTCACGCATTTCGGGTGTTTGGAGTCGGAGAATCCTGGAAAGAAAAGAAGATCCGGGAGATTATGGATAAGCAAAAAAATAGAAATAATGGAAACGTACGATGAAAATGATATCCGGTATCAGCAGGCTAAAAGGCAGGTTGAAAGATTAAGGGGATTTTATGGACATTTATTCTCGTATATCGCAGTAAATGCTATGATTGTAGTGTATAATATTAAGCATTTAGAACACGGAGAGAGTTATTTCCAGTTCAAAAACTTCTTTACGGCGACTTTTTGGGGAATTGGACTCGTAGCTCATGCTATTATCACCTTTTTGCCCAATATAAGCTTCGTTAAAAATTGGGAGGAAAAGAAAATCCGGAAACTGATGGAGAAAAAGAAGGACTGAAAGAGTTCTGTAAATGAAGTTTTAAACTTATTTTTTAATCTTAATTTAAAAATATGCATTTACTCCAAGTTTTGTTCACAATCTCAATGGTTGCCTGGTTTCTTACAGAGATCCTCTATAAAAATATGCTGAAATCCGGCAAAGAAGATAAGAAAGACAAAGATAAGTCCACCCTGAATATTTTATGGATGGCCATTCCGTTTTCCATTGCAGCTTCAGTAGCAGTATCTTATATGACAAAATTCCCAATGACGGAAGGTGCCTGGATCTTATATGCGGGTGAAGCTTGTATTCTGATAGGAATTGTTTTTAGGTTTATAATCATCAGATCTTTAGGGAAATATTTTACGGTAGATGTTACAATAAAACAAGACCATAAGATAAAGAAAGAGGGTTTTTACAAATACTTGAGGCATCCGTCGTATGCATTCTCTTTGTTAACTTCTTTAGGATTAGGTATTTATCTTAATAATTGGGTTTCTTTACTCCTGGCTTTTCTGCCACCATTTATTGCTTTTGCTTACCGTATAAAAATTGAAGAAAAAGCTCTTTTAGAACAGTTCGGAGAAGAATATTTGGAATACCGGAAGGAGACCAAAAAGCTCATTCCTTTTATTTACTGATTTCCCTTTTTATTTTAAACATAATCATCTGCAATATCTGTGGAATGTGTGGAAGAAAAGAAGAAAGGTTTACATCCAAAGAAACAAAATTTACAGTCCAACCAATCTTTTTACGATTCAGAAAGCAAATCCTACGACTCGGTCATATAAAATTGATTGGAGCTCTGTTTCTGAGCTATCTTTGATTCAACAAAAAACAAATTACTTTTAAAATAAAAATTATGGAAACATTAGGATACACAAAAGAAACACTGGCTTACAAAAAAGCAGAAAAAAGAGTAAAAGAACTGAAAGGATTCTACGGAAATCTTACCTCATACTGTCTGGTTATTCCTTTCCTTATTGCGTTGAATTTGCTTACATCTCCGGATCATTTATGGTTCTATTGGCCAATGCTGGGATGGGGAATCGGAATTTTAGCCCATGCTGTGAATGTTTTCGGAATAGGGAAAGAATGGGAAGAAAAAAAGATCAGAGAATTGATGGAGCAGGACGCGAAAAACATAAAAACATTATAATTTAACCACATATTTTTAACGATCATGAATTACGATAACGCATACGAAAGAGTTACTCAATTGAAAAAGTTTTATAAAAACCTTCTTTGGTTTGGAATAGTAGCTGGAATTATATTTTTTAATGACGTTTTTGAAAATGGAAAATTCGATTTTTCTTTATTCGACGGATCTGTTATTCTGTTGATCTGGGGAATTATCTTAACAGTAAAAGCTGTAAAGCTCTTCCTTTTAGACGATGAATGGGAAAGAGATATCATGGAAAAAGAGCTGAAGAAAAACAAAAAGAGCATACACTTTTAAGCTGTGCATTTTTTTCTCTAATTTTATTCCCGATTTAAACTAAAAACTATAGCTCAATGATTAAGACTGTCATTATTGAAGACGAAAAACCGGCTTCGCGGAAACTGGAAAGAATGCTGGGTAATTTTCCTGAAATAGAGATCGTTGGCAAAATAGAATCGGTAGAAGAGGGAGTTGCCTGGTTTTCTGAAAATGAACATCCGCAGCTTATTTTTTCAGATATTGTTCTTGGTGACGGCTTATCTTTCGATATTTTTGAAAAAATGCCTACAAAAGCATTTATCATTTATACGACGGCTTTTGATCAGTATACTTTGAAGGCATTTAAACTGAACAGCATTGACTATCTTTTAAAGCCTATTCTGGAAGAAGATCTTTCAGGAGCAGTAGAGAAGTTTAAATCATTTATTCCGGCCAGCAATACAACCGGTTCTGAGGATATCAAACAGTTGATCAGGAAAGAGAAATCTACTCTTTCAAGGATATTGGTGAAAATAGGATATAATCTGAAAATAGTTCAGACTCAGGAAATAAGCTGCTTTTTCAGTGAAAATAAAATCGTTTACCTTCAGACTGAAGAACGTGCTTATCCTTCAGATTTCACATTGGATGAGCTGGAAGATATTCTGGATGAAAAGAAATTTTTCCGTGTCAACAGACAGTTTATCATCAATTCAGACTATATAAAAAATATTCATACATCCCCGTATTACAAAGTTGACATGGAGTTTCAGCCACAGGAAGAAATTACGGTCAGCCGGGACAGGGTGAAGGATTTTAAGGAATGGCTGGTGAGGTAGACTGATTAGAAGTTAGATTTCAGACATCAGACATTAGATTTCAGACTGAGACTAAGGTTAAGGCTAAGACTGGGTATTTTAACTTTAAACCCAACCCCAAAATTTTAAACTTTGAACTGAAAACCTGAACTCTCCTTACACTAAAACCCTCAAACTCTCAAACGTACTGCAACTACCTGTAATCTATCCTGTTAGATTCAGTATCTTCAAGCTGTTTTATAATAGATTCGGGGATCTCATCACTGTCAATTGGAAAGCTGATGGAATCGGAAATGAAAGTCTTTCTGTCTGCTTTCTGAAATATCTCAAACAGGGCTATAGGCTCTTGGTTAAAACTGATACATGTACTTATAAAATGAACCTCATGGAGCTTATATTCTGGATTTTTGAGCTTTTCCTTGATATCTTTTATCCTTGAGATAAAGTGTCGCTGGCGGATGAATGTATTGCTGTTCATGATGATGAATACATAATCGGAGTAGGCCGTTACTTTTCCGAAATACTTATGGTGATCTCCGCCGCTTCTTTCGATGAAATATTCGCCCGTGGTTTCAGATTTGTAGATCTCCATTGCAGAACGCCAAATCCGCTCTTCCCGGGCCTGAAGAGGATTTTCAGGAAGGTTTCTGTTGTAAGAATACCAGCAGCCAACCAGGCGATCTAAAAGAGCCGTATTCTGATTCACATTATTCATATCGATCCTGAGATCATTGAAATTGAATGCCTCCGTGTTGGAATTAATGAAATCAATATAATTGGAATAGCCTAAAACGGTAACGATTTGACTTAATTTACTAAGGTTTGGCCTGCTCAGAACTGCATTGTTGTTTTGCTGGTATTTCTTTAATTTATTGATAATCAAATGTTCATAGAGGTAGTTGGAGCCTAGGAGATCAGGTTCTTTTTTGATTTCTTTTTCAGAATGATCACTGATGATGAGGTCATTAAGTTCCGAACTGATGTACGACCATTCGGTTTTCGTCACATCTCCCCAATGATTCTTCTTTAAAAAATGAAGGCTTAAAAAATTCATTAATTTCTCAAGATGCAGAATATCTTCTTTTTTCATCAGTTCACTCTTTAAAATAATTACTGTTTTAAATTATAAGACTAATATAAGATTTTTATACGTCAAGATAAGTTTTTTGAAAGACTTTTATATTCTAAAATCAAATGATATTTGAGTAGAAAAACAAAAGTTAACACAATGGAAACAACAATCTTATTAAAAGACGAAACCCTTTGGAACAGGATCCAGAGTTTTTCATTAGATGCTTCGGATGCTGATTTCCCTTTTTCGAAAAAACTGGCCAAAGAAGAACGATGGACCTTAGACTTTACCCAAAAAGCCATTCAGGAGTATAAAAAATTTGTTTATCTCTGCTGTATCCTTCCCAATGGAGCTTCTCCAAGCGAAACGGTAGATAAGGTATGGCATATGCACCTGATTTATACCCAGAATTATTGGGAAGATTTCTGCCCAAATATTTTAAAGAAAAAACTTCATCATCATCCTTCTAAAGGAGGGATTTCTGAGAAAAAAAAACACCAGAACTGGCATCATGACACTTTGCATCATTATAAGGAAATCTTTCAGCAGGAAGCACCGGAAGATATCTGGACAGGTCAGATAAAGAAAAATGATCAGAAGACGTTCTGGAAAAAGGGACTTAAACTCCTTGCGTTGGGCTGCCTCTTATTTCCGGTGTATTCCTGCTCCGGAGGTATCTTTGCAGGGGTGATCGTCACTATTTCATGGATCATTGGCTTCTTCGTTTTCATGGGGTTTATTTCATGGATTTTCGGAGGAAATATCAATAAAGAGCAGGATAAAAATGTCAGCAGCAATTCCGATGGAAGTTCAGGCTGCAGCGGCGGCTCCAGTTGTGGAGGCGGTGGCGGTTGTGGCGGCGGATGCGGAGGAGGTTGTGGCGGATGCGGCGGATAAAAAATAATAGCTATGAAAAGAATACTGTTCTACTCAGTCCCGGTAATGATAAGCATGATCTGGCTTATTCTTACACAGCAGACCTGTAATCCGATCTCAATAAAAGGTCCTGAATTTCTGAAGTTTTATTTAATGCTTGTGCTGGGTTTTTATGCTTCAGTAATGATTCTGAAATCTTTTAAAGAAAACAGCTCAAAGACAACACTTTACTTTATGATTCTAATTCTTTTACTGGGCATTGTAAAACTGATAAAAGGATTAATCATAGGAAAACCGGTCGGATATCTTGTTATGATATTGATTGTCGAAGGAATTATCTTGCTGTGTCAGCCAGGTTTATCATCCAATAACAAACATAAGCAGATTTAAAAACAATATCATGACCAGAAAATTCACGGAAGTTGAGAAAAACATATTATACAAAAATATTCCTTTGCAGAAGCAGGGGCATGCCGTAGGATGGGAACCGGTTTTGTTTATTATCCTGACCATACTCCTTTTTGTATTGGGAATCAAAATAATCCTGTTTGATTATAATCTGTTTTTGGATGATGAAAAAGAGACTTTGGGCTCTTTTCTCTATTTTATGGCGACGTTTATTCCTATTGGTGGAGTATCCTTCGTAAGCGTTGCCGTTTTATTTATGCTCGTAAAAAACATGATTTTGTATCCGAGGTATGGAAAATATGCAGAAGAAAAATCATTTGATGTGGCAGACGTTGAAATTATCCAGGGGAAAGGATCCGAAGATTTTATCATCCGGATTTTCAATACCGCAGGCGGGAAAACAGAAATAAAAATCGATCTGAAAATAGACGTGGAATCCTCTTTAAAAGATAATTTTCTCAAAACAATTGAAAAATACAGAGCTAAAGATTCTGAAAACATCAATATTCCGTTTATGAAAGTCCTTCGTATTCTTGAAACGAAACCTTTTTCAGGAATGATACATCTAAGATTAAGTGATTTTTCTACCGATACGAAACTGGATTCCAGCCAGCTGATCTATTCTTATGATGTTTTTTTCAGGACAAAATATAATGTAATCTCCAGTTTAAAAACAAGAGAACCCCTTTTTATGAATTTCTACGGAGATAATTTTGAAAAAGAAATCATTTTACGATGAATGATGTGGAACGTAAAATAACTTACTATTTTGATGAAGATTATTTGCTTTAGATCGAGGTGTATTTGGCTGATCAAGCTCGGGAAAGAAAAAAAATAACCCCAAAACAAAGTGCTTCGGGGTTTTATTGATATCAATTAAGATGATTTAATTTTTCTGTTTCTCCTTTCCCGCTGTGTTGTTATATCTATGGACCATAACCGAAGTTACAACGGCAAAAATAAGCGTTAACGCAATACTGGTAGTTTCCTGATGTACAATAGCCTGATAAAGATTAAAACCAAAAACAGCACCTACAACAGCGATTAAAATTTGATTCACAAAAGCATACTGGATTTTTGAAGTCGTTTTCATAATGATATTTTTTATTGTTATTTACTGAGTAAGTCTAACAACTCAAAATTCGTTACAGAAAATTTTCAAAAAACTTTTCGTTATGCAATCACACCGCTTCCAATCAGCTCCTCACCAATATACCAGGCTGCAAACTGTCCCTCTGCAATCGCTGACTGAGGTTCTTCAAATTCGATATAAGCTGCATTTTCAAACTGATACAAAACCGCTTTCTGTAACGATTGCCTGTATCTGAATCTTGCCATTACTTCCATAGATTCTCCATTTCCAAGCTTCATATCCTCACGAACCCAATGCATCTCCGAATTGTCAATTTTTAATGCTTTTTTGTGCAGTCCCGGAGAACTGTGACCTTCGCCCACAAAAATAATATTGTTTTCCATGTCTCTGGAGAGGATAAAACAGCTTTCTTTATGTCCGCCGATACCAAGCCCTTTGCTTTGTCCAATCGTGAAAAATTGAGCACCCTGATGCTTTCCGATCACTTTTCCGTCGGATTTTTTATAATCGATTTTTCTGGACAAAAATTCCAGTTCTTCTTCTTTTGAAGAAAATTCAGGCTTTTCCACTGAAAATAAAGGTGAATCTTTGAAAATTTCTACAATTTCCCCTTCTTTGGGAACCAGCTGCTGCTGTAAAAACTGAGGAAGGCTTACCTTTCCGATAAAGCATAATCCCTGAGAGTCCTTTTTGTCGGCAGTTACAAGCCCTATTTCTTTAGCTATTTCCCTTACTTCCGGCTTTGTGAGCTCTCCGATAGGGAACAACGCTTTTGATAGCTGATCCTGGCTTAGCTGGCACAGGAAATAAGACTGGTCTTTATTATTATCTTTTCCGGCTAAAAGATGGAAGATTTCCTTTCCATTTTCATCAAAAGTGGAATTCACCTGAGCATAATGTCCTGTTGCCACCTTATCGGCACCCAAAGACATAGCCGTCTTCATAAAAACATCAAATTTTACTTCTCTGTTACACAGAACATCCGGATTCGGAGTTCTTCCTTTCTGGTATTCATCGAACATATAATCTACGATTCGCTCTTTGTAAAGCTCGCTCATATCGATGACCTGGAAAGGAATTCCCAATTTCTGAGCGACCATCAGGGCGTCATTACTGTCTTCAATCCACGGACATTCATCCTCCAGCGTTACCGAAGCATCATTCCAGTTTCTCATAAACAAAGCCACAACTTCATGACCTTGCTGCTGCAGCAAATATGCTGTAACACTGGAGTCTACACCTCCAGATAATCCTACGACTACTTTCATTTTATTTCAATTTTACGGAACTCTTAACGGGAGTCCTTAGTTTGACCCGGCAAAAATACAATTAAAAAAATTCGCAAAAAAACCATAATTTTAAACATTGATAAAAACGATATTAATATGAAAAAAATTATTATTCCCATAATGCTGATGATTTCAGGATCGGTATTTTCCCAGATTACCACCAGCGCACCTGTCGCAGAAACCAACCGCTGGACTTTCGGTGGAGGAATAGGGCTGGGTTTTGGAAGCAACAGCTCATTTTATCTTCAGGCTTCTCCCAGAGTGGGATACAGGCTTACCGATGATCTTGAGGCTGGAGTGGTAGGAAGTGTTTCATGGCAAACCTCCGATTATTACAAATCTACGATGTTTGGGGTGGGTCCTTTTGCCAATTATTATTTTGCCAGGTCCTTTTATGTAGGAGCCAATCTTCAGCAGTACTTCATCAACTATAAAGATAAGTTTTATGATTATAAAGTGAACGAACAGGAAACTGCCTTGTATCTGGGTGGTGGTTATATGCAGAGAATAGGCGGGAATTCTTTTATGCAGCTCGGGGTAATGTATAATGTACTGTGGAAAGAGAATTCGAGTGTTTTCTCTAGCGGTCTTGTCCCAAGTATTGGGTTTGTAGTAGGGCTTTAATCTTTGTTTTATAAGAATTGTTTTTCACAATATTTTCTAACTACAGATTTCACGGATTTTCACAGATCATGCCTAATGGCTATCAAAATGTATGCTCTTTAAGTACTTTATTTGTTGATATTATTAAAGTAATACTTTCGCAAATATCTGTGAAAATCCGTGAAATCTGTGGTTAAAATAAAGAGAGCATCACCAAAATTATTAATAGAAAAGGACTTTAGCCTGCTTAATTTTTACACATATATGAAAAGGCTTTAGCCAAAAGATATAAAAACGAAAAGCACCGGATTTTTCCGGTGCTTTTCAATATAATTACATTACTTCTATTAAGATTAAGAAGACTTTTCAGTTGTCTTTTTTGCTTTAGGAGCTTTCCCGATTAATGCATCTTTTGTATCATTAAGATCCAGGATCACCGTTTCACCTTCAGATAATTGCTTGTTTACCAGCATTTCTGCCAATAAATCTTCAATATATTTCTGGATGGCACGTTTCAATGGTCTTGCTCCAAAGTCTTTATCCCATCCTTTTTCAGAGATAAAGTCTTTCGCCTCTTCAGTTAACTCAACTTTATAGCCTAATTTTTCAAGTCTGCCATATAATTTATTAAGCTCGATATCGATAATTCTTTTAATATCATCCTGTACAAGAGAGTTGAAGATCACAATATCATCAATTCTGTTTAAGAATTCCGGAGCAAATGCTTTCTTAAGCGCATTTTCAATCGTACTTCTTGCTCTTGAATCTGTACTTGTTTTTTTAGCTGAAGTTCCAAATCCTACACCATCTCCGAAATCTTTAAGATCTCTTGTTCCGATATTTGAAGTAAGGATAATGATTGTATTTCTAAAATCGATTTTTCTGCCTAAACTATCGGTCACGTGACCTTCGTCCAGAATCTGCAACAGGATATTGAATACATCCGGGTGAGCTTTTTCAATCTCATCCAGAAGAACCACAGCATAAGGTTTTCTTCTTACCGCTTCCGTTAATTGTCCGCCTTCTTCATATCCAACGTATCCCGGAGGCGCACCAACCAATCTTGAAACTGCAAATTTTTCCATGTACTCACTCATGTCAATTCGGATCAGAGATTCATCAGACTCGAAAAGCTCTCTTGCCATTACTTTGGCAAGCTCGGTTTTACCAACCCCGGTGGTACCAAGGAAAATAAAAGTACCGATAGGACGGTTCGGATCTTTAAGTCCGGCTCTGTTTCTTTGAATTGCTTTCACAACTTTCTTCACAGCGTCTTCCTGACCAATCACTTTTCCGTTCAGTTTCTCATCCATCTGAGCTAATTTATCAAGCTCATTTTTGCCGACTTTCGTTACCGGAACACCACTCATCATAGAAACCACTTCGGCTACATTTTCTTCTGTTACGGTTTCTTTTTTCTCTTTTACATCCTTATCCCACTTCTCCTGAGCTGCATTCAGTTCCATCTGAAGACGTTCCTCTTCATCTTTAAGCTTTCTGGCCTCAAGATAATCCTGAGCCTTAACTGCTTTCTGCTTCATTTCTTTAATATCCTCGATTTTCTTTTCAAAATCAATGATTTCGGTTGGAACTTTCATGTTTTTAATATAAACACGTGAACCTGCTTCATCCATGGCATCAATAGCCTTGTCCGGTAAGAAACGGTCTGTAATATATCGTGATGTCAAATTGACACACGCCAGAATAGCCTCCGGAGTATATACTACATTATGGTGCTCTTCATATTTATCTTTAATCTGATTCAGGATCTGAATGGTTTCGTCAATGGAAGTAGGCTCTACCATTACCTTCTGGAATCTTCTTTCCAAGGCCCCGTCTTTCTCAATATACTGACGGTACTCATCCAGAGTTGTAGCCCCTATGCATTGAATTTCACCTCTTGCCAAAGCTGGTTTAAACATATTCGATGCATCTAAACTTCCTGTAGAGCTTCCTGCACCAACAATAGTGTGAAGCTCATCAATAAATAGGATGACATCTCTGTTTTTTTCCAATTCGGTCATGATCGCCTTCATTCTTTCTTCAAACTGGCCACGGTATTTTGTTCCGGCCACTAAACTTGCCAGATCCAAAGTGATGACACGTTTTCCGTAAAGAACCCTGGAAACCTTTTTCTGTTGAATTCTTAAAGCTAGCCCTTCCGCAATCGCAGATTTACCAACACCCGGCTCTCCGATAAGAAGCGGATTGTTTTTCTTTCTACGCGATAAGATCTGAGAAACACGCTCAATTTCTTTTTCACGACCGATTACCGGGTCTAATTTTCCATCTCTAGCCAAAGAAGTTAAGTCTCTACCAAAGTTATCCAATGTAGGGGTTTTACTTTTTGCAGAGCCTAAATTTCCCGAAGGCTTTCTCATTTGCTCAAATTCCTCTCGGTCATCATCATCGTCATAAGCACTCATTTGTGGTGCCTGTCCGGAATTTTTAAGCATAGTCTGGTATTCTCTTGAAACTCCTTCATAATCGATGTCGTAAGCTCCCAGGATATTCGAAGTAGGGTCCTCATATTTGTAAAGAATGCCTAAAAGCAGATGAACGGTATTAATTTCATTGCTTTTATATTGTCTGCATTCCAGCTCAGCACGTTTGATCGCATGATCTGCCATCTTAGTGAAAGAAATATTAGTAACCTCCTCAGAAATAGGATTAAGACTTGCTGTATTTAGAGTTTCAATTTTTCTTCTGATTTGTGTTAAATCCGCATTAAGGTTTTGAAGGATTTCTTTTGCAGAGTTTTCTGTTTTTATAATACCTAAAAGTAGATGTTCTGTATTAAGAAATTCACTTTTGAGCCTTTTCGCTTCGCTCTTGCTTTGTTTGAACACTTGGCTCAAACCTTGTGAAAACTTATAATCCATAATATATCTCATTAGAATAATGGCAGCGGTGCCATTTATTCATTATCTAAATTACAAATATTTTACCAAAAATCAATTAATGACTTTATGGCAGAAAAAATTTTATTATCTTATTGAAAATGATTAAGTTTGTTATCCTTTAAAAATTCCCCATGAATCCTGAAATTACTACATATATTGGTTATTCTGCATCCATTTTTATAGTATTGAGTTTTATATTAAAAGATGTAAGAAAAATCAGAATAGTCAACATGATAGGCTGTATCTGCTTTGTCATTTATGGTATCTTCAATGGAATGCTCTGGCCGGTTATTATCCCCAATGGACTGATCTGCTTTATTCAGGTTTATCATTTACTGGCCGGAAACAAAAAGTAATGAAAAAAAAGATAATTATCTCTGCTTTCAGTAGTCTGTATACAGATCAGCGAATAGAAAAAGTATGCAGGACTTTACATGAGAACGGTTACCAGATGGAACTGATAGGGAATGACTGGAATGGAGCAGAACAAATGGAGCGGCCTTATCCGTTTTCAAGGATACATTTATCTTCCACAAGTTTAAAAACGGCTTATTTCGAATTTAACTGGAAACTGTATCATCAGTTAAAGAGAAAATCAGATCATAATACAATTCTTTATGCCAACGACGTTGACGCATTGCTGTCAAATTATCTTATTGCTAAAAAATTAAATATCCCATTGGTTTTTGATAGCCATGAAATTTTTTCAGAAATGCCTGCAATTCAGGGCAAAATGTCACAAAAAATCTGGAGATATCTGGAAAAGAAAGTCATTCCCAAGCTTAAATTTATGATTACGGCCAGCGGAAGCTATGCAAAATGGTTCCAAAAAAAGTATGGTGCCAACCCTGTGGTCATTCAAAATGCACCCAGACGGCAGGATTTTACAATGGAAATTCCTGAAAATAATCCTAAAATATTTTTATACCAGGGATCCATTAATCCTTTTCGGGGTATCGATAAAGCGATTCTGGCGATGCATCATCTTGACGGTGTTGTTTTTAAAATAGCAGGGGACGGCCCGAGAAAAAAAGAATACCAAGATCTGGTTAGTAAAGAAAAGCTTGATCATAAAGTTCAGTTTTTAGGAAAATTAAAACCGGAAGATCTGAGAAAAATAACGGTAACAGCCGATGTAGGGATGAGTATCGAAGAAAATGGGGGCGAAAGCTACTTTTACTCTCTTCCGAATAAAGTTTTAGACTGTATTCAATCCCGTGTTCCATTGGTATTATCTAACCTTCCCGAAATGCAGAATATCAAAAATCAGTTTGATGTGGGAGAAATTATTAAAGACCACCAGCCTGAAAATATTGCTGCTGCAGTACAGAAAATCCTTGATAACGGAAGGGAAAGCTATCAGGATGAACTTGAAAAGGCTTCTAAGGTATTCTGCTGGGAAAATGAAGAAATAAAACTGTTGAAAGTTTTTGAAAAAGCGTCAGAATAAATAATCTTTATAAAAAATGGTATCTTTGCATTAAAAATTTGTTAAATAAAATGACCATTAAAGAAAAACAGCAGGAAATCATTGAAGAGTTTGCGTTTCTTGATGACTGGGAACAAAAGTACGAGTATATTATTGATCTCGGAAAAGAATTAAAAGGACTTCCCGAAGACCGCAAAACGGATGATAATCTAATCAAAGGATGCCAGAGTAAGGTATGGATTGATGCTGAATTTAAAGATGGTAAGCTTTTTTTCGATGCAGACTCCGACGGAATTCTTCCGAAAGGAATTGTTTCTCTTTTGGTAAGCATTTATAGCGGCCATACCACTCAGGAAATTTTAGATTCTGATTTTGAATTCATTTCAGAGATCGGGCTTCAGGAATTTCTCTCGCCGTCCAGAGCAAATGGACTAATGGCGATGACCAAGCAGATCAAATTTTACGCAGTTGCTTATCAGCTAAAATCGTAGCAGTGACCAGAATTCTAGCATATCGTTTTTCTGCTTTTGGCGATGTCGCGATGACGGCGCCGGTATTCCGGGAGTTTCTGGAACAGAATCCTGACGTAGAAATTATCATGGTTTCCAGAAAAAATTTTGAAAGCTTATTTACTGATATTCCGAATGTTACATTTAAAGGAATTAACCTTGATGACTATAAAGGCATCTTTGGATTAAGAAGGTTGGGCAATGAGCTCATTAAAGAATTCAATCCCGACTTTATAGGCAATCTTCATGATGTGATAAGAACCAAAATTCTTGATAGAATCTACAGAAGAAAAGGATTTAAAGTTTTTAAAATAAACAAAGGAAAAGAAGAAAAAGAAGAGCTTACAGACGTATGGAATTTAAATAAAGTTCAGCTAAAAAAGACCGTCGAGCGTTATGCAGATGTTTTCCGCGCGATGGGATTTAAAGTAGAGCTTTCCCATAAGCTTAGGCCGGCATCGGTACAAAAGTCAGGAATTGGTTTGGCTCCTTTTGCACAGCACAGAGGAAAAATGCTTCCTTTGGAAAAATCATACGAACTGGCAAAAATCCTTTCAAAAAAGCAGACCATATATTTCTTTGGCGGTGGCAAAAAAGAAACGGAAACCCTTGAAAAATGGGAAAGTGAAATTCCGAATACCAAAAGTCTTTCAGGGAAGTTAAGTCTTTCAGAAGAGCTTCAGAAAATTTCTGAACTGGAGCTGATGATTTCCATGGATTCCGCCAATATGCATCTTGCCAGCCTTATGGGAACGAGATGTATTTCCGTTTGGGGCGCAACACACCCGTATGCGGGATTTTTAGGCTTCGGACAGAGCGAAAATGATGTGGTCCAGGTAAAAGATCTTACCTGCAGACCCTGTTCTGTGTTTGGTGATAAAGAATGTTACCGTGGCGACTGGGCCTGTCTTGAAGAGCTTAACATCCAGAAAATAGTAGAGGCAGTCAATTCTTAAAAATTATTTTACTCATTTCTACGGCCTTAGCATCATCAGAATAGTTCTTTTCCAGAACCTTACTTCTGATTTCATTTTCATTATAATCTTCAGCTGCTGTTTCAATAACCCGTTGGCGGATTTCATCCGAAGTAGTGCCCAAATGGCATAAACTCATCAGGGCAGGATCATCTGTAATATTCTGATTGATAATAACGAATCTACTGTTGTATAATGCATTAAACAATTTCACCTTCGTACCGGAATTCTGATAGGAGAGAAGAACGTTAGCATGGGCGTTTTCAAAAAGGTGACGAAGATTCTCACTTGTTTCGATTGGGACAATGCTTATATTTCCAATGTTATTGATTTTCTTTCTCACATCATCACTGGCGCGGTCGGATGCTACTACAAGCCTGTGCTGAGGAAAGGCTTTAAACATCCTGATGGTTTCTTCCAATGCCTTTTTGTTGTCAGATATACTCAGGTCACCATGAAAAAGAAAATAATCACCCTTTCCGTTCAATTGCTTTACAGATTCGTTGCCATGAAAAATATGAATAAGACGGGCGTTTTTTGAATATGAATTTACTTCATTAAATTCTTTCCCGGAAAGGCAGAATACACTTTCAAATTCCTTTAAAAGCTTTTTCTGATAATCAACAAATTTTAAAGATTCTATTCTGTAAATGATCTTTTTAAAAATATTTTTTTCTGAAGAGGAGAGTCCTTTGTAATACTCAGATTCATTATTGTGGAACCTCAGGTAGAATTTGTAACCTTTACTTTTTAATCTATGGATAATTTGAGTGGTTTGCAGCCCTTCAAACAATACTGGAGCCTCTATCCTCATAAGATTTTCAAAAAGAGCATCAGAAGTTCTTATTGCCGCCGCAAAGGGTGCCGCCGAAAGATAATGGAAGGGATTTTTCTTCTTTTTGTAAAAGAAAACATTTTCTGTAATGCTTTCTATCTCTTGATCAATAATTTCCGGAATATCATCAACAAAACAGTGGAGGTGTATCTTTATGCCTAATCCGGCCAATGCTTTAATCTTATAATAAACATCAATAATACCGCCGTAGGAGGGAGGATATGGATAATTGAATGATATAAGATGGAGTTCCTTCAAAAAAGTGAATTTATGGCTGTAAGATCACAAAGGTAAGAATATCCCGAATGTTTTTAAACAAAAAAATCTCCCAATACATTGAGAGATTTTGTGGGCCCTGAGGGATTCGAACCCCCGACCCTCTGGGTGTAAACCAGATGCTCTGAACCAACTGAGCTAAGAGCCCTGAACTTTTTTTGAAAGGCTTCAGTTACCTTTGTGTGGGCCCTGAGGGATTCGAACCCCCGACCCTCTGGGTGTAAACCAGATGCTCTGAACCAACTGAGCTAAGAGCCCCTATACTTGTTTCCTCGTTTAGAGTGGTGCAAATATACGACTTATTCAGAAATCTCCAAATTTTTTTCTAAAAATTCTCCTACAACAAAGTTGCTTCCGCCGATGAAAATCATTTCTTCTTTTGTACATCGCTCTTTTGCAGAAAGATACGCTTCCTGTACAGAATCGAAAATTGTATAAGAAATTTTTGCCTCCTGCAAGAGATTTTCATAGTCTTCAGGATGTCTTCCCCTGTTGATGGATGGTTTGGCAAAATAAAATTCAGAATTTTCAGGAAGAAGAGCCATTACTTCATCTATCTTTTTATCATTCACAAACCCTAAAATAACGTGTTTATGTTTGTTTATGGTGTTCAGTTGAGAAAATACATACTCAAGTCCGGCCTGGTTGTGTCCGGTATCACAGATCGTAAGCGGATCTTTTGAAAACTCAAACCAACGTCCGATGAAACCTGTATTTTGATGGACTTTAAGTAATCCCATCTCAATATTTTCTTCAGAAACGGGAATATTTATTTTTTTTAATTCTTCAATTAATGCAAGAACCACCCGGATATTTTTCTTCTGGTAATTTCCTTTAAGATCAGAATTCAGATCTGAATGTATGATTGTAGCATCAATAAAAGGGGCATTTTCTTTATCCGCTGTCTGTTGGATAATGTTTTTAACGGTCTCATTTTCGTCTCCGGAAATTACCGGAATATTGGCCTTAATGATTCCTGCCTTTTCTGCAGCGATCTCTTCAATACTGTCTCCCAAAATATTCTGGTGATCCAGCTGTACATTAGTAATTGCGGCTACCAAAGGTTTAATGATATTTGTTGAATCCAGTCTTCCGCCAAGACCAACCTCAATAATGGCAAAATCTACCTTTTGCTGATAAAAATATTCAAATGCCATGATTGTTGTAAATTCAAAAAAAGAAGGGAGGATATCTTCAGGAAGGGTTTTTAGTTTTTGGATAAAATGATAGACAAACTCTTTACTGCAGTTTTTACCGTTCACTTTAATACGTTCCGTAAAATCAATAAGGTGTGGAGAATTGTATAAACCAACTTTGTATCCTGCTTCCTGCAGAACTGAAGCCAGCATGTTGCTGGTGGATCCTTTGCCGTTTGTGCCTCCGATGTGGATGCATTGTATCTTTTCCTGTGGGTTTCCAAAGAAAGTACAAAGCTTTGTAATGTTTTCTAATCCAGGCTTATAGGCTTTCAGTCCGTCAATTTGATAATTGGGAGCCTGTACGAAAAGCCAGTCGACAGATTCCTGATATTGTTCGGTTGTCATGATGCAAAATTCTCAAAAGTTTTATTAAAATGAAACAATAATTTTTTTAAACTGTAACTTTTTTATATTTGGCTCGTCTAATATGGAAAATTCTTAATATGAAAAAAGTTTGGATTATCGTTTTTGGATTAAGTTGTCTGGGGCTAAGCGCCCAGAAGAAATGGTCCTTAAGAGAATGTGTAGACTATGCTGTTGAGCATAATCTCCAGGTTATCCAAAATCAATATTCTAAACAGATCCAGGATTCTAACCTTAAAATGGCTAAAAAGGAATACCTGCCTTCTGTATCCGCAGGAATGTCCAATTCAGTGGGTTTCGGACAGCTTCCATTGGGTACAGGTAGTATCAGAAATGACAGGTTCAACAACAGCGCGAACCTGGGTGCGGATGTTCTGCTTTACAATAATGGCAGATTAGAGAAAAACATCAGAAAAATACAATTTGATGTAGAAGCCAGCCAATATGATATAGAAACCATTAAAAATGATATTTCTCTGCAGATTGCACAGCAGTATCTTACTGTCCTCCTGAACAAGGAAATTGTTAAAATCTCCCAGAGTGCGGTAGAGAATGCTCAGAAACAATATGACAGAGCCAAAATAACAACCCAGGTAGGAACAACTGCACAAACTATCCTGGCAGAGGCAGAAGCAGCCTTAGCGAGAGAAAAGCAGAATCTTAAAACTGCGGAAATAAATGTAGGAAGAGCTTTGTTTGCCATTGTTCAGCTTTTACAGCTTCCCGAATATAAAGGCTTTGATGTGGAAGATGTAACTGTTTCTGATACACTGCCGTCCCAGCTTACCTCTGTGGATGACGTTCTTACTACCGCCTATGAAAACCAACCGCAGATAAAAGCTGCCGAAAGCAGAATCAGGTCTGCTGAAGCACAGACGGAAGTAACCAAAACAGGGTTTTGGCCAACACTGACAGCGAATGCCGGTGTTTCTTCGTTCTATAATAATATGTTAAGTAAAAACTACGACCAGCTTGGGAATCTTGTTAATGATCCTTCTTTTTTCCAGCAGTATAAAGATAATTTCGGTCAGAATATAGGACTTTCTCTGAATATTCCTATTTTCAACAAAGGAATTACCAGGCTGCAGGTAGAGCAGTCTGTAATTAACCAGAGTATCGCTAAAAATACCCTGGAACAACAGAAGCAGACGGTAAGACAGAATGTGCAGAAGGCTCAGTTTGATGTGGATGCCAATTACGAAACTTTCCTTTCGGCAGTGGAAACGGAGAAAAGTACAAAGCTGGCTTTAGAATTTGCAGATAAAAGTTATGCGGCAGGAAGATCGACAATTTATGATGTGAATGTAGCCAGGAATAACTATGCCAATGCCCAGGGATCTGTTGCCCAGGCAAAATATAATTATCTTTTCAGTCTTAAACTGCTGAATTTCTATTCAGGAATTCCATTAACTTTGTAAAATGTCTATTCAGTCATTAGAAAAATATTTACCTCAAAACACCCATAAATATTTAAGAGTCTGGTTTTCGGATTATTATATTCATATAAAAGTGACGCGAGGCAGAAACTCTAAGTTGGGAGATTACAGAAAGCTTCCTGATAACTCCCATGAAATAACTGTCAATTCAACACTAACGCCACCGCTTTTTTTCTTTGTCCTTACCCACGAGCTGGCTCATCTGATTGCCTTTGAAAAATACGGACGAAGAATATCGCCGCATGGTAACGAATGGAAAGAAACATTTAGAAATATGCTTCTTGAAAGTCTTGAGATTTATGACGAAGATCTTAGGCCTATTATCATAAGATTTTCAAAATCCCCAAAGGCCAATTTCATGGCCAGTCCGGATCTTGTAAGATATTTTCATACTGAGAAACAGGATGATAGATTGCATTTCATTGAAGAGCTTCAAAAAGGAGAATTTTTTATTTATCGCAACGAAAAGTATTTATTAGAAGGTCTGATTAAAAAAAACTATCTTTGTAAGAATCTGGCTACAGGAAGAAAGTATTCTTTCAAGCCTCTGGCTAGGGTTGAAAAATGTAGGCAAGAATGTTAAAATCAGATAGATACTGTGTCATCATGGCGGGAGGAATCGGGAGCCGGTTCTGGCCAATGAGTACACAGAAATTTCCAAAGCAGTTTCAGGATATTTTAGGAACAGGGCGTACCATGATTCAGCAGACTTATGACAGAATCAGCCGGATCATCCCTAAAGAACAGATATTCGTGATAACGAATAAAGAATACGTTACGCTTTCCCATCAGCAGCTTCCGGAGATTCCTGAAGAAAATATTGTGGGCGAACCCCTGATGAAAAATACAGCGGCCTGTAATCTGTACATGGCCAACAAGATTGCTGAAATTAATCCGGATGCAACCATGATTGTTCTTCCGGCAGATCACCTGATCTTAAAAGAAGATATATTTCTGGAGAAAGTGGAGCTTGCTTTTGATCTTGCTGCCCAACATGATTATCTGGTAACCTTGGGTATTACCCCTACAAGACCGGATACCGGATACGGATATATCCAGTTTGTAGAAAAGAAAGGTTCAGATTATTTTAAAGTAAAAACCTTTACGGAAAAGCCTATTCTTGAAATTGCACAGAGCTTTTTAGAAAGCGGCGATTTCCTGTGGAATGCAGGGATTTTTATCTGGAATGTAAAGAGCATTCATCATGCATTTGAGCTGTATCTTCCTGAAATGATGCAGCATTTCATGGCGTGTGAATATAATTCTGCGAAGGAAAACGGGTGTATTGAAACCATTTATCCGAAAGTTCAAAAAATTTCCATTGATAACGGAATCCTTGAAAAAGCAAAGAACGTGTATGTTATCCCTTCAGATCTTGGATGGAGCGATCTGGGCACATGGACTTCCGTATATGAAAACACTGAAAAGGATGAGAATGGAAATGCAGTAAAACTAAGGCATTTCCTGAACTATAATTCAAAGGGAAACATTATTCGTCTTAAGAACAATAATAAAGCTGTGATCATTGACGGTCTTGAAGATTTTATTGTTGTAGACACAGACAAGGCGCTGCTGATCTGCCCCAGAGACAATGACCAGCTGATCAAAGACTATGTTCTTGATCTTAAAAGTTTTAAGAAAGGAGATAAATTCATGTAATATTGCTATCTTTCTGCTGATTTTTAAAATTATGATGAAAACTGCAATACGATCAATAGTTCTTATATTTCTGCTTTTGGGATTTCTAGGATATTCCCAGAACAAGAAAAACTTTTCAGGTATTCCCAATATTTTACAACAAATTATTCCAAATGACAGGATAGATTCCTGGGTGCTGGTTTATAACAGTTACGGAAAAAACCAAGAGATCAGAACATCTGGTGGAAAAACAGACTATACACCACAGTTTACCGGTTTTAATCTATTCCCTGAAGAAGACAGCTTTTATTATATTGCATACTCAGCAGGTGGAAAAATGAATTACATTACAGATCTGGAAAATCTGAAAAAGTTTGTTGGGAAAATTGATAATGCTGAAGAAGCCGCCATTGTTCTGACAGCTGACGGGTATATGGTGGATGAGGAGTTTAAAGATGTTGCCGGCAATTATTATGAAGATGCCGCCCATTATTATCTGGATCTTGGAAAGCTGACTTCAAAAGAATGTCCTTATCAAAAAACACATTATACGGTGACTGTCAATAAATCAACAGGTGCTGTAAGCAATGTAAAGGATAATGGAACTTATATTGAACTCTACAATAAAAAATGTGCTAATAACCCGAGACTTTTAAAAATCGAAAAAAAAGAAGAACCAAAGAAAGATGAGCCTAGAAAAACACCCAAACGCAAATAATACTTATGAGACCGAACGATTAATACTTCGTCCTATGTCTCGTGAAGACAAAGATTTTGTCTTTGAGCTTTATAACAGACCAAAATTTATTCAACATATCGGCAACCGCAATGTGAATACCATTGAAGATGCAGAAAATTATATCCTGAACAGATTTACTCCACAGATTGAAAGACTGGGATATGGAAACTATCTTTTAGTAACTAAAGAAGGAAACGAAAAAGTAGGAGCAGTAGGAATTTTCGAAAGAGAAGGTCTTGATATTGTGGATATCGGGTATTCTCTACTGGAAGAATTTGAAGGAAAAGGATATGCCTTTGAAGCTGCTCAGAAGGTAAAATCTATCGGGATGGATGAATTTGGGTTAACAAAAATATCTGCTATCATTTCAAAAGATAATATTTCTTCCCAAAAACTGATCGAAAAATTGGGATTAAAATTCAAAAAACATGTCATTCTTCCCGGAGAAACCGAAGAATTAAACTATTACGAAACTGAATAATAAATCCATAAAAAATATTTTCACAAATAATACAGAGATGTAAATTGTATTATTTGTGAAAATAGTAGTGATATCTGTGTTTCAAAAGAAAATTATCCTTCCAGAATCTGCTCAGCAGCAGTCTTTGACGTTACTTTTTCTATCACTCTTGTACAAACGCCATTTTCATCAAAAATAAAAGTGGTTCTTACAATTCCCATATATGTTTTCCCAAACGTTTTTTTCTCCTGCCAAACCCCGAATTTTTCGATGACATCATGGTTTTCATCAGCAATAAGATCATATGGAAAAGCGAATTTACTGTGGAAATTCTTTTGCTTTTTTACCGTATCGCCGCTCACACCCAGAAGTTGGTATCCGGCTTTTTCAAGCTTCGAATAATTGTCGCTCAGGTTACAGGCTTCCACAGTACATGTAGGAGTGTTGGCTTGAGGATAAAAGAAAAGGACTAATTTCTTTCCAAGCAATTTGGATGAGGTTATTGTTTCGCCATCCTGATTTGTTCCTTCAAATTCAGGTAATTTATCTCCTACTTTCAACATAATGAATTAATTTTGTTCAAATTTAATGGTTAAATGACAAAAAAGCAAAGAGCTGAGCTTGTTCAGAGAGAATTGGATAAATTATATCCCACAACACCGATTCCTTTAGATCACACCGATCCTTATACCCTGATGGTTGCTGTAGCGCTTTCTGCACAGACGACTGATAAAAAAGTAAATCAGGTAACGCCCCATCTTTTTGAAGTCGCCGGAACTCCGCAAAGGATGGCTAAACTGGAAGAATATCAGATCAAGGAACTGATCAAAGAAATAGGACTATCCAATACTAAAGCCAAAAACCTTAAAAGAATGGCGGAACTTTTACTGGAAAGACACAACGGTATCGTCCCCCAAACCTACGAAGAACTGGAAGCACTTCCCGGAGTAGGCCATAAAACCGCCTCTGTAGTCATGAGCCAGGCCTTCGGATTCCCGGCTTTCCCGGTTGATACCCATATCCACAGACTGATGACGCAATGGAAGCTTACCTCAGGGAAAAATGTAGTGGAAACTGAAAAAGATGCCAAGGCAATATTTCCGGAAGAGGTATGGAACAAGCTTCATCTGCAGATTATTTACTACGGAAGAGAATATTCCCCAGCCAGAGGAAAAGGGGAGAAGGATTTCATTACAAAAATGATGTTCGAAAAATAGAATTTATTTCTTTTATAGAATTTTTTGTATAAAATCCCGGTTTTTGATTTGTATAGACAGCTCTCTGTAGAGTACAGAAGCCAGGTCTATGCTAATATCTGTAAAAGGATCTTCATACATCATAGAAAGAGATCCGGTGCCATTTACTGAAATAACAACATGGCAGAAATCATCCTGCATAAAATTTTGAACTTCAATATTGAATTCCTGACAAAGATTAATGAAGCCGGCATAAATATCAGTATTCTTAATTTTCTCATCAATGGTACTGATAACCAGGGTGCTGTTTCCTTCGTTTCCCTGTTTTTTCAAAATCAGTTCTTCAAAGCTTGAAGTATTAATGACAGGAGTAAATACTTTCTTCATATTTTATATATCCAGTAATCTTCTGTGATAATTGATCTGCCCCAAATGATAATCCAGATGGGTGAGCAAATGAATTAAAAAGTAGCCTGTAGTCATTGTATCTTCGAAAACAACAAGAGGATATTCCTTTTCAAGATCTTCAGCTGTTAATATGCTGAGCACGTCATTTACCATTGTTATAGTTGCCGTTACTTTCTCAATAAGTTCAGCTTTCGGAACATCCTTTAATGAAAATTCCAGTTCCCTGTTCCTGATATAGCCGGTTTTACCAAGCTCTGCTCCTATATAATTATTGAGGTTGCCTACCAGGTGAAGGCAGAGATTTCCTGCAGAATTTGAAATGTTTTTATCGGTTTTCCAAATTACGTTTTCATTCCTGTAGGACTCTATTTCTGTTTTTAATTTGTTTAAATCTCTGTTGTAGAGAGATCTTAGGTTTTCTGTGATCATATTTTTATAATTTTGTCCAATGTTGATTTAATTTCATTTCTATCAGAATATCGTAAAGCTTTTTTAAGCCTCTCGTTCCCATTAATCCATAATCACGGATTGTTTTAGTTTTTAAATTATCATAAGTAATTGTCAGATATCCTGTAGCATCATCAGAATGGGAAACATTATATTCGTCATTTAAATTTTCAAAATCAATGTAATTCACGAGGTCAATAATTTCCTTAAAATCTTTTTCCGAAAGTTTCGTGGTATAAACACCAGGAGTTAAAAATCCGTCATCTTTGGTAGTCCATATTACATCCCTGTTCGATATTATTTCCATTTCGAGAGTATAATGATTCCAATGAGATCCTGAGGTTTTAAATTTTATTTCCAGGATATTATGTTTTTTCGGAGACAGATTTTCTTCAATAATTTCTCCATTTTTATAAACAAGGTTTTCTTTGATTAAATTGCTTAAAAATCCATATTTGAGAGTTTTGATGCTGTAATATTCTATCTTATTATCTTTTATAGATGAAAATGAGCATTCCTCATAAAGTTTTCCTTTACTAAGGTTTTTGGATTCAAAATGAGTTCCTTTATCTAATATGTAAATAGTTTTAGGGCCATCAGAACTATTTCCTGTTATCAAAAGATCTGTCAGTCCATTGTTATCAAAATCTGCTTTTCCCCAGTTCTGTTTTAATTTCAGACTATCTCCAATTGAAGAGCAGTACGAATCATATTTTATTTTGTCTTCAACACTTAAGTAATAATTTATTTTATTATCCTTATTTTCAATAAACTTTTGAATATCTTTTGCTGAGGTTAATGAATCAATCCTTTTGAAAACCTTTTGATTTTGGCTATAAAAAAAGGACAGATAAAATAAAATAGTTATCAAAGAGAAATTTTTTTTCATGGCCATATGTGTAAAATAAAAAGACGAAGCAATTTAGTAAACTGCTCCGTCAAAATTATTGATTTTTACATCTTTGAAGAAATTATTTCTGCTTTTTTGCCCAAAGTTCCATCTTTCTGTTTAGTACATCAAGGGGCAGGCATCCCTGGCTTAAGATCTCATCATGGAAGCTGGCCAGATTGAATTTACTCCCAAGTTCTTTCTGATACTTTTCTCTAAGCTCCCGGATACGAAGAGAACCAATCTTGTATCCTAATGCCTGGCCCGGCATCGCCATATATCTTTCCACTTCTGCAGTTGCGCTGGCTTCATCATAAGAAATATTACTCAGGAAATATTTAATAGCTTCCTCTCTTTTCATAGTTCCAGTATGAAGTCCCGTATCCACTACCAGTCTTACCGCTCTCAGCATCTGATCGCTCAGATAGCCCATTTTCTGGTAAGGATCCGTATACAGTCCGAATTCAGGACCCAGTGTTTCGCAATAGTGTGCCCAGCCTTCGCCATAAGCACCGAACCATCCGAATCTCATAAACTTAGGAAGCTTGGTGTTCTCCTGCTGAAGAGAAACCTGATAATGGTGCCCCGGAATAGCTTCGTGAAGGAAAAGAGATTCCATTCCAGATGTTACATTGAATTTGGCAGGATCAGGAAGCGGTATATAAAATATTCCCGGCCTTTTTCCGTCCGGAGTCCCCTGGATATATTCTGCACTGGCACTTGCTTCCCTGAATTTTTCCGTTTGTCTGATTTCAAACTTTGTTTTAGGTGTTACACCGAACATAGTCTTCAGCTTAGGTGTAATCTTCGCTAAAATACCGTTAAACCCATCCAAAACCTCTTTGGAAGTCTTATAAGGCATGGCTTTAGGATCTGTTTTTACAAAGTTGATAAACTCCTCCAGTGTTCCGGTAAAGCCTACCTGTTGCTTTACTTTTTCCATTTCTGCACGGAGCATTGCCACCTGCTGCAATCCTATTTTATTGATTTCTTCAGGAGTTTTCTTTGTCGTTGTCCAGCTTTTAGCATAATATCTGTAAATCTCATTCCCGTTCGGAAGGCTGTTGTAGCCATCTGTATCCCGTGCTTTCGGGAGATACTCCTTTTCCAGAAACGCTCCCATTTTGGTATAGGCGGGAATAATTTTTTTGGTAATAGCATCAGCATAAAGAGCCGAATACTTATCTTTTTGAGCTTTTGTAAAGTTTTTCGGGAATTTTTTAACAGGTCCGTAGAAAATATTGTTTTCCATATCGGCTGTAGTGATTTCCTCAGCCTTCATCTGGGGAATCATTTTGACCACCAGTTTTTTAGGAAGAACAATCTTATTGTTGATTCCTTCACGGAAATTTTCTGCAGCAGCATTCATCCAGTCCGGGAATTTTTCCATTCTTTTCAGCCAGTCATCGTAATCTTTTTCTGTTTTGAAAGGCTGGCTTCCCTCTCCGCTTCCATACAAGGGGAAATTCAGAGGAAGGCCCCCAAACTGTGTGAATGGAATATATTCCGGATGATAGGCATATGCTTCTATTTTATCTTTTAAAGTATAATCCAGAACATCATAAACAACCTTTTCCTCATCCGAAAGGCCTTTATAATCAACGTTTTCCAATTGCTTCTGAACAGAATTGTAAAAAGCGATCTCTCCGGAAATAAAATCCCTGTCAATATTAATGGGAAGCTGGTCATTATATCTCGTATCTCCCTGGGAAGTTGCTTCTAAAGGATACAATTTAAGATACTGCTCATAATAATTGGATGCAATAGAATCCATATTGGTAGGTGTTACTTTCGTCAGCGGAGAATCAGATTTTTTGCAGGCTGCCAGGCTGATCACCAGTCCCAGTCCCAAAATACCTTTTGATAAAATGTTTTTCATTTTCAGAATCTTTATGAAGCAAAAGTAAGTATTATTGGCATATACGGAATAATTAATCATAATGATTTAAAAAAATAATTTTCAAAATATTTTCAACTTTGAATCAATTTTTTATCTTTGTCTAAAACGTTTTAACAATCATATTATTACAGCTCTTTTTTAAGAAATAATGAAAGGGATTTTAAAAATTTACCATCCGGAGGAGACCCTAAAATACAATATTAGAAACACTTATTGTAAAGCAGTCTACAGCAACCAACAACATTTATTAGAGGTTGAAATTATAACGGATGACAGTTTGGATCATGTAGATGATGATTCATTACAGTACAACTTTCCGCAGCTTTCACTTGAAATTTTTGATTTTCCGATCGAATCGAAGGAGATTGAAGGGAAAACCATTAAAATCAATGATTCTGATGAAGAAACTTATACAGAAGTGGATTTATTTGATGATGAAGATGCATTTATCTATGATAATGAACTTCAGTTTGAAAAAAATGAAGAGGGTGAGCTTCAGGTGATCTGGAAAGGAACTATTGACGATTTCTATACAGGATCCGATACACCAATCCCATTCCGTCTAAAATGCGAATTTAAGCAGGACGGTATTGTTATAGACGAGGACTAACCGTTTTCTCATCATTTTTACAGCAGATTTCTTTTCAAAATTTTCTTTTGGAAAGAAATTTGCTGTCTTTTAATCATAACAAATTTTAAGTTGTTTTTAAACAATTTTTAAGAGAGCAATTCATAATATTCCACTACATTTGTCGTTAAAATTTTATAAAAATTCACATTAATGCTGTTAACGGAACTTACTCAGATTTTATTTGCACAGATTACTGCTCCTGCAGTTGCAACAGACGATTTAGAATTTTCATTTTGGAAGATCATGTTCCACGGAGGGGCTTTCGCTAAAATTGTAATGTTTATCGTTCTGGCTTTAGGTGTATTTTCACTCTATCTGTTCTTTGAACGTTTTTTCTTTATTAAAAGGCTGACTTCAAAGACAGATGCCAATTTCATGGAGAATATTGAAGATTTTATCAAAGAAGGGAAAATTGAATCGGCTGCGGATTACTGTAAAAGACAGAATTCTCCGGAAGGCAGAATTTTGGAAAAGGGGATTTCAAGATTGGGACGCCCTGTTTCTGATATTGTAAGCGCCATGGAATCGCAGGCTCAGGTAGAAGTAGCGAATATGGAGAAGAATCTGAACCTTTTGGCCGTGGTACCGAGTATTGCACCGATGTTGGGGCTTTTAGGAACGGTTATCGGGATGATCATCGCTTTCTTTAACCTTTCTCATGCTACAGGATCTTTCTCGCCTAAAACATTGTCTGAAGGTATTTATACGGCATTGGGACAAACGGCAGTAGGTCTGGCTGTAGCTATTCCTGCTAACTTTTTTTACAATATACTTTTAACGAGAATTGATAAGTTTGTATTGAAAGCGCAGAATATGTCGGGAGAGTTTTTAGACCTTATCAACAAACCTTTATAAATCTTTCTTATGAAATCGCTTACAAAACATCTATCTTTAAAATAATAATGTATTAAGCGATTCCATCTGACCATTAAAAAAGTAAAAAGAAACAGATGAAAATTCAGAGAAGAAATAAAGCGAACCCCGAATTCAGTTTGGCAGCGATGACAGATGTTATCTTGCTGATGCTGATATTCTTTATGATAACTTCGTCAGCCGCCAATCAAAGCGCGATTGATGTAAAGTTACCAAAAGCGGGTGCGGTAGAAGATAATATTCCTAATCCTTTAACGGTAAGTATTAAACCGGACGGCTCTTATTTTGTTGATGATAATCCCGTTACAAGGGAACAACTGGAATCAGTAATTGTCAGTAAATTAACGGGGCAGGCGAATAAATCATTTACCATTCGTGCAGATGAAAATACCATGCATAAAGATGTTGTTTTTGTGATGGAAATTGCTGAAAAGAATAAATTTAATATTGCTATTGCAACCGTTAAAGATAAATAATACCTCCGGAAAGCCGGAAAGATCATTTAAAATGAAAAGTTACATTGTAAACAAAAACGAGCAAAATAGAGACAGGATAAAGAGTGCTATACTTTCCATCCTTATCTGGTCTGCGATTTTGCTTTTTGTTTTTCTTTATAAACTGAAGCCGGAGTTGGATAAACAACCGGATGAGGTGATGACAACAATGCTTGTTAATTTCGGAGACAACAGGAATGGAAACGGAATTGAAGAGCCTGCCGATCAGCCGGGAAGTTTGGCTGCGGCCACAGAAGAAGTAACTCCCGAGCCTGCTGAAACACCCGTACCGGAAACAAAAACGGTCATAAAGCCAGAACCTGCACCTGAACCTAAAAAAACGGAGGTAAAGGAAAAGGTAATTACAGGAAACAATTCTAAGGTGAGCATTCCAAAAAAAGAAGAATCAAAAAAGACAGATAAAAAGGCGTCAACAAGTTCAAGCGCCTCAAAGAATACTAAAAAGACGGGAGCAACAACGGCGAATTCCAAAACCGGAAGCGGTGACGGAAAAGGAAATGCAGCCATCGGAAACCTGATCAGGGGGAGAGGAACAAAAGCCGGAAGCCAGGGTACAGGCAGCGGAATAGGAAATGCGGGAGATCCTTTAGGCGGTGACGGAAACGGAGACAGCAAAGTGGGGATTGACAGAAAACTGATCGGATATATCCCCGGAACTATGGGAAGGGGTGGAGAACAGCCTGCAAACAGCTGTAAAGCAAGTGGAACCATTACAGTTGCTTATACTGTGGATAAAGCCGGGAATGTGGTTTCAGCAAAAAGATCAGGCGGAACATCCGATCCCTGCATTACATCGAATGCGGTGGCGTGGGTTAAGAAATATGTCAAAGCTGAAAAAGCAAGTACTTCCTCCACCGGAACTTATAAAATCACATTCTAAAATACAAAAGCACTTTATTCAAGTGCTTTTTTTATTTCATTGATCCTGTTTATCACAGGAAGGGCGAAAATTCCACTGGTCTGGAGATAAAGTTCATAAAATGTTTTTGACTTGTCTAAAAAGTCTTTATTATTCTCCTGTTTACCTTTAAAGTAAAAAAGATTCCCCAGCATTTCATAATAATCTTTATGGTCTCTTTCCTGTCTTTCATTGACAATTGCAATGATGTCTTCTTTTGTTTTTGAAGAAATTTCCGTAAAATCTATCTTGAAAATATCTTTCATCAAAGAATCAAAGTCTAATTCTTTCTGCATTAAGCTTTCTTCAGGTTTATCCAGAATCAGTTTTTCCAACGCTTGAGTTAACTGACGTATTAATCTTAATGTGAATTCTTTATCTGTGATCATAATGAATTTAAAATTTATAATTTAAAGTTATTGGTGGTTCAACCACCATTGCCTATTACGCGAAAAACAAATATGCCAGTGCAATTGCAGTAATTACCCCAACCAAATCCGCCAGAAGCATCGCAATTACCGTATATCTCGTATTCTTTACAGCTACGGCTCCGAAATAAACAGCAATGACGTAAAACGTCGTATCTGAGCTCCCCTGAAGAACCGCTGCCAATTTCCCCTGGAAGCTGTCTGCTCCGAACGTGGCCATAGTGTCTACCATCATTCCTCTGGCTCCTGATCCGGAAAGAGGTTTGATCAGTGCAGTCGGGAGTCCGTCCACAAATCTTGGATCAAAGCCGGCTGTGTTAGCTACCCATTTCATTCCGTCTATTATGACATCAAAAACGCCTGAAGTTCTTAAAAGGGAAATTGCGATCAACATTCCAACTAAATAAGGAATGATCTTGACGCAGGTCGTGAAGCCTTCTTTCGCACCTTCGATAAATGCATCAAAAACATTAATTTTTTTATAAACAGCCCCAAGAACAATTGCCAGGAAAATGAAGAGAATCAGCCCGTTACTTAATACTTTACTGAACGTATCCAATTCGTCTTTACTTAATTGAACCAAATAAACAACCAGAAGTGCAATAAGAGCTGAAATTCCACCTACATAAGCAAGAACGACTGGTTTTAATAAATTGATTTTCTGATATAAAGAAACAATAATCATCGCTGCCAATGTTGCTGCAAAAGTGGCGATCATACACGGGAGAAAAATATCGGTAGGAGTCTTCGATCCCATTGATGCTCTGATTGCGATGATAGAGACAGGGATAAGCGTCATTCCACCTGCGTGGAGACACAGAAACATAATCTGCGAATTGCTGGCGGTGTCTTTATTAGGATTTAAGGTCTGGAGGCTTTCCATCGCTTTTAAACCAAATGGGGTAGCGGCGTTATCCAGTCCGAGAAGGTTGGCGCTGAAATTCATCAGCATATGTCCGAAAGCCGGATGGTTTTTAGGAATATCAGGAAATAGTTTCGAGAAAAAAGGCTGGATAAAACGGCTTAAAAGATTAATTCCGCCTGCTTTTTCCGCAATACTCATGAATCCCATGAACAGGGTCATGATCCCAATCAGGCCAATGCAGATCTTTACTGCGGTTTCAGAAGTTCCGATAACGCCGTCTGCTTCCTGAACTCTGTAAACTTTTACGTCCTGTTTTAGAGAGTCTGTCTTATAATGGATCCTGCTGTCTGCAAAATCATTTTTTTTCATCAGGCTGTCTCTGACAATCGGGGTGAGCGTATTCATTGGCTGTGAGGCAATCTGAACCGTGTCACCGCCTTTTCCTACCACCATATCATTGAAGATGGTTTTGTAGTGGCTAGACGAAACGTATTTTATACTGGCAATGGCAATGGCAATGATAATGAAAGCCGACCAAATTCTGCTAAGGACCATTCGATTAAATTAAAATTTTAGAAAAGATAATAAATTAAATGTAAAACAGCTTAAATTTTTATTCTTTTAAATAAACCAGATATCCCTCAAAATCATCATCCAGAGTTTTCAAAACTTTTGCATCAGCCATCTTCTTTTCCAGGCTATCAATAAAAAAGCCTTTCTCAAAAAACTGCCGGTGGATTCCCGGAAGCAGCTCCATGAAATAATCCATCCCGATTTTATTGTTATGAAGGTCCATTTTGGTTTCCAAAGGTTCATTGGGGAAAAGTTCCTCATGCATATCCGTTAATCTTTTGCAGAAATCCAATGCTTTTTGGGGTGAGGAGACCTTGCAGCAGTACATCATGATGAAACAGCACCATAATGCATGTCTGTAGGCATTTCCAATGCCATTGTTGGAGGCTGTTTCCGGGAATTTTTTCTGAGCAATGCTAAATGTTTGTACCGTTGCGTGAAAGCTTAATAAGGCAAAAAGAGGATGGGGAAGAAGGAGCGCTAAAAGCCGCATGACCTTTTCCAGGCTCATGCTGCGGATGGCATTAAAAAATATCTTAAAAGTCCTCATAAATAAAAATCTCTCCCTAATTAGAGAGAGATTGTATAGTGTTTGTTACAGATCTTAAGCATTCACAGCTAATAAATTGACTGTTTTAGCTACCGTGTCTTTAATTTCTGTTCTTTTTACGATAAAGTCTACAAATCCTTTTTCCTGTAAGAATTCAGAAGTCTGGAAACCTTCAGGAAGATCTCTTCCGATCGTCTCACGGATTACTCTAGGACCGGCAAAACCAATCAGTGCTCCCGGTTCAGCCATGATAATATCTGCTGTCATAGCGAAAGAAGCCGTAATTCCTCCAAAAGTAGGGTCACAAAGGTAAGCGATGTATAAAAGTCCTGCTTCAGAAAGCTGCGCAAGCTTGGCCTGTACTTTGGCAAGCTGCATCAGTGAGTAAGTGGCTTCCTGCATTCTTGCTCCCCCGGACTGGCAGATGATCATGTATGGAAGTTTGTTGGCGATACAGTAATCTACCGCTCTTCTGATCTTTTCACCCATTACAGAACCTAAAGATCCGCCGATAAAAGCAAAATCCATACAGGAAACTACCATTTCAGTTCCTTTTACGGTTCCTACTGCATTTCTGATGGAATCTGTAAGCTTTGTTTTTGCTTTTACTTCTTTTAAACGGTCTTTATAAGGTTTTGTATCCTTGAAATTTAAGATGTCAATACTTTCAACATTGGCATCCAGTTCAGTGAACTTACCTTCGTCAAAAAGGATCTCAAAAAATTCTGCACTTCCTATTCTTACATGAAATCCGTCTTCAGGAGAAACATAGTTATTTCTTCTCAGTTCATCATGCTCCACTACTTTTCCTGATGGAGTCTGATGCCAAAGGCCTTTGGGAACGTCCTTTTTTTCATCAGTAGAGGTGGTAATGTTTTTTGCTTTTCTTTTAAACCAGTCGAATGCCATTTTGATTGTATTAATGTATCATGTAAAAGGTAAAATGTATAAAGACAAAAGCATTAAATCTACTTTGTACTTTATACATCCTACTTTTACAAAAAATTATTTTAAAGTATTTACGTTATTTAAGTCTTCAAACGCTTTAACCAGTCTTGTTGAGAAAGTTTCTTCACCTTTTCTTACCCAAACTCTTGGGTCATAGAATTTCTTATTAGGTTTTTCTTCTCCTTCAGGATTTCCAATTTGAGATCTTAAATAATCAATATTGTTAACCATATAGTCTCTAACCCCTTCCGTGTAAGCGAACTGAAGGTCAGTGTCGATATTCATTTTGATAACTCCGTAGTCAATAGCTTCTCTGATTTCTTCTAAAGTAGACCCTGAACCTCCGTGGAATACAAAATTAACAGGCTTAGCTGCTGTTCCGAATTTCTCCTGAACATATTTCTGAGAGTTGTCAAGGATTTTAGGTGTAAGAACCACGTTTCCTGGCTTGTAAACTCCGTGTACGTTACCGAAAGCAGCAGCAATGGTAAAGTTGTCAGAAATCGCTTTTAATTTTTCATAAGTATACGCTATATCTTCAGGTTGAGTATATAATTTAGAGTTGTCTACATCAGAATTGTCTACACCATCTTCCTCACCACCTGTAACACCGATCTCAACTTCTAAAGTCATCTGCATTTTAGCCATTCTTTCGAAATATTTAGCAGAGATTTCCAAGTTTTCCTCTAAAGGTTCTTCAGACAGATCCAGCATGTGAGAAGAATAAAGAGACTTTCCTGTCTGCTTGTAATGCTCTTCACTTGCATCTAATAATCCGTCGATCCAAGGCAATAATTTCTTTGCACAGTGGTCTGTATGTAAAATTACAGTAGCTCCGTAAGCTTCTGCAAGAGTATGAATATGTTTGGCGCCGGCAATAGATCCTAAAATTGCAGCTCTCTGACCGTCATTGTTTAGTCCTTTTCCTGCGTTGAACGCGGCTCCGCCGTTTGAAAACTGGATAATTACAGGAGAGTTTAATTTCGCTGCAGTTTCCATAACAGCATTTACATTGCTTGAACCAATTACGTTTACTGCAGGCAGTGCAAATTTGTTTTCTTTGGCATACTGAAAAATATCAGTAACTAATTGACCTGTGGCAACTCCTGCCGGAAAAATTCTGCTCATGTTTTACTTTTTATTTTAAATTATTAGGCGTTTTTAAAATTCCTGTAAAGGTAATCATTTTTGAGGAATTACTAATTTCTTTTGTCCCTGCCCCAAAGCAGCTTCTGACGGATTGTTTCGTAGAAACTTAAATGGTTCGGCTGTACCAGAAGGATTTGAAAATCTGCCTTTTTGATGATGATTTCTTTGTCGGTTTCTATATGGACCAGTCTGGAGTCCAGAGAAAGGGAATACTGTGGCACTCTGCTTTCCACTTTAAATTTTATTTCCACTCTGTCATTTACAACCAAAGGTCTTACGTTGAGATTGTGCGGAGCGATAGGGGTAATGACAAAATTTTCGTTATTGGGAGAGATAATCGGCCCGCCGCAGCTTAAAGAATAAGCGGTAGATCCTGTAGGAGTGGAAACAATGACTCCATCACCCCAGAATACATTCAAAAACTCGTCATTGATATAAGAATCTACCGTAATCATGGAGGTAGTTTCTTTTCTGGACACGGTAACGTCATTCAGTGCATACGGGAAAAAATCACCGGATTTTGGGGAAACAACCTCAATTACAGCACGGCGGCTTGTCTTCACATCACCTTTCAAGATGGCATCAAGTTCTTTAAAAGCCTCTTCTTTTGTAAAGCTGGCTAAAAAACCTAATCTTCCAGTATTCACCCCAACAATTGGGATCTCCAGGTCTTCAATAAAGGTGAGGGAGTTCACAATAGTTCCGTCACCTCCGAAAGTAAAGAAAAGGTCTACTTCTTTGTCCAGAAGGTCCTGCTTGCTGTTAAATGTTTCAAATATCTTTGAGAACTGAAGTGCTTCAGCCATTTCGTCATACAGAACAGATTTTACGCCTCTGGTTTCAAGTTCTGAAATAAACTTGCTTAAATATAAAAAAGTATCGAGGTCTTTTTTCTGAGAATATATGGCTGCCTTCATGTTATATTTCTATGAATTTTTGGAAAAACCCGAATCTGTCCTTAAACAGGTCTGATTTTTCATCAGAATAGTATTTTTCAACAATTCTATAATCGTACCGGTCAAAAGTAGCGTCTATCGAAGACAGGTTTTCGTTGCTGATCTTAATGGTTACCTGGATTACTTCATCAGACATAAAAGAGATGAATCCGCCATAGAATTTTGAGTTGTTGCTTTCCACAATGTTGGCGATCTCCGTCATCGAATACTTTCTGGCCGGCGTTTCTATGGTAAGAATAGCTCCTGTTTCTGAAAACAGCGGATAGCGGGAAAGATTCTGGAAAATATCTTCACAGGTGATATACCCAAGATATTTTTCATTTTTATTGATCACAGGAATCACATTGGCACTGAACGTATAGAAAAGGCGGATGCTGTCCATGATATTATTGTCTTCCAGGATGGCAAAGCGCTCGATCTGATGCTCGAGGTCCTTCAATATCCCGTCATCTTCATAAAGAAAGTCTTCCGCAATAGCTCCGTAGAAATGATGGGATTTTTTAATGAAAATGTGGGAATATCCAAAATCCTCTAACATATTTCTTGCTGATTCTATTGAGTCAGTAAGGCTAAAACACGGAAAGTCTTTTGAGATATAATCCTTGATAAACATTGTGCTAATTTATAAAAAATTAAATGAAACTTTTTCTCAAAACATCACTTTTTTTCTGGGAAAATTAAAAAAATGATGTTAAAATTTGTTCGTAAAGAAAAAAAAAGTATCTTTGTCGCCTTTCATTTTTACTTTTTATTAGATTTATTTCAAACTGCACTGTCTTTTAAGGACATATGCAGTTTTTTTATTTAAGGGCTTTTGCAAACTCCCACATCACAATTCCGCCGCATACACTTACATTCAGAGAGTGCTTGGTTCCGAGCTGTGGAATTTCAAGAAATGTATCAATATTGGGGAGTGCTTCATCACTTATTCCTTCCACTTCGTTTCCTAAGATCAACGCGTATTTTTTTGATTTGTCAATGGTGAAATCGGTGATCATCACACTGTCTGTTGTCTGTTCGATCCCTATGATTTGATATCCGCGGCTTTTATAATCATTTATCGCTGTGTTAATGTCACTTTCGTGGGTCCAGTCCACACTTTCTGTCGCTCCAAGTGCGGCTTTGTGGATCTCGCGGTGTGGCGGCTGTGGCGTAATACCACAAAGGATTATTTTTTCGATCAGAAAAGCATCTGCTGTTCTGAAAGATGCCCCTACATTATGCATGCTCCTCAGGTTGTCTAAAATAATGACCAATGGAATTTTCTCAACCTTCTTAAATGTTTCTACATCTATTCTGTTAAGTTCTTCCAGTTTTAATTTCTGTACCAATTGTTTTATTTTGTTGAGATTAATTTTCCTTCTCTGTATATTTCTGTTTTTTCAACGCTTCCGTCTTCACGGTAATGAACCCGGCTTCCATTCCATTTATCGTTGGCAAATTCTGTTTCACGTTGCAGTTTGCCTGATGGATAAAATGATTTCCATTTTCCGACAGCAAGCCCGTTCTCATACTGACCGATCTGTTTTACAGATTTTCCGTTTTCGTAGAAAACTTTGCTTTCACCGTGTAATTTAGCAAATTTATAATTGGAAATTTCCGCCACGACTCCCGAAGGGGTGTAAAAAGTAGCCGTAAAGCTGTTATCATAAATGTTTTTATCACCATTCCTAAAAACTTCTTTTGAAGTAAGAACACCATTTTTATCGTAATAAGCCCATTCTTTTACTTTATAGTCTTTCTTGTATTCTCCTTTAGCCTGAACTTTTCCGTTGTCGTGGTAATAAATGGCATCGCCTTCCACTTTTCCCTTCTTCCATTCGAGAATCTGTTTTACCTGTCCGTTATCATAGAAAGCTTTGCACGATCCCTCCTGAAGTCCGTCTTTGAATCCGCATGGTTTTTGTGCTATTGCCCACGATGATGTGGCCATTAACAGCAGAAAAAAGTATTTCATAGATATTTTTATTTCAAAAATAGCAAAATACTTATATTTGATTTAAAATATTAACATGAAAAAAATATCCACTTTACTGCTGTTGGTATTCGCTTTTCTATTTTCACAGGCACAGAACACCTATTATCCTCAGGCTTTTTTTGATAAAAAGCTAGCCAGGGAGATGCTTAGCTTTGGAAATTCTACGATAGAAGGAGTGGCTTCCACCAAACAGAAAAACAACTGGGGAATTAAACCCCTGCTTGGGGCAAAGCACTATGCTCCTAAAGGAACCGTAGTGATGCTTTTTCCTGTGACTCCTTATTTTGATGAGTTTTACAGCATGAGAAGAAAGTACGAGAGCAAGAAAACAACAGTCTACATGTCCGAAGATGCATTTAAATATAGGCTGGAAGCATTAACGGACGATCACGGGCGATTTAAGTTTGAAAAGTTAAAACCCGGAAAATATTATCTGGAAACGATTGTTAATTTTACAGCTACTGCAAGCTATCAGGAGCAGACAGGAAGATCAGATGCTTATAATGCCTATGGGGGGTATCTGTATTCTACTCCCATATACCAGACCTTTTTTTATGGTTATTCTGCAGCGAACCGCGAAAGTAAATTCGTAGAGATAAAAGCAGACGGAGAAATCAAAGAAATCAACCTTTAAGGTTGATTTTTAATTTTTAAGCCCCATAATCTGGTGTACACTCCTCTCAATATTTTGTGCCAATGCTTCCATAGGAATATCATTTTCATCATTATTGAAAGGGTCTTCAATTTCCTCAGCAATCAGTTCCAGACTCATCAGAACATAATAGACGAATACGGTAAGCGGGATCATCAAAAGTCCGATCGTTATTACATAGGCAACAGGCAACGCAAGGACATATAAGATGATAAATTTCTTAACAAACGAAGAATAAGAGTAGGGAATAGGGGTGTTTTTAATTCTCTCACAGCCTCCACAGACATCCAGAAATCCGGAAAGCTGGGTGTCAAGATACAACATCTCTATATCCGATATCTTTCCTTCTTTTTTCAGTTGATTTAGTTTATAGGTCAAAAGAATGACAATTTCACTGGGCCCATGATGTTTAAGGGACTTTTCAATTTCTGTATAATCTTCGTCTAAAGCCAGTCTTGTAGATTCCTGGGAAAGGTGTTTGGCCAGAAAATGCGGAAAGTACTTTAAATATCTTGAAATTTGCTCTGCGTCTTGCCGGTTGTCACCCAAAATAGCATTAATCTTTACGGCGAAATTCCGGGTATCATTCACCAGCTTACCCCAAAGTTTCCTGCCTTCCCACCATCTGTCATAGGCCGTATTCGTTCTGAAAACCAGCAATAGCGATAATACAAAACCCAGCAGAGAATGGATCATTCCAACATTGCTTACCCCTGATTTTGCAGTAAGATGAAGGTATTCCACTTCCAGATACTGGATCCCCCACGAATAAAGCCCCACAAGAATCATCGTCGGAAAAAGAATCTTCATGGTATCGCTTTTATGCATACTGAAAAGGATCTTCAGGAAATGTTTGGTGTTGTAGGCTCTCATAAATAGGCTTAGTATTACAAAGATAATTTTTTCATTTTATCCCTGCTTTATCAGAAGCTTAAAATAATTTTAAAAATAAAGCAAAAGGGCAAAAAGACAGATTGACCACAGATTTCTCAGATTTTCACAGATGATTGCGCATAGTTTTTTTAACATTAAGATTTGTGAAGGAGATAAGGACAGTTAGGAGAAAATCTTAGATTTTTTTAGCTCTGGTTCTTAAAGCGAAGCTCAGCTTGATGATCTTAAAATCTTCAAAGATTTTAATGTTTTAAATCCTGTTTATAAAAATCTCTGATTTTTAAACTTATGTGTACTTCTTATTCTCAATATTTTAAACTAAAAAATAACTAAAGTGTTTAAAAACTTTTGTCCTTTTGTTGTTTAAATCAGGGCCCAGAATTCCCGATACCATTTTTTAATTTTCACAGATTTCAAAAAAACACTATTTTTATTTCGCATTAAATAACAAACAAGATGATCCTCGAAAACGTAGATGTAGTCAACGATATCAGTAAAGAAGATTTTCAGAAGAATTATTTCAAAAAACATAAGCCGCTTTTGATCAAAAATTTTGCGGCCAGATGGGATGCCTTCGACAAATGGAATCTTGCCTATATCCGTGAGAAAGCAGGTGATCAGATCGTGCCGTTGTATGATAATAAACCGGCTGATGCTTCCAAAAGCTCAGATGCTCCTGTCACGAATATGAAAATGAAGGATTATATCGACCGGATTAAAAGCGGACCATCAGATCTGCGGATCTTTTTCTATATCATTACAGACCGGCTTCCGGAACTGCTGAAAAATTTCACGTATCCCGACCTGGGGATTAAGTTTTTTAAGCGGCTGCCAACTCTTTTCTTTGGGGGAAGTGAGGCCCATGTTCTGATGCATTATGATGTAGATCTGGGAGATTTTCTACATATTCATTTCGAGGGTAAGAAAAGAATCCTGCTATTTGATCAAAAACAATCTGCCTTTTTATATAAAGTGCCGCTCTCTGTTCATACGGTTTATGATATAGATTATGAAAATCCTGATTATGAGAAATTTCCGGCCTTACAGTATGCCAAAGGCTATGAAATTTTTATGGAGCATGGTGATGCGCTTTTCATTCCCGGGGCATTCTGGCATTTTAACAGATATCTGGAACCGGGATTTTCCATGTCGCTCAGGGCTCTTCCCAACAAACCGAATGTTTTTGCCAATATGATGTACCATGTTTTTATTATGAGGTATACAGATAAGCTTCTTCGTAAGCTGTTTAAGGCTAAGTGGGTGAATTACAAGCAGAAATGGGCTTATGAAAAAGGGACGGAAGCTTTTGAAAAGAAAAGGAAATAGTCTTGAAGGTTGAAGAGGGAAGCTGGAGGTTAATGTACTCCTTATAATATTTCCTGTGACAGTTATAATTGAAAGTCAATTAGGAAAGTCAAAATGTTTTAAAAAATTAATTAAAAAATATTCAGTGGTTCTGTAGAGCTTCAGAAACTTCCTTCTTCCGGCATCCATCTTCCCTCTTATTCATTAATAAGACCGAAGATTTTGGCATCTACAAACCTTCCTTTTTCAAAAAAGTAATCACGCAGAGTGCCCTCATCTTTAAAGTTTAAAGAGTTCAAAAGCTTTTCGGAAGAAATATTGGAAGGGTCTATGAATGCGTCTACCCGGTGAAGTTTCATGCTTTCAAAGCCAAAAGTAAGAATAGAAAGAATAGCTTCTTTCATATAGGCGTTTCTCCAGAATTTAGGATTCAGTTCATAGCCGATCTCAGCGCGGAAATGTTCAGGGTACCAGTTATGGTAACCGCATGTTCCAATAACTTTCTTGTCAGATTTTAATTCCAGTGCCCATCGGAACCCTTTTCCTTTTTCAAATTCATTATTAAAATGTCGGATGATCTTTTGAGCATCTTCCTGTGTTTTAAAGGTTTCCAGATCATAATATTCCATGACTTCATCCAGAGAAAAATATTCGAAAAGGTCTTCTGCATCATCAATAGTCAGCTGTCTTAAAAGAAGTCTTTCAGTTTCTAAAACAGGGTAGATCATAGAGTTTATTTTACTGAAAAATACAACAAATATTTTATTCTGAACATATAATACAGCTTTTGATCCCCATAGCGAGATTAATTTCATCACAATTTCCAACCCTGAATTTATTTTATTTAAATTTGGGGCTCATTTTTTATTATGGCAAAAACGAAGAAGGAAACCCCGTTAATGACGCAATATAATACCATCAAGGCGAAATACCCTGATGCACTGCTGTTATTCAGGGTTGGAGACTTTTATGAAACGTTCGGGCAGGATGCTGTGAGAACCTCCCAGATTCTGGGTATTGTTCTTACCAAAAGAGCTAATGGAGAAGGACATATAGAGCTGGCAGGATTTCCACACCATTCAGTAGACTCCTATCTTCCAAAATTGGTAAGAGCCGGAATGAGAGTTGCCATCTGTGATCAGCTGGAAGACCCAAAAATGGTCAAAGGAATTGTAAAAAGAGGCGTTACAGAGCTTGTGACACCAGGTGTTACCTTTAACGATCAGGTATTAAATTCAAAAAAGAATAATTTCCTTCTTTCTCTGCATAAAGAAAAAGAGAAGTACGGAATTGCCATGGTGGATGTTTCTACCGGCGAGTTTTTGGTGAGCGAAGGAAATCTGGAAAAGATCCTGCATATCATCAATACTTTTGATCCCAGCGAAATTGTGTACCAAAGAAGTGTTCAATTGCCGGAACAGCTCAAAAATAAAAGCGCCTTTAAGCTTGAAGACTGGGCTTTCCAGTATAATTTTGCCTACGAAAAACTGACCTCGCATTTTAAAACGAATTCTTTAAAAGGGTTTGGTACAGAAAACCTTCCACTGGCTATTACAGCAGCGGGAGCCATTTTCGCTTACCTGGTAGAAGATACACACCACAATCTGCTGGCACATATCACAAAGCTTCAGATCATTCCGCAGGAAGATTACCTGATGATGGACAACTTTACCCTGAGAAATCTTGAAATTGTTTATCCAAGTAATCCACAGGGAAAATCGCTCCTAGATATTATTGACAAAACATCTACCCCGATGGGTGGAAGGTTATTGAGAAGAAGAATCATTCTTCCGTTAAAATCGGTGGACGAAATTATGAGGAGACTTTCTCTGATTGATTTTCTGAATGAAAATGATCAACTGAAATACGAGATTTGTCAGTTGTTGAAATCGATCTCGGACCTTGACAGGCTGATGGGGAAACTGGCTGCAGAAAAGATATCTCCGAAAGAACTTGGCTATCTGCGCCAGAGTTTGATCAACATTCATCAGATTAAAGCGTTGCTTCATCCTCATGCAGATGTTCTGGCCTGGCTGGAGCCGTTATTTGATATGGATGAACTGATCAAATTTTTGCAGAATCATCTCAATGAAGAGCTTCCGGTGAATATCTCCAAAGGAAATATTATCAAAGAAAGCATCTCGGAAGAGCTTGACCGATTGAGAAATCTACAAAGTAAAGGCCGTGGTTTCCTGGATGAGATGTGCCAGAGAGAAATAGAAAGAACGGGAATTTCAAGCCTTAAAATCGATTTTAATAATGTTTTCGGATATTATATAGAAGTAAGGAATGCCCATAAAGATAAAGTTCCCGCTGATTGGTTGAGAAAACAAACGCTTGTCAATGCAGAGCGTTACATCACCGAAGAGCTGAAAGAATATGAAAGCCAGATTCTGGGTGCCGAAGAAAAAATAGGGGTGTTAGAAAATGAGCTGTATAGAAATGTGTGTGCCGAAACAATGGTCTATATGGATCAGATCCAGGGAAATTCCAATATTATTGCACAGCTTGATGTAGCGGTGGGACTTTCGGAACTGGCTGTTTCTGAAAGCTATACGAAGCCCATTCTTAATCAGGGATATGCCATTGACCTTAAAGAGGCAAGACACCCGATTATTGAAAATGCGCTTCCTTTGGGAGAGAAATACATTCCGAATGATATATTTTTAGACAAAGATTCCCAGCAGATTATTATGGTAACAGGGCCGAACATGGCCGGTAAATCAGCGATCCTGCGTCAGACAGCAATTGTATGCCTTTTGGCTCAGATTGGAAGTTTTGTTCCCGCAAAACATGCTGAGATTGGGGTTTTGGATAAAATTTTTACAAGGGTAGGGGCGACTGATAATATCTCTGCCGGTGAATCTACTTTTATGGTAGAAATGAACGAAGCCGCCAATATCCTGAACAATATTTCGGAACGCAGTCTTATCCTGCTGGACGAAATAGGACGTGGAACATCTACCTACGACGGAGTTTCTATCGCATGGGCTATTGCAGAATACCTTCATCAGCATCCTACGCAGGCAAAAACTTTATTTGCAACCCATTATCATGAATTGAATGAAATGACGGTGAATTTTGAAAGAGTGAAGAACTTCCACGTTTCCATCCAGGAAAATAAAGGAAATATCATTTTCTTAAGAAAGCTGATTCCGGGGGGCAGTGAGCACAGTTTTGGTATTCATGTGGCTAAACTGGCGGGAATGCCGGCAAAAGTGGTCAACAGAGCCAATGAAATCCTTAAAACCCTTGAAGCGAGCCGTACACAAAACACCAGCACTTCTGAAAGCATCAAAAGAGTAACAGAAGAAAATATGCAGCTCTCGTTCTTCCAGCTGGATGATCCGGTTCTGGAAAATATCCGTGAGGAACTCACAAAAATAGATATCAATACCTTGACACCTATTGAAGCTTTAATGAAGCTTAATTCAATAAAAAAAATGATTGGAGGCTAATCCAATCATTTTTTTATTTGTATTGATTAGCAACAAACTCCCTTTGTATCACATGCCCCTATGTACAACTCTCCATCATTGTTACAAAAACAGGTTGTAACACAGGTAGGTCCGTTACCACCATTAATTTCTTTTAATTCATTTTTCGTTAATTTTCTTTTTTGAAGATTTGTTTTCATGTTAAATATTTTAGTTATGTTTTAAAATGGTCTTTTGTAAAGTTCTGTCAATTAGCAGCAGTATCCGTCACTGCCTCTCGGTCCAATGATCATGAAATGGCTGGGTACACCTCTGAGCTTGCACAGGCCTTCAGCACATGAAGCTCCTCCGTTGATCTCTTTTAACTCTTTTTTTGTAAGTTTTCTGCTTTGAAAGTTTGATTTTTTCATACCAATTATTTTGTAGTTAATTTAAATCCTTAACAGCAGTATCCGTCCTGAATACCATAAACGCCATACAATTCTACTCCGGTCACCGGATCAATACAGCTTACGACTCTTGGACATACAGGTCTGAAGCCTCCACTGATTTCTTTCAATTCTTTTTTTGAAAGCTTTCTTGGTTGAAGATTTGATTTTTTCATAATAATTTTAATTAGGTTATAGCTAATTTACATTTTATTTCATATAATTCTATAATTGGTGATAAAAAAATAAATATCATTAACAAAGTTTAACAGATTGATACTTAAAGAAAAGGATAGCATTCGTTAACTTTAAGCATGAAGAATTTATTAAGTATACTCCTCCTTTTTCTATCCTTTGCTGCTTTGAGTGCTCAGCAGAAAAAAGTTTCCATTATGAAATACGAAGATCTTGAAAAACGTATTCAGAAGGATAATGATAAGTTGTTGGTTGTCAATTTCTGGGCGACTACCTGCGCTCCTTGTGTGAAAGAACTGCCTCATTTTATGGAGATTAATAATAAATTTAAGGATCACTCAAACTTTAAAATGATTTTAGTTTCGCTGGACAGACTTGTAGATAAAGAAAGAGTATTGAAATTTATCAAAAATAAAAACCTTACTGCTGAAGTGATCCTGCTGGATGATATTAAAAGAATGAATACCTGGATTCCAAGGTTTGAAAAAGACTGGGACGGAAATATTCCGGTGACAATCTTCTATAAAAATGGTGAAAAAGTGTATTTCAACGATGGCGAAATGAGCAAAGAAGACCTGGAAAAGACCATCAACAATAATTTAAAATAAAAAGTATCATATGAAAAATCTGAAAATTTTAATGGCTGCATTTATTGCTGGGCTTGGAGTTCTGAGCTTTACAACAACAGATCATAAAGCTGAAGCCTCTCAAAATACATCTGTAAATTCTGCTGTAAAAGGGTATGAAGTTGGAGATGAAGCCGCTGATTTTAAGTTGAAGAATATTGACGGTAAAATGGTTTCTTTAAGCAATTTTAAAAGCTCGAAAGGATTTATAGTAATATTTACCTGCAACCATTGTCCGTACGCAAAAAAATACGAAGACAGGATTGTAGAGTTAGATAAAAAGTTCAAGGATCAGGGTTATCCGGTTATTGCTGTTAATCCTAATGATCCCAATGTACAGCCGGAAGACGGGTACCAACAGATGATCGAAAGGGCAAAACAGAAGGGGTTTACTTTCCCGTATTTGGTAGATGAAGGACAAAAGATATATCCGCTTTACGGAGCTACAAAAACACCTCATGTTTTTGTCCTTCAGAAAGAAAACGGAAAAAATATCGTGAAATATATCGGAGCTATTGACAACAATTACGAAAATCCAGACGATGTATCCGAATATTATGTTCAGGATGCTGTAAATGCCCTGATCAAAAGTGAACCCATAAAAATGACAAAAACAGTAGCTATAGGATGTACAATCAAAGTAAAGAAATAATATATTTGTATTAATATTATAAAAAATCGGTGTTCATTGAATGCCGATTTTTTATGACCGAAATTGAATGTCGATTTATCCATTCAATAGGGGTGGGCTTTAGCCCGCACAAACAGAAATCAGCCATAAAGGCTTTAGCCAAAATTTAAACACAGCATGGAATTTAAATTCAGCCTGAAATATCTTCTTCTTACCATTGTTATCTTTCTTATAGAAGTTCTGATCGCCACAAAACTGGCCCATATTTTCTTTGTAAGAGCTTATCTTGGTGACGTGATAGTCGTTATGCTTCTATACACATTTGTTAAAACCTTTGTGAAGATCAATAATGAAAAGCTTATCCTTGGAATTTTAATTTTTTCCTGTATGGTAGAATTTGCACAATACTTTACTGTTGCAGAAAAATTAGGCTTCCGTCCTGGAAGCCTGATGTATATTGTAATCGGAAATTCTTTCTCTTGGATAGATATTCTGTGTTATGCTGCAGGATGCCTGCTGCTTTTCCTTGGGCTGAAGTTTAGCCAATTGAAGAAAGAAAAGCAAACTATTGCAGGCTGAATACCAAAGGCTGTCTCATGATGCTCCGGACTTTTTTGCCATTCTCTTCTGCAGGAATCCACTGTGTTTTGATCATTTTCAAAGCTCTTAGAAATTCATCTTTTACCATTTTATATTCGTAGGATTCTATTTTAATATCCATCATATTTCCTTCCGTGTCTACAATAAAAGTAGCAACGGCTTTAGCTTTCATAATCTCCGCTTTTACTAATGGAGAGGTCCGGAAATTCTTTAAAACTTCCTTTACAAATGCCTGGTGCCCGCCAGGAAACGCCGCAATCTGGGATGGCCGGGGTTCTGCATCTACCGATGGCTTTGGACCTGGAATTACAGTTGAATCTTTTTGGGCAGCAATAGAAACAGCCCAGAATAACAGAATAAAAAACAAATATTTTTTCATAGGGTAAATCTTATCTTCCAAAGCTGTCATATTTATCTTCTGCATATTTTATAAAGCGGTTAAGCAAAGCTACATTCTCCTTTTCCATTGGAGAAAGTTCCTTGTCAACATTATTTGAAACAGGAATATACCAGTCCGTCTGTTCAAAGAAATACCTGTAAGTCTCTTTTTTGAAAGAATAACCATGTCTTGCAAAAACAGAATTTTTGATGATTTCAAGATCTATTTTCCGTAAGTTTTTCAGGTCTTTTTCAGATAGCTTTTGCTTCGATGCATTCAAATTAAAAATCGCTTCAGAAGCTACCCTGTTTTTAGAAGTCGTATAGCTTTCCGTCTTTCCGGTTTCTTCATCTGTATATTTTTCCACAAAATCCTTTGGATTGGACCAGTCAACCAGATCAGAATCCTTATCCAGCATAAAATTAGGATTGTATACAAATTCCTTTTTTGAAAGTTTAATCGTTTTTAAAGGTGATTTTACTGCAGTTTTATTAAAAGCATTCCATTTTCCGGTGATGCTGTCACCGCTTAATTTTACTTCAAATCTACCGTCTGTTTTATCATTGCCAGGCTCATCCAGTACAAAAGATTTAGTGCTTTCATTAAAAATACCCCTGAATGGACGCTGATTTCCATTGACGATGCTTTGTCCATAGACACTGTCTTTAGTTATTCTGTTAATTTTCAGTGAAATTCTCTTATTAATGCTGCCCTCATATTCAGAACCGTCTGTTTCATCTACCATTTTTTCCATACCGGCAAAATCACCGGTATAAATTCCGTAATATTCTTTGTAGATTTCAGGAACTGCTACAGAATCTTTTTTGGCGATCACCGAATCTTTTCCTGTTTCGTTTACTTTTCCATCTTTCTTACAGCTCAGAAGAGAGACTGCCAGCATGGAAGCTAGGGTGTAATTTAGAATTTTCATATATGTTTTTTTGTAATTAAATATTCAATCAAAAGGATATTGGGAATCCAGCCAAGCCATGCAATGATTTGGTAGACATCCATTGGGTTTGGGTGGAATAAATATACAATAATAACTTTCCAGATCCGTAAGGTAAGCGCAGATAAAGTAAGGGCAAAACTTCGCCACATCCACTTCTTGTGTTCTTTAAACCTTTTCCTTCTTGCCGATTGATAGGCTTTATACGTAGTAAACCACCAAAGAGACCCTAGAATAACGAACGAAATTTTAGATAAAAAGCCTCCGTTGGCAAAAAATCCCATATAGATTCCGGAAGGTGCCGCCAGAATCAGAATTAAAAAAATATAGACTTTGCCAATATTCTTGTGAAAATTTTCAATCCCGAAATTTTTTCTGAGAATAGCCAGAAATCCGGAAAATAGCACAAAAATACTGGTATACACATGGGTGTAGAAAAAAGAAAGATATTCCGGTCTGTCATGAACTTCCGTCTGCTTGATCATCAGAAAGCTTACATTAGGATCGAAGGGAAAATATTCTAGCGTAATTTTAAGCATTAACCAAAAGAAATATCCAAACCCTCCTATTAGAAGAGCTTTTAGAAAAAAAGGGATATATCTTTTTGCTGTAAGCATTTATTTGTTACGAAGGATTATTTAAATGTTGTGAAATAAGCCACGCCTCACTCCAGCATGCTTGGAAATTAAATCCTCCCGTCACAGCATCAATATTCAAAACTTCTCCGGCAATATAAAAATTCGGGAGCAGTTTTGAAGACATATTTTTAAAGTTAATTTCCTTTAAATCAACGCCTCCGGCGGTTACAAACTCGTCTTTAAAAGTAGACTTTCCTGTTACCTTCAGCTTTTTTCTACAAAGGTTTTCAAGGATCTTCTGTATTTCTTTCCCTGAAATATTGGAGATTTGTTTATTAAGATCAACCTGTGAAACATCCAATATTTTCTGCCAGAACCGGTTGGTAATGTCAAAGATTTTCGCCTGTCCAATTGTCTTTTTCGGATTAGACTGTTTAAAGTTATGGAAACTTTCTTCAGCCTCATCCACAGATTTTGAAATAAAATTCACTTCAATTTCAAAATGGTACTTTGATTTCGCAAGACTTATCGCTTCCCATGCTGAAATTTTCAGAACAGCTGGTCCTGAAAGGCCCCAGTGTGTAATAAGCAAAGGTCCGTTTTCCTCAGTTCTTAAGGAAGGAATTGAGATTTCAGCATTTTCAAAGCTGGTTCCGGGAATATCCTGTAGCAATTCATCTTTAATATTGAAGGTAAAAAGTGATGGGACGAGATCTATGATCTTGTGACCCAGATTTTCAACGATTTTCAGTGATTTCGGAGAACTTCCGGTCGTATAAACGACATAATTCGCCTGAAAATCTCCCAAACTGGTCTTGACAAGATATTTTTCATCCTGTTTTTCAATCTCCTTCACGGAACACTTTGTTTTAACCTCTACATTCTTTTTCCGGATTTCATTCAGGAAAGTATTAATAATCGTCTGTGAAGAATTGCTTTCCGGAAAAACCCGGTTATCATTCTCAATTTTCAATGGTACATTGCGTTGGTCAAACCAATCCATAGTATCTCCCGGCTGAAATTTGGTAAAAACACTTAGCAGTTCCTTATTTCCCCTTGGATAAAACTGAACCAGTTCCCTTGGATCAAAACAGGCATGCGTAACATTGCAACGTCCGCCACCTGAGATTTTTACCTTCTGAAGCACATCCGAGTTCTGTTCAAGGATGGTAATTTTATATTTTTTTTCGTCAAGATTCGATGCGCAGAAAAAGCCTGCGGCGCCACCTCCGATAATAATGATCTGTTTCATGTAATGGTAATCCTATGCTGAAGATTATTTTTTCAAAAGTACAATTTTTATAAACCATCTTATTTGAGTAATTTTGAAGATTATAATTTAATCATACTAAAAACAACTTTTACATGATTTTTTACCATAAATTCGAAGTACGCTGGAGTGACCTTGATGCCAACAAGCACTTAGCCAATTCATCATATGTACAGTACTGTGCCCAGTCCAGAATGGCCTTTATGACCAAAGAAAAAATGGGAGTAACCCAGTTGAGCCGATGGGGAATAGGACCTGTGATTCTGCATGAAAGATATTCTTTCTTCAAAGAGATTTACGCCGACCAGACGGTTATCGTAAGCCTTGAAATCGATGGATGCTCGGAAGACTCTTCCATTTACAGATTTCTCCATAAATTCTATACGCCGGACGGGGTACATTGTGCCACTGCAGAGGCTACAGGAGTGTGGATCGATATGATGCTGAGAAAAATGACAACCCCGCCGGATGATGTGGTTGAAGCAATGAACAAATACAAAAGCCCTGAAACAATAGTGATGAGCAGGGAAGACTTCAAAAAGCTTCCTTTCCAGCCAAATAATGTGGATCCGGCAGAATTTAGCTAATTCGAAGTTTAAAGTTCACAGTTCAATGTTGAATGTCTTTAATACATTTTACACTGAACATTAATACAAAAGAAATTATGTTTGAAGATAAATCACAGGAACTTACTCCCATTTCCAAATTAGGAGAATTTGGTCTTATAAAGCATTTGACACAATATTTTCCACTATCCAATGAGTCTTCGGAACTTGGAGTAGGAGATGATGGGGCAGTTATCAATCCTGGAAATAAAAAAGTTGTTCTTACAACGGACGTCCTTGCAGAAGGAGTTCACTTTAATTTAGGCTACGTCCCATTAAAGCATTTAGGCTACAAAGCTGTTGTCGTAAACCTCAGCGATATTGCAGCAATGAATGCTGTGCCGACGCAGATTTTGGTTTCTATGGCCGTGTCCAGCCGTTTTCCGGTAGAAGCTTTAGAAGAAATTTATTCAGGAATTCAGGCTGCTTGTGCAAGATATAAAGTTGATCTTATTGGTGGAGATACCACAAGCTCTAATTCCGGACTTGTTATGAGTATTACTGCTGTAGGAATTGAGGATGAAGAGAATATTGTAAAAAGAAGCGGGGCAAAACCTAATGACCTTCTGGTTGTAAGTGGAGATTTGGGTGGTGCTTATATGGGATTGCAGATCCTTGAAAGAGAACATGCTGTTTTCCTCGCCGACCCAAATATGCAGCCCGAAATGGAGGGCTATGACTATATTCTTGAAAGACAGCTTAAACCTGAAGCAAGAACAGACGTTAAAGCAATTTTGGAAGAGTTGGATATCAAACCGACTTCCATGATCGATATTTCTGACGGTCTGGCTTCTGAGATCCTTCACCTTTCTGACCAGTCTAAAACCGGTTTCAGATTATATGAAGAGAAGATCCCAATGGACAGCCTTACGATTTCCACGGCGGATGAAATGAACCTTAACCCGGTCATGACTGCATTAAGCGGTGGCGAAGATTATGAACTGCTGTTCACTATTTCGCCCAATGATTTTGATAAGATTAAGAATCACCCTGACTTTACGATCATTGGTCATGCTGTAGACAATGAAGAAGGTAACTATATGGTAGCAAGAGGCTCCAATCAGCTTGTTCCTCTTACGGCACAGGGCTGGGATGCTTTTTTAAACAGCCAGCAAAAATAAATAGAATTATATTTAATTTGAATATTGTAGAAAACCGCAGCATTTTTTGCTGTGGTTTTTGTTTAGTTGAATAATATTAAAAAATTGATTAATGCCTCCATCAGAAAAAAACATTCCCACTCACCATCTCACCTCCGAACAGTTTCAGCTGATGACTCTTGATACAGGACATCCGGAAAATTTTAATGATGTTCACCGTCACAATTTCTTTGAGATTATCTGGTTCCAAAAAGTAAGTGAAAATAGCAGCTTGGAATTGGATTTTGAAAGTTATAGCCTTGAAAATAACCAGATCTGTATCATCGCACCCGGACAGGTATTCAATATGAAACTGAGAGGTGAAAAGGGGTATGTACTCGCTGTGAGCAGGGAAATCTTTAAGGAAGCCAGCGATATAGAAACAATCCTCACAGGAGGAACATGTCCTTTTTCTTTAGATCCTCAAAGCGGAGAAACCTGTAGTACAATCATCTCACTGATGGAAAAAGAATATAATGGATCTTCCAGGTTAGATTTATTAAAATCCTATCTGCGGGCATTCTGCATCATCATCACAGAACAGATTAGTCTGCAAAACCCATCAATTAATGACAGGCAGCGTATTCAAGAGCTGGTAAGCCTGATTGAAGAACATTATACAGCTGAAAAAGATACCCGTTTCTATGCTGATCAGATCAAAATAAGCACCCATCATCTCAACGATATTGTTCGTTTGTCCAGAGGAACGACTGTGAAAAAAATGATTGCTCAGAGACTTGTTTTGGAAGCTAAAAGGGAACTTAGCTTTGGTGCTTTAACCGTTAAAGAAATTGCTTTTAAACTGGGATTCAGCGACGCGTCTTATTTCTCACGTTTTTTCAAAAAACATACCGGCCGGAATCCGGAGGGATTTAAAGAAGGAAAAGCTTAATCTTCAGAAAGTTCTTTTAAATTCATTTTAAAATAATAAGTTTTCATAAAAATTACAAAATGTAATCCTCAGTTTGTGCTAGTCTTCCTTCAATTACTGTATTGAAAAGCTATGTTTTTTACCGGAATTTTGCCAGGAGAAAAAACGATCTGTGCAGATCGTTGAATGATTGAACCCCTTTATGAGAAACTTAAGTATCGTAGTGTTTATTCTGGCACTGCTCAACACCCTGGAATCACTGAGTATAGACCTGTATCTGCCCGCTTTTCCAAGTATGGCACAGATTTTCCAAACCGATATCGGACATATCCAGATCTCAATTTCTGTGTTTTTTGCAGGATTTGCTTTCGGACAATTACTTTGGGGACCTTTGTCTGACAGGACAGGACGTAAACCCATGCTGTACTGTGGACTTTTCCTTTTTATTGCAGGTGCTACAGCCATATTTTTTACAGAAAACATTTACATATTATGGGCCATGCGTTTTCTGCAGGCATTCGGTGGAAGTGCTGGAATTGTGATCGGGAGAGCAATCGTCATCGACCTTTATGACAGGCAGAAATCTGTAGCCATATTTTCGCAGCAGTCTCAGATCAGCGGAATTGCTCCTATTATTGCACCGCTTCTGGGAAGTGTATTTCTTAAATTTTGGGGATGGAACAGTTCGTTTGCTTTTTTAGGAATAATGGGGCTAATTACCTTTTTTATGGTTTATAAATACGTTCCTGAGACCAATTCAAGAACATCTCTTTCTGATCTTCCCGAAGCCGAAAAAGGATTAAAGAACCATTTAAAAACAATTATTTCCAATAAAGAATTCATCAACAGCACGATGATTGGAAGTATTGCTTTCGCTTCCCTGATCATTTATATTTCCAATGCACCTTTTTTATTTATGAAACTTCATGGGTTCTCCAGCGGCGTTTTCAGCCTGATATTTGGTTTTAATTCATTAGCCTTAATAACCGCTGCATATATTACACCTAAATTAATAAAGAGAATAAGCGATACAAAGCTTTTACTAGCAGCTACCCTTATGCTGTTGATCGTATGCAGCCTGCATATCCTCATCGCTGCCGGAAATCTTTCAGTAGCACTGGAAATTATGATGTTATACCTTTCATTGCTGGCTATAGGAATTCTTTTTCCCATCACTTCTGCTCATGCTTTGTCTCCTTTTAAAGAAGGACGAGGGACAGCTGCTGCTGTAATGGGTTTTATGCAGCTGATGGTTACTTTTTTACTTTCAGGACTGGCTGGACTTTTAGAAGCAGATTCCATTATGCCAATGGTTATTTTGCGTACAGGCATTGCATTCATTGCGGTTTGGTTTGCTTACCGCTCATTTAAGAATAAACAAGCCTCAGTATAATGAAATTCTAGTAGGTTTGAACTCATGTTGAGTGAAGTACTATTTGTATATTATCATACTGTTTTTCCGTTTGGTCATACTATTTGAGCACTTAATCAAGTAATTTTTGTAACCGCCTTCTAAAAGTATCTCTTTGCATAAAATTTAAATTATGAAGAGAAATCTTTTGGCAGCTGCCTGCTGTCTGCTCGGATATTGGGTCAGTGCACAATCCGGAATATCAGGAGAGCTTAAGACTGAATATATACCCTTTTCCAGTTACATACGTCCGGAACACAGTGTGAAAACCAATTCTAAAAGTAACTTTAAAAGAGCAGATCTTAACCTCAGCATTCCATTGTCAATGAAAAAAGACAGCAGCGGAAAGATAAAAGCCTGGTCACTTTTACTTAGCGGGTCATACGCAAAAATGACCCATAAAGACTATGAAAAACAGCTGTTTCCTGATCAGATGCTGAATGCGCAGGCCGGAATCCAGCACATAAGGCCATTAGGAAAAAAATGGAGCATGATGATGACAGCTACAGTTGGAGTTTACACCGATCTGGAGCAGATAAGTTCTGACGATATTCTCGGACAGGGAGGAGTATTATTTATCAGACACTTCAATCCCAATCTGGCTTTGGGAGGAGGACCTGTATTGACAACTGCCTTTGGAGTTCCTATGATATTACCGTGGATCTATTTCGACTGGAAAACAAATGGTAAAATTAAATTCAACATCAACTTTCCGGAAGGAATGGAAGCAGGCTACCTGTTTTCGGACAGATTTGCTTTAAAAGTTGTGGTCAACCTCAGCGGAATGACTGTAGAAAGAAGTAAAGACGGAAAATCCATGTTGTTGGGCTACCAACAGATCACGGCAGGAATCAGGCCAGAGCTGAAGCTCAATGACAAGCTAAGCCTTCGTCTTACAGGAGGAACAGCACTGTTGAGAAGTTTCAATGAAAACGACAGAAAGATCAAAAGTATTTTCAAAGACAAAAAAATAGCAGATCCCAAATTTGCCACCACATTTTATGCAGCCGTATCGCTGAGGTGGAATTTGCCTTAAGTGATTAAGATGGAAGATGGGGGTGGGGAGATGGGAGTGACTATCCAACGATTATTAACTTGTTGTCAATTGATTAGACACGATTCACCAAAGTGTATAAATAAAAGATCGATTTTCTTAACGGCTTCAATAACTTCTCGCTCCAATCTCCCATCCTTATTTATATAATTTGATGAGATAGGTTTAAATAGAAAAGTAGAACATTTAATTTTCGAGAATAATAACTTCCATCATCCAGCCTCCCTCTTCCTTTCCAAATCTACTTACTAATAAGCTTCTTATACACCACCTGATTAAGCAGTTCTTCTTTTCGGGTGCGGGAAATAGGAAGCTCTGTTTTATTGATGTAAAGACGTCCGCCTGAGATCATGTCGATATGGATGATATTGATCAGGAAAGATTTGTGGATCCTGAAAAAATGTTCGGATGGCAGAGACTCTTCAACGGCTTTCATTGTTTGATGAATGACCAGAGACTTGTCTTTAAAGTGCAGTTTCGTATAGTTCTGCATGCTTTCAATATACAGGATATCTACCCAGGAAACTTTTATGAAGGTATCAGATTGTCTTACATACAGAAAAGGATCATCAAAAGGGGAGTTCTTCTTCATCTTTTCAGAAACAATAAACTGCTGTTGTGCTTTGTTCACGGCCTGATAGAAACGGTTAAAGGCAATAGGTTTCAGAAGATAATCCACAACCTGCAGCCGGTAACCTTCCAGGGCATATTCGGAATAGGCGGTTGTGAGAATGCATAAAGGAGGATTTTCAAGCTGTTCCAGAAACTCAAGACCGCTTAAGTAAGGCATATTAATATCCAGAAAAAGAAGGTCAATTTCTTTTTCCTTCACTATGGCATCGGCTTCCAGTGCTGTGGCACAGGTGCCTTCAACGGATAAAAAATCAATCTGATCCGCCAGCTCTTTCAGGTGAAATCTGGCCAAAGGCTCATCATCGATGATCAGACATTTTATTTTAGGGATATTACTGCTCATTATTGTCAGATAATTGTAAGGTTAGAGTTACTTTGTATACATTATCGGCTGTCACAATCGTAAGTTCGTGAGCATTCGGATACTGTAATTTTAAACGTTTTTGTACATTTTGAAGTCCAATCCCGCCGGAGCCGTCCTTCTTTTTATAGGTTGCTGGTTCCGAACAAGAGTTTTCGGCATAAAACAAAAGAAAACCGTCCTTCTCTATACAGGAAATCTTTACATAACCTTTATGACCGGGCAGCCTGCAGACATACTTAAATGCATTCTCGATAAATGGAACCAGAAGAAGAGGAGCAATAAATGACCTGTTATTTCCGGTACTCCAGTCTGCATTCACTTCCAGTTCATTTCCCCATCTTAGCTTTTCAACTTCTACCAGATTCTGCAGATGTTCAATATCCTTATCCAGAGGAACAAGGTTCTGACTGCAGTGATAGAGCTGATAACGGAGAATATCTGAAAATTTGAGCAGCAGATAATCAGCAAGTTTTGTATCCGTTTTCATCAGAATATGAATATGATTCAAAATATTGAAAACCACATGAGGGTTGATCTGGTCCTGCAGCAGTTTGAGCTGATTTTCTAAATGAGCCTGCTGAAGAAGAATATGATCCCGTTCTATTTTTCCGTGTTCCTGATAAAACTTGATGCCACAAGTAGATCCATTGATGAGAAATGAAGCGGGGAGCGCCAGATAAAACCCCTTCCATAAGAAAGGAAGATGATCGGTAAAGTCGGCTGGAAGCTGATTTTTTGAGCCTATTTCAATATAAGTGAAGATCAGAGAATAGATGAAGCTCAATAAAAGGATGACTCCTGTAGCCTGGATCAGAAATAATTTCATTTTTTTTAACCGCAATGCTTTTGGAAGGAGTTTGGTAGTAAGAAAATGAGTGAAAAAGAATGAAGAGACCACCAGGGCAATTGTTTGGAGTACGGATGAAACCTTGTCAGAACTAGCCTGAAAGTTGATATACACTGCAGCTGCAAAAACGAGCCAGAAAATAGCAACAAAAAAATATTTTTTTAAAATTAAAGGTTGTGTCATGGATAAGATAACGTAGGTTATAAAAAATTAGAAACTGCAGGGCGCAGTTTCTAATAGGTAAAGGTACTTTAAGTTTTTAGAATAAGAAATATCCTATCCCGAGCGTAAAGCTGTTGGGTTTAGATTTAAACTCCTTACTGATGCTCGTAAGTCCTGTTTCATATCTGAGGTCTGCTGTAAAGTTTTTGTAATCTACTCCGATACCTCCCGTAATTCCGATGTTAGATTTATCAAAGCTTTTAAAGCCTTCCTGCAATGCTTTGGATGTCGACAGATTATTTTTAAATGCATAGCTGTAAACTCCTCCGGCAAAGGCTCTTACATTGAAATCCTGGGTATTGATCAATTTATAACCGATTACTATCGGAATGTCAATAGAGTTCCAGGTAAGCTTTGGAGTGCTTCCGTCTTTGGAGTTGTAAGAGGTCTTCCTCTTGTTGAATAAAGCTTCCCCCTGCACATATAGGCTTCCAATATCCATTCTTGTCATAATTCCTCCCTGATATCCAAAACCGTATTTTCCTTCCAGTGCAGAAGACTCTGTTGAGGTTTTTGTATAGGTTGCCCCACCCTTTATCCCGATGTGGAAAGCCGGAGTCTGCTGTGCTTTAGTCTCAACCGAGCATGTGATACATAATAAAAGTGAGCTTAGTGCTAAAATCTGCTGTTTCATAAATTGTTGTTAATAATCTGGTGCAAAACAACAACTATGAAGAATGAGATAAAACTTTATTTGATGAACGGCAGGGATGCTTGGATGAGGATCATTTTTTGGCTGAAAAGAATATAAAAAAATCGGAAGGGCTTGGCTTCCGACAGGTATGGGTTAAAAGGGCTCTTCTTCGCAGATCGTTGAGGAGTGCATCCGCCTGTTCCGTCGCCGCCCGGGTCTCCACCACCTCCTACGGCAATACAGCTTCCCGGATTTCCATCATCGTACATCTCACGGGCTTTTCCGAAGGTACATTCACAGTCTGTCCAGCAGAACACAGAATCGCCATTCATATGGCAGCCGTCCATTCAGCTTCCAAGAATTATGGAAAGATCTTTCTCAAAATTTTTTTCATTTTTATCATAATAAATTGATTTTTAAGTTAATAGTCTGATGTATAAGTTAATATAATCAAAAAAATAAATATTTTTCATCAATATGAGAAATAATGAGTGGAAATTTTACGCAAGACAAAAGAAACAACCCACTGCATCTGCAATGGGTTGATCTGTTTTATTTACTGAAATTTAATTGTAAAGGAAGGCTCACTACAGAAAGTACCGGCCGTCCATTCGATTCTGCGGGCTTCCATTTGCCCTTATCTTTAATACGGTAAAAAGCTGCTTCTATAAATGCGTTTACATCTTCGTTATTGCCTTTTACTTTCACATGATATGCATTCCCTTTAGAGTCTAAAGTGAATTTTAAAGTTATTTTATAAGGATTAACGGCAAAATTCAGGAAACTGAGGTCTACTGCTTCATTTAAAAGCTTTTGAAACGAAGCTTTTCCGGTTGCATACTCGGCTTCCTTGGTGATCTTCGGAGCCACAGGAGGCGGAACATCCGTTACTGCTTTGTTTTCCTCTTCATAAATTTTATCTAAAGCATTTTTATATGCCGATATTTTCTCCTCAGTAATAAGCCACTCCTGCTTAGTTTTTAAATCATTAGGCTTAGGGTATTTTTTATACAGAGCCTTTTTCTTTCTTTCATAACGGGAATCGGCTTTATCAAATTCAGAGATCTGTGCCTGGCTGAAAACAAAAGATATAATGAATACTAATGCTAAGAGTCTTTTCATAACCTATTAAGCTTTAACAATATTAATGATCACCTCAACCGCCTTCTCCATGCTTTCCAAAGCAACATATTCGTAAGGACCGTGGAAGTTCATTCCCCCTGCGAAAATATTCGGACATGGCAGCCCCATATAAGAGAGCTGAGCTCCGTCTGTTCCTCCTCTGATCGCTTTGATTTTAGGTTCAATACCAGCTTCTTTCATGGCCTTTGCAGCAAGATCGATGATGTGCATTTTTCCTTCAAACTGCTGCTTCATGTTTCTGTACTGTTCTTTTATTTCCACATCGGCAGTGCCTGCACCGTATTTTTGGTTGAATTCAGCTACTTTTTCCTCCATGAATTTTTTTCTGGCTTCATACTTTTCCTCATCATGATCACGGATGATATATTGAAGCTTAGCCTCAGAAATATCAGCTGTAATATCCATTAAATGATAGAATCCGTCAAAACCTTTAGTCGTAGCCGGAGTTTCATTCTCTGGAAGCATCTGGATAAATTCAGCGGCTAAAAGGCTTGCATTCACCATTTTTCCATAAGCATAACCCGGGTGAACGCTTAATCCGTGGATTTTTACCACAGCTCCGGCAGCATTGAAGTTTTCATATTCCAATTCTCCCACTTCACTTCCATCCATAGTATAGGCCCATTCTGCACCGAATTTAGCTACATCAAATTTATGCGCTCCTCTGCCGATCTCTTCATCAGGAGTAAATCCTACAGCAACTCTTCCGTGCTTAATTTCCGGATGTGCAATAAGATATTCCGCAGCAGTTACAATCTCTGCACAGCCAGCCTTATCATCAGCTCCTAAAAGCGTATTTCCGTCAGTCGTGATCAGGGTTTGTCCGATATATTTTTTTAAGCTTTCAAATTTTGAAGCGGATAGTGTAAATCCTGTGGCCTGATTCAGAACAAGATCACTTCCGTCATAGTTTTTCCAAATCTGTGGTTTTACATTTTCACCACTGAAATCCGGTGAAGTGTCATAATGTGAAATAAAACCAATCGTAGGCCTGTTATCATCTTCCAGGTTAGAAGGAATATACCCCATAATATAGCCATTGTCATCAAGAGAAACATCTTCCAGACCAATAGTTTTCAGTTCCTCAGTAATATATTTTGCAATGTCCCACTGGCGTGGAGTAGAAGGAGTCGTTTCGCTTTCTGCATCACTGGTTGAATATATTTTTACATAAGCGAGAAAACGGTTCAGTAATTTCTCTTTCCACAATGGGTTGAATTCTATTATACTCATCGATCATAAATTTCCAACAAATATACAATGTAAATTTTTCAAATTTAAAATTTAGGCCATCTTTCTGGCATCTTTCAACCCGTAAAAGTGTTTCATTTTTTCAATTCCAAACAGTGATTTCGATAATCAAATAAATTATCATAACTTGCATCAATTATGATGTCCAAACGTTGCAAATATGCATTGAAAGCAATGGTAAGATTGGCAAGAAACTACAACCAGGGGTTTTTGTCAACTGCTATTATTGCACAGGATGAAAATATTTCAAAAAAGTTTTTAGAACAGATTCTTCTTGAACTTAAAAGAGCCAAGCTGGTCAACAGCAAGCAGGGAACAGCGGGGGGCTATTACCTCCTGAAGTCACCCGATGATATTTCATTGGCAGATATCTACCGGATTTTTGAAGGACCGATTGCCTTAACTCCCTGTATTTCAATAAATTTCTATGAACCTTGTGACGACTGTGTCGATGAAGCAACATGCTACCTTAGAAATGAGCTGATCATAGTAAGAGAAAAAACAAGAAAAAGTATGATGGAAGCTACCCTTACTTCCTTTATAAAAAACAGCTGAAAATTTTTTTTAATTTTATATCCTAGTAATTTGGTAGGATAAATAGGATTTATATATATTTGCAGAAGTTAATTTCAATTTAAAAATGGAAAACGCTCTGAAAATAGAATTCAATAACCTTCTCGAAAATGCCTCTACAGGTGTTGTGAGTGCCAATTTTTTGCAGGTTCTAGCAGAAAAATTTCCGGGAGAAGTTATATTTTCTACCAGCTTCAGCTATGAAGACCAGGTTGTGAATCATCTGATAAAAAATCTTGATATTGATATTTTTACTCTGGATACAGGAAGACTTTTTGAACAGACCTACGAAACCTGGACCTCATCCAGAGCATTCTTTAAAAAAAATATAAAAGCCTATTATCCGGATCCGGAAGCCCTGCAGAAATTTGTCTCAGAAAACGGACCGGATTCCTTTTATCAGTCCGTGGAAAATAGAAAAGCTTGCTGTAATATCCGAAAGGTTCAGCCTCTGAAAAAGGCTCTTCAGGGATATAAGGTCTGGATTACAGGCTTAAGATCTCAGCATTCTGCTGGCAGGAAAGAAATGCCGCAGCTGGAATGGGACCCCGATCATCAGATCATTAAGTTTCATCCTATTCTTCACTGGACCACGGAACAGGTGGCAGACTATGTAAAAACACATCAGCTTCCTTATAATCACCTTCACAAAAAAGGGTTTGTAAGCATCGGATGTGAACCCTGTACCAGAGCGATCAAAGAGGGCGAAGATTTCAGAGCCGGCCGATGGTGGTGGGAAGATGCTGACAAGAAAGAATGCGGCTTACATGTTCATCAATAAAAAATATACTATGTCATTATATCAGTTAAATTATTTAGATCAGCTAGAATCTGAGTCCATTTATATCCTCAGAGAGGTTGCAGGACAGTTTGAGCGTCCGGCATTACTGTTCAGTGGCGGAAAAGACAGTATTGTTCTGGCTCATCTGGCAGCAAAAGCATTTCCTCACGGAAAGATCCCTTTTACATTCGTCCATATTGATACCGGACACAATTTTCAGGAGGTTTTAGATTTCAGAGATCAGCTGGCTGGAGAACTGAATGTGGATTTGGTTGTACGGAAAGTAGAAGATACCATTCAGAAAAGAAAACTTACAGAACCTAAAGGTAAATTCCCGAGCCGTAACTGGCTGCAAACCTTTACATTGTTGGATGTAATTGAAGAGTTTGAGTTCGACGCATGCATAGGAGGAGCAAGGAGGGATGAAGAAAAGGCCCGTGCAAAAGAGAGAATATTTTCTGTAAGAGATGAATTCGGACAATGGGACCCCAAACTCCAACGTCCCGAGCTTTGGAATATTTTTAACGGAAAAATCCATAAAGGAGAGAATGTAAGAGTTTTCCCAATAAGCAACTGGACCGAATTGGATGTATGGAACTACATCCGCAGAGAGCATATAGAACTGCCATCTATTTACTTTTCGCATGAAAGAGAAGTCGTAGACCTTAATGGGCAATGGATCGCTAATTCTGAGTTTGCCGTACTGGAAGAAAGTGACATTGTAACAACAAAACGGATCCGTTACCGCACTGTAGGTGATATGACCTGTACAGCAGCCGTAGAATCTGAAGCGGCAACCGTTGACAGGGTAATTGAAGAAATTGTAGCCACCAGAATATCAGAAAGAGGAGAGACCAGAATTGACGACCGTGTTACAGAAGCGGCCATGGAAGACCGGAAAAAAGGAGGCTATTTCTAATAGGTAATCAATCAGACATTACTTATCATGTATCACTCATAAATAAAAAATCGTGGATATATTAAGATTAATAACAGCAGGAAGTGTAGATGACGGTAAAAGTACCCTCATTGGAAGACTGCTTTACGATAGCAAGAGCATTTTACAGGATCAGCTGGAAGTACTTGAAAAACACTCTAAAAACAAAAATGATGATGGGGTAGACCTTGCTCTTTTAACGGATGGGCTCCGTGCAGAAAGAGAGCAGGGAATCACCATTGATGTCGCTTACCGGTATTTTTCGACATCAAAAAGAAAATTTATTATTGCAGATGCTCCGGGGCATGTTCAGTATACCCGAAACATGATTACCGGAGCTTCTAATTCAGATCTTATGGTGATTCTCATTGATGCCCGTAAAGGAGTCATTGAGCAGACGAGGAGACATTCCATTATTGCTTCATTACTTAAACTGAAAAAAGTAGCTGTTGCGATCAATAAAATGGATATGGTGGATTATTCGGAAGATGTTTTTGAAACGATTAAAACAGATTATTCCAAGATCGCAGAAGGCTTAGGTTTAAATGATGTTACCTATTTCCCGATTTCAGCATTGAAAGGGGATAATATCGTTTCCTTATCTCCTGTTACAGGCTGGTATAAAGGAAGTTCCCTTCTTGAATACTTGGAAGAAGTGCAGCTTCATCAGGAGCAGAACAGTGGCAGCCGTTTTCAGGTGCAGTATGTCATCCGTCCGCAGACCGAAGAATTGCATGATTACCGTGGTTATGCCGGGCAAGTCGTCAGTGGAAGCTTTCAGAAAGGAAATAAAATAGCCATACTTCCGGCTGGAATAATCACTGAAATTACAGCAATAGAAGTGAATGGTGCTGAGGTTCAGGAGGCTTTTGAAGGACAGCCTGTTGTTATTCAGATTAAAGAAGATATAGATATCAGCAGAGGAGATTTCTTTACCTCGGCAGAAGAGCTTCCCAATGTGGAAAAAGAAATAGAAGTATTGCTGTGCTGGCTTGATCATAAAGCCCTGCAGCCGGGAAATAAATACCTGCTGCAACATCACAGCAGGCAGTTGAAAGCTGTGGTAAAACAGGTCGACTACAAAATCAATGTCAATACACTGGAAAAAGAAACGGCAGAAGAAGACATCAGGCTCAATGAAATTGCAAAAGTAACCATACGGACGGCGCAGCCTTTAGTATTTGATGATTTTATAAGCAATAAAAAAACAGGATCCGCTATTCTGGTAGATGAAACGTCCAATGCTACAGTTGCAGCCTGTATAATTCAGTAGAAATGAAAATATCAGATCATTTTATTAAGAAGATTCTTGAAAAAAAGCAAATCAGTTCCACCCGGTTCTTTGATCAGAACAAAATGGAAAATTTTGTCACAGAGCTGTACAATCTCCTGTTTCTTCCCAAACAGGTAAACACGGGTGATCAGCTTTACAATGATTTTGAAATACTGAGTAAACTTCTTTTTGATTTAATAGGAAGTACAGAGGTTGATGAGGTTTCCGTTGAAAATCAAACCAATGCTTTTTTTCTGGCCTTGCTTGATATTTATGATAAACTGATTCTCGATGCTGAATCTATCCTGGAGTTTGATCCCGCAACAGAGTCTTTGGAAGAGATACTTCTCTCTTATCCCGGATTTTTTGCGACCTATGTCTATAGAATTTCGCATCAGCTTTGGATTCAAAAAGTAAAAACACTGCCACGCATAATCTCAGAATATGCGCACAGCAGGACAGGAATAGATATTCATCCGGGGGCGGTTATTGGAGAACATTTCTTTATTGACCACGGAACCGGGATTGTGGTTGGAGAAACAACGGTTATTGGCAATCATGTGAAGCTATATCAGGGAGTAACATTGGGAGCCTTACATGTTTCAAAAGATAAAGCCAATGAGAAAAGGCATCCCAATATTGAAGATCACGTGATTATTTACTCAGGGGCAACCATTTTAGGAGGAGATACAACCATCGGCAGAGATAGCATCATCGGTGGAAATGTGTGGATTACCCAAAATGTACCTTCCAATTCCTTAGTCTATAATAAAAGTGAAATAAAAATAAAAGATAACGGACCGCTTCCTGAATCTTTAACATTTGTGATATAAACAACAAAACAACATAAAATTGAATCGGTATGAAGTTCCAAAACACATTAGAAACCATCGGAAATACCCCGGTTGTAAAAATTAATCAGCTTTTCGGTGCCGGACATGAAGTCTGGATCAAGCTGGAAAAAGCAAATCCGGGCGGAAGTATCAAAGACAGAATTGCTTTGTCAATGATCGAAGATGCTGAATCTAAAGGTCTTCTGAATAAAGACAGCATCATTATAGAGCCTACAAGCGGAAACACAGGAATAGGACTTGCCCTGGTAGCTGCCGTAAAAAACTATAAGCTGATTCTCGTGATGCCGGAAAGTATGAGTTTGGAACGCCGTAAAATTATGGAATCATACGGAGCAGAATTCGTTCTGACTCCCAGAGAAAAAGGAATGAAAGGAGCCATTGAAAAAGCAGAAGAACTGGCAAAGGAAACCCCGAATTCATGGATCCCAAGGCAATTTGATAACCCGGCTAATGTAAAAGTGCATGTTGAAACCACCGCCCAGGAAATCCTCAAAGACTTTCCGGAAGGGCTCGATTACCTTATCACCGGAGTAGGAACAGGAGGACATATCACCGGAATTGCAAAGGTACTTAAGCAGAAGTTTCCCCATATTAAAGTAATTGCTGTTGAGCCCGAGCTGTCTCCCGTACTCAGCGGAGGTGCTCCCGCTCCACATCCTTTGCAGGGTCTGGGTGCAGGATTCATTCCTTCCATACTTGATACAGCCCTATTAGATGAAATTGTTCAGATTAATAAAGACGAAGCTTTTGAATACACAAAAAATGCCGCCAAAAAAGAAGGTCTTTTCGTTGGGATTTCCACAGGAGCAGCTTTAGCAGCAGTAGCAAAAAAACTGCCTGAAATCCCGGCCGGATCTACCATTCTTACGGTAAACTATGATACAGGCGAAAGATACCTGTCCATTGAAGGACTGTTCTAGAACCCACCAATAAAAAGATTAAAAATGAAACATACTAGTAGTTCACCACAGGTTTTCCTTGTCGGTGCAGGACCCGGCGACCCTGATCTGATCACTGTGAAAGCGGTAAAAGCTATTGCTGCTGCCGACGTTATCTTATGCGACCGTCTTGTAAGCCCTGAAATAATAGACCGTTACGCCAATAAAAAAGCCGAAATTATATATGTCGGAAAAGAATGCAGTAAAAATGCTTCTACACCGCAGTCCCGCATCAATACATTAATTGTGGACTATGCTTCCCTGGGAAAAACCGTGGTAAGGCTTAAAGGAGGGGATATATCCTTTTTTTCCAATGTTCTGGATGAATTGAAAGCTTTGAAAGAGCATCATATCACATTTGAAATCATCCCTGGAATTACAGCAGCTTCAGGAGCAGCAGCCTATGCCGGAATACCTTTAACGGCAAGAGGGTATGCCACATCCGTACGCTTTCTGACCTATTATAAAACAGAAATTCTCAGTGATGAGTACTGGAAAGAACTGGGAATATCAGAAGATACTCTTGTTTTTTATATGTCTAAAGGAAACCTCAATGGCCTGGTAGATAAATTCTTAGCACTAGGCAAGACTGATGAGAAGAAGATTGCGGTGATTGAACAGGCTACCACCCCTTATCAGAAAGTACATACCTCATCCATAGAAGATTTTCATGCAAAATTCGGGAATAAAGATTTTATATCTCCATCATTGGTCGTGATAGGGAAAGTAGTTAACCTGCACGATGAGTTTTCCTGGCTGAAAACACCTATACAGGAAGGGATTTACTTTAAATCTGTAACAAACGGAACTCTGGTGTCAAACCATCAAAACCTATTCGAATATGCTGTCTGAAATTAAATTAAAAGCCCTTAAAGAAATATCCGGCGATTTTTCAAGGGATGAAGCGGTCTGGGCCAGCGGTTTTCTGGCAGGCCTTGCAGGATCGTACGCTACAGTACAGGAAGATTTTACACTTGCAGCTCATACCGAAACAGTTTCTGCAAAGAAAATTACCCTTGCCTATGGTACTGAAACCGGAAACAGTAAGAAGCTCGCGGTAGAACTTGCGGGAATCATCAAGAAGAAAGGTATTCAGGTAAAGCTGGCAGACCTTTCCCAATACAAACCGAAAGATCTTGCTAAAGAAGATTTGTTCTTCATTATTATCAGTACTCAGGGAGAGGGTGATCCACCTATTCTTGCCAAAAAGTTTTATGATCATATTCATGAAAATGACTTGAATATCAGTAATTTGAAATTCGGAGTCCTTGCTTTGGGAGATAGCAGTTACCCTCTGTTCTGCAAAACCGGGGAGGACATCGATTCCCGTTTTGAAATACTGGGAGCACAGCGTATTCTTCCTTTAAAAAAATGTGATATTGATTACGAAGAGGAAGCTCATACCTGGGCTGAACATATTCTGGATGTTGCTGATAAAACGAAAGAAAGCAGTCATAAAAGCACTGTTACTCCCAAAATATCAACCGGAAGAAAAAAGTACCAGGGAAAAATTTCAACAATCATCAATTTAAATGATATTGGGTCTGATAAAGAAACCTATCACATTGAAATAGAAACAGAAGAACCTTTAGTCTATAGCCCAGGGGATGCATTGGGCGTTATTGCCCTCAACCCGAAACATGAAGTGGATGAGATCATTGCCCTAACCGGGATTGATCCTCAGAAACAGATTACAACCGCCAAAATTACAGCTGGCGCAGAAGAACTTCTCTACAAGCATCTTAATATCAGCTACCTGCTTAAAACAACAGTAGCTCAATATGCACAGACCACTGGGCATCATATCCCTGAAGTGAGGTTAAGCCTTCTTGATTTGCTGAGGATTTATCCTGTAAAAAATGCCGATGAATTTGAACAGGTACTTAAGTTTTTAACCGGGCAGTCACCACGTTTATATTCTATTTCTTCATCGCTGGAAGCTCATGGTGATGCAGAAATTCACATCACGGTAACAAAATCCGAGTTTTTTATTAATGATAAAAAGCAGAACGGACTCTGCAGTAGTTTCCTTGCTGAATTTAAGGAAGGAGAAAACCTTGAATTCTATATTCAGGAAGCCAAACATTTCAGATTACCCAAGCCGGATAAAGATATCATTATGATTGGTCCCGGAACCGGCATTGCGCCTTTCAGGTCTTTTCTGTACGAGCGCGATGCTCTTGGAGCAGAAGGCAGAAACTGGCTTTTCTTTGGTGACCGGACATTCGTTTCAGATTTTCTTTATCAGGCAGAAATTCAGGATTTTCTGAAAACCGGGACATTAACTCATTTAGACCTGGCCTTTTCCAGAGATACAGCCGAAAAAATATACGTTCAGCACAGGCTGGAGCAAAAAGCACAGGAGGTCTATCACTGGTTGGAAAGCGGAGCATCACTCTACGTATGCGGAACAAGAGATCCTATGAGCAAGGATGTTGAAAAAACCATTCTGAACATTATTCAGGATAAAGGAAAACATAGTGTAGAAGAAGCTCAGGCTTACCTGGAAGAACTGGAACTCAGCGGCAGATATGTAAAAGATGTGTACTAAATCATAAACGGATCAATATGACAGATAAGAATAACCTTTCCCCTGTAGAAAGGATCAAGACCAGTAGTAACGGACTTAGAGGAACTTTAAAAGAAAGCCTTTTGGACGATTTTACGGGAGCCATCAGAGAAGATGACCAAACACTCATCAAGTTTCACGGGATGTATCAGCAGGATGATCGGGACAGACGTGAAGAAAGAGTCGCCAAAAAACTGGAATGGCTGTACTCCTATATGATTCGTTTGAGGCTTCCGGGAGGTTTTTTAACTTCTGAACAATGGGCAGGACTTCATGAAATTGCAGAAAATCATTCCACAGGAGTGATCAAAATTACCACCCGCCAGACCATTCAGCTGCACGGAATTTTAAAATCTCATGTAAAACCGACCATTCAGAGCTTCAATTTGCAGCATCTGGATTCCATTGCAGCATGTGGTGATGTGAACAGGAATGTGACCTGTACCTCAAATCCTTCCGAATCGCCTTTACATCAGGAGGCTTATGAACTGGCAGGAAAAATAAGCGAAATGTGCCTGCCCAAAACAAAATCATATTATGATCTGTGGATCGATGACGAATTGGTTGTTGACAGAAAAGCAGAGGAAGATCCTTTATACCAGGACAGATATCTGCCCAGAAAATTGAAAATTGGAATTGCCGTTCCTCCCAATAACGATGTAGATGTTTTTATTAATGACATAGCGCTGATTGCTGTCATTGAAGATCATAAAATTGTCGGTTATAATATTGCGGCAGGCGGAGGATTGGGGGCCACACATGGAAATGATGCAACCTATGCACGCCTTGCATCTCTCCTGGGTTTTGTAGATACAGAAGAAAAAGTATTGAAAGCGGTGTATGAAATTATCACAGTACAGCGTGACTTCGGGAACAGAAGCGACAGGAAATTATCAAGGTTAAAATATACAATAGACAAACTTGGTATCGACGGATATAGAACTGAAGTAGAAAAAAGATGTGGTTTCAGTTTTGAACCTGCCAGGGAATTTAAGTTTGAGCAGAGAAAAGACCGTTACGGCTGGGTACAGAATCATGAAGGAAAATGGTTTTATACTTTATTCGTAGAGCACGGACGTGTACTTGATACAGATGAATATCCTTTAAAATCAGGACTGTTAAAAATTGCTGAAACCGGGAAAGTCAATTTCCGCTTTACCTGCAATCAAAACCTGATCCTGTCTGATATTTCGCAAAATGATAAAGCTGAAATTGAGGCTCTTCTGAAAGAATCAGGAATTTCAACCTATACTGATGAAGCCAGCGCACTTCGTAAAAATTCCGTTGCCTGCGTAGCATTGAATACATGTTCATTGGCTTTGGCAGAAGCGCAGCGCTATTTACCCTCTTTAGTCACCAAAATAGAGCCTGTCCTTGAAAAATATGGCCTTCAAAACGAAGATATTACCATCAGGATGACGGGGTGCCCCAATGGGTGCGGAAGATCACCCAATGCCGAAATTGGATTCGTGGGTACAGCATATGGCAAATATAATCTTCATATTGGCGGGGACAGACTGGGTACGCGCCTGAATACAAAATTTAAAGAAAACATCGGTGAAGAAGAAATCATAGAAACCCTTGACCAGCTTTTCGGGATCTATTCACAACAGAGAAACGCAGAAGAAACATTTGGTGATTTCTCCTACCGCTATTTACAAACCGTAAAATAAAAAATATGATCAACCTCTTTTACAGACAGACAAAAGCTAGAAAACATGATCAGAATCTTTTAGGGCTCCGAATGTGTATGTGCTGTTCATTAATTGACAACGCATAAAATCATTTTTCAACCCTAAAATTAAAAACAAGTGAAATCCATACACCACCCATATTTTAAACAAAAAATCCATCTTATACTGTTTACCCTTTCCTTCACCGGCTTTGTACAGGCGCAGCAGCTTATCGAAGTAAGCGGTACGATCAGACATACAGACACCCAAAAAGGAATTGCCGGAGCAAACATCCGGGTAGAAAATACCCAGGATGCAGCAGTAACCGATCAGGATGGAAACTTTCAGCTGAGAACAAGGGTGAAAATACCCTTCAGAATTGTCATTGCCAAAGAAGGCTTTGCCACTCAGACTACTGAAATATTGTCATTGTCCAGTAAAATTGCAGTAGAATTGAATCCTCAGAACACCATCATCAATGAAGTGGTGATTTCCGCTTCACGTGTTCCCGAAAAGATACTGAGATCTCCGATTGCTATTGAGAAAATTGATATTAAAACCATCCGGGAAAGTCCGGCCGCTTCATTTTACGAAACATTGGAAAATGTAAAAGGGCTGCAGCTTTTGACCTCAAGCCTTACTTTAAAAGTTCCCAATTCCAGAGGATTCAATTCTCCGAATAACTTCCGGTTTATGCAGCTGGTTGATGGTGTCGATGTGCAGTCTGCCACGCTCGGAGTTCCGCTGGGAAATGCAATAGGGCCTACAGAACTGGATATCCAGTCTATGGAAATTACTCCCGGAGCCGCTTCCGCTTTGTATGGAATGAATGCTGTGAACGGATTGGCGAGTCTTCAGACAAAAGATCCGTTTACCTCGGAAGGAGTAAGTCTTTATTTCAGAGGCGGAGTGAACCATGTGGACAATGTGAATCATAAAACCGCTTCCTTAGGAGAAAGCGCTGTCAGAATTGCAAAAGTTTTTAAAAAGAATTTTGCGGTAAAGATCAATGCCTCTTATTTCAGCGGAATTGACTGGATCTCAGATAACCGCACAGATCAGAACCCCAATTCACTGATTACTGCCAATCCAAACTTTTCCCTGGCGAATAACCCGGCTGAAGATCTCTGGAATAAATACGGTGATGAAAGAAACAACAGGACATCGGTAAAAGTGAATTATAATGGAAAGCCAACCACCTTTAATGTTTCAAGGACGGGATATGATGAAAAAGATCTGATAAGTCCCGAAGTGAAAAATGTAAAATTCGATGCCGGATTGTACTACCGTTTTGGAGATCAGTGGAAAACCTCTTACGTGTACCGTTACGGATTACTCGATGGTACTTTTCAGAGAGGAAACAAGATCCGCCTTCAGAATGCAACGGTTCAGAACCATAAAGTAGAATTGACGGGTAAAGAATTGACATTCAGGGCATACATGTCCATAGAAAATACCGGAGATTCTTATAATCTTAAGCCATTAGCTGATAATCTGGACCTTACTAATCTTTCCAATACCAACTGGAAAAATATCTTTCAGAATACTTTGCAGGACAGGCTTAATTCTGGAGTAAATCTGAATGATGCTTTTATTTTGGCAAGACAGGAAGCCGATAAAAACAGAGCTATTCCAGGGTCGGCAGCTTTTGAACAGCTGAAAAATACAATCATTGGGATCAATAACTGGGATTCAGCCAATTCCGGAATTGCAGGAGCTCCCGCCACCGGAGGCGCAAAGCTTGAACAGAAATCCCGATTTTACCAGGGCGAAATTACTTACGACTTTACAAAATTTGTAAAGGTTTTTAATCTTCTTGTTGGCGCAGATTACCGTCTTTACAGCATCACTCCCGACGGAAATAATTTTGTTGATTTCGACAGGCCGGTCAGTGAACGGAATATTCCTTTATCAGACGGGACTTTTGGAAACAATGTCATTTACCAGAAATATGGTGCTTTTGCCCAACTTACCAAGCTTTTTTTCGATGATAAGTTAAAAGTAAATCTGGCTCTTCGCGCCGATAGAAATCCTGAGTTTGAGACCAAATTAAATCCAAGGGTAAGCGTGGTTTATTCTCCGGTTAATCAACATAATTTCCGGGTTTCTTTTCAAAATGGTTACCGTTTTCCTTCTTTGTTTGAAGCCCTTTCATTCGTTAATAACGGAAATGTAAGAAGAGTGGGTGGACTGTCGAAAGCCAATGACGGATTGGGTTACCTTGAGAATTCATATACGCTGGCTTCTATTGACCAATTCATTTCTGCAGTTAATAAAGATATAGACGGAGGGCTCAATCAGAACCAGGCTGCACAGAAAAATAAAAGCTTATTGTCCGCGGCCAATCTCCCGAAATTACAGCCTGAAAAGGTAACCTCTTTTGAAATAGGCTATAAATCAGCGTTATTCAACAGCAGGCTTATCATCGACTGGGACTTTTATTACAATGTCTATGAAGGTTTTCTGGGACAGGTAGAAGTGGCGGTGCCTAAAAATGAAAGTATAGGCAGTGATAATGCAGTTTTAGCAATGCTGGACAGAAGTAAGCAGGACCGGTACAGAGTGTATACCAATAGCAACAGTAAATATAAAAGTCTTGGAACATCTCTGGGAATCCGATATAATCTGGTGAAAAACTATAATGTAAATGTGAACATTTCATATAATGATCTGGTTTCAACCAATACCTCGGATCTTTTCATTACTGCTTTCAATACTCCTAAATGGGCAGTTAATTTAAGTGTTGGAAATAGGGAGATTATTAAAAATATAGGATTTACGGTTGCGGCGAGATGGCAGGATAGTTTCTTATGGGAAAGTCCGTTAGCTTCCGGAAACATTCCGGCCTATTATACCATCGATGCTCAGGCAACATGGAGAATTCCGGACATTAAAACGAGTGTGAAAATCGGAGCAACGAATCTGCTTAACCGCCGGTATTATCAGTATGCGGCAGGGCCCGAGATCGGAGGACTGTATTATGTCGCATTTACCTATGATCTAAACTTTAAATAAGATGAGTAACTTTTTATATCCCATATTCTTAAAACTTGAAGAATTATCACTGCTCATCATTGGTGGAGGCAACATTGCTCTGGAGAAGCTGGAGTCTGTTCTCGTTAATTCTCCGGGAGCGCGCATTAAGCTGGTAGCACTGGAAATAAATGATCAGGTTAAAGAACTAAAAAAGAATTATCCCAACCTTACCCTGCATGAAAGGTCTTTTACGGATAATGATTTTAACAGTGCCGATCTTGCGATCGTGGCGGTTAATGATATTTTCGTTGCAGAGCAGATCCGTGACAGGGCTCATCAAAATAATACACTGGTGAATATTGCCGATAAACCAGATCTATGTGATTTTTATCTGGGTTCCATTGTAAGAAAAGGACATCTTAAAATTGCAGTTTCTACCAACGGAAAATCTCCGACGGTAGCGAAACGGGTACGTGAGATTTTAACGGAAACAATTCCCGATGAAGAAATGGATGGGCTCTTAGACAATATGCAGAACATCCGCAATCAGTTAAAGGGAGACTTTAGTTACAAGGTAAAAGAACTTAACAGGCTCACAACGCAATACCTGGATGAGAAAAAGGACCCGCCTGCTGAAGCGAAACTGGAGATGGAAAAATTAATCAACATCACTAAAACAGTACAGAGAAGAGCTAATATTTATCTTGGAATCATTGGTGTTCTGATACTTATTGGTGTATTGGCGCTGATTATTTATCAGTTTAACCTGTCCGGGGATATTCAGAGCTTTCTCAGTAAAGACGGACATATTTTTTACTGGATGCTGCTGGCCGGGTTTCTGGCAGAAATTGTCGCCGGATCTATGGGCATGGGATATGGAGTAATCTGTACAACAATCCTTCTGCTTCTGAATGTTCCGCCTCCTGTGGTAAGCGCTAGCATCCATTCTGCGGAATCTTTCACTTCGGCTGCGGGAAGTATCAGTCATTACAAGCTGGGAAATGTCAATAAAAAAATGGTCTGGGTCTTATTTCCAGTCGCGGCTGTAGGTGCTTTTATCGGGGCATTTGCATTATCTCATTTCGGCGAATATTATGCTCATATTGTAAAACCGGTCATCGCTTGTTATACCTTGTACCTGGGACTGAATATTCTCAGAAATGCATTTAAAGGAAAACAAAAAAAATCAGGAGGAAGACAGCGTAAAAAAAGAACAAATCTCAGAATACTTGGTCTGGCAGGTGGATTTATTGATTCTTTTGCCGGAGGAGGCTGGGGACCGCTGGTGACCGGGACCCTGATTAAAGAGGGAAGAACACCCAGGTATGTTGTGGGGAGCTCTACTATGGCTAAATTCTTACTGACCGTAGTCAGTGCGCTGACCTTTATTTTCACCATTGGGATACATCACTGGAATATTGTGCTTGGTCTTCTTTTGGGAGGTGTTTTTACAGCCCCTTTTTCAGCGATGTTTGCCTCGCGTCTTCCTGCTAAAAAAATGTTTGCGGTAGTAGGTGTGGTGGTGATTGTGATGAGTCTGATTACGATTGTAAAATCATTAATCTAGCTGTTTTTTTGAATCATAATATAGGAGATCAACAAAGGTTTCCGTGTCTGGTCTGGTTTATCCGGAGCTGCATATCAGTTATCGAAATTTTAAATTGAATATAAATATTTGAAAATCAAAATAATGTTAGATTTGTATGCCTCATCTATAAACTTGTTTAGTTTTATTATATTTGAGAAAATCAAAAAGTAAAAATGTTTCTTACTGAATGTCCTAGAGATGCCATGCAGGGTTGGGGAGAATTTATCCCTACCGGCAAAAAAATAGATTACATCAACTCTCTGATGGAGGTTGGCTTTGATGTATTGGACTGTCTGAGCTTTGTTTCCCCGAAAGCAATTCCACAGATGGCCGATTCAGATGAGGTAGCTGAAAATATTGATAAATCCTTATCCAATACAAAAGTTTCTGCAATCATTGGGAATTACAGAGGTGCTGAAAAAGCGTTAAAACATCAGAGCGTAGATATTTTAGGCTTTCCGTTCTCTATTTCGGAAACATTTCAGCACAGGAATACCAACAAAAACCAGGAAGAGGCTTTTGATGAGATCATCAGGATGCTTGAGCTCGTAAAAAGTGAAGGAAAACAGCTGAATATCTATTTTTCTATGGCCTTTGGAAATCCTTACGGAGAAATGTGGAAATGGGAAGACGTAGATTTCTGGGCCAAAAGGTTTTCAGACATTGGAATTAAAGATGTTCTTCTGTCTGATACGACTGGGGTTGCAACTCCTGAAACGATTGCTCTTTTATTCGAAAAAATCCCTTCAAAATACCCTGAGATCAATTTCGGAGGGCATTTCCATAACCGATACGAAGATTCTTATTCAAAACTGAAGGCCGCTTACGATAAAGGCTGCAGAAGATTCGACAGTGCCATCAAAGGAATAGGAGGCTGTCCTATGGCCAAAGATGATCTGGTAGGAAATATGCCGACAGAACAGGTAATCAACTTTATGAGCGTAGAAAAAGTGGAGCATAAGTTGAATTTATTAAATTTTGAAAGTTCATATAATAAAGCGAAGGATATCTTTCATTTTTAATTAAAATATCATCTTGCAAATCGGACAGATGGAGCAGATGAAATTGCTTTTAAAGCATAAAAAATCTGCGTAATCTGTAAAATCTACGGAATAAAACAAATATTAATAGGAGCGGGTTTTAATCCGCTCTCCTATATTAAAAACTCGCTTGGCTTTAACTAAAACTTATCATTTAACCCCAAAATCACCAAAAATGTCGCCCATAATCTCATCATCCCAGTTAAAAAACCTTTCACCAGAAAACCTCATCATTCTTGATGCCAGAGTAGGAAAAGACGTACATCAAACTTATCTTGATAAACACATCAAAGATGCCCGTTTTATAGATCTGGATAAAGATCTGGCAGAGATCGGAGAAAATGCTGCTTTTGGAGGAAGGCATCCACTCCCTGATATTACAAAATTTGCAGAAACACTTTCCAGGCTTGGGATTTCTGAAGATTCACATGTTGTGATTTATGATGATAAAAACGGAGCTAATGCAGCGGCAAGAGCCTGGTGGATGCTGAGATCTTTCGGATTACAAAACGTTCAGGTTCTGGATGGAGGCATACAGTCTGCCGATAAAGAGGGTATAGAATTTTCATCCGGTGAGGAAACTTTTGAAAAAACTTCTGTCATTAAAAAAGAAGGTTGGCTTCTTCCGGTTAAGACGTTGGAAGATGTTGAAAATGAGATCATAATCCATTATTCGACTGTTGTTGATGTAAGAGATGCTTACCGTTATAAAGGTGAATCTGAACCTATTGATCTTGTGGCCGGCCACATACCGGGAGCTGTTAATATTCCTTTTTCAGAAAATCTTGATGAGAATGGCAATTTCCTGAAACCTGAAGTTTTAAAAGAAAAATATAAGGAGCTTTTAAAAGATCAACCTCAACATCTGATCATTCATTGCGGATCTGGTGTTACGGCTTGCCATACTATTTTAGCACTGGATTATGCAGGTTTTCCAATTCCTGATCTATATGTAGGTTCATGGAGCGAATGGAGCCGGAGAGAAGGAAAAGAGATTGCGAAAGAGATTTAAAGGCTGAAGCTGAAAGAGGGAAGGCGGAAGTTACTGTTAGCCCTACTACTTTCTGGAAATTAACCTCAGTAATTTTCTTCTTCAAACTCATCGTATTGAAAATAGAAAAACCCGGAAATTTCCGGGTTTTTATTGTATTAGTGTAAAAAAGGAGTTTATATGGGAAGAAAGTGGCTTTATGAACTCTGAAAACTTCCATCCTCCTGCTTCCGTCTTCCTTACTTAAAGCATTCCCAATTCAAACTTCGCTTCTTCACTCATCATATCCTTGTTCCAGCTAGGTTCGAAAGTAAGCTCTAAATCTACGCTTTTCACCCCTTCCACTTCTCCTACCTTGTCTTTTACTTCCTGAGGCAGACTTTCTGCAACCGGACAGTTTGGGGTAGTAAGGGTCATTATAATTTTTACATCACCATCCTCGGAGATCTGTACATCATATATCAGTCCTAATTCGTAAATATCTACCGGGATTTCCGGGTCGTATACGGATTTTAAGACGCTGATGATTTCCTCACCAATGTCAGCAATTTGATCGTCTGTAAATTTCATTTTTTAATCTAGATTGATATTCCTTTTCAACAAATCTTCCTGACGCATTCGCCGGAAAACATTTGCCAAAGTTAAGACATCTTTTTCACAATAATCAACAATTCGTTGCAAGTCTTTTTCTATGTAGTAGATTGATGAAACCATTGAACCGTCTATATCATCTTTGGGAGTAGGAATTCCGAACACATGAGCTAGCAGTTCCAGGGAAACAAAACTTTTATAATCTCCGAATTTCCAAAGCTCCATCGTGTCAATATGAGGAATTTCCCAGGGCTTTTTTCCAAACATCTGGAAAGGGACCGGAGGTTGGATTCCATTAATAAGATACCTTCTCGCAATCCATGGAAAATCAAATTCTTTTCCGTTGTGGGCGCAGAGAATTACGTTATTCAGTCTTGGGCTGTTGAAGATCTCTCCGAATTCCTGAAGCAGCTTCTTCTCATCGTGACCTGAAAAGCTTTTGATTTTTAAGGTTTCATTCTTTTCGACCATTCCGATGGTAATGCAGATGATCTTTCCAAACTCGGCCATAATGCCGGCACGGTCATAAAATTCTGCGGCAGTAACATCTTCTTTTCTCTGGAACCTTGTTTTCTTGTCCCAGAGTTTCTGTTCTGTTTCAGGAAGATCTTCCCATGATCCTGATCCGGGAACGGTCTCAATATCAAGGAATAAGATCTTTTCTAATGGAATGTGTTGTATCATATGTGTTTGTAATTTATCCTACCGGCATTCCGTTTTTTACGGGCAGTGAAGGGATTAAAAGAGTAACTTCTTTTTTATCTTCACCATAAACTCCCATCACAAGACACTCACTGAAGAAATTGGCGATCTGTTTTTTGGGGAAATTCACTACAGCCATCACCTGTTTTCCTATGAGCTCTTCTTTTTGATAAAGGGAAGTGATCTGTGCAGAGGATTTTTTAATTCCAAGATCCCCGAAATCAATTTCCAGTTGGTAAGAAGGGTTTCTTGCTTTCTCAAAATCGGCAACTGAAATTATCGTTCCGCATCGCATGTCAATTTTTTCAAAGTCTGTCCAGGATATTTCCGGTTTTATAGTCATGATAATGAATTGATTAAGTGTTCTATTTCTGCTTTTTCTGCTTCATATTTCTGCTGCAGTTCCGATCCTGCGCCCATTCTCCTGTAATATTCTAAGGCCTGGCCTCCAAAGAATTTCTTATAATGATCCGAGACTTCCGGGATCTGTGGAAAGACTTTATGGAAAAGCATTTCATAGTAGGCCTGAAATTCCCGTTCATTTTTGTCTTCGATGACCTGTCCGGGAGCCTTTTGCCGTACATGAAGCATTTCGTGGGCAACCATATTCAGAACGAGATTCAGATCAAAATCAAATAAATTCTTCGGGATCATTACGGTTTGTGGACCGCCCAATACTCCTTCTGCCGTCAAAAGCATAGAAGTGGGGGAAAGCTCTTCCCGGAATCCGAAACCGGCAAAATTTTCATGCTCCAGGTCGAAGGAATGGATTAAAAATTTAGCGGCATCCAGAATCTGGTCGTGTTCTTTGTAAGCCTCAAGGTGTAAATTGATCTGCTCGAAATTCATTCAGAATATGTTTTAAACAAATGTATTAAAATATTGAAAATTTTGGTAGTGTTTTGGGATGAAATAGAGGATGAGTATGCTGATGATTCTGTATTATTTTGATACTTTAGACTTCTTAGTGTTCAAAGTTTTCTGTTTTATCCATTGAATTGAAATATGAAAAGGTTCTGTAGTGTTAAATGCAGTATTGTGTCCCAATGTTGAAAATAAAGTATATTCAAAAGGTTTGCCCTGAACTTTGAGTGAATTTAATTGCTCTATGCACAACTTTACGGGAATTTGTATATCCTTCTCTCCAAAAAGCCAAAGTCCGGGAATTGAAAGACTTTTAAGAGAAGTTTTTGGGTCAGTTGCCACAAATTGATACCGATCTGGGTCATTTTTAGTGTGCTCAAGAGCATCTGTTTCTGTATGATTTTCCCAAAATTGATTGTTTCCATTAGTATAAAACTGAAATCGGAGTTGTTCTAAAGTAGTAATTGTAGGGCAACTAAATAATACCATAAATTCTATTTGTGGATTTTTGCTTGCAGCAATTGGAATGATCCATCCTGCCTGACTGAAGCCAACTAATCCAATAGGAGTCTTTTTATCTTTCAAATACTTTCGAAATGTATTTACCGCTGCATTTGCATCTTGAGATAGTAAATTAAGATTAGCAGTATCAATATTATTAGTGCCAACAGATGGTCCTACATACACACCACCAGATTCTCCAACGCCACGTTTGTCATATGTAAGTACAGCAATGCCTTCTTTAGCAAGACGCTTGGCAAACTCCATTTCTCTTTTTACCGGATCAGACCCATGAACAATTACAACTGCGGCAAATGGGTCTTTAGGTTTTAAAATTGAGCCTGCAAGAGTAACGCCCTGACTTTCAAACTTTACATCTTGAATGACAAAGTCGGTCGATTGCGAAAATACAGTTATAGGCAAGGTGATTAATAATAACCACAGAAATAAGTTATAAAAAAAGTTGATTTTCATTTTGGAATTATATAAAAATTTATTTTGAACGGTTTTAGTTAGCATTCCCTACAACATCTGAATTTACGCGTTGCGTGAACAAAAATTTGAAAAATTAGTTTACCACTCGCTGAACGGCTATCTATGCTCTCTGCAATAGATTTAAAATGTATTCCTTTTACGTTGAGTTCGGTTATAAGCTGAATTAAACCAACGGTTTTTGCGTCTTATTATATCGAATCCAAAAAGTCAAAGTATCATCTTTTCTTATAATTAAGAAGTTCATTTAGTACACTTTCTCATTTACGTCAAATATAATCTAATTTGTTTTTGTACAACGAAAATGTACCGAAAATAAAATAAAAAAGCTTCGGTAAATAAATACCAAAACGAGTACAGGAAGCGGACTGTAAAAAAAGAGCCCAACTAAAAGTCAGGCTCTTCATATAAAGAAAAAAAATTGGTTATGGATGCTCGTTGCGGGCTCTTATCACGAGATTGACGAGATCTGAGCCGCCACTTGCAAAGTTTTCACTTGGGTTATGGGCACTTTGGGTAGCCACAGCATAAGGAGCTCCGTCCCAATATCCCCAGAACGGACCACCACTTTGCCCTGGCCAGATATCTGCTTTGTGGGTCATGCTTTCATTATCATCGGCGCTCCAGAAGTCTCCGTCTAAAGCAATACCGGTCTGATAAGTGGGTCTCTGGGTTCCTGTTAAATCTCCGGGATAACCTGCATGTGTCCAGTAAGCCCCGCCATCCCATGAATCTGAATAAGATTTGGCACCCAGCCAGCCTGTGCTGTTTCCGATAGGCCTGTCCAGAACAATAACAACATAATCATATTGAATTTCTGTAGAATCAATCGTAGGTCCGGCTACTTTGTACTTATAATAGGTTAATGTACCCCAGGCGCTTCCGTAAGGAGCACTTCCGTTATAATACATTGGAGTAAATTTTAACCAGCCCGTGGTGTTATTTGGCTGCCAGTCTACAATGTGGGCACAGGTAAGAAGGTGTCTCGGGCCTATCATTACCCCGCTTCCTGAGCCCAAAGCGCTTTCTACTCTCCCTACGCATCGCCACGGATACGCAGTAGAATTATATACTTTTCTCTGATCGGGACCGAATATAGTTTTTACCCCTTCTGCGGTTAAGAAAGATTCTCTGTCAATGAATTTTGGTTTACGGTCCTTTTTAGCTTCCAGTTTAGGCTGATATTCAAAATCTGAATGGGTAGGATAGAAATGATCGGTCTCGAGTACTTTTCCTTCTGCAGCTTTTTCACCTGCAGGCATTCCGATCGATTTCATTCCTTTCGGGAAAGATCTACCGTCAATGGTTTCCATGACAGGTCCCTGGTGGGTTAGTTTTTCGGCATTCGCCAATTTTTCAGTTGATTTTGCTTTAACGGTTTTAAGTCTTGATACTTCTTCCGTTGTCATTGGTTTGTTATGGTCAGTTTTAGACATGATTATTGGTTTTTAATCAGTTTTTTCCTACTCTTTGGATGGCTTTTCGGATTCCGCCAGTGATTTGATTTTTATGAAAATATTTTTTGAGAAAATTCTGCTGTAATGCTTTCTGTTTGGTTAATTTGTGCAGCTCCCATCGCAGCTAAAGCAATCGCGATCTGTTTATCAAGTGTTTTTCTGACAATATTGCCGTTGGTTGCCCGTAGTATTTTACAGAAGTGATACGTGAAATAGCCTCTTATCTGGCCACTCATATTTCCTTCCATAGATACCTGGTTGTCTTTGGAAGCCGCCCATAACGTATGATTCATTCCGGCAACGGGAACTAAAGCTTTGGTCATAGAGGTTGATTTTTTAGAAGTTTTAGAGGATTGCATTTCGCTGGCGTAGGTCATATAAAATTCATCTTCCAGCATAGGTGGAATGAAACGGGGCGTTTCATAGGAAAGCTCTAAATCCAGTCCGAGCTCCATCTTTCTGGTTCCTGTTCCTGAATGGCAACAGTCGAAAATAACTTCCAGATTCACGCCTGCTTTCAGCTTACTGAGAACAGCTTTGAAATCATCATCACGGATCACGCCTGCACTTGCATAATCGTGTGGACAAATTGCTTCATCCAATCCGTCTATTTCCAGATCTGTTCCGATATTGGCTACTCTGGTTCCGTGTCCGGAATAATAGAAGACCAGAGAATCTCCTTTTACACTGCTATTCACTAATGCTTTCAGATAATTCAGTATATTGGCTCTTGTGGCGTTCTGATTGGTGAGGATTTTAATCTTTGCCGGATTAAATCCGCAAATCACCAACGTATTCGCCATATCTCGGGCATCGTTCACACAGCCGTTTAAGTCCGGGCCGCCTGATCCTATAGGTGCATAGTCATTGATTCCTATTACGAGTGCTTTTTTCATTTCTATTAGTTTTTAAAATTTTCCCTACTCTATTTTGGCTTTTCGGGTTCTGCCTTTGTGGATTAGTTTTATATGACAAAATTCCATTATTCAACAGAGCAAAAACAGAGGGAAAGGCCTGATTGTGTGGCAGGTAAAACACCTTTTTTGAGGTTTGAAAGAGTTTTTAACCCCTGATTGTACAGATTTGCACGGATGATTGGGTATTTGGAAGATAAATTCTTTTTTAACGCAAAAGCTCATTTAGGAAGCGCATAATTTTGAGGAAGGCAAAAATTTAACCACAGATTGCACGGATTTACACGAATGATTGCGGGTATTTGGAGGGAAAAATAAGTATTGTGTTTTTAAAGCTGAACTATTTTATGGATGATTAGAATGAAGAGGAAACAAAAAAAATCCGGTACATTGTAAAAATCTACCGGATGAGTGATTGAGTTATAATGGTTTGGACTGTGTTGATTTAAAAGTAAAAATCACATCAGCATAAGTCATGTTTTAAGGCAAAAAGAACCAGGCCGACCCTGTTTTTTATTTCTAATTTTGTGAAAACAGAATCTCTGTAGCCATCAATAGTTTTTGGACTGAGGAACATTTTGTCTGCTATTTCCTTGTAGGTAAGTTCGCTGCAGGCCCATTTTATAAATTCTTTTTCCCTGCCTTTTAACTCGGAAAGGAGAGACGCATTTTTGATGTCTTCTGTTTTTACCTTTAACAATTTCTGGGCAACGAAATCGGTATAAAAACTGCCTTTGTCAAATACGGTATCTATCGCCTGAAAGAGGATAGCAGGCTGCATATCTTTCAGCAGATAGCCTTTCGCTCCCGCCTTCAGCATTTTGATAAGTACTTTTTCATCATCTTCCATAGTCAAAGCTATTACTTTTATGTCAGGATGATGCTCGGTGAGCCATTCTGTGGTTTCTATACCATTTTTATAAGGCATGTTGATGTCCATCAGTACTACAGCGGGTAATTCTGAAGCTTTTTCTATGGCGGCAATAAAATCTTCGCCGTTGGGATGATTCATGATCACACTGTACTGAGGATTTTCCATAATCATATTTTCCAATGCCTTGGACATTAACGTATGGTCATCAACGATAGCGATGGGAATAGTTTTCATATGAAGTGTTTGTAATAAATTATCGAGGTTTGTGTTCCTTTATCAAGTTCCGACTGGATGGAAAATTCTGCATGGATCAGCTTAGCTCTCAGTTCCATATTCTTCAGTCCCGAACCATCCTGTATCTTGTCGGTATTAAAACCTTTTCCGTTATCAGAGATATTGATTCGTAAGGTATTGTGATCATCTTCCAGTTTTATAGATACATTTTTAGCCCTGGAATGCTTTAAGATATTATTGATGCTTTCCTGAATGATCCGGAAAAGAATCAGCCCATGCTTGGGAGAAATATCAATATCCTGTTTCTGGGTGATGAATTCTATTTTTAATAATTTTAATTTCTGTATTCTTTTTACTTCTCTTTCAATAGATTCTGTCAATCCGAAATGAATGATTTGTTCCGTAATCAGGGTTTTGGATAGGTTTCTGATATCCTGGATACATTCGCCCAACAACTCACTCAGCTCGCTCAGTTCTTCTTTTTCTGCATTTTTCAGTTTGGAAATCAGTTGATTTTGTCTCAAACGGACCACAGAGAGCTTTTGTCCTACATCATCGTGTAATTCCTGCCCGATGTAATTCAGTGTCTGTTCCTTTATTTCCACCTGCGAAGTTGCCAGCTCTTTTTCAAACCGCATGTCTTTCTCTTTCTGCTCGATCAGAAGGGTTGTTTTCTTTTTGATAAAGACCACATAGATGAAAATCATCATCAGAACGACAATAAGTAAGGTAATGGTAAAGGTAATAACCAAATTATTTTCTTCCATACTTTAGATCTTATCTTGGTTTATCCTGTCTGTTCCAAATCAATCCCAATATGAGTATCCCGTTACTGATAAGATTCAGCATAAATAAAATAAAAAAATAGATATGCTCTGAAACGGTAGTCCTGAAATAAAGAATCGGAATACTCCCAATAAAAAGAATCAGTAAAGAGACTGAAACCCAAAATGGTAAATAATTATTAAGCTCCAGTATTTTATCAGAATTAAAGGTCTGGTATAAAAATAAAATAATGGAAAACAGTAACAAAAGGATATTAGTATACAGCATATTAAAGGAGAAATGATGCAGCAGATCATCTTCTGTATAAAACATCGCAATAATATTGACTGCAAACAGAATCAAAAGAATCAGCTGTAGTTTTTTTAAAATGGGCCAATACAGTAATTGAAAATAATACAGCAAATACAGGAAAAACACAATCATTAAAAAGCCAATCACGAAAAATATTTCAGTAGACCGGTGAGTAGATTTGAAATAGAAATAGCAAAAAATATCAATCAGGGAAAATAATATATACCCTGCAATAAAAAATAAATTCTCTTTTCTGATTTTCCTGTATTTGATAATCATCAAAGCCATTACCATAAGGGATATCATCATAGATATTTGTTTCCCTATTTCTATGTTCCAGTTCATGGCTTTATTTTTTACGGCATATCTGCGGTGGACACTTTAGGTGGGGGAGCAAGATTAGTCATATTTAGGACTTCCATCTCACTTACATTTATATTCTCATCTGTAGACCTCATCGCTTTGGACATTGTTCCTGAGCTATCTCTTTTCAGATTCTGAGCGGTAGGAACTAAGAAGATAGTCTGGTAGCCGGCGTATTCCGGTTTTGCCATTTTGTTTTTAGGATGATTCATAGGATATTTTCCCATATAAATTCTGATCCCCGGATTTTTAAGGTGTTGCTTTTTGGCGGTTTCTTTTACATAGTTAAGGTAGCCTTCCATATCTTCTACAGAAAACCAGTACCAGCGTGAATCCGGTTCTCCGTTTCTGTATTTTGTAAGAATTACATTATTGGTTCTGGAATATTCATCATAAAGTATCCTGCCTTCACGGTAACTGATCAGTTTCTTTTTATAACTATCACTTACAGGTTCTTTAGGCGGTTCGGAGCAGCGTGTGCAGCTTAGCATACAAAAACTTAAAATAAGCAGAGCAAGAAGCGCGCTTAGACTTTTGAATAAAAAAGGAGTTTTCATTTTTATGGTTTTTAATTTATAATACAAAATTAGGTAACTGCTCAACTCTATAAAAGGGGGAAAACACTGTTTTTGTGAGTAATAAATTTACGACATTTTGTTTTGGAATTCAGGGAGATATGAATTTATTTGATCATAGCTTCTAAATATTTTCTTTTAGACTTTCATATCTAATATTTAAAACAAAAAATATTTGCAATACCCAGTACAATGGTTTGAAACGAATTTAAAAGCGCTTTCTCTTGAATATAGATATTTTGGTTATTCTAAGAAGGACTCCACACACTTATCTTTTCTGCTTTTCAATCCCAATAACTAAATATTTAGTTTCTAAATTTCAACGAGCAGAGTGTTTTTTGAATTGATATAAAATAAATTTCAAAATTTTATTCACAGTAAACCAGTGCTTTACAATATAATTTCATCCTTTTTTCAAAATTCCATGCAAGATTTCCCAAAAACCGGATTTTATAGATGAGTACTCAATACAATTAATGTTTAATGTAAAAAAATAATGAAATGAAGAATTCAATAGTACTTAAGGTTATTACGACCGCTTTAATTTTATCAATCATCTTCTCCCTGTTCTCGTGTATGAACGAGGACAGGATAGAAGTACCACCCGTAAAGCTGGAAGATATTAACGGGAATTATAAAGGAAGGCTTATCACAGTGCAGGGAGAGTTGAGGTCGGAAAAAGTTGTAGACTTTAAAATAAAAAAAGATACCCTCACATTTCCGGAATTTCCTTTAAAAGAAATTGTAATGGCGGTAGTAAAAGATCCGGTGAAAACACAGAGTGCCATAGCAGCGATGGGAAAAGTGAAATATAATCTGAATTATACAACAGTATTAAATGCTGAGAAAAATTGGGTAGAACTCACTTTTGCACCAAAAGTTCTTCAGCTTCAGATCCCGGTAGATGGAGCGATCAAAAACACAGTCGTAACAGTCGTAGCAAAACAAAAAGGATACTTTGTGGGTCTGGATCACACGCTGAGATTTGCCTTGGTAGCAGAAAAAATAACGGTAAATGGAACGGAATTGAGTCCCTTCGAGGCGATTAACTACAATTTTCCGTACTGCATAAAAACTAATTGATAAGATAATATAAACAATAGATTGTGGTTTGCCGGATGCGGTCTATTTTTGCGTTAAAATTTTAATCGGTGCTAAACCGGACCTTAGTCGTACATGGAAGAAAACAAGGAGCAGATTTTAATAAAACGCCTTCTCACGAAGGAAGAAACTGCCTGGAAAGAACTTTTCGGAAACTATTCCGGAAACCTTGCCGGGGTCTGTTCCCGTTATCTTTCAGGAAAAGACGATGTTCATGACGTTCTTCAGAACAGCTTTATCAAAATGTTCCGCTCCATAGCAACATTTGAATACAGAGGCAACGGTTCTTTGAAAGCATGGATGATCCGTATCACCGTAAACGAAGCTTTAAAGCATATAAAGCAGCATTCCGGCATAACAACAAATGAAGACCTTACAGAGCTTCCCGACATTCCCAATGATGAGGAACCGGATCTCGAGAAAATTCCCCAGGCAGCTATTATGAAAATGATACGCTCGCTTCCTGATGGGTACAGAACCGTTTTTAACCTGTTTGTATTTGAGAAAAAAAGCCATAAAGAGATTGCCGGGCTTTTAGGAATCGCAGAAAATTCTTCCGCCTCACAGTTTCACAGGGCAAAAGGACTGCTGATCCAGAAAATTAAAGAATTTAAAATGTCAAAAAAAGCACAATATGAATAATCGGTGGCTCAATGATCTGCACAGGAAAATGGAAGACCACGAAGAGGATGTTCCGGATGGGCTGTGGGAAGATATTAAAGATGAACTTTTTTCCGAAGGAGAAGAAAACGGAATGGCCGGAGGAATGATGCTTGAAGCTGATGATAAAAAAGAAAGTAAAACTATTTCTATAAATAAAAAAAGCACTCTGTTCTACCGTATTGTTGGAATGGCTGCTGCCGTTACCATGCTGTTCTTTACAGGAAAGTTTTTACAGGAAATGAATGCAGAAACAGAACCTAAAATAGCGGTAAACTCTGAAAATGCTGATAACATTAAAAAAGATGGCAAAAAGATCAAAGAATCAGTAAAGGCAAGTACAAATGAGAAGGGCAACACCAAATCAGGTGAAAAATATAGTGACCAAGGCAATATATTGATAGGGAATGCTCATTCACGCACTATTTTAGAAAATATATTTAATAAAGAAACCATTGATCATACTAGGATAGTACCTGGGCCTGTGGAAAAGCAAAATAATTTAATTCCATTGGCAAAAAAAGAATTACCTCTTTACAATATATCTCCTTCATTTAGTGAGAGTCCGGAATTGAAAGAGAAACAGGATGACGGGGAGATTTTTAACAATTATGAAAATAAACTTCCGGAAAAGTATGCCGGCACCGATAAATCTAAAATTTTAGGTCGTCCTTCCAAAAAATGGATGCTGAGCATGCTTACAGGAAATGTTTCCTCAAATTCTTCCGAACAGAAGTTCCCTGGCTACACCTCTATGAGCGGAAGCCCTATGACTTTCAATGATTTCTGGATCACCGGAACAGAACCTGATCCGCTTACAGAAGTCCTGCTGGCTAACCAAAGCAAAGAAGTTGAAGCAAGGATAAGACATAAAATTCCTGTTACCTTTGGTGTTTCCCTGTATTATAACCTTGGGAAAAAATGGGGCATAGGTACAGGTATCAATTACACAAAACTTACTTCAGAACTTCACTCCGGAAGCAATTCAAACTATATAAAAGGGGATCAGAGCATTCATTATATAGGTATTCCGGTACAGGTAAACTACAATGTCATTCAGAAAGGACGCTTTACAGGATATGTTACCGGCGGGGTGCTTGCCGAAAAAGCTGTAGCAGGGAAGCTTAAGACAAAATATATTGTAAATGATGAAGTTCAGGACGAACAGGAGGAACGGCTTGATGTGAAACCCGTACAGTTTTCAGTGAATTCGGCGATAGGGCTGCAGGTGAAAATTATTGATAAAATAGGGATATATGCAGAACCCGGAATAGGATATCACTTTAAAAATGATAATCAGCTCAATACCATTTACAAAGAAAGACCATTAAACTTTAATATGAAGTTCGGAATCAGGCTATTACTGGACTGATACATTGAGTAAGACTAAAACAAACCATTAAATATTTAAATATGAAACCAAAACTGATTTTTTTGGCTTTTCTGTTCATGACCCTTCTGAATATAAAAGCACAGTGTAATCCAACCATCACAAGCCCGAGGCTGGGCGTAAAATTCCCGGATAAAATCCTGTTCTGTAACACCGAAACAGAGACACTTTCTACACAAACATTCGGAAGCTACCAGTGGTACAAACAGCAATGGACCTGGCAAACGCCTAATACCAATCCCTGGACACCAATCCCCGGGGCAGTTTCACAGACGTTAACCATCAATGGGAATGATGACCAGCTTTATTATTTTAAAGTGGCAGTTACGCAAGGAGACTGTGTGGCAGAAAGCCCGGCTATTATGGCAGATGGATTCATGTATGCGCTTCCTGCAATGATGAGCACCTTTACACCCGGAACTTTTTCTCAGGTAGGACTTGGAGAATATAATATCTGTGCCGGAGCATCCGTAAAATTTGATGATGCCTTTCCAGATCTCTATGGCAGCCATGTATGGTATAAATGCATTCCAGCCAGTGCGCCGCCTTCCAATGGAGATCCTTGTGTTATAAATGGTGCAACTGGCGATACCTATATGGCAACAGAATCCGGAGAATATGGATTTTATGCCTGTACAGAGTACTGCCCCGATCAGTGTGAATTTTTAGGGACAGGAAATTTTGTAAAGCTGAATTTTGGTAACTGGGAGTTTTGCAGCCTGGGAACAGATGAAACAAAAGGCAAGGAAAAAGACCTGAGAATATACCCAAATCCTACAGCCCAGTTCCTTTATATCGGAAAAGAGTCCGATAAAACGTACAAAGCGGTTTCCATTATTGATATGTCAGGAAAAGTAGTTCTTCAGAAAAATGATCACCGTTTTAATGAGGCTATTGATGTGAGCAGGCTCGTACCAGGAAACTATATTATTCTTTCCAAAGACTCACAGGGAAATACCTATAAGAATAAATTCATAAAGAAATAACAGCATATGATCAATCCTTAGTTAGTTTTTTTTTAATCATGATAAAGCCGGTACAGAGATGGTCTGTATCGGCTTGTCTTTTAAAATTTTTGTAGAAATGAGATGCAGGATACAATCAACTTAAAAAGCGACAAGTTTTGTCGTTGTTGTCATATATTTTTGAATAATAAGTCATTTAAAAATTATTAATTAAAAAAAGAATTATGGCAATAGTTAAAAACTCAATGGAAGAACTTCGCAATCTAAGTATGGCAGAAATTTCATCATTAATAAATTCATTAACAGCAGAAACCCCCGAGTATGTGGAGCTTTTGGGATATTATCCGGGAATCCCCTATGATCAACCAGTGGTCTATTATTTATCACAAACAACCATTCAGGATGATGGCTTTAGTATTATAAATTTCGTAAATAATAGCCAATATAAACTGGAGCTTAGTGTTGGAGACAGTATCAATCTCACTTACTGCGGAATCAAAGGAGATGGTATAAGTGATGAAACTACTGCAATAAATAAAGTTCTGGTAAGACTTTATAATATGAAAGTAAAGAATGTTACCATTACAGGAGTCAATAGGATAGATGTTGATAGTGGAGCTAAAATTCAGCTTCAGAGTAATACAAATTATTTCCTGAATGGAACCGTTGAAGCGATGCCGGGAAGGACGAATGGCTATGAACTGATATCTTTTTCACAGACTGTAAATACAAAATTGACAGGAGGGAAAGTTAAAGGAAATAAATACAGTTTTAAGGCACCAGATGGAAGTTACTATAAAATGTGGCAGGCCCATCAAACCTATCAGGTAGGGGAATATGTATATGTAAATAACTGCCCTCTAAAAGTTATTAGTGCGGGAACCAGCGGAGAGGAAAAACCATGGGCTCAACACTATATAGAATGTGAAATAAAAACCCCTAAGCCCATACCATCTAACTGTAACGTCAATTATGATGAGAATGCCCAGATCACTGTAGTTGACGGCTCAGTGACCTATGAAATTGTTCATAATACAGATCTTGGTGAATGGGGATTTGGACTAAATGTTGTGAAAGCAGAAAATTTCCACATCCAAGATGTCTATATATCAGAATGTTGGGGAGACGGGATCTATGTAAATGATGCTTACAACGGAAATATAGTAGATGTTAAATGTTATGATAACCGCCGGCAAGGAGCGTCAATTATTCATGGTGACGGGATCAATATATTGAACAGCCAGTTTAATAATACTGTTGGGACAACTCCGGAATCAGGAATAGATATTGAACCTAATTCTAAAAATCATGTTAGAAATGTGAATATTGTTAACTGTACCTGTGATCAAAATGAAGGTTACGGAGTTTTAATTACCACTCCGGATTCTTTGTCAACAGTAAGAGATGTAAACATATTAAATTTGGCAACTAGAAATAATATCAGAGACGGTCTTGCTTTTAAAACCGAAGGAGACTCTTATTCCCATACAATCTTTAATATCAACATACATAACTTAGCATCCTCCGGAAACCACGCTTCACAAATCTTCATAGAAGGCACAAATGGTGTTAAAATAAAAAATGGGAGGATAGAAAATGCATTTGATTATCCGCTTGTAGATTTATACAAAGTACACAATGTGAAAATTAGCGACCTGGAAATGGTAGGAAGCGGGGATGGCATCAGAATTAGAAATACTGGTGACAAAATAACCCTGGAAGGAAACTATATTGAAACCCTTAAAACATGTATTGTGGATGATCATACGGATAGTAAGAAAGAAAATGTTATAATCAAATCAAATACACTGAAGTCAGTTCAGCAAAGTGGGGTAGATCTGTTAGATCATTCTTCCCTTACCATAGAGAACAACAGTATTGTAAGAAGTGGAACTAACGGAATAAAAATCGGAAATATTAAGAGAACGGCAGTTACCTCAAATAAAACCAATAATATAGGACTGGCAGATAACCATGCTGAATATGGACATATTGTTATACACGGCGAAGCCAGTGAAATTATTTGCGAGAATAACATATTGGCCAATTATCCGGATCTCGTGACGTTGCCTGTTGGCATTATAGCACAATCATCACAAATGAATTATTGTACATTCAAAACACTGCATTCTCATTACAACAGTAACTTCGGACCGGATCAAATTATATCTAACCCTACCGTCACTATACAGGACATCAGATAATACAAGGAATAAGTCTTGCTTTAATTTAGGGTCAATTTAATATTGGTAAAGCAGACAAAATATCTCATAACCGACGCAGAGATCATCTGCGTCGGTTTTTGTTAATTTATTTCCAAATATATCCTGAGAGATAAAATAATGTTCATTCAAACAAAAATTCCATAAAATAATATATTATTTATTTTTACAAAAACACCCATCATGTTAGTTAAAATTTATGGAAGTGCCATCTTCGGAGTAGCAGCACAAACCATTACTATCGAAGTAAATGTAGACACGGGAGGAGTAGGATACCATCTCGTTGGGCTTCCCGATAACGCCATTAAAGAAAGCAGTTACAGAATCTCTGCTGCCCTGAAAAATGTAGGATACAAAATTCCCGGTAAGAAAATCACGATTAATATGGCGCCTGCAGATCTTAGAAAAGAAGGTGCTGCTTACGACCTCTCCATTGCAATAGGGATTCTTGCCGCTTCAGATCAGATTCTTGCCGAAAATATCCATCAGTATGTTATTATGGGTGAGCTTTCCCTTGATGGAAGCCTGCAGCCCATAAAAGGAGTGTTGCCAATAGCAATTCAGGCACGTGAAGAAGGTTTTAAAGGAATTATACTTCCTATGCAAAATACCCGTGAAGCAGCAATTGTAGACAACCTGGAAGTCTATGGAGTAGAAAATATCAAAGAAGTAATTGATTTTTTTAACGAAGGAAAGCCTATTGAAAGAGTAATACTGGACACCAGAAAAGAATTTCAGGAAAAAATGAATGATTTTCCATTTGATTTTTCCGAAGTTAAAGGTCAGGAAACAGCAAAAAGAGCGATGGAAATAGCCGCTGCAGGTGGGCACAATATTATTCTCATTGGCCCTCCGGGAAGTGGAAAGACAATGCTTGCCAAAAGAGTACCGGGCATTCTTCCTCCATTAACCCTGAAAGAAGCTTTAGAAACAACAAAAATACATTCTGTAGCCGGTAAAATGGGTGCAGAAACATCTCTCATGACCGTGAGACCCTTTAGATCACCGCATCACACCATTTCAGACGTTGCATTAGTAGGAGGTGGCAGTTATCCCCAGCCTGGAGAGATCTCGCTTGCGCACAATGGCGTTTTGTTTCTTGATGAGATGCCTGAGTTTAAAAGAACCGTTTTAGAAGTGATGAGACAGCCTCTTGAAGACCGTGAAGTAACAATTTCCAGAGCCCGCTTTACCGTAAACTATCCTGCCAGCTTTATGCTGGTGGCTTCTATGAATCCAAGTCCCAGTGGTTTTTTTCCGGACGATCCGGGAAACACCTCATCCGTTTACGAAATGCAGCGGTATATGAATAAACTTTCAGGTCCATTATTAGACAGAATAGATATTCATATAGAAGTACAGAAAGTTGAATTTGAACAGCTGGCAGAAAAAAGAAAAGGAGAAAAAAGTTCAGATATTCGGGAACGGGTACTTAAGGCACGCAACATTCAGAATGAACGCTATAAAAACCTCAATATCAGCTATAATGCTCAGATTGGACCTAAGGAAATTGAAGCATTCTGCGGGTTGGATGAAGCCTCTCTGCATCTCATTAAACTCGCTATGGAAAAGCTGAATCTTTCAGCAAGAGCTTATGACCGTATCCTGAAAGTGGCCCGAACCGCAGCCGATCTGGAAGGAGCCGAAAATATATTGTCCCATCATATTTCAGAAGCCATACAGTACAGAAGTCTGGACAGGGAATTTTGGAATGTGTAATCATGAAATTCTTAATATGGTTTCGTAAAATACATTCTGGCTTATTGAATGTTTCCTCCATTTTTGTTGATCAGGAAATGCTATTTCTCCTGTTTTCTTGATCAGGTTTTATTAGATTTTTGGCTTAAATCACGTATTGTAATGCTTAAATCCCTGTTTGGAGAAAGTTTATGATTATTTATTTCTTTATCTCAAATATTATGTTAAATTTGATTACCAAATTTTTAAAAATATTGCATTATGAAATAGAAATTAATAAACTGGATTTAAGTCAATCAATTCTGACTAACGATAGGCAAGAATGTATAGCATTTTTTGCAGTTAATATGTACTAGGCTGTTTTATACAGGCCTAAAGCTCTGCCATAATGCAGTTCATCTGAAACTATTATCACCAAACAAAACCAAAAACTAATATGCCGAATACACTATCAACGCCGTCGGGGCAGCCCGCTGGTGTACCGATTCTTTTATCCTCTGAAGACAGAGAAAGACTTCTCAGCGATTTTAACAAAACAAATTGGGACTATCACAAAGAAGAAACACTGGTCTCTCTTTTCAACAACCAGGCACTCCTTCATCCCGAAAATCTTGCAGCTGTTTATCAGGACAGCTGGATCAGTTACCTTGAGCTGGATCAGAAAAGCAACCAACTTGCCAATGTGCTGTTAGAGAAAGGAATACAAGAAGGAATGTTTGTCCCCGTATGGCTGGACCGTTCTCTCGAGTGGCTGGTTGCCATTCTGGGCATTTTGAAGACAGGAGCAGCTTATGTGCCTATTGATCCTGCTTATCCTGTAAAACGTGTAGAATATATCCTTGCAGATACCTCAGCGGGAATACTTATTACAGATACTCAGCGGGGGAATTCACTGGTAAAAGGAATTAACGCTGAAATTTTTTATCTGGATAATGCAGAAAGCCTGTCTCATTTACCTGCTGAACTGCCTGATCTTACTATATCTCAGGATGCATTAGCCTATACCATCTATACATCCGGATCAACAGGCAACCCTAAAGGGGTCATGATTTCTCACCATAGTATTCAACATTTGGTTACATGGCACAACCAGTACTTTCATGTTGATAATACATCACACCTAACCCTTGTTGCCGGATTGGCATTCGATATCTCCGTATGGGAAACTTGGTCAGCACTTATTGCCGGTGCCGTATTGTATATTGCCGGCAATGAAGATAGAGTAGAAGCTTCAGAGCTTGTGAATTTTTACCGTAGAAACAGCATTACCCATGGATTTGTCCCTTCTGTTCTTGCTCCTTCCGTTGTTGAAGAAACACGAAAGTATAGTAACCTTGACCTTAAATATCTTTTCACAGGAGGAGAAAAACTTAAGCCTGTACTTACCAGCGAATTAAGTTATGAGTTAATTGATTATTACGGTCCTACTGAATGCACGGTTTATGCCACTTTCAAAAAAGTTAAAGATATGAATGGGCAATATGTTTCTTCAATAGGAAGGCCAATAGCCAATGCACAAGCTTATATTTTGGGAGAAAACAGCGAACTTTTGCCAGTAGGAGCCGTAGGAGAGCTACATATAGGAGGAAATCTTTTGGCTAAGGGTTATCTTAATAATGAAGAGCTTACATCTTCAAAATTCATTAACAGCCCATTCAGGGAGAACGAAAAGCTATACCGTACCGGTGATCTTGCCCGCTGGAAATCAGATGGAGATATTGAATTTTTAGGAAGAATAGACAATCAGGTGAAAATTAGGGGCTTCCGTGTGGAATTGGGCGAAATTGAACGCTGCCTTGCCCGTTTGGAAGGAATACAGGAAGCAGCAGTCATTACAAAAGACCATGGAAATAATAAATATATTGTAGCCTTTGTCATAGTAAAGCCCGGTGCAAAAGCAGACGCTGCATGGGTAAGACAACAGCTGAAAGAAGAGCTGCCCGGTTATATGACTCCGGCTCAGATCATCAATGTTGATAAAATACCACTCACGGCCAACGGAAAAACAGATGCCAATTTGTTAAAAGAACTCGCAGATAAAGAGGCAAAAGAACTGATTTCTACAGAACCTCCTACCAATGAAACCGAAAGAATTATAGCAGATATCTGGGCTGAAGAACTTGAGCGTCCGGTGATTAATATGACAGATAATTTCTTTGATATCGGTGGAAATTCACTCCTTGTCGCTATAGTTGCAACCGCCCTGAATTCAAGATTGGATACCAAGGTTTATATGAGAGATATTTACCAGTTTCCGGTCCTTAGGCAGCTTGCCAATGAATTGATCACCAGAGCCAATGAAGCCCGTGAAGCCATTCCGAAAGAAGATGTAGAGCCTTATATAGCCCTTCAGCAGGATGTTTACCTGGCTCCGGAAACTGTTTTTGCGGGCGGTTTCGATCCTAAACAACTGGAAAATCCTAAAACCATATTCCTGACCGGGGTTACCGGATTTGTCGGTATACATTTGCTTCAGGAACTTTTGGATACCACATCAGCAGATATTTACTGTCTGGTAAGGGCTCAGGATGAATTTCATGCAATGGACAAAATTGACCGCTGCTATAAACAGTATCATATCGATAGAAAAGAAGAGCAGAAATCGAGAATCATTCCTGTAATAGGAGATCTGTCCCTTCCGTTATTAGGGTTTTCTGAAGACCAGTTCAAAAAACTTGCAGGAATACTGGATCTTATTTACCACTCTGGCAGCTCCGTTAATTTTATAGAACCTTATTCTTACATGAAAGCTCCGAACGTAGAAGGATTAAGAGAAATCATAAAACTTGCCGGTGCCGAAAGAACTAAGTGTCTTGCCCTGCTATCCACTATTTCGGTCTACAGTTGGGGACATGTTTTTACCGGAAAAACCGTGATGATGGAAAGCGATGATATTGCTCAGAACCTAATGTCTGTAAGTAAAGATATCGGGTATGTAAGAAGCAAATGGGTAATGGAGGCGGTTGCAGATCTTGCCGCTAAAGAAGGTCTTCCTTTAATTACCTACCGTCTTGGCTATGCCATGTGCCACAGCGAAACGGGTGCCAGTGCTCCTTACCAGTGGTGGTCAGGTCTTGTGAAAAACTGTGTTGAATTTAAATCTTATCCTTTACTTACTGAATTAAGAGAAGGACTGATCACAGTAGACTATATGACCAAATCTATGGCCCATATCACAAAAAGTAAAGAGGCGATCGGTAAAAAGTTTAACCTGATCGCAAGACCGGAAACCAATCTTACCCTGGAAAGTTTCTTTGGACTCCTGAAGAAGTATTATCCGCTTACTCTTGAAGGTCTTCCCTACAAAGAATGGAGAAAGCAGTGGGAAGATGACAGCCGGAACCGTTTGTATCCACTTACCAGCCTCTTTAAAGATAATATGCATGAAGGGCTTTCCACGGTGGAATTATATCAGAACACCTATGTCTGGGACTGTTCCAATGTTATTCAGTTTTTGGAAGGATCTGGTATTGAGGAGCCTGCATTTGATAAGAAGATGCTGGATGCTTATCTCAAATATTTAGGAATTCCTGTGTAGAAATCTTTGAAATAATAGAGCCGGGATGTATGCCCGGCTTTATTTATATGCCCTTTTTTCCACTCAAAATCATTTCAATCATCCTGATCTTTCTGGTTTCTCTGGTTTCAGGCTTTTTCGCTTCCTCTATCCAGCGGATGTATTCTTTCCGGTGAGTATAGCTCATTTTGTCGAATAGGTTCTTTGCATCGGGATTTTCATTAAAAACAACGGCGATGTCATTTGCAATTTCAACAATTCTTTCCTCCTGATCTTCAATAAGGCTTACAACAATCTCATCGCCAAAAGTCTTTCCCAGCTGCTTCCGAATTTCCTGTGTTAGGCCTAAAATATGACAGTCAGATTTCATTTTAGCAAGGCTTCCACGGTATTCGACCTTATTGTCAAATATTGCTTTAATTTTGACCTGTCCTTTTTTGCCAAACAGTTTTTCCGCAGAAAAAGGAAACTCTACAAAAGCGGCATTCATGGTTCCGTTTTGCTTTATAATTCCTGTAAATTCTATTTTCTGTTTCATCACAAAGATTTAGAGCTCAAAAATAAAAAAACCGTGAACGCAAATTCACGGTTTTAAAAATTTATCAGAAAAAGATTATTTTACCTTTTTTGTTTTCTTAGGCATTTGAGTAGTTCCTGAATTTTTAGACTTCGTATCAGGAGGTGTATTTTCTCCTCTTACAAGCTTTAATTCATCGATCAGCCTTCTTGCTCCTGCATATTTGTCGATTGTCCAAAGAACAAAACGTACGTCTACGTTAATTGTTTTCTGCCAGTCCTGTTCAAATACAATATCACCGCTTAATGCTTCGCTGTTTCCATCGAATGCAATACCGATAAGGTTTCCGTCTCCGTCAATAACAGGAGAACCTGAGTTACCACCTGTAATATCATTGTTAGAAAGGAAGTTTACAGGCATATATCCAGCAGCATCAGCATACTGTCCGAAATCCTTAAGATTATAAAGGTCGATCACTCTTTGAGGAAGATCGAATTCTTCATCACCTTTCTTGTATTTTCCTACAAGACCGGTCATATCAGTATAATAGTTGTCAGTAACTCCAAAGTAGTTTCTGTCATTTCTTACAGGAAGTTTATCTACTGTTCCGTAAGTTAATCTCATGGTAGAGTTAGCATCAGGATAGAATTTTTTCTCAGGCATAGCCTTCATTAATCCAGCTAAGAATAGACGGTTGTTCTTGTTGAAGTTATCGTCAACTTTAGAATACTTCTCCATGCTCATTTTCTGGTCAGCAACAATTCCGTTCGCGATTTTCCAAAGCGGATCAGCATCAAGTTTCAATGCATCTGGGTTTAATAAGAAATTCGTAGCAGACGTCTTGTTGGCAAAAATTGAAGAATAGGCTACATTAGAAAGAGTCTTAGAATCCAATCCTAAAATAGTAGCAGATGCCACCTCTTTATTGGTCACTCTTGATTGGTAAAGTCCAGCCATAGAAGCTAGCATTTCTCCCTCCAGAGAAGGATTGAAGTTTTCATAAGCTTCTTTGATTGCAGTTTCAGTTTTAGCTTTCATCGCTAATCTTCCTTGCATATCCTGAGCAGAATAAGCTTTAAGAACAGATCCTACCTGTAAAGCAAGAGTGATATATTTTGCATTTCTTGAGAACTGAGAAGCGTAGTTTCTTTCAACATTTCTGTCGGAGACCTGCTTGTAATAAGCGCCGATATCTTCTAAAATACCATCATATTCTGCGTTTCCTGGCAGTGCAGACCATTTTCTGTAAGTATCCTCAATCTTTTGTTTGTCGGCTATCGTTCCGTTTTTATCTACCGCATCAATAGTTCCCTGTCTGTTTTTCCAGTAGTTGGCTACAGAAGCATATTGAGACGCATAGTTAAGCTGAGTCGCTTTATCCTTGTCCATATACTTTTTCATAACATCCATAGCAAGCTTGGAAGCTTCTACCCAAGCCGGATAGTCTTTGTTTACCATCTGCTGAATTCCGTAAGATGTAAGGTAACGGTTGGTTCTTCCAGGATATCCTAAGATCATAGAGAAATCTCCAGGCTTGATCCCTTTAAGAGAAACAGGAAGGAAGTGCTTAGGCTTCAAAGGAACATTGCTTGGTGCAAATTCTGCAGGGTTACCTGCTGCATCCCCGTATACTCTGAATACCGTGAAGTCAGCAGTATGTCTTGGCCATTCCCAGTTATCTGTATCACCTCCGAATTTACCTAATGATGAAGGAGGTGCACCTACCAATCTGATATCTTTATAATCCTGGTATACGAAATAGTAGAATTCATTTCCGTTGAAGAAATCTCTTACCACTACTGTATATTTTCCGTTTTCAGAGTTTTCAGTCTGGATTGCTTTTGTTTCAGCATCAATAACTGCTTTTCTCTCTGCTCCGGTCATATTGTTGTTTAGCTTGGAAGTGATTCTCTGCGTAGCATCATCCATTCTAACTAAAAACCTTACATAAAGATCTTTTGCATTAAATTCGTCCTTCTGCTTCATAGCCCAGAATCCGTTTTTAAGATAATCTTTCTCCGGAGTAGAAGCGGCAGCTACGGCACCATAACCACAGTGGTGGTTAGTGAAAATAAGTCCTTTGTCAGAAACAATTTCCCCGGTACAAAAACCCCCGAAGCTTACGATAGCATCCTTTAAGCTTGAATTGTTTACTGAATAAATTTCTTCAGGTGTCAAATGCAGTCCCTCTTTTTGCATGTCGACCCCGTTAAGTCTTTTGATGAGCATTAACAGCCACATCCCCTCATCCGCCCTCATCTGAGCAAAGCCCAATAAGAAAGTGAACAGTAGAAATAGTCTTTTCATTTTATAAAATAATTTTTGTGTCGCTAATTTACTAATTTTTACGATATTCTGTCCCGGAATGGTATGAAAATGGAAGGATAATCCCCATGAAAAAAATACTTGTATCATTTTTTGCCATTTTGCTATTAGGAGCTGTGGTCAGCTGCTCTTCAGTCCCGCAAAAAAATCCGAGCCTTCAAAGACAGTGGATGCTCATTTCTTTTGATCAATTTTCTAAAGAGGAATTAGTCAGAAATAAGGCAGAGATTAACCTCACAGGCATAATGGAAAAAGGAAAAATAAAAGGAGGAGCCAATATGGGGTGCAACAGCATGTTCTTTACTTCAGAATTTAAAACCAATGGAAAAGTGAAGATCTCAGGAGTAGGAAGCACATTGAAGGCCTGTCAAAATATGGAACTGGAAAACGCTTTTATCCAGAAATTTGATAAAATGACCAATTATTCCATAGAAGGGCATTTCCTTACTTTATCCGATGACAATGGAAACTCTATGAAATTTTTGGCCGCAGATTGGGATTAAGAATATGGTTTGAGTGATCAAACTTAAATTTTGAGGATTTTAAATAAACCATAGATCTGAAATATAAAAAGTCCGCGCTGGAGCGGACTTTTGCTTGAAATCTGGTTATGGGTTATCAGTTTTTTGGGATTGTTTTCTTTATTTCTTCTAAGGTCGCCGTATTGGGCAGACCTATGACATTACTATTTGTGTTCCTGGAATTCACGGTATTGGTTCGGGATGCCTGCCTGTTGGGAATAGAGGCTTTTATTTCTGCTAAAGTGGCCGTGTTAGGTAGTAATTTCCCCGAAGTATTGTTTGAATTGGAAGGCTGGGATTTTACTTCCTGGCTTTTCGCTTCAAGACCCTGTTCTGAAGCCAATACGGATACGTTTTGCTTTTTAGGAGCATTTTCCTGAGACGCTTTTGCCAGCTGGGCTTCCCGTTCTCTGAGCTGTTTCACAATCTGGGCCTGATCTTCAGATTCAGAAGCTTTCTTATTTTCCTGAGCATAAACGGATACGCTTAATGCTAAAAATGCAGTGATATATAGTAATTTCATGATAATTTATTTAATATTAACCAATACCTGGATTTTTCCTGTTTCATTCTGATTGTAATCCTGAAGAGCCTTTCCGATCACCTGTCCTATTTTTACCTTTTTAGGGTTGGCCTTCATGGCTGTTCCGGATTTTGATGACGTTACCAAAAGATCACCTCTTTTAATTTTTCCGCCTTCCAGACATACTTTGGTCGGAATAACTCCAATCACACCCATTGGTACTTTACCGGAAATGTCAGAATCAATATGTTCTTCAGTAAGAAGTACTCCCGGTTTTGTCGCATATACTCCTGCTACAAGCGTAGAATAAGGCTTAGAAGATCTTTCAACGGTTCGGTCCGTATCTGTAGAAATTACAAGAATATCCCCGGTTTCATACTCAGAAATACTCCCTTCCACATCAAACACTTCGGCAACGTCTGCACCACTACTTTGAGTACCGCCATTAAAAAAACCTTTTCCGGTTTTATCGATACGGGCTACGTTTACTGAGGCACTTTGGAATACAGAAAGATTTCCCGACGGTCCCTGATGGTTGACAAGCAGGGTAGATCCGGTACCAGTTGTCGTTACATGAACCACCGGCTGACCGTTGGCATTATTAAAGTTGGCGAATCTTCCCGCTTTACCCGTACCGAAATTAGGAATAAAGCCTGAAATTGCATTGCCATTTCCATCACATGATGCTTCCACACCATCGCCTGTACCTCCGGCATTGGCGGTAATACCATTCCCGCTGCCTTCTGTGATTGCCAATAAAGCCGGTCCACTGCCGCCTGCGTTAGAGGAATAAAATAAACCTCCATACCCTCCGGTACCTGAAGAAATACCATAAATACCGGCAGTTCCGAAATTAGCAAACTGCGAATTTACTTCCCCTTTCACGGCGGGAGAGGTACCCGTTACCTTGTCTACTTTAAAATTTCCAGCAGTACCATTACCTACTGTGGTTACCGTTATTACATCGCTTGTATTGGCATCATTAAAGATGTTAAATCTTCCTGCACGCCCGGTTGAAAAAGTAGGAACCCATGCATACAGAGCGTTTCCTGCTCCATCAATATTGGTTTCAACACCGTTTCCGTCCTTACCCGCGTTGGCGGTGATGGCATTTCCGTTCCCATCAGTTAAAGCAATTAATGCAGCGCCGTTTCCTGCAGGATTTGACGCATAGAATAACCCTGCACGTCCTCCTGTTCCTGAGGAAACCCCAAAAATACCTGCGGCACCAAAGTTTCCGAAAATAGTATTCACTTCACCCCTTACTGCCGCTCCTACACTGTTTGTATTATCAACTAAGAAAGAAGCTGCATTACCCTGGGTATTATCCGGAATATTTCCATTACCGTTGGTTTCTACCTCAAATACATTATTGATTTCGTTGGTGGCATTAAAATTTTCAAAACGTCCTGCACGTCCTTTACTGTTGTTTAATCCTACCTGTCCTAAAACTCCGACAGCCGTTCCGGTTGTGTTGGTCGCAACAAAACCCCTTACACCATAACCTCCACCATCATTACGTCCTACTACAGCCCCGGCAATATCACTGGTTGTCCTGCCGACTACCGCTTCACCGGCTCCGTTATTATCACCTATTATACCTGCAGAGGTCTGTGCACTTGTAATGCCGTGCAACGCGAATCCGGCACCTGTAGAACTGCGTACTCCGGCCCCGTTTCCGGTAGTGGTTACATTCACCACTGTTCCGTTTCCGACACTGGAAACATTGAGGGCGTTGTTATTATTGGCATTGTTGAATATTGATATACTTGCAGGGATTCCGTTATTACTGGTTGCTGTAAGCCCGGTTCCTGTATTACTGTTGGCATATACTCCGGTTCCGTTGGCACTTGCATTTCCATAGACCCCTAATCCGTTAGGCGTAACACCGTAAACTCCCCAGCCGCTTCCATTCTGGCTTCCCCAGACACCAACTCCGAGCCCTCCGGTTCCATTGTTGATACCCCGGACACCACTGGAAAATCCGCCTGGTGCCACGTTGTTTACAATACCCCGAACTGAAGCAATGCTGGAAGTAGTTGTATTGTTGATGCCTTCCACGGAAGTTCCGTCTCCGTCATTGATCAGCGAAAATAGAGTAGATGCATTATTTATTGTATTGGTATAAGGAATTGTGAAACTTCCGCCTGTTCCGCCAGCAGACTTAGCGTACATAGCATAAGGTACGCTTAATAGCTGGCTTGTTCCTGCTATTGTGTAATTGGTACCTCCAGCAGGATCGGTTTCTGTTTTCAGATAATAGTTCCCCGTTGGCCAGTCTATGGTAGAAAAAGTTCCCGAAAGCACGGTTCCTGTCCCTATTTCCATGCTGATAAGTCCATTGGCGTTTGTGTTTCCGGTCAGTCTTTCGGAATAGACCAGTGTTCCGGCAGGAGAGCCCTGCAGTACACTTACTTTAACAGCGATGCTTTGATTGATCAGCAGCTGACCGGATCCGTTTCTCATAATGGCCTGGTAGCTCATTTTTTCCGGAGCCTGGGCATGCCCTAAAAAGAGGCCGAGCATGATCCCCAGAGAAAGTAATATTTTTTTCATGGCTTATTTTTTTATGACTTTAAAGGTTTTTAAATTTTCTCCATTCTGATTGATTCTGATAATGTAAACCGCAGAAGGAAGAGAAGAAAGATTAAGTTCGGACTTTGGCTGTGAGATCATGTCCTTTATGATCAGTTTGCCCTGAGCGTCGAACAGCTGATACTCCGATCCCTTATACGGAACAGAAGAAAAATCTATGTACAGATAATCTCTGGTGGGATTCGGATAGAGTAAAATGCCTTCTTGCTTTGTTGTGGTTTCGCTGGCAGAAAGTGTCGTGATTTCATAAGCCTGCTGTACGCCTTCCAATACCTGAGAGCCTGCTCCCTTGTACATATAAGCGGTCTGACCGACACTGTAAGAAACCGAGCCGTTGCCTCCTGATGCATTTGTTCCTGTGGCCAGAACTGCCGATTGGGCACTCAAAATACTGACGGAAAAGGTGAACAGAATGAGAAAGAAGCAGTGAATAGATGTTCTTTTCATGTTAAATATTTTTGTGGTTATTAATTGGTTATCCAAGTTTTCAAGAGAAAATTTGTGAACACTAAATTACCACATATCGCAACCGGATTGAAGGAAAATAGACTAACGGTCAAAAAAATCGACCAACGGCATTTTATAGTAAAAATGTTGGTATTCAGTCGTTAATGGTTAAGGAAGGATAGGCTTTCTTTGTAAGTTCTGCCTATGGGAAGCCTGATCTGATGGATCAGTTCTATTTCATGGCTGTTTTTTCCGCGGATGAAATGACGAGGTACGGCATAGCTGCGATGGATTCTTATAAAAGAATCGAAGAAGCTATTATGAAGGAGGTTTCCCAGGGAATCTAGAACACAGTGTTTCTTTTCATGCGTAACAAGCCGGGTATAGTCTTTTAAAGCTTCGAGGTAAAGAATATCGGTAAGTCTGACTTGAGAAATGTTACCGTTTTCTTTTATCTTAATACAGTTTTCACCGAGAATAGCATCGAAGCATTCGCATTTTTTTTTCATTTCAAAAAAATTGAAGACTTTTTCTATAGAATGCTGGAAACGTTCTGCTTTAAGGGGCTTTGTTACAAAATCCAGGGCATCAATTTCAAATGCTTCTGCTGCCAGCTCCGGTTGGGAACTTACGAAGATGCAGACAGGAATCTTATAGGCCAGTTTCCTGAATTCCAATCCGCTCATTCCGCTAAGTCTAGTTTCGCAGATCAACAGGTCGATTGGGAATTCCAGATGAGGAACTGCCTTTTCCGTCGAATTAAAAGACGCAACAATCTCTATATTATCGTACTGCCTGACATGATGCTGGAGAACCAGTCTGTCCAGTTCATCATCATCAATAATCATACATTTAATATGGGAATTCATGATCTTGGTGTTAGTTTTTACAATATTTGTAATTTTAATGGATTATTAATTACAAATCAGCGTTATAAAGGTATTAATTTTTTACAAATGAATGATATTATAAACTTAAATTAACATTAAAAAAGAAGGAAATTTAAAAAATGATTTTGTTTTTTTTTCTGAAATTGGTATCTTGTAAAAATCATAAACATAGACAGAAATTAATGCTAGATAAGAAACAACATAATTACGAGAGAGCAGTTTTGGTGGGGGTTATTACCCAAAATCAGGATGAAGATAAGCTAACGGAATATATGGATGAACTTGAGTTTTTAGCCTTCACAGCAGGTGCAACGGTTCAAAAACGTTTTACTCAAAAATTAACTCAACCGGATTCTAAAACCTTTATTGGAAGCGGAAAAGCACAGGAAATAAAAGAATATGTAAAAGAGAACGAGATAGGAACCATTATTTTCGATGATGAATTGTCTCCTTCCCAGCTTAAAAATCTCGAAAGAGAAATAGAGGTGAAAATTCTTGACAGAACCAACCTTATCCTTGATATTTTTGCACAGAGAGCACAGACTTCCTACGCAAGAACACAAGTAGAATTGGCACAGTATCAATATCTTCTACCACGTCTGACAAGAATGTGGACTCACCTTGAACGTCAGAAAGGAGGAATCGGGATGAGAGGTCCCGGGGAAACGGAGATTGAAACTGACCGCCGTATCATCCGCGACAGGATTTCCCTGTTAAAAGACAAACTGAAAACCATCGACAGGCAAATGGCTACCCAACGTAACAACCGTGGAAAGGTGGTACGTGCTGCTTTGGTGGGATATACCAACGTTGGAAAATCTACGCTGATGAATGCGCTTTCCAAATCTGAGGTTTTTGCAGAAAATAAATTGTTTGCAACCTTAGACACAACGGTAAGAAAGGTGGTTATTGGTAATTTACCGTTTTTGCTTACCGATACGGTAGGATTCATCAGAAAGCTTCCTACGCAGCTTGTGGAATCTTTTAAATCTACGCTGGATGAGGTGCGTGAAGCAGATCTGCTTATTCATGTGGTAGATATTTCCCATGAAAGCTTTGAAGATCAGGTAGAATCTGTTAATCAGACGTTAATGGAGATCAATGCCCATCAGAAGCCTATGATCATGGTCTTTAATAAAATTGATGACTTCAGTTACGATAAAAAAGATGAGGATGATCTTACGCCGTCTACAAAAAAGAATGTTTCTCTGGAGGAGTGGAAAAAAACATGGATGGCTAAATCTAAGTATCCGACAGTATTTATTTCTGCGCTGACGAAAGAAAATTTCCCGGAAATGAAGAAAATGATCTACGATGAGGTGATGAAGATCCATATCTCCAGATTCCCATACAATGATTTCCTTTTCGAGTATTTTGATAACGATGAGGAAGAAGAAAACAACGATTAATGAAATATCACTTTTTCCTGTTATTGATTTTCTTTTCTGTTTTTGGTTTCAGCCAGAAGTCAGAAATTGATTTGAAAAATATTGAGAAGAATCTTAAAAATCCGGATTCTCCCTATAATTATGAAAAGCTGATTTTTAAATACAAAGGATATCCTAAATCCCTGGATAGTATTGAAGCTCAGTATCTTTACTACGGCCGAAATTTCAGGGATGATAAAGTTTCATCGAGTGATGAAAGTTTCAAGAGTCTTACAGATGCTTTTAAACAAAGTAATTTCGACGAATGCATCAGGCTGGGCAAAGTCCTCTACGGTAAAGATCCTACCAATCTAGATATACTTCTGGTTCTTCTGAGAGCTTATGATTTCCGGAAAGACGGAAATAATTTTGTACATCATCTGAGCCAGTTCAGGTTGCTTACCGGAGGGATAAAGAATTCCGGTAACGGGACCTCTGAAAAAACAGCCTATTTAGTCAACTCTGTAGGAGATGAATATATCCTGCTTAATATTCTGAATATCGGAAAAGACTATACAAGGGCATCACAGCCGGCCAAAGACGGAATATTTGATATCTGGGAAAAAGACGGGCGCAAGCTCTATATTAAAATACTTTATTCAGACCTTAATTAAAAAAAACACTTTAGTGGAGTTATATTATTCATTTTCAGCCTTAATAGTATTAGCATCAATTTTTGCCTATCTCAATTACAGATTTCTGAAGCTTCCCAGCACCATCGGGATTATGGTCATTGCCATCGTAGTTTCTATTTTTCTGGTAATGTTTGGAGAAACAGTGCTTCCGAGAACTTTTGGGCATCTTAATAAGTTAATGAACAGTATAGACTTTACAGAAGTTCTGATGGGCGCAATGCTTAATTTCCTTCTCTTTGCGGGAGGTATCCATATCAATATCAATGATCTCAAGGAGCAGTTCAGGCCGGTCCTGATATTTTCTACGGCCGGAGTGGTTATTTCCACATTTGTAGTGGGATTCGGAATGTTTTATTTACTGCCTTTTTTAGGGATTCATCTCCCGTTTATCTATTGTTTGCTTTTTGGTGCACTTATTTCGCCTACTGACCCGGTGGCTGTTTTAAGTATTCTGAAACAGGCCAATGTGTCCAAATCTCTGGAAACTAAAGTGGCTGGAGAATCTCTTTTCAATGATGGTATGGCCGTAGTGGTGTTTACAGTCGTTATGCAGCTTGCCATCGGGAAAGAAGTGGATCTGGGTGTCGAAAGTATAGGATTACTTCTGATGAAAGAAGCCGGCGGAGGAATTCTGCTTGGTGTTTTGCTGGGGTGGATCACTTCCAGGCTGATGCGTGAGGTGGACGACTATATTATTTCTGTTCTGGTAACGCTTTCCGTAGTAATGGGAGGTTATCTTGTTGCAAGACAGATGCATATTTCCGGACCTCTGACGATGGTTGCCGCAGGTTTATTCATGGGTAATTTTAATGTAAGGTTCAAAATGAAATCCATTACCCAGGATTACCTCATCAAATTCTGGGAGCTGATCGACGAAATTCTTAATGCTGTTCTATTCCTGTTCATCGGTTTTGAACTACTGATGATCAAGGATTTAAAGCACTTTATGGTTCCTGGTTTACTGGCGATTGCAGTCGTTTTAATTGCCCGTTTCATTTCGATCTGGGTACCTACGAAATTTATGTCCCTGCGAACAAGATTTAGTCCGCAAACGGTAAAAGTTCTCGTCTGGGGAGGAATCCGGGGCGGAGTTTCCATAGCATTGGCCATGTCTATTCCAAAAAGCGAATACAGCGAAATTATATTAAGTATCACCTACTGTGTAGTTGTGTTCTCGATTATCGTTCAGGGACTTACCATTGCAAAAGTAGCCAATCCGAAAGCCATTGCAAAAGAAGAGGAAGCGCAGGGTATTGTGACAGATGAGCATGCTTAATTAATTAAAAACACGAATTGGAATGAATAAATTACTTCAAATTATTTTTATTCTGTGCTTTGGTTTATACTTTTCTCAGGTCAATGTTGAGGAAATTAAAAAGGATGTTACAGAGAACCCTCAGCAATACAATACTTATTTGGAGACCTTCAAAAAGGATCCGGAAAGCCTTACCCAGCAACAGATGAATTTGCTTTATTACGGGAGTCGTTTTATGAGCTCCGGTCATGAAATGTCAGATTATAATAATGATTACAAAAAAATCTGGAAAATTGCAGAAAAGAAACCTTCAAAAAGTAAAGCACAGAAAATCCTGGCTAAAGCCGAGGCTGCCTATGCAAAAGATCCGTTGAATAAAGCGATATTGAGCAATATGGCACATATCTACGATTCTTTAGATGATAAGGCCAGAAATGAACTGGCTGTAACCCAATATAATGCTATAATTAATACCATTAACAGAAGCGGAGACGGAAGTTCAGAAGATTCTCCTATCTGTGTGATCTGGGCTGGCGATGTTATTGCCCAAATTGATAATTTGATTGGCTATGGAACTGCTGCAGATTTTAAACAGAATATGAAGTTTTTGCCGGATGGAAGCATGCTTACTGTTTATTCAATGGGGTCTAAAAAAATATTTGTAAAACTTGTAGGGGGATTTAGATGAAAGGAATAATCAAAGAAATACAAGAAGCATTAGCGGTTTTGTCCATTCCCGAAAAAGCTGAATTCTTCCCGAAGTTCTTCAAAACAGGAAAAGGAGAATATGGTGAGGGAGATCTGTTTTTAGGCGTGAAAGTACCGGATCAGAGATCTGTTGCTAAAGAATATTACTCAAAGATAAGCCTGCAGGATCTCAGTGTTCTGTTATCTTCAAAATATCATGAGCACAGGCTAACTGCACTCTTCATGCTGATCTCTAAATTTGAAAAAACAAAGGATAAGACTGTGAAAGAAGAAATTGTCCAGTTTTATCTGGATCATCTTCCGCATGTCAATAACTGGGATCTGGTGGATTCAAGCTGCTACAAAATTTTAGGGAGGTATGCTTTTGAAAACGAAAAGGAAGAACTGTTGAGAAATCTTTCGGATTCTGAAGAAATGTGGCATAAGAGAATTGCTGTAGTAGGTACAATGCATTATGTGAAAAAAGGTTCTTTTGAATTGACTAAAGAATTTGTGACCAAAAACCTTAAACATACTCATGACCTGATGCATAAGGCAAACGGATGGTTGCTTAGAGAAATGGGTCAGAAAAATGAAATAGAGCTCATCAGCTTCCTGAATAAGCATTATCAGAAAATGCCGAGAACCTGTCTGAGATATGCCATTGAAAAATTGGATGAGGAAGTAAGACAGGATTATTTGAAAGGCAGAATTTGAAAAAATGGCTGTTTTCAGTGAAATAACAGAGTCCATAAAGTATTTTCAAACGGAATTGAGTAGTTTTGTGTTTTAAAACTCAATTATGAAAAATTTTCTGAAGCTTTTTTTACTGCTTTTTCCTTTATTATTGCTGACAAGTTGTTTTGATATTTTGGATAAAGTGAATGTCAAAGCCGACGGAACAGGAGAGTATACCATTATTCTGAATGCCAGCAAAAGCAAAACAAGGCTGGCTTCCATTTCTAAAATGGAGACAATTAACGGAAAAAAAGTTCCTAAAAAAAGTGAAATTGAAAATAAAATCAATGAAGCGGCCAGAATTTTTAAAGCAACTCCAGGAATCAGCAATGTAAAAACTTCAATGGATTTTGATAACTACATCATCAAGCTGAGCTGTAATTTTAAAAAGATTGAAAATATCAATGCAGGGCTGGAACAGCTGAAAGCCAAAAATATCCTTGGTAAAATGATTCCCACACAAATTTACAGTCAGAATCTTCAGAAAAAATTATTGACCAGAAACAAAGTCAATACTTTCAAGGAGGACTACGACAAAATGGGAAAGGCAGATAAAGAAATCTTCAATAATGCCCGATATACCTCTGTAATGCAGTTTGAAAATACCGTAAAATCCCAGACGAACAGCGCATATCTATTGGCTCCGAATAAGAAAGCAGTAAAATTGGAAGCGGATATTTTAGATCTGATCTTTCAAAAAAAACAATTACAAAACACGATATCATTTCAATAAATATTAACACTCAACCATGAAATCTCTATTATTAAAAACACAAATAATCACTTTCGTACTTTTTGGTTTTATGCTCCTTTTTTCGCAAAAAAGCATGAAACTTCCTACTGATGCTGTATTTTATATGGAAATCAACGGGAAACAGCTGAACCAGAAAATCAACTGGCAAAAGCTTAATCCTTTATTACATGAATTAAGCAAAAAAAGTAAAGAAAAATCTTCGTGGAATGATTATTCCAAGACGGGCATTAAATATGATGCTACCCAATATCATTATGCCAGTTTTAATGATTCGATACAGACGTATACCACTCATTTTATTGTAGATAACAAAGAAAAGTTCCAGGAATTCATCAATTCTACCAAGAAAAAAGGATTGGAGATCTCAAAGAAAAAGAATTATTCTTATGTGGATGTAGATGATCATATTTTTGTTGCCTGGAATAATGACCGTGCTGTTTTGAGTATGGTAAACTATACCAAACCGTATAAAGATACCTGGTCTTCTAGTATTGTACTAGATAGTGCTGCAACCGCTGCAGACAGTGTGGCTGTTGCTGTGGACAGCGCTTATACCATAGAACCGGAAAAGCCTTTCGATTATAAGGAAGAAATAATAAGTCTGAAACAAGATATTAAATATTTAAAAGACAATATCAGGGAAAATAACAAGGAAATTACCAGAATTCAGAAAGATATCAAGTACCTGGAAAAGAATCACAAATATCCGAAGGAAAACGTAGATACCCAACATTCTGAAGGGGAAGCCGAAGTGTATCCAAAAGAAGAGGAATATGCAGAAGCTGAAATAGATTCGGCATACCAGAAAGAACTGGATTCTGTGCGTATTGAAAACTTCAAGATTGTAAAGAAAATTGCGGAAGAGCGTTTCGACCAATACTTCAGCTCAAACTTAGAAATTGAAGTTCCGAAAGCCATGCTTACGTTCAGAGATCCTAATTCCGATGCCTATGTTTATACAGATTACGGAAGAATGGTCAATGATGGGGTTTATGGAAAAATGATGGAGCGTTTTAAATTTGGACAGTTTTTAAGAAATGCATACGATTCAAACTCCTATTACAATTTGTATTTTGACAAAGATAAAGTAAAGCTTGTCAATAATTATCAGCATAAAAATCCGGAAATACAGAAAACCATTTCCTCTGTTTATAAAGGAAAGAAAAACAAAAAGCTGGCAGCACTGATCAACGAAAAAAGCATTGGTTACTATGTGATTAACGTCAACGGAGCCAAGTCTTTTGATATGATGTATGACCTTCTTCAGGACACGGGAGACGGCGAATATAAAAAAGAAATGGAGCTGATGATGGAAACCATGAAAATTGTTCTGGATGAAGAAGCCATCACTAAAATAGCCCCAGGAAACGGAATCTTTGTTCTGAATGAATTAAAGTCCAAAAAAGTAGACTATACCGATTACGAATATGATGATGATTACAATGAAAAAGAAGTAAAGAAAACCAAAGAAGTGGCTGTTCCCAATTTTACCTTTGCTTTTGCAACAGAAAACGAAGGCTATTGGAACCGTGTTTTTAACGTATTGTCCACCAATAAGCATTTGTCTAAGAAATTCTCAAAAACCGGAAATATATACTCTTTTAAGGATGAGAAAGGCGACGGATATATGGATCAGCTGTACTTCGTTGTAAAAGAGGGTATCGTTTATCTTACGAGCTCTACAGAAAATCTTACCCCTCAAGGCCAGTCCGATACCTCAAAGCAATGGGCAAAAGATTCTTCCAAATATCCTTTATCCGGAAGATTGGATGTTCAGAAACTTTTAATTGGTTTGGAAAAAGAATTTAAAACTCCTTCGGAAAGAAAATCATTGGATCTTTTCAGAAAAAATGTGGGTGAAATGTATTATAAAACAGAGGTGAAAGGAGAAAGCGTAGAAACGGAAATAGACTACAATATTAAAAATTCTTCAGAAAACAGCTTAATGTACTTCTTTGACCTGTTCGATGAGATCTTTAAAATGAATGAAGAAGAAAAAAAGCCTCAAATATTATAAATGAAGAAGAAAAAAATTATTGTCCCGTTAACCCTTTTACTCGCTGCTGCGCTCTATTTTGTATTTTTCTATAAAAACAAAACATTAAAATTTGTTCCTGAAAATGCAGATGTCGTTGTTTTGATCGATGTAAAAAGATTAACAGGACAATATATTTCAAGCTTCATTGCCCATCCCTCAAAATGGACAGAGAGTAAAAAGAAAGATAAAAAAACAATTTCATTAAAGGATTCAGGAGTCAAAACCCCGGATTTTTTGCAGATTTTCCACCTCAAAGGCACCAGATTCTCAGAATGGTATAGTGTGGTTGAATTAAAAGACCCACAAAAATTCTTGACTTATTTAAAGAATCATCAGTTTATCAGCAAAGGAAAAAACATCTTTCAAAAAGATCAGATTTTTGTCAGAATAGAAGGCGAAAACGGATTCATAGGAAGTTCCGCTTCAGGTTTTGAAAATATTAGCCAGCAGCTTCATTCCTCCGAAAAAAGGATGTTGAATGCAGATGAGTTGATCAATAATGCTTTAGGAAGTGTTTCTTTCATTTCAGGAAAAACAATTCAGAATTTTTCCATTGAATTAAAATCCGATGAAATTGAAATAAAAAACACATCGGAAACTGGATCTTTAGCTTCCATTGTGGAAGATCTTCAGAAGAAAAATCATTTTTTAGAGATAGAGCTGGATGGCCGTAATGTGAAGAATTACGCTCGTCTTTTTGATAAAACGATCGCGGATTCTGCCCAAATCAGTTATTTTAAAGCAACTGCTGATCTCGAGCAGGTGAATGATACCATCATCAGCTACGGCTACGACGATAATTTTAATGAAATAGAGAAAAAGACCTTTCAGAAAATTATTCAGCCTAATTATGTGATCAATCTTCAAAGTTCTTCTCCTGAAAGGACATGGGCATATTTTCAGCATCAAAAATGGCTCAATGCCCAGGATCAATTCACTGCGATCCCTTTTCAGCCTAATCAGATAGAGAAAAATGAAGGGAATTTTATCATAAAATCTACCAGAAAACCGATCGTGTTATCCCCAAAGCTCAAAGAAAATTATATCTTCGTCAGAAACAGCCCGATGCTGATCTCTTCATTAAGTATTTTCTCACCAGCAGAGAAAAAAATACTTTCTGATATAGACTATATTTTTTACGGGAATAAAGCAAACGACTATTGGTTGAAAATCAAAGCGAAGAAGGCAGAGCTACCATTAATTTTAAGATGGTAGGAATCTATAATCCTAAAAAACCGACTGATTATTAATGACTTTATCTGACACTGTATTACTTAAAACATTCACACACTACTTTTTACATTTGGTTTTTCCGGTTTTTATAGCCCTTATCTTTTTCCGCAAAAACTGGAAGAAAGCTTATCTTATTATGTTGGCTACCATGCTCGTAGATCTGGACCATATTTTTGCCAATCCTGTTTTTGATCCGTCAAGAAATAGTATAGGTTTTCATATTTTACATTCCTATTATGCTATTGCGGTGTATTTTTTGCTGCTCTTTTTTAAAGGTAATATCAGAATTGTAGCCATTGGTCTTTTGTTTCATATGCTGACAGATTTTCTGGATTTTAACCTGTGGATGCACTAAGAGGAAGGAAGGTGGAAGAGGAGGCTGGAAGTTAAGGAGAGTAGTGGTCATCCTTTTTGACCTCAATAACTTCGCGCTTCCAACTTCAGACTTCTTACGTATTAGATTAAAATATGATTAATATTTTCTTTTGATATTTCAAATTTCATAGATTTTTTGTATTTTGTAGACACTTTATGAGATTGAAAGAATTTTTACATTATACGTATATTTTCCCTGTCCTTGCTGTAGGGTATTACTTTTCCGGACTGATGGGAACCGGAATTTTATATGATGTTCTTGCAGGAATCCTGCTTACCGGAAGTGTCTTATCCGCAGTACATCACGCAGAAGTGGTGGCTCACAAAGTAGGGGAGCCTTTTGGAACAATTATTCTGGCACTCTGTATCACCATTATTGAAGTTGCGCTCATCATCTCGCTGATGGTCGCCGGCGGAGATCAGGCGATCACGCTGGCCAGAGATACCGTTTTTGCTGCCGTAATGATTATTCTTAACGGAATTCTGGGAATTTGTATCCTTATAGGCGGCGTAAAATATCATGAACAGTTTTTTGCAAGAACTTCAGCTACGACCTATCTGGTAAGTATTGTTTCAATTCTTGTTCTTACCCTTGTCCTTCCCAACTTTACCTCAAGTGTCAACGGACCTTTCTACAACGAAGCACAACTTATTTTTATTTCCATTGCCTGTCTCGTGATCTACGGAATTTTCCTGATGGTACAGACCGTGCGCCACAGAAGCTATTTTATTGTTCCTGATGAGCATCCGGAAGAACATTATATTCCGTCGTTGAAAAAGACGCTTATAAGCTTTGTTTTTTTGGTAGTTTGTCTGGTAATTGTTGTGTTGATGGCCAAAGGGCTTTCCGGAACCATCGAAGGAATGGTACAAAGTATCGGCGCTCCGAAATCTTTGGTAGGGGTAATTATTGCAGGGGTTGTACTTCTTCCTGAGGGAGTGGCTGCCATACGTGCGGCAAGAAGCAACCAAATACAGTCCAGCTTAAATTTGGCATTAGGATCTGCTTTGGCAAGTATTGGCTTAACAATTCCGGCTGTATCTACCGTTTGTATCGTCTATGACATCCCGTTGGTATTGGGGCTCGATAAAAAGGATATTATCCTGCTGTCCTTATCCGTATTTATTGTAATGCTTTCCTTAAGCCGTGGAAAAACGAATATTTTGTACGGAACTGTTTTATTGGTGAATCTCGCAGCCTATATTTTTACGGTTATCGTGCCATAATCAATTTTCACCACCCAACGCTCTGACTCTCGACCGTGTCACAGTCTCCTGGCGAGTTCCATTTTATAAGCCATCAGCCTGGCAATATTTTCAGATTTGTAAATGGCCATATCTGCATTTTCCCCGGCAAAATTCTCCTCAATGGTCTCTTTCCAAAGCTTCAACCACTGATCAAAGTGTCTCTGCTCCATAGACTGAATTTCATTGATTGGAAAATGAACAGCCATAGGATTTCCTTTATAGCTCATCTGTCCAAAAAGAATAGACTCCCAAAATGAATACATTTTCGGAAGGTGTTTGTCCCAGTCTACTTTGGCTATATCATTAAAGAAAAAACCAATCGTTTCATCTTTAACGACTTTGGCATAAAATGAATTGACAAGATGCTCAATATCCTCTCTTGATTCCAGTTTTTTCATAGTTCAAATGTACTGCAAAATCAAATTAAAAAATCAATCAGCAGCTTGATAAATTTCATGAAAACAATATTTTATCTTTGCATGGTAAAAGGGGAGAATGGGTAAAAGTGAATTTGCTCATTTGCAGTTACCTCAACAAATAAAATAATATATGGCTAGAGGCTTCAGACAGAAAATCCGTCAGAAAAATACTGAAAACAGTGGCTTTGGTAGCAATGCTTCCGGCAGATTCATCAATAAGGACGGGCTTCCGAATGTAAAACGGAGAGGCGTGAATGTATTCAATAGGCTTAGCTGGTATCATACCATGCTGAACCTATCTACTTTCCGTTTCTTATCCTATCTGGTGATTGCTTATGTCCTGATTAATCTTGTATTCGCAATGATTTATTATCTTATTGGGGTAGAGCATCTTACCGGAATTGATAAAAGCGATCCACTGAACGAGTTCATTGATGTATTTTTCTTCAGCTCGCAGACCTTTACTACAGTAGGGTATGGGAGGATTGCTCCAGTAGGCTTTATGGCAAGCTTGGTGGCTACTTTTGAAGCCTTTCTGGGATTGCTTACCTTTGCTATTGCAACCGGGCTTTTTTACGGAAGATTTTCAAGGCCGAGAGCCTACCTCCGGTTTTCAGATATAGCCGTTATTGCTCCGTTTAAAGAATCAAGGGCTTTAATGTTCAGGCTGGCTCCTTATAAAAATAATGCTCTGACGGATGCTGATGTTATTGTTTCAGCGGCTATTGAAGTGATCGAAGAGGGAACTCCGAAAAGTAATTTTTATTCTTTAAAGACCCATCTGAGCAAGATCAATACTTTGGCGCTGAACTGGACCGTTGTGCATGAGATCAAGGAAGATTCGCCGTTTTACGGGTTTTCTGAAGAAGATTTTAAGAACACGGATATTGAGATCATTGTTCAGGTCCGCGCATTTGATGAAGTCTTTTCCAATACAGTGGTCCAGAGATCTTCCTATGTGTCGGCAGAAATTGTTTACGGAGCAAGATTTACCCTGATGTATTATCCGGACAATAATGATTTTACAACAATATTGGACCTTGATAAAATTAATGACCATCAAAAAGCAGATCTTCCGCCTATAGCAGGAGATAAAGAATAAATGAATTTAGACTTCTATAAAAAACAGGCTTTACAAAAGCAGAAAGAGCATAAAAAATTTCTGGACGGACTGAAAAAGAAACCGCCCAAAAATCTTGATTATATTGTTCAGGAAACCCATGATGAAGTCTTTGATGAAGTGAATTGCCTTCAGTGCGCTAATTGCTGTAAAACAACCGGACCTTTATATACGGAAAAAGACATAGAGCGTATTTCAAAACATCTGCGAATGAAGCAGGCTGATTTTGAAGCTAAGTTTTTAAGGGTGGATGAAGATAATGATAAGGTACTCCAGAATCTTCCCTGCTTTTTCCTTAATAATGACAATACCTGCTCCATCTATGAAGTAAGGCCCAAAGCCTGCCGGGAATATCCGCACACAGACCGTAAAAAGATCTACCAGATCAATAATTTAATGCTGAAAAACACCGTCATATGTCCGGCTGCATTTGAGTTTGTGGAAAAAATGATGAAGAATATTGCAAAGTAAACCTTCTGTTGTAAAATATCTTAAATAATGATAAAGTACGTTAAATAAGAACTTTACACATAATTTAATAAAAAGAGTGTCGTTTAAGTTAAACAATCATTTAAAATATTACATTATGAAAAAATTAGTTTTAACTGCAGCGTTTACTTTAGTCGGTGTAATCGCAGTATCGGCACAAACACAGACACAACCACAAAAACCAGCCGATACGTCTAATAACCAGACCACTCAGACTCAACAGCAGAACACCCAGACAAGTACTACTACTGATGCCAGTGCTCAACCACAAAATACCACAGCAACGGCTACGGTAGATGCAGCAGCAACTCCGGCTGCCACAGCTGATGCTACGGCAACAGTAAGTGCAGAAACAGCAACAGATGCTACGAAACCTTCAGAAACAACTAAAGCAGAAAGAAAAGCTAAGAAAAAAGCAAAGTCATCTAAGTAGTAATATTGAGCAAAGTAGAAAGGGAATCCTGGGACAAATGTCTCAGGATTTTTTTGTTATCCATTAATTGAAGTAATCAACCCGTATATTATTTACGTATATTTCAGATGTAATTATAGATCCGGATCATTCGGGCCAAGCTGATTTATTCAATGAAAAGATTAAACCCTTCCCTTAAGCATCACTTACTGATAGGAGCTTTCCTGAGTATGTGGCTTTTCATTTTTGCTTTTTTTATCAGACCGTTTGACGACGGAACCATTAGTTTTAAGGTATGGATTATTATTAGTATTGGATTTAGCATCATTGCATTTCTGTGTTATGGGATTATTGCTTTGCTGCAGAAAAAGGTTTACGGGAAACTGGCAAAATGGAACATTGGGTTTGAATTAATAAGCATTGTTTTTTTTCAATTTCTTTTTTGGATAGGCACATATTGTTTTTATAAGAGCCCTATTTTGAATGGAGGATATGGGTTTATCAAATTTTTAGAGACCATCATTCTTAAATCAGCTTTGATTTCAACGCCCATCATAGTTTTGGCAAGAATATATGTAGTTTCATTAATTCCTGCACAGGATGACACCATCATCATTAGGGGAGACAATAAGCTGGATATTTTAAAAATTAAAAAGGATGAGCTGATTTGTGTTTCCAATGCTCAGAATTATGTTGAGATTTTCTTTGTAGAAGGAAATGAAGTAAAGGTAAAACTCATTCGCAGCACGCTTAAAAAGATTCAGAATGATTTTGATTTTTTGATTCAGATTCATCGTTCACACCTCATCAATCCTTCTCATTTTAAGGCCTGGAAAAATGCGGATACCATTTCGCTTACTCAAATTGAACTTCCTGTCTCTAAAAATTACAGAGAACATTTATTGTCCTTATAATTTCCGTACCTAAAACCGCGTATTTCATCCCTAATCCTTCATATCACCTTGTTGAACGGTGTTTTTGTTTTTATTTTGCCTTCCAGATTAAGAATAAATATTGTATGAAAAAGCTTTGGATCAGGAGAATTGTATGGTCATCTGCAATAGGATTGTGCATGATGGGCTGTATTTTTTTATGGGCAGATCATGAACTCAATAAAGTCCTGGGTAAATCTACCCGGGTTATTAACTTTTCTTCATTTATTAAGCCATCACCATTAGTACAAATTAGAAATGTCAATGTCCTTTCAGAAGATTGTACTCATTTTATTAAAAACCAGAATGTCCTTATGAAAGATGGACTCATTCTTCAGCTTGACGCCAATCAACCCGTGAATAAGGAAGCTACCCTCATTGACGGTACAGGAAAGTATCTTATTCCGGGTCTTGTAGACAGCCATGTTCATGTAAAAGAAAGTAAAAATGATTTGTTTTTGTATCTGACGAATGGGGTTACCTACATCAGGGAAATGGCCGGGAATCCGAAGATTTTAGAATGGCGGAAATCAATACGGAAAAACGGTTTGGGGCCGAGGATGTTTGTTGCTTCACCACCTATATTTAGTGAGGTGGGTCTGGCGGGTTATTATTATAGCTGGACAAGACAGTCCGTCAATTATTCCAATAAAAAAGATGCGGAAAAAGCCATAAAGAAAATAAAGGAGCAGGGCTATGATGCCATCAAAATGTACGGCTTTGTGAATCCGGAAATGTTTAAAACAACAATAGAGATAGCTAAAGAAAATAAGATACCGGTTATTGGGCACATACCGTTGGTTGATTTAGAAACCTTTTCTCACTCAGGACAGAAGGAAGTCGCTCATATTGAAGAGATAACCGTTAAAACAATTGATGAATTCGGAAAATCAATTTCTAAAAATCCCGAAGAATATCTCCGTTTTTTAAAAATACGGTCACATCAGATCGCCAAAAAACTAAAAGAAAATAAGGTAAGTGTTACTTCAACCGTTTGGTTGTGCAAAAGCTTTTTAGCCCAGCGGTTTGATTTAAAATCTAAGCTTAAAGTAATAGAATTAAAATATGCTAATCCCAAAATTATTGAAGGAACGCCATTGTACAAAATGGGCTGGTTACCCGGTAAAAATGGCTATGAATATGATGGAAAAGATACACCTGAAGCAAAAAAATTATCACTGACGTTTTGGAAGACCTATGTGGAAGCGATTCACATCATGACCAAAGCATTGGTAGATCATCATATCCCTGTTATGGCCGGAACTGATGCTAATGTTGCCACGGTTGTTCCCGGGTTTGCTCTTCACGATGAATTAGAGTCTTTATCTCAATCCGGAATGACCAATTCACAGGCCATCTATTCTGCTACGGTGGAGCCTGGTGAATGGATGAAAAGCAAGACCGGGAAGATAAAAGCAGGCTACTATTCAGATTTGGTGCTCCTTTCTAAAAATCCATTGGAAGATATCAGAAATACAAAAGCTATCGAGTATGTGTTTTTTAATAAGCATGTAATTGGTAAAGCTCAAATTAAAATGATTCTGAAAGCTATCGAGGATGGCAACAATGAAAACAGGAATATAGAAATTGATGAATACCTGAAATGAAGATATGCATTAATGTTTTAATTTTTTACATCTGATACAATAAAAAAAGCGCTGTAACATGTACTGCGCTTTCTCCTTTCACTTTTTACTTTTTTCCCATTATCCCGGGAACAGGCTATATCAAAAAAGGCTGGGAATTTTCCCAACCTTTATTTATTTTTATACCACTCCCTGAGCCAGCATTGCTTCCGCAACTTTCACGAAGCCGGCAATATTTGCCCCTTTCACGTAGTTTACGTAGCCATCTTCATCTTTTCCGTAGTCTCTGCAAGCTTTGTGGATTCCGATCATAATTTCCTTCAGTCTTGCATCAACCTCTTCAGATGTCCAGTTAAGACGGATAGAGTTCTGTGTCATCTCAAGACCTGAAGTAGCAACACCTCCGGCATTGGAAGCCTTACCAGGCGAGAACAATATTTTATTATCCAAGAAATAGTTGATGGCGTCTAAAGTAGAAGGCATGTTTGCGGCTTCAGTAACGCAAAGGCATCCGTTTTCTACCAAAACTTTAGCATCTTCAAGATCCAGTTCGTTTTGGGTTGCAGAAGGAAATGCTACATCACATTTCACTTCCCAAGGACGTTTTCCTGCGTGGAATTCAGCAGAAGGATATTTCTTAGCATAGTCTTCAGCTCTGTTGTTACCGGAAGATCTAAGTTCTAACAAATAATCGATTTTTTCTCCGCTGATACCGTCTTTATCATAGATATAACCGTCCGGGCCAGAAATTGTTACCACTTTAGCACCAAGCTCAGTTGCCTTTTTGATTACTCCCCAGGCTACGTTTCCGAAACCTGATACACTTACCGTTTTATCCTTGAAAGTCTCGTTGATTGTTTTAAGCATCTGCTCCGCGAAGTACACCACACCGTATCCCGTAGCTTCAGGACGGATAAGTGAACCTCCGTAAGCAAGACCTTTTCCTGTAAGGACTCCTGTAAATTCGTTTCTTATTTTTTTGTATTGCCCAAAAAGATATCCAATTTCTCTTGCTCCTACACCAATATCTCCTGCAGGTACATCTGTTTCAGGACCGATATGCTTGCATAGCTCAGTCATGAAAGCCTGGCAGAAACGCATTACTTCCATATCAGATTTTCCTTGCGGATCGAAATCTGAACCTCCTTTACCTCCTCCCATTGGAAGAGTCGTCAGTGAGTTTTTAAATACCTGCTCGAAAGCTAAAAATTTAAGAACTGAAAGGTTTACAGTAGGATGGAAACGGATTCCCCCTTTGTATGGTCCGATTGCAGAGTTCATCTGGATTCTGAAACCTCTGTTTACCTGGATCTCTCCTTTGTCATCAACCCATGGAACTCTGAAGATAATGATTCTTTCAGCTTCAGCCATTCTCTCCAGCAGCTTCATTCCTGTATATTCCTTCTTGGTCATAATAAACGGAATTACAGTCACAGCTACTTCCTTTACGGCTTGTAAAAACTCTGGCTCATTAGGATTTTTTGCTTCAATCTTGGCAATAAACTCCTGGATTTTCTGGTCAATATTATATTGTTCCATATATTAGGGTTGAATATTATTGTCAACAAATTTAATTTTTTTTTCAAGATTCACAATACTGTATTTCAACATTGTTAAAAATTAAATAATAATGTTTCGAAATATTATTAAATTGATAATTTGTGATCAAATTTTATTAAAAATTAAAAGTTACGTCTCAAATAATGCAATATTAAGAAATCGTTAATTCTCAAATTGCTAGGAATTGCCTCCCGGAAAATGATTTTACTTTCCCCAAAAGCTCCAATTCTAAAATTATAGGAAGAATTTTATAAGACGGGACCGAAATCATCTGCGCAAGATCGTCCAGAGATACCTGAGGGTGGGCTTTTATTGACTGATATATGCTTTCCTGACTGTCAGTAAGTTGTATATCTGTTTCACTATAGGGAAACAGTTCTGCGACTTTCTCTTTTGAATGATTAAGTCCAACTGAATCTATGAGACTCTTAACGGTGGAAATGGATGCAGCTTTATTCTGGAAAATCAGCTGGTTACACCCTTGGCTGTATAGATCCGTAATCTTTCCGGGAAGGGCGAAAACTTCACGATTATAGTCGTTGGCAAAAGATGCAGTACTTATTGACCCGCCACCAAATCCAGTTTCTACTACTATTGTTGAAGGAGAAATTCCGGCTATGATTCTGTTTCTTTGAATGAAATTTTCCCGGTCCGGTTTTCGTGAAGAATTAAATTCTGTTACTAAAGTACCACCTTCCTGCAGGATTTTTTCAGACAGTTTCCTGTTTTTTGGAGGGTACAGCGTATGAAAGCCATGAGCAAGAACGGCCATGGTAGGGATTTTAACCTGAATAGACTGCTCATGAACCTCTTTATCAACACCAAGAGCTAATCCACTTACGGATATGTATTTAGAGGACTTTGATGCTTCGAAGAAATCTCCGATGAACTCCTTGCCGTAAGAAGTCATATTCCGTGTTCCTACAATGCTGATTTTCTGTAAGGAATCGTCAAAATTTCCTTTTTGATAGAGAATTGCAGGAGCATCATCGCATTCATTAAGCAGATCAGGAAGCTCTTTAAGATGTCGCAGCCTGATTTGGATATTGTTCTTTTCGCAGAATTTAATCTCGTTTTCTGCAAATTTCAGATATTCTTCATTTCCGATATCGGCTACAGTCTTTTTTCCTACGCCATCTGTTTTGCTGAATTCTCTTTTTGCCTTCTTCCAGGCTTCTTCAGCACTTCCAAAGGTCCGGATAAGTTTTTGAAAATTAATGTCTCCTATCAGGCTGCATTCGCGTAGGGCGATTGCATACAGGTGCTCTTCAGTGATCATGTGTGTTTTTTTTCAAATGTAATAAAATAACCCGAGTTGAATATTGTCAGGAAGCCTGAAGTTTGAAGAGGGAAGTTATTGATTACCTAATGAATAGCCATAGGCCAGTTTTTATTACTTTTTTAATAGGGCTCACCAGAACTTTCAATAACTTTCAGAAATACTAAGTCTAATAGTAACTTCCAACCTCCCTTCTCCGAGGTTCCAGTTCCATTTTATTTTTTTCTTAATTCATCCAGATGATCCCAGATATCATCTCTTTTTTTATAAGGCAGTTCCATAAAGTCCTCCGGATGATTTTCTTTGTACTCCTGCCATAGTTTATCGTCTTTTTCGCTGTAATAGTTTGGGAATTCCCAGATATATTTCTTTTTCTTGTCGCCCACATTTTTAAAGGCAAAAGCGATAATACTCCCCACAACAGCTCCTGAAAGGTGGGCCTGCCAAGATATTTTACTCGGTTCCTGAAGATTGTAGAATAATTCCTCCGGAAACATACCCCAGATTAAACTGCCATAATACAGAACTACAAGCAGCGAGATAGTAAGAAGTTTCATATTCCATTTGAAAACTCCGCTGAAGAAGAGGAAGAAGGCAAGGACATATACCACACCGCTGGCTCCAATGGTACAGGTATACATATAATCGCCGGTGAGGATATCTATCGGTGGAAGCAGCCATACCAGCAATCCTGTAGCCAGCCAGCCGATAATAAAGACCTTGTTGGCGACTAAAGGGTAGAACTGGTATAAAAGAAACAGAAGAACAGCTACCGGGATAGAATTGCTTATGATATGATCAATATTTCCATGCAGAAGGGGGGACGTAACGATTCCCAGTAAGCCTTCCGGTAATAGAGGTATTATAGCTCCAAAGCAGCTTTGAAAAAAGCCCTGCATCTGCAGAAAGTAGCCGAACCACATGGCCGAAAGCATCAGCAAGGGGGTTATAACAGCTCTTTTGGAAATTATATTTTTAAACATGTCGATGGTACGTCAAATCAAAAGCCAATGATAAATTTCGGAAATTTTGTCGATGTATTTCAACGAGTAGTGTTTATTTTAAGACAAAAGGTTTGTATTTTAATATTCTAAACCTAATATTTTGACATTGAATGTATTAAACTGGCCTGTTTTTGGATGTTGAAGAGATTTTAATCTGTTTAAGGCTTTTTATAGGCCAATATTCACGTTTAAAAATTATATTAATATTTTTGTAATGAAAATCATGTAAAATAATGAAGAAGTTTTTATTGATTCTTTCCTTTTCTATGGGGATTTATGCAAGTGCACAAGAAGAATTGAAAAAAGATTCAGTAGTCGTAGATACGGTAAAATACTGGTCGGTACTAGGGAAAAATACTCTGATGATCAATCAGGCTGCTTTTTCAAACTGGGTTGGTGGAGGAGCCAACAATGTGGGATGGCTGGCCGGAGTAAATTACAATATAACTTATGAAAAAGATAATGACCTCTGGGAAAATATTATTGCCCTGGATTATGGACAGAATGATACGAAGGGGCTTGGCGTAAGGAAAACACAGGATGTAATGAATGTTTCCACCAATTATGGGCGGAAATTTTCGAATAGCTGGTATTTTTCTGCAGGGGCGGGATTACAGTCACAATTTTATAAAGGATATGAAGACGGGAATAACCCGGCGGCTAAAAAAATATCCAATTTTATGGCTCCCGGTTATCTGAACCTCGGTATGGGTATTACATACAGGCCTAATGACAATCTTACGGTAACCATGCGTCCTATCAACGCCAGATGGACTTTCGTTCTGGATAAAGATTTGCAGTTCGCAGGAAGTTATGGTTTGAAAAATGACGGAGATACTTCACTTTTGCAGTTCGGTTTTCTGGGAACAGCTTTATACAAAGTAAAACTGATGGAGAATATTAATATAACCAATACTGCTTCTGTATTCTCCAATTATCTGGACCATCCGGAACGGCTGGTTCTTGCTTATGGAGCTGTTGTAAACTTCAAAGTCAATAAATTCATATCATCTAATGTCACATTGGATCTGCTGTACGATCATAACCAGATCCAGAAAACGCAGCTGAAGCAAACGCTTGGGATTGGATTTGCCTATACTTTGAATAATGGTGTAAAACGCTCTGACCGTAAAGACAGTCAGTGGTGGATAAAAAAATAGATTATTAAATTCATTCAATAGGAAAGCGCTTCAATATGAGGCGCTTTTTTTTGCAGAAAAATATAATTTTAAGTAGAGATAAGTTCATTTTTGCTTTTCACGTCTATTTCCAAGATGTATTTTGCTGTTTTCTAATGCAATAAATACTAATTTAATATTTCAAATAGGAGTGATTAGTTTTTTAACAAAAATTATATGTATATTTTTGTAACGAAAATCCTTATCTATGAAAAAACTTTTATTGGCCGTTTCCATTTCTGCCGGAATCACCACAATGGCTCAGGAAGTCAAAACTGATGCTGCTAAAACAGATACCGTAAAAGCGTGGTCTGTCCAGGGACAAAATACATTAATGCTCAATCAGGCCGCATTCTCAAACTGGGTTGGTGGAGGAGCCAACAATGTCGGATGGCTTGCCGGAGTTAATTATAACCTTACTTATGAAAAAGGGAAGGATCTCTGGGAAAATATCATCATCCTGGGATACGGGCAGAATAACACAAAAGGCATCGGAACCAGAAAAACACAGGATGTGATTAATCTGTCAACCAATTACGGACGTGAGTTTGCCAAGAACTGGTATCTTTCAGGAGGTATAGGCCTTCAGACGCAATTTGCCGGAGGTTATGAGGACGGAAATAATCCTGATGCCAAAAAGATCTCCAATTTTATGGCTCCGGGATATCTCAATATTGGTGCCGGTGTTACCTATCGCCCCAATGACAATTTTACCATGACACTTCGCCCTGCCAATGCCAGGTGGACATTTGTATTGGACGAAGATCTCCAGACTGCAGGAACTTATGGACTTAAGAATGACGGAGATTCTTCTCTGTTCCAGTTCGGTTTCCTGGGTACGGCTATCTATAAGATCAAGATCATGGAGAATATTAACCTGACCAATACAGCGTCAGTATTTTCAAACTATCTTGACCATCCTGATCATCTGGTCCTTGGGTACAGCGGAATCCTTAATATGAAGATCAACAAGTTTATTTCGACGAATATTACGCTGGATCTGTTATACGACCACAACCAAATCCAAAAAACGCAGCTTAAGCAGACTTTAGGAGTAGGATTTGCGTATAATATCGATAATGGAAAGAAACGTTCCGATAAGAAAGATAATCAGTCCTGGCTGAAATAAATAAGACGGTAGGAAGACAGAAGAGGGAAGCCGGAAGTTACTAGTAGGCTTATAGTTTCTGACAATATAATAAAGGAATTATCTCTTGAAAAGAACAAAAGCTTAGGTTCGACTTGAATAACCTCCGTCTTCAAGCTTCAAACTCCCATCTTACCTAATAAAAAAGCACTTCAGTTCGAAGTGCTTTTTTGGTATCAATTTATATTAGTCTTAAAATTCTATATCAACCTGAAGCTTTTCAGCTAAAAGTTTTGAGATTTTTTCTTTAAGCGGTTCAATGTCGATGTTCTGCATGGCATCATTGGCAAAAGCATATAAAAGCAATGCCTGAGCTTCTTTCTTGGAAATTCCTCTTGCTCTTAAATAAAATAATGCATCTTCATTAAGCTGGCCTACTGTACAGCCGTGAGAACATTTCACATCATCTGCGAAGATCTCCAATTGAGGTTTGGTATCAATGGTTGCTCCTTCACTTAGCAATACATTATTGTTCTGCTGATAGGCATTGGTTTTCTGGGCAATTTTATCTACGAAAACCTTTCCGTTGAAAACACCGTGCGCATTTCCGTCGAAAATACCTTTATAGTTCTGGTAGCTTTCACAGTTCGGGAAATTATGGTGAACTGCTGTATGGTGGTCCACCAGCTGATCTTTTCCAATAATCGTAATCCCGTTCATAAACGAATTGATATTGCTTCCGTTATGAATGAAATCCAGGTTGTTTCTTACCAGTTTTCCTCCGAAAGAGAAAGTATTGACAGTAGTTAAACTATCTTTTTCCTGTCTTGCAAAAGTGCTGTCGATCAGATAAGATGTATTGTTGTCATTCTGAAGCTTATGCCAGTCTGCTTTTGCATTGGGATACGTAAAGATTTCCGTCACAGAATTCGTCAGTACATACGTACTGTCAAAATTATGGTGACTTTCTATAACCTCAACTTTTGCTCCTTCTTCTACAATCAGTAAGTTTCTTGTATTGTAGAATGTGTTTTCTTCCTGATTTTGAGAGATGTAGAAAATATGGATCGGTTTTTCGATCACTACATTTTTCGGAACTTTTAGGAAGAAACCATATTTGCAATAGGCAAGATTTAAGTTCGTAAAAGCAGTGTCTTTAGAAGCAATGGTATTGAAATACCTATCAAATACTTCCTTATGTTTTTCATCATTCAACGCATAGTTAAATGAAAGAAATTCTACATTCTCAATAGAAACTTTTGAAAGTTCTTTATGAAGTTTACCATTTACAAAAACGATCCAGTCAAAATTCTCTTCACCTAAATGCAGCTGATCCAGCTGTTCTTTGGTAATATTATGACTTTCCTTAGGGAAAAAATTATAGTTTTTCTCTGTGATCTCTTTGATGCTGGTATATTTATATTCTTCGTCTTTTTTTGTCGGAAAACCTAAGTTTTCGAAATTCTGAAGAGCAGTTTTTCTATCTTCATCCAGAAATCTGTGACGAAGGCTCTCCAAAAATTCACCGTGATTGTCAATAATCTGATCGTATAAAGCCATTACTGATATTTCGGCCATCACACCTTATTTTATATATTTGAAATAATACTATTTACTGCGGTTTTTCCGCATCTTCAGAAAGGATTGATAAAATCCCCGCTGAAAAGAGTTGCTTCTTAGTTAAGAAGCCAATCGTACCCTTTTTCTTCAAGTTCTAAAGCAAGAGATTTATCACCGGTTTTGATGATTTTTCCATTGGCAAGAACGTGAACAAAGTCAGGCTGGATATAGTTAAGCAATCTCTGATAGTGAGTGATCAGAAGAACTGCATTTCCTTCGTTTTTAAAAGTGTTTACACCGTCTGCAACAATTCTTAATGCATCAATGTCTAATCCTGAATCTGTTTCATCAAGAATAGCCAGTTTAGGATTAAGCATCATCATCTGGAAGATCTCATTTCTTTTCTTTTCACCTCCGGAGAAACCTTCGTTCAGTGATCTTGAAAGGAAATCTTTTTTTATACCTAATTGCTCGGATTTTTCACGGATAAGGGCAAGCATTTCTTTTGCCGGCATTTCCTCCAGTCCGTTTGCTTTTCTTGTTTCGTTTAAAGCAGCTTTAATGAAGTTCGTTACAGAAACTCCCGGAATTTCCACTGGATACTGGAAAGAAAGGAAGATCCCTTTATGCGCTCTGTCTTCAGGAGCATCTTCGCCGATGTTTTCTCCCTGAAAAAGAATTTCACCTTCCGTTACCTCATACTCCTCTTTTCCTGCAATCACAGAAGAAAGAGTAGATTTTCCAGCTCCGTTAGGTCCCATGATGGCATGAACTTCTCCCGGTTTTATTTCAAGATTAATACCTTTTAAAATTTCTGCGCCATCTTCAATTTTGGCGTGCAAGTTTTTTATTTCTAACATTTTTATTTGCTAAACAAATTATTTTTGAATTCTATATACTAAACTTTCAGGCTGACCGGGAACATCATTAAGCTTTCCTATACGTATCATACCTGCCTTTTCCAAAACTTTAACAGAAGCTATATTGTCAGGACGAACAATTCCAAATATATCTTCTTTACTGATACTGGTAAATCCAAATTCTATAGCTTTCTTTGTGAACTCTGTTGCATATCCTTTTCCCCATGCTTCAACAGCAAAGCGATATCCGAGATTTAGTTTTTCTTCCTCTCCATACATTTTATAGCTCAAGCCTCCAAAGCCAATAATACTCTTGTTTTCTTTTGCTATAATGGTCCAGCCTCCAAAATTATATTGATCCCAATGTTCCTGCATCCTTTTGAATGTACCTTCTGCTTTTTCAATGTTCATTGGTCCACTTGGGTTATACAGATTGGTCTGTGGATCTCTGTTAATTTCAAAAAACCTTTCAAAATCATCATTTTCAGGTTTTCTTAAAATTAGGTTTTCTGTAGTTTCCATCCTCAAATTATCCAACAGAACCCTCAAGAGAAATCTCCAATAATTTCTGAGCCTCAATTGCAAATTCCATTGGAAGCTTATTCAATACTTCTTTACTGAAACCATTTACAATCAATGCAATAGCTCTTTCTGTATCAATACCCCTCTGGTTGCAGTAGAAGATCTGATCTTCTCCAATTTTTGAAGTAGTAGCTTCATGTTCCAGCTGGGCAGTAGGATCTTTGATTTCAATATAAGGGAAGGTATGCGCACCGCATTCATTACCCATCAACAGGGAATCACACTGGGAGAAGTTTCTTGCTCCTTTTGCTGAAGGCATTACTTTTACCAGTCCTCTGTATGAATTCTGAGATTTTCCTGCAGAAATACCTTTTGAAATGATCGTAGATCTGGTATTTTTCCCAATATGAATCATTTTTGTTCCCGTATCTGCATATTGGTGATTGTTGGTCACCGCAATAGAGTAGAACTCCCCAATAGAATTGTCTCCTTTCAGGATACAAGACGGATATTTCCATGTTACGGCAGATCCTGTTTCAACCTGCGTCCAGGAGATTTTTGCATTTTTCTCGCAAAGTCCTCTTTTTGTTACAAAATTGAACACCCCACCTTTTCCTTCTTCATTACCCGGATACCAGTTTTGAACAGTAGAATATTTAATTTCGGCATTATCCATTGCAATCAATTCAACAACAGCTGCGTGAAGCTGGTTTTCGTCTCTTGATGGGGCAGTACAGCCTTCAAGGTAAGATACATAACTTCCTTCGTCAGCAATCACAAGCGTTCTTTCGAACTGGCCTGTTCCTGCCTGGTTGATACGGAAATAAGTTGAAAGCTCCATCGGGCATCTTACACCTTTTGGAATATAGCAGAAACTTCCGTCAGAAAATACTGCGGAATTCAGTGCTGAATAAAAATTATCTCCTCTTGGAACTACTTTTCCAAGGTATTTTCTTACTAGATCAGGATGGTTTTTAATAGCTTCTGAAATAGAACAGAAAATAATTCCTTTTTCCATTAAGGTATCCTGGAAAGTGGTTTTCACAGAAACGGAATCCATTACGATATCTACTGCAACTCCTGAAAGTCTTTTTTGTTCTTCGATATTGATTCCTAATTTTGCAAAAGTGGCCAACAATTCGGGATCTACCTCATCTAAGCTCTCCAATTCTGGTTTCGCTTTCGGTGCGGCATAATATTTAATAGCCTGAAAATCAGGTTTTTCATATTTGATGTTTGCCCAGGTAGGTTCTGCCATTTTCAGCCAGATTCTGAAAGACTCCAGACGCCATTCTGTCATCCATTCCGGCTCCTCTTTTTTCGCGGAGATCGCACGGACAATATCTTCGTTTAAACCGATTGGAAACTCTTCATAATCGATCTTCGTTTCCCACCCGAATTCATATTTTTTATTTTCTAGATCGACTCTTAAATCGTCTTCAGTATATTTACTCATTGTTTTTTTAATTTCAGATATTAGACTTAAAATCTCAGAAACAGGTCTGATATCCAGTGTCTAATGTCTTTTCTATAAAGAAAAACTCTCTCCACAACCACACGTTCTGGATGCATTAGGATTGTTAAAAACAAACCCCTTTCCGTTTAATCCTCCTGAGTATTCAAGAGTTGTTCCTGCTAAATAGAGGATAGATTTTTTATCTACAACAATTTTGATTTCATTATCTTCAAAAACCTGATCTGCATCTGTTTTTTTATTGTCGAAACCCAAAACATATTCTAAACCAGAGCATCCTCCACTTTTTACCCCTACTCTTATATAATCCTCAGCAGCGTTGAAACCATCCTCTGTCATCAACTGAATGGCTTTTGCTTTTGCTTGATCTGATACTTTTATCATTGTATTTATTTAGAATGATTTAATTATGCAAAAATACGTACAATAATTAGGAAATAAAAATCCGGAATTTTATTTTATCGATTTTTATTATTGATGGCTTAACTTTGTTAACCTTTTGAAATCCAAACAATAAATTTATTCTATAATGAAAAAAATTGGCATCATTGCTTTAGCGCTGTTTATGCAGCATATTTCTGCACAGAACAACCGGTTTGTATATCAGGTTACCATGAAACCGGATGCAGAAAATAAAAGCGATATTAAAACTGAAAATGCATATTTAGATATTTCCGCAGAAAAGTCTCTTTTTTATTCAGAAAACAGATATAAGAGAGATTCTATCCTGCAGAAAGCTTTCCAGGGCGGAGGAGGCAGAGGTTCCGTGAGCAGGGAGCAGATGGAAGGGGTAAGAACCAATATCAATTATTCTGTAGAAAAAGATAAGGTCAGCCAAAAGACCTACTTTAAGGACAGAATAGGCAGGGACGTCTACGTTTATGAGGAAGACCGTCCTTTGAACTGGAAAATTTCTTCTGAAACCACTAAGATTGGAGATTATAAAGTTCAGAAAGCAACAACAGATTTTGCCGGAAGAACATGGACGGCCTGGTTTACTACAGATCTGCCTTATCAGGATGGGCCATATAAGTTTGGAGGGCTTCCTGGGCTGATTGTGAAAGCAGAGGATGATAAAGGTGATTATTCTTTTGATTTAATGAAGAATTATAAAATTGCTGAAATCGTAACTTTGAACCAGTTTGGAAATACTTTGAAAGTAAAAAGATCGGATTACCTGAAGCAGCAGGAAAAATTTAAAACAGATCCGATGTCATTCATGCAGAGTGGCGGTGGAGGAGGCTTTCCTGCGCCACCGAGAGCTGGCGGAGGAAGAGGTGGAAATCAGAATCCAGTTGATATGAGGAAGAGAATGGAAGAGAGAGTGAAAGAGGAAGCGAAGAAAAACAGCAACCCGATTGAACTGCAATAAAAAAATAACCCCTGGAGAATTTCTTCAGGGGTTTTTAATTATATAAAGAAGGATTTATTTTAAAAGTTGATTAAAAGTATCTCCCTGTTTGATGTCTCCGGTATTATACCCTTTCATAAACCATTCTTTACGCTGTGCAGATGATCCATGGGTAAAGCTCTCCTGATTAACGTAACCCTGAGATCTTTTCTGGATATTGTCATCGCCTACGGCTTCAGCTGCTTCTATGGCAGACTGAATATCACCCGGTTCCAGGATATGTTCCCTGCTGTCTGTCTGCTTAGCCCAAACACCCGCATAGAAATCTGCCTGTAGCTCTGTAGCTACTGAAACCCTGTTTAAATCTGCTTCAGAATATCTTCCGCTTCTTCTTAAGGCATCTACTTTCTGAGTAGTTCCTAAAAGGGTTTGCACATGGTGACCCATTTCGTGAGCCATTACATAAGCAATGGAAAATTCCGTAACCTGTGCGCCAAACTGCTGTTGAAGCTCTTTAAAGAAGCTCATATCCATATAAACCTTTTGATCCGCAGGACAGTAAAAAGGTCCCATGGCAGCTTGGGCTGTTCCGCAGCCGGATTGCGTTGTACTTTCAAATAAGACAACTACGGCAGGTTGATATTGCATTCCGTTTTCAGCAAAAATTTTAGTCCAGGTCTGCTCATTTTCGGCAGTGACCATCTTAACAAATTCACGGATTTGAAGCTCATTGGCACTTAATTCTCTCTGTTCGGTGGGAGTAGAACTGCCTCCTCCGGAAGAAAGTAAAGATGAAGGGTCTCCGCCCAAAAAGAATATAATTGCGGCAATGATCAGGGTTCCCAATCCACCACCTACAAGAGCGCCTCCGCCACCTCCGCCGGATCCTCGTCGGTCGTCTACGTTGTCGCTTCTATCGTCTGTCCATTTCATAACAAATTTTTTTTGCCCTGTAAATTTAAAATAATATCATTACTAAATTACTACTTTTGTGAAAAATTACAGCCGACGTGAAAAAAATTAAACTTTGCCTGTTATCAGTTGGGATCATGGCACTTACAGCATGTAAAAAAGAAAAAGAAGATGAAGTAAACAGTGTAGATAAGACTGGCTCTATTGAAACAGTACTTTCTGTTGAGCACCTGGATACTGCTGATGTTCTTATTACTAAACACAAGATCTGGAAAAATAAAAAGCTTTTTAAAGAGATCGTTAAAAAAGATACCATTCCTGCTTTGGGCGACACTCTTGTAGGAGGAGAAGACAGTGACGGCTATAACCATATTGCCAAAACGAAAAAAGACTATGAATTTTTTATAACGGTTCAATAATGAAAAAGTCAAGTTCTATTAAATTACTTTTCGTAACGGGTGTATTGGCTGCCTGTTCCCAGGAGAAGCCTAAAGAGAAAGCCGAAAAGAAAGTCTATATGAGGTCCGACACTACAGCTTCTTACACGAGGAGTCATGGTTTTTTGACGGGAGTCCTTCTTTATCATGCGTTCAGACCGTATGGTGCTTATAGCTATGGATCTTATCAGAAGGCCGGTTATTACAGTGATGCGATAAGCAGCAAATCCAATATCGGAAGAAATAATTTCAAAGGAAATGTAGTAAGAGGGCAATTGGGAAGAAGCGGTTTCAGTGCATCATCATAAAATATGGAAAGAATTCAATCACAGTTCAGAAAAAACTGGCAGCATAAACTAGAGAATCTTGGTTTCGGGTATCACTCCCTGGATGGCCTTTATTGGGATGAAAGTCATTATTACCAGTTTAGCACAGAAGAAATTAATACAATAGAAAAGGCTACTGCAGAACTCTGGCAGATGTGCCTGGAGGCGGTGGATCATATCATTGAAAAAAATCTTTGGGAAAAGTTTAATATTCCTGACTGGTTCCGGAATTATATCGTTACAAGCTGGGAAGAAGATCATCCTTCTATCTATGGAAGATTTGATTTTGGTTTTGACGGAAAAAATTTAAAGCTGCTGGAATTTAATGCTGACACGCCGACTTCACTATATGAAGGTTCGGTGATACAATGGTACTGGCTTCAGGAGCTGTTTCCTTATAAAGATCAGTTTAATTCCATTCATGAGAAACTAGTAGATTACTGGAAGCATCTTAAAAATTACATGAACCCGCATCATATTTATTTTGCTTCTCTTACCAATATTGAAGATGTTACCAATGTGGAATACATGCGTGACTGTGCTTCTCAGGCAGGATTCGATACGGAATTTATTCCTGTTCAGGATATTGGCTGGGCTGAGGATATTTCTGAATTCATTGCAGCTGACCGGTCGATCATGGAATATATTTTCAAGCTTTATCCTTACGAATGGATTCTTGCAGACGGTTTTGGAGAAAAACTTGTAAAAAACGGGTTCAGATCGCAATGGATTGAGCCTGCATGGAAAATTTTACTTTCATCCAAAGCTCTTCTTCCAATCCTTTGGGAGATGTATCCCAATCATCCTTACCTGTTGGAATCTTATTTTGAACCGAAACATCTGAAAGATTTTGCTAAAAAGCCTGTTTATTCCAGAGAGGGAGCCAATGTAATTTTGTATAAAAATAATATTCCTGTTGAGGAAAATGATGGTGTATATGGTAAAGAAGGTTTTATTTACCAGCAATTATTTGATCTTCCCAATTTTGATGGCAATTATCCGGTGATTGGCAGCTGGGTAATAGGGCAGGAGCCTGCCGGTATCGGGATCAGGGAAAGTGTTCACCTGATCACCAATAACCAGAGCCGTTTTGTTCCTCACCTTATCGGTTAAGTTTCTTTTCTTTAAGCCAGAATGATGTGGACTGATAGGCGGAAATAGCATCATTAACGAGTTTCTGCTCAGGCTTCTTGATCAGCTTTTCATCATAATAGAGTTTGAATTCAGGGGCAAGGCTGCTGGATTCAAGCTGTAAAGAATACTGTTTTACTTTTTTAACCGGTGAAATGATTGTTAAATGTCCATCTTTTACCAAACCGAGGTCCTGATAAGTGGCTATATAAGCTTTTGGCTGGAATTCTTTTTTGAAGACATCCTGACCAAGGAATTTGGATTTATAATTGAAATTCAGCAGTCCGAAAAGGGTAGGCATAATATCTATCTGAGACATCAGCTTATCAAACTTCTGAGGCTGGATAAAGTCTTCTGAAAAAATCATCGCCGGAATTCTGTATTTGTCCATAGGAAGTTCTGTTTTCCCTGCACTGGATGCGCAATGATCGGCAATGATCACGAAGACCGTGTTTTTGTACCAGTCCTGTTTTTTAGCCATTTCAAAGAACATTCTAAGTGAATAATCAGTGTATTTTACCCCTCCGTCACGGGATTTTGCTGTTCCTGGAATATCAATCCTTCCGTCAGGATACGTAAAAGGCCTGTGGTTGGAAACCGTCATCCAATGATTGAAAAAAGGTTTGCCGGATTTGGCCTCAGCATTCATGGTCTGAATTGCTTTTTTAGCCATATCTTCATCGGCAACGCCCCAGACATTGGCAAAGGTGGTTTCTTCGGGTTTAAAATTGTTTCTGTCAACAATATCATAACCGTTTCCGGCAAAGAAGTCCTGCATATTATCGAAATAGCTGTAACCTCCGTACAGGAATTTCACATCATATCCTTTGGATTTGAATACACTTCCTGTTGTAAATTTATTTTTATTATCATCTCTTTTTATAACACTTTCCCCTGCAGTGGGAGGAATGCACAATGTTAAAGCTTCAAGTCCCCTTACGGTTCTGTTTCCGGTGGCATAAAGATTGGTAAACATGATCGAGCGGTCTGCCAGGCTGTCCAGGAAAGGAGTAATCTTTAAAGTACCCCCATAATGTTCCATAAAATCGGCGGATAAGCTTTCTATAGAGATGAGAACTACATTTTTTTTAAGCTCCGGCTGTTCTGCAATTACATTTCTTGGTAATGAAGGTTCGGAATATTGACTCAAAAAGTTCTTTTCAGCTTCTTTCTGTGCGATTTGCGGATAAAACTGAAAATAATCCAGCTCGTTGTGGGTGAAGGCCCAGTAGAATTTGGGAAGACCATTGCTTTCGATCTCATCAGCAAAAACATTGTCTGAACGGATCTGCATTAAAGAAGATACTCCTAAAATACTGAGGCTGACCATAACAATAAAAGTTCCCAGCAATACCATTTTTTGCTTAAAATCGGGCAGTTCCAGCAGCTGATCTTTTGTTTTTTTATAGATGAACCATGTAATGGCTAAAGTAATAATAAGAATTGCAGAAAACAGGGGAACAACCGGATAGCTTTCCATGATGTTTCCAATGACCTCATTGGTGTATATCAAATAATCTACCGCAATGAAGTTATAGCGTACCCCGAACTCATTATAGAAAAAGTATTCACTTACAGCGTTAAAGATAATGAGAAGAACATACAGCAACAGTGTGATGAAATACAGAACATTCCGGATCCTGATCCTTTTTGAAGGGAGAAAAAGCATCAAACCAAATAAAATGGTTTTGAGTCCTACAAAAGCTAAGGCGACTTCTGATATAGAGCCTCCATACTGGTTGAAAATATTATTCGGAATGAGCAGAATGTATAGAAAAAACAGTACTAAAGCTCCAAAAATAATATATCCATACGGCTTATTATATTTTGAATTGGATAGAAATAAAAAGTAAACGGCCAATAATGTACTGGCTAAAATAAAAACAAAAATATCATTCAACAGGCCGATTGACAGGACTTTTATGATCTCAAAAAATCCGAAAGTGGCCGTAGTGATTGGATGAAATAAAAACACGATCCGTACAATAAGCGAAATGATAAGATAGAAGATCCCTAAATATAAGAATGGTTTTATTTTACTTGAAAACATGTACGTTAGATTAATTTCCGCAAAGATAGTTTTTGTATATAACTTTTAATGAAAAAAAATGGAAACATACTATTTCTTATCATTTTTTTGAATTATTAATGAAGATTTAACGTATTATGTAGTGAATGATTGGTAATATAAAAAGTAATGGTAGGCTGAATATCAATAAAAAAGGACTATTTAAAATAGTCCTGTATACTGTTAAGATGTATTAAAGATTAAGGATGCCCGAAACCGATGTTTCCTTTTTTATCAGAAAGATTCTTTTTAAAATCGATCATTCTCAAAGCGGTTACAGCTGCTTCTACACCTTTATTTCCCAGGTCTCCACCGCTTCTGGCAATGGACTGTTCTTTATTATCATCGGTCAGAACGCAGAAAATAGTAGGAGTGTCCGTTAAGACATTGCAGTCTTTAATTCCCTGTGCCACTGCTGAACAAACAAAATCAAAGTGAGGGGTTTCGCCGCGGATTACACACCCGATAGCAATTACTGCGTCGTATTTTCTTTCTTTGCAGAGCTGCATGCTTGCATAGTTGAGCTCAAAAGCACCCGGAACCGGAAAAAGCTTAATGTTTTCTGGTTTTACCCCTTCTTTTTCTAAAATTTCAAGGGCTGCATCACGAAGATTGTAAGTTACAAAATCATTCCACTCAGAAAAAACAATGCCGATAGAAAATTCTTCGGCATTTGTTATATGAAGTGGCTTGTAATCGGAAAGATTAACTGTTGCCATTTTTTAAAAGTATTTAGTCATTTCAATATAAGAATCAGACATTCCGTTATCATAGTCCTGGTATTTCTCGTCAATTGCAGAGAAATATTTTTTAGCTTCTGCATTTTTCTTTAATCCTAATGCTACAATACCTGCTTTTCTTGTGAAATAGTAAGTGGTATAAGGATCATCAGAAGCAGTTGACGCTTTGTCTAATAAGGAAAGAGCTTCATCGTTTTTGTTAAGACCTGATTTTGCATCTGCCATAGCACCGAATTTCAATGCCATTAATGTTTTGTTGTCAGATGAAAATTTATCTAAAAGATCGTAAGCTTCCTGGAATTTTCCTTCTTTGAATTTTAATAAACCTGCGTTATAAGCAGAAAGTTCACCAACCTTCGTATTCGAATATTCGTTATATGTTCCTATAAAACCTGGATTAGCTGCAGATTTTCCGCCTAAAGCTTCTTTATCTTTACCTTCCGTCTGTTTTTTCTGAGCAGCGAGGAAACTTTTTACAGCTTCAACATTCTTAGGAGCCACTACAAACTGTTTGTAAGCAAAGAATCCTAAAACACCCAAAACCAGTACCCCGAATACAATACCCAATTGCTTGGAGTATTTCTCAAGGAATCTTTCAGTGTTTAAAGCTTCTCTGTCAAGGTCTTTGAAGAACTCAACCGTTTCTTTACCTTCTTGCTCATTTGGAGCATTCTTTCCCAATTTTGCCATAAATTTTTAAAAATTGAAATGCAAATTTAATTGTTTCTGAATGATTTACAAAATACTTTGTGAGTATTATTGTTATTCCCGGAAAAATTATTCTGTTTTATTATAAAATTTCAATCTGAAGATTTTATATTTTGTCCTTTTTTCTTTTGGTAAATGGATCTGTGAGATGGTGAAATATAAATTTCCGGCCTTATCGAAGGCAAAAGAATCCGGCCATTTTATTTCCGGGTCGCTGATGATTTCTGATAAAATTCTGTTTTTATCAATTCTGCTGATGGCATTTTTCTCTAAACTGCTTAGATACAAATTTCCCTTTTTGTCAAATATGATTCCATCATTGGCCGTACTTTCTGCATACTTCTCTACTGTTGCCTGAAGTGAACTATCGGGGAGATTTTTATTCAGTAGCGATGATATCGGTATTCTGTATATGTTTTTGCCCATAAGTGCGCAGTAATAGAGATGTTTTTTATCAGGATCTATCGCAATTCCGTCAGAATGTACCGGATGTTTTCTTTCATATCCTTCTATTACTATTTTATTTACTTCCGCAAGTGTGGAATGGTGATTGGAAAGTACTCGCCTTACATCAGCAGTTATCATATCCAAAATCACAATTCCGCCAACCTGCGAATCGGTAAAATAAACGGAATGATTTTGATTATCAATCCTGAAATCATTTAAATAAGCTTTTGGGCTGATCTTCTCAACAGATAATGTGTATTTTACTTTTAGATTATTATTTCGTAGATCAAAACAATATAAAAAGGCTCCTTGGGTTGCATCTGTCTTTAAGTCATATCCCGTGTCTAAAATCCACAGCTGGTTAAGTTCGTCAATGTAAACACTTTGGACACAGATAAACTGATTTTTGCTGCCTGCATTTTCATTCCATCGGTTCCATGCTGCATCCGGAAACGGGATGGTTTTTCCGTTAATGATTTCTGCCACTGAAACGGGAGTGTCTGCAGACCATCTTGGAAAACTCACAAAAACACGATTGTTCTTTGAAATGGCAATTCCTGTCCATTGGTTTTTGCTTTCTGCAAAAAGACTCATATGAACTTTTGGTGAAATGGGATTAATTTTTTTTTCTGGCAGCCCACTGCTGCATGTATAAATAATACAAAAACAAGGATTATATTTTTCATGGAGAAGATATTTATGTAAATAATTGAAAATACTATATGCCTGTAAAAGCCATTTTTATTGCTAATGCCATTAAAATACCGGCAATGGCCCAGTTCTGGACCTTTATCAGTTTTGGATTTTTACTCAGCCTTATCTTTGATTTCGAGGCACTGAAAATAATCAGAGAATTTATTAAAAGACTGATTGTAATAAAGATGGAGCCCAAAAGTAAAAACTGATGTCCTATGTCTCCGGATTTCGGATCCAGGAACTGTGAAAATACAGAAACAAAAAACAATGCCACTTTAGGGTTTGAAATGGTGGTTAGCAAGCCTATGGCAAATAATTTTTGCGGCTTATCTTTTATCAAACCTTTGTGTGATTTTGTGCTGTCAAAAGAAGGGACTCGTACGGCCTGATAAGCAAGATAAATCAAGTATAGGGCACCGGATAGCTTTAGTATATGAAACAATAAAGGAAATGTAAAAAGTGCGGCTGAAAGTCCGAATGAGGATAACAGGATGTAAAAAAGATCACCTGTAACAATTCCAAGCAGAGAAATCATTCCTGCTTTTTGCCCTTGCAGTAAGGAGCGGGAAATCAGATACAGCATTGTCGGGCCTGGAATAATGATCAGCACTATAACAGACAATGAAAAATAAATAAGTTGAGTAATCGGTAACATGTATAAACTAAATTGTATTAAAATTGAATACAAAGATCAGTTTATAGCATTGCAGGTAAAAGGAGCAAAATCACAATTATTTTGTGATGTATCTCACAATCTGGAATTTAAACGGCTTAAAGATTCTCTTGAAACTCCCAGATAGGAAGCAATTATGGTTTTTGATACTCGTTGAAAAAGATCCGGGTACTGTGAAAGAAGAATTTCGTAGCGTTCTTTTATATTATTTGACAGAAAGGAAAGCATCCTTTTTTGTAAGGCAACAAATCCGCTATTCGCTTTTTTCCTGAAAAAATATTCTACTTTCTGCAGTTCAGAACAAAGCTTTTCCCGGTTTTCGTAGGACAGGCAATATAATTCGGAGTCTTCCAGGCAGTCAACATTTACAATAGCCTGTGTTTGGGTAAAGTAAGCCTGATAATCGGTGATCCACCAGTTTTCCATTGCAAACTGAATGATATGCTCTTTTTCTTTCTCATCTATAAAGGTTGCTTTCAGTAACCCTTTTTTTACCCAGTAGGAATGATGTACATGATCGCCGGTCTGTATAAGAAACTGATGTTTTTTTAATTTTTTTACAGTGAAGTAAGAAAGTATGGACGCAAATTCTTCATCAGTTAAATGAATGAGTTCTTCAAAATGCGCCCTCAGTTCTTGTGCATCGGAAATTTTGATTGAACTCATATTTTCCTGATTATCATTTAGAATTCTAAAATATGATAGATCTCGGCATTGAACTTTTTCAGTTTTTCATCCCCGTTCAAACCTTTCAGACCAATAAGGAAACTGAATTGGGAAACAGTTGCCCCTTGTTTTTCCACGAGTTTTGCTGCAGCTTCTGTAGTTCCTCCTGTAGCCAATAAATCGTCATGGATAAGAATTCTTTGTCCCGGCTTTATCTGCCCTTCACGGGTTTCGATGATAGCACTTCCATATTCTAGGTCATAATTTTCTGAAATAATGGGTGGCGGTAGCTTCCCTGCTTTTCTGATCAGGATAAAAGGAACTTCCAGTGCTACTGCAATGGCAATTCCGAACAGGTAGCCTCTGCTTTCTATTCCGCATACGGCATCTATTTTTCCTTTGCTGAAAGCGACAAGGTCTGCAATGACTTCTTCATATAGCTTTGGATTCAGGAAAATGGGTGAAATATCCTTGAACTGAATTCCCGGGATAGGAAAATCAGGAACATTTTCAATAGTTTCTTCCAGTTTTTTAATCAGTTCTTGTGAAGCCATTAATTATGGGTTTATTTTATAGCTGGAAATTTTCCAGTCTCCGTTTACATTTTTAAGTCCGAAAGTTACCTTTAAAGAAGTGGTTTTCCCGTTCTTGTCTGTAACATCGTATGTTGCATTTACACTTGCTCCGTTGGCCGTAGTACCATTGGTGGTAATGTTTTTAACACTTACGTTTTTCACTGATCCGAAACCTGAAGTAGGGTTGGAGAACGATTCATAGCTTCCCCAGCTAGGGTTGCTTGATGTTTCATAAGCTGCCTTAAGGTTTTGTGAGCTTACACTGTTTAAGAATTTGCTTACTGTACTTTTTGGATCTGCTGCCGGCTGTTTAGGAGCAGCTGGGGTTGTAGTATTAGCATTTGGATCTGTAGGTGTTGTAGGTGTAGCTGTGGGATTGTTTGGGTCGATTACAGCGTTAGGATCCTGTGTTACAGAAGTTGAGTCCGTTTTAGGCACAGCGGGAACTTTTAAGGCAGATGCATTGACATCGAGTCCAATCTTAGACATTTTGAATGTCTTTGCTGTGGTTTTTACTGAAACGGTAATATCTATTTTATTGTCTACCACTTTAGCTGCAGGAATTGAAGAGAATTTTAGATTGAATCCTTTAAAATTATTATCCTGCATCAGGTTTTTCGCGGTAGAAAGTTTTACTCCATTACTGAATACTTCCAAAGTAGCTTCGAGTCCGGCCCCGGTAAATGAAACAGGGTTTCCTGAACCATCTACAAGTCTAGGTACGATCTGAATGGCCGTTGGTGCTCCGGATCCGTCATCGCCGGTTGGTCTGGTGATAATGCTAAGTGAGCTTGCTTTTACATCATTCGCATCGGTTTCTTTAGCTTTATCGTCCCCAAAGATATTCATTTCTCCAAGAGAAGGTGGGGATGTGCTGGCCCATTCAATTCCGTTTTTCTGTGCAACTTCATCGGCCAACGCAAGAATTTCAGGGACTTTTTTCCCATCGATAAGCTTTCCAAGAGCTTTAAGTTCTTCTACATCACCTTCTGCCTCTACACCAAACGTCTTTAGGATATAAAGTGCTTCATTGAACTTGATTTGTTTAATGGTTGAGAGGCTGGAAGTCATGTCATTGATACTTGACTGCAGCGTTTTAGTATTCGTAGCATCTACATGATCCTTCTTGCATGCCGTAAATAGCAACAGACTGAGAACAAGTAGAAAAGAAAACTTTTTCATTTTATTTTGTTTATTGCAAATTTAATAAAACCTTTATTAATAGTGAGTTTTTATTTTTGTTTTGTGTTTTTAGGGAACAAAAGTAATTGATCATTAAAGTTTTTAATAAGGGAATGATGAAATACCCTGATCATCCGGAACTGACTTTATGTGGTTTAAGTTATTATTGGGCAGCATTAAATTGAATGATAATGAGAACTTTCAATAATCAATGACTCTTGTTTTTGAAAAAATATTTTTTGGAATTTCTATAGCTCTATAACATGAGGCTTCATGCCTGGATCATGATTGGCAATGGCTTCTATACAAGTTGGTTTTTCACTTTCACTTTTAATCCACTTTAATGAGCTTACCACTTTATGCTTATTTACCTGGACACCGGGTAAAATCATTTGTTCCCATGATTTTTTTGCATACCCAACATCACTGGCTAAGAGTACAAAATTTTCTTTATTTTTTATTATAGTCGAGGCAAGTCCCATTGTGTGACCTGGTGTAGAAACAAATACTACTGTCCCGTCATCAAACAAATCGTAAGACAACCCTTCCGGCCCTATTCCTGTCTTGTTAAAGTTAAATAATTCAAAATCAACATCCTCCCACATACTTTTCACGTATCGCATTGATCTGTCTTGGGTTTCTTTCCATTCTAAATCACTTACCAGAATCTTTTTAGCGTCTTTTACCAGTTTTATACCGCTTACATGGTCAGCGTGCATATGGCTCAGTACTAAATAATCAATATCGGAGGTTTTATACCCTAATTTTTCTAATTGCTCGTTTATAGCATCACCATCCGGTAATAAGGCTCTGCTTACAGAATATTGCAGAAATCCGAGATGCTCTTTTTGATGGTTTCTAACATCAGAATGCCATCCCGTATCTATCAGGACAAGACCCTTTGGATGTTCTATTAGGTAAACTGAAACAGGAAGCCAGACCTGATGCTTTTTGCTTCTAAATAATCCGGTATAGGCTAAAGGATTAATGCTGTTTTCGTGAAAAGGGAGTGAGCTGTCTACTCTTACCTGCCCGCAATGTAATAGGTGTACCTTGATCATTATGAATTTATTTTTGGGTAAATTTATAATGACTTTTGCATAAGATTTTTGATTGAAATCAAAAGCGGGTTATTTTTTATTCCTCAATCTACTTAATGTCTCTTGCGTCATTCCCAGGTAAGAGGCGATATTTCCCAATGGTACATCTGAAAGATTATCGGGCATTTCGAGTAGGAAAGTTTCATATCTTTCTTTTGGGGTTTGAAATTTAAGGTTGTAAATCCGGTCATTTGATTTTTTGATATAGTCAATCATTCCGCGATAAATGAATTCCTGCATGGGTGCATTATTGCTGATAATACTGATCCACTGTTCATAGTCAATCATCGCAACCTTTGTTTCCGATAAAGCCTCAATTCCGAACTTACAGATATTATGATAAAAAATACTCTCAATGGGAAGCCCTATCATATTTTCCTGCAAGAAGTATAAAGTTACGTCTTTCTCTTTTTTATTATAAAATACTCGTGCTATGCCCTGTTCAATAAAATAAAGCTGCTTGGAAGTATTTTCAATACTCAGAATTAATTCTTTCTTAGGAATTTTTTTTCTACGTATACATTTTGCCAATTCTTTTGCCTCTATGTCATTCAATAAGTTCTTTGATTCAAAAAAATCTACAATGTTCATGTTTGTAAGGTATAATGGTTGTAAAATTTCATTAAAGTCCCAGCAGTTTGCGGAGTAGCGGAATGAAAAGCCAGAACTTTCAATTATTTACTACCGTAAGTAAAACAGTGAGGGTTTACTAAATTACAAAAACAAAAGTACACACTAGATGATTTTTTTGCTTAACCAGCACTTTTACTGAACTGTTTGATGAAAACCATCTTTTGTGTATCATGCTCTTTATTTTTTGATTCCCCTATTTCTTATTCTGCTGTTCTTTCAATTCATCTTTGAAAAAAGAGCTAAAAATAGTCTGCATATTTGGAAAAGAAGGCTCCTGCCAGTATTGGGTTTTATAGTTACTGTTTTCTTTATCAAATTTCACTTTTTCTATATCATCATCGTTACTGAAATTAAGTTCTGATGGATAAAAATTATTGTAGAGAATGATCTGGTTATAATCAGGTTCACTTTTATGCTTAAGTTTTACAAAAGCCACCTCATTGTATTCAAGGAAATCTTTCAAGCTTTTTTCTGATCCTTTTTCGAAAGACATATTGAGGATTGTTCTGATATCAAAAAACCTGAACCCAAATAGAGAAAACTCCTTTTCCTGGAGAGCAGCACCTGTTACCTCGATCTGATCCCTGCGGTCACCTTTTAATTCTTTAATGGTATTTCTTTTGGTTTTGTATTCTTCGGGATTTCCGACATTTTTGAGTTTCGGAAGCTGTAAGGAATTGCCGTAATCCCATGTTGAAGTTTCTTTCTTCTCATTTTTGGCTTGTAATCTGAAGACTCTATACTGCTCAACATTTGTACTTTTCAGTTTTTTTGTTTTATTGTCAAAAATATAAGTGACAATTCCATCTGTATAGCTGTTAAGTTTATTGTTCACCGTTACATAGGCATTAAAATTTCCTTTGATCATAATATATTTTGCCGGCTTCGTGTTCTTGATGACCACAGTTTCTATTTCCTTAACCTGATCATTGATTTTAATAACATCCTGATTGAGTTCCGAAAAAGTGAGAAGGGCGACGGGAAAATTATTATAAACCAATTGAAATTTTTCCTGAGCAGGCGATATTGCCTGTTTATCAATTTTACCGTCAATATCAGAAAAAGCAAGAATGCTTCCGTCTTTTCCGAAGACTGAAACTTTAGGCAGAGGTTTGTTCGTCTGTTCGGAAACGAACGTTATGGATTGCGCCTGAATAAGGCTAAATAAAAAAATGAACAGGGCGAATAGGTGATAACGTCTTTTCATAGTGATAATTTGTTTATGGTTTACTGAAATAATTCATCGATCTTTATTATGAAGACCCCAAAAATTCAAAATGGTTGCCTGAACAGCTTAAAATATTCACTTGTGTGCATAAAAAAAGACTGATCATTATAATCAGTCTTTTTTATTTTATTTCTGTTACAAGTCCTTAGAAAGGATACTCATAAATTTCAGATTCATGTAAGAATGGGTTTCCTGTAGGAATTAACTTTAATTTAGATAAAGCTGATAGTACAGTAAACATAAATAATCCTGCTACAAATAGAACAGCTCCTGCTATTAATAGGAATACTTCAGGATTTTTCCAGTAAGGTCCTACCGTTCCAGGCATTACCATATTGAAGTAATCTAAAAGGTGACCTAAAATAACCACTACAGCCATAGTTGTTACTACTTTGTAGTTTCTCTTGATACTGCTGCTTACTAATACCAATAAAGGTAATAAGAAGTTGATGATCAACATTGGTAAGAATGTAGGTCCATAGTGCTGGAATCTTCCAAAGAAGTAGTTAACTTCTTCTGGAACGTTCGCATACCAGTAAAGCATAAACTGAGCAAACCATGTATATGTCCAAAGCATACTTGTAGCGAAAAGGAACACTCCTAAATCGTGTAAGTGATTGTCATTGAACTGAGGTAAGAATCCGTTTTTCTTCAGGTAAACACTTAGAAGGATAATCACAGCGATTCCACTTGAAAGGCAGCTCACCATTGAATACCAGATATACATTGTAGAATACCAGTGAGGATCAATAGACATCAACCAGTCCCAAGCCCAAGCTGCAGAAGCAAATCCGAAGAATGCAATATATCCTACTGCCCATCTGTAAAGCATCTGATAATCTACTTTAGATTTAGTCTCATCTACTTTCTTGGACTGAGCCTTAAGTTTCCATGCAAAGAAAGAAGCACCTACTACATAAATGATCGTTCTGATAGCATAGAAAGGAATGTTTAAGAATCTTTTCTTTTCGAAAAGGATCACATCGAAATGTGCAGAATTAGGATCTGTCAATTCGGGATCCATCCAGTGGAATAAATGGCCATTGTGAGTGATATTCAATATCATCATAATAACCAGAATGGCACCACCATATGGGATATAAGAAGCAATAGCTTCCATTACTCTTGTAATAATAATAGGCCAACCTGCATGTGCAGCATGCTGAATACAGTAGAAAAACAATACAGCACAACTAACTCCAAAGAAAAAGACAGCTACAAAATGCAGCGATGCAAGAGGCTGGTTGTGAACCTGAAGCTCTGCGTGCTCTAAATGAGACGCATGGTCCTGAGGTCCTACCATTTCACTTGAGTGTGTAGGGGCAGTATGACCAGCAGAATGAACCGCTTCCATCATGTGCTCTATTTTCTCAGTAGTCATTCCTTTATTCATAAAGAAACCGATAGCAAATAGAACTAAACCTACAACAAGAAGGATTATAGAAGTTGATTTTAATTTTGGTGAAAAACTATACATTTCTTTTCTTATTTTTTAGTTGCGGTAGTAGTCTCTGTTGTTGCGGCCGCTGGTGTAGCTGTAGCCGTTGTAGCTGCTGCAGGTGCTGCTGCTCCTTTTTTGAAGGCACTCATCACATACATTGCCACTCTCCATCTGTCACCAGGGTTAAGCTGGCCAGCATAAGATCCCATTGCATTTCTACCGTTAGTTAATACATAATGAACAGATCCTACAGTAATTTCTCTGTCAGCATAGTTAGGTACACCAGAGAAAGCTCCGCTTTGTACAATTGGACCTTGCCCATCTCCACCAGTTCCGTGGCAGGCTGCACAAGTATGATCAAACAGCATTTTTCCTCTTTCAATATCTTTAGCTGCATTAGCTGGATTAAGAGGTGATGTTGTCATTGTTTTGGAAGCGTCATAACCTGCATTATACTCATCTGCATTTTTAGGCAGAAGACTTTCTTCAAAAATCCCGTCTTTATTTTGAGCGACACTTCCTTCTACAGGAGAAAGACCTGTTGCACCATTATTTTTTACAAATGCAGGGATTTCATTTTCATGATCTGAATAAGCATCCTGAGCTTTCATCAATGGATCGTAAGCTACCGGAAAGTACATATCAGGAAAATATACCAATGGTGTATTTTCTTTTGGTCCGCAAGAATTAAGTAAAACCGTTGTTAAACCTAAAACAGCTGTAATTTTTAATACATTCTTTTTCATTTTAAGCATCTTTAACAGTTATTTCTTCAACCCCGGTTTCAATCAGCAACTGTTTTACAGACTCTACGTCATCAGTTACAAATTCCATCATGAATTTATCATCAGTAGTTCTTGGATCAGGATTCTGAGCCGGAGCTCCCGGATACATTTTGTTTCTAACAAGGAATGTTAGAGACATCATGTGAGCTGCACAGAATACCATTAATTCAAACATTGGAACCACAAATGCAGGCATGTTGTGTGCCCAGTCAAAAGCAGGTTTACCACCAATATTTTGAGGCCAGTCATGATTCATCACATACCATGTTACAGTAGCACCGATGGTAACACCGTAAAGAGCATAGAAGAAAGCAGCATCAGAAATTCTGGTTTTCTTTAACCCTAAAGCTTTATCAAGTCCGTGAACCGGGAATGGAGTATAAACTTCGTTTATCGCAATCCCTTTATCGTTGAATGCTTTAACGCCGTTCATCAAATCGTCGTCGTCAGCATAAAGTCCGTATACAATTTTAGTGGTGCTCATCTCCTTCTTTTGCTTTATAAGTTTCACCTGAAATTTTCAGAATCGATTTTAATTCAGCCTGTGCAATTACAGGGAACGTTCTTGCGTATAGTAAGAATAATACAGAGAAGAATCCGATTGTTCCTAAATATACACCCACATCAATGATCGTTGGCTTAAACATAGTCCAAGATCCTGGTAAGTAATCTCTAGAAAGGTTGATAACGATGATATCGAAACGCTCGAACCACATACCAATATTGATGATCAATGCAACGATGAAAGTCCAGATAATGTTCGTTCTCAGTCTCTTGAACCAGAATGAAGCAGGAATAATCAAGTTACAGGTAATCAATGCCCAGAAAGCCCACCAGTAAGGTCCAACAGCAGCACCAGGAGAAAGATAAGTAAAATCTTCAAATCTGGATCCTGAGTACCATCCGATGAAGTATTCAGTAGCATAAGCTACCGTTACCATACCCCCTGTAAGGATAATTACAATGTTCATAATTTCAATATGATACATTGTGATGTATTCTTCAAGGTGACATACTTTTCTGGCAACCAGCAACAGGGTCTGTACCATTGCGAATCCTGAGAAGATTGCACCGGCAACGAAGTAAGGAGGGTAGATCGTAGAGTGCCATCCTTTAATAACCGAAGTTGCGAAGTCAAAAGATACCGTGGTGTGTACCGAGAATACAAGTGGAGTTGCCAAACCTGCAAGAACCAAAGAAAGTTCTTCGAATCTCTGCCAGTGTTTTGCTTTACCACCCCAACCGAAAGCCAGGAATGTATAAATTTTTCTAGTCCAAGGAGTTTTTGCTCTATCTCTGATCATTGCAAAGTCAGGGATTAGTCCCATGAACCAGAATACAGTTGATACTGAGAAATACGTGGAGATTGCAAATACGTCCCAAAGTAGAGGAGAGTTGAAGTTCCCCCAAAGAGAACCAAACTGGTTAGGTAATGGGAATACCCAGTATCCTACCCAAACTCTACCCATGTGGATTACAGGGAAGATGGCTGCCTGTACAACCGCAAAGATCGTCATTGCCTCTGCAGATCTGTTTACAGACATTCTCCAACGCTGTCTAAATAATAATAATACTGCGGAGATTAGGGTTCCGGCGTGACCGATACCTACCCACCATACGAAGTTGGTAATATCCCAACCCCAGTTAATAGTTCTGTTAAGCCCCCATGCTCCAATACCTGTTCCGATAGTATAAGCGATACAGCCAAATCCGTAGATGAATAGAACTAAGGCTGCATATAGTGAAATCCACCATAGTTTACCTGCTCTTTCTTCGATAGGTCGTGCAATATCTTCTGTGATATCGTGATAAGTTTTGTGACCAATAATTAGAGGTTCCCTTATCGGAGCTTCGTAATGTCCTGACATTTTTTACCTATTTATTATTTAAACTTTATTTTTCTACTCTGTTTCTTACTTTAGTGTGATAGAACACATTTGGTTTTGTGCCGATCTCTTCAAGTAAATAATATCTTCTGTTGCTGGAGTATAATTCTCTCACTTCAGATTCTTTGTCATTCATGTCTCCAAACGTCATTGCTCCGGTAGAACAAGCAGCAGCACAAGCACAAGAATTTTTGAATTCGTTGTCTGTTACTTTTCTGTTTTCTCTCTTAGCAGCTAAGATTGTAGCTTGAGTTTCCTGGATACACATTGAACATTTCTCCATTACCCCTCTTGTTCTTACCACTACATCCGGGTTAAGTACCATTCTTCCAAGATCGTTGTTCATGTTGAAATCGAACTTGTCATTCAGGTTATACGTAAACCAGTTGAAACGTCTTACTTTATAAGGACAGTTGTTAGCACAATATCTTGTACCGATACATCTGTTATAAGCCATATGGTTCTGACCTTGCTTACCGTGTGAAGTAGCCGCTACCGGACATACAGTTTCACAAGGAGCATGGTTACAGTGCTGACACATTACCGGCTGGAAGATTACATCTGGATTGTCTGCAGGGTGGTTGAGTGCACCTCCGTCTCCGAATGCCGTACCATACAATTCTGGTACTGCCATTCCTTCTTTCAATCCTTCGTATACTTCTACTTTCTGTCTTGAAGAATAGTAACGGTCAATTCTTAACCAATACATATCTCTGGACATTCTGATCTCTTCTTTACCTACTACAGGAACGTTGTTTTCTGCTTGACAAGCAATGATACATGCTCCACAACCCGTACAAGAGTTTAAGTCGATTGATAGGTTGAAGTGAGGTCCGTCCGTATCATCGAAAGCATCCCAAAGGTCAATCTTTCTTGCCGGAAGAGCTCCACTGATGGTGTGATATTCCAAAGGCTTGTTCCATCCTTTGTGCTCATCATCAAATGCAACGTTTAAGAATTCTGCCAAAGGAACTTCCTTGGCGATTTCGTAACGTCCCATTAATGTATTCTGAAGCTGAATACCTGCGAATTCGTGGTCTTCTCCTGTTTTTTCGATCTTAACTCCTGAAACAGTTAGGTTAGAACCGTCAAATAATGGATAAGCGTTTACCCCAGTATCAGCAGTTGTACCTGAGTCTTTTTTACCGTATCCAAGCGCAAGACCTACAGATCCTTCTGCCTGTCCCGGTTGAATGAATACAGGAACATCTTTTATTGTTACTCCGTTTACAGTAAGGTTTACGATAGAACCGTCCAGCTGCATTCTTGCATTAAGGTCGTTTTCAATCGCGAATTTTTCTGCATCTTTAGGAGAAATTGTTAAATAGTTATCCCAAGACATTCTTGTGATAGGATCCGGTAATTCCTGAAGCCAAGGGTTGTTAGCCTGAGTACCGTCACCCATTGAAGGCTTGGTGTATAATACTAATTCTAATTCGGAAGCTTTGAAGTTTCCTAGTTCAGCAATAGCCTGGGCAGCATTTCCTCCGGCGTAAGATAATGCAGTTGCATTATTTGAAGTCGTGATACCGTTATATAGGGCTTTATTGAAAGAAGTAGCTCCTAAGATAGAGGCAGAACTGGCTTTCAGATAGTCATAATAATTATTGGCAGCATTGTTCTTTCCGTTTTTCCAAACCAGTAAAGATTCTTCAATCTGTCTTGATTTGTAGATTTTCTGGATGGTTGGCTGCATTAATGAATATACTCCTGTCTGAGGCTCAATATCGCCCCAAGATTCTAACCAGTTAGCTACAGGAATTACAGCTTTCGCTGCTTTGTACATTTCATTTTTCTTATCAGCTACAGCTACTACACAAGCAACTTTAGCTAAGGATTTTTTGAAATCTTCTCCTTTTGGATGGGAGTAGATAGGGTCTACATTGTTTGCGATCAATACGCCAACCTGACCTGCATTTATCCATCCTAAGAATTCCTGGTATCTTGCTTTATCAAATTCTTTAAGGAAGTTAGCTTTACCTGTGAAAGCTACTGAACCTAATTTTTGGTTGATTAAGTGTGCTAAAACCTGTGCTCCTTTAGAACCGTCGGCAAAAACAACAGCTTTGCTGCCTTTTGCTTGAAGTTCTTTTGCAATTTCAGAAGCAGTCTTATCAGAAGTACCACCACCTACGATTGCGTTGTAAACTTCCACTAAAGTTTTATTGACAAGGCTTGGCTTTAATCTAACTCTTTCATCTGCATTAGCACCAGTCAATGACATGTTGGATTCCACCTGAATGTGTCTCAACATGTTTGGTCCCGGTTTTCTTGCTGCTGCGTAAGAAGTTTCTAAGCTTGAAGCGTTATAATCTCCTAAGAAATCTGCCTGGAAAGAAACAACCAATTCTGAACCTTTAAGGTCATAAACCGGTAATGCTCTCTGTCCGAATACTTCCTGAGCTGCATCTAAAGCCGCAGCGTGAGGATAAGCATCATACGTTACAAGTTCAGCAGTCGGATATTTAGCTTTGAACTCAGCAAATAACTTTTTGAAAGTAGGAGAAGGGAAAGAGTGTGACAAAAGCACAATCTTTTTACCTGCTGCATTGGCATCTGCCAGACCTTTAAGGATAAAACTGTCTACTTTATCGAAAGTTTCATCTTTACCGTCCAGTTTAGGCTGTTTTACTTTATCATTATCATAAAGAGAAAGTACACTTGCCTGAGCTCTTGCGTTGGTTTTTCCTAAATCTCCTGCTGCCGGGTTCGGATCTATTTTGATAGGTCTTCCTTCACGGGTCTTTACTAAAACGCTGGCGAAGTCGAATCCGTCAAAATAAGTTGAAGCGTAATAATTCGGAACCCCCGGAATAATATCGTGTGGTTTTACCACGTAAGGAATCGTTTTGATCACCGGAGCTTCACAGGCAGCCAATGTTACGGCTGCTGTAGAGAATCCTAATATTTTTAAGAAATCTCTTCTTGAAGTACTGGATCCGTTCTGTTCAGCATCTCCAAGGAAATCTTCTACCGGAATTTCTTCCTGAAACTCTTTCTGAGCCAGCTTATTGTTCAAAGCCGGATCTTTAAGTTCATGAATACTTCTAAATTGTATTTTGTTTGAAGCCATTTATACTTCTAATTTTTTAGTTATTAATAATGACATTTACCACACTCAAGACCTCCAATTGCATCTACAGTGATCTTACCGCCATCCTGAGGATATTGTTTTTTCAACTTGTCATGTAGATTCTTGAAGTATTCTTTATTATAACCGTTGTTCATATCAACCTCAGTAGTTCTGTGGCACTCGATACACCATCCCATTGTGAAGTCATTAGCCATCTGAACAACATTCATTGTATCAATTTTTCCGTGACAAGCTTTACATACAACATCAATTTTGTTGTTTGGATTCTTTTTATTGAAAGAATTGATGATCGCCTGTTCACCTGCTACTACGTGCTGAGAGTGGTTGAAGTACACGAAGTCTGGCATGTTGTGAATTCTAGTCCATTCAACTGGCTGTGTTTTTCCAGTGTACTGCTGTTTTGCAGGATCCCAACCTGTAGCTGCATAGATCTTCTGGATCTCACCGTCGTAGAATGCTTTATCTTTTCCTGGCTCCATGTAGTGATCTGCATTATACTCAGAAATTGTTCTGTGACAGTTCATACACACGTTCATGGAAGGAATTTCAGATACTTTTCCGTATTTGGCACTGGAGTGACACAACTGACAGTCAATTTTCTGTTCTCCTGCGTGAATTTTGTGAGAGAAGTAGATAGGCTGTTCCGGCTTATATCCTTTGTAAACCCCGATCCACATGATCCAGTTCCAAACTCCATAAGCGGCCAGAAGGGCAAGGATACCCAGTACTGCTTTACCGATGTAGTGGTATTTCTCGTAGATTTCGCTGAAAGATTTAACTCTTGTTTCGTTAAGCCCGGCTAAGTCTTCAGATTGACCTAATTTAACCAATTGTCTCAGTTTAATTAAGATCCAAACTAATAAACCTGCTATTGCAATAAGCGAAATAATAACAACGCTTGTGGTTGTTTTGTCTGCCGGTGCTGCAGCTGCTCCGTCTGTTGCAGTCGCTTTGGCGTCAGTTTTTGCTGGCTCGGGAGCCGGAGGATTAGTTGTAAACGCTAAAATGTCGTCAATATCCTTATCTGTAAGATTTGGAAACTGTAACATTTCGGTTTTGTTGTACTTTTCAAAAATCTCATTGGCGTATTTATCCCCAGAAGCTCTAAGAGCTTTGTTGTCTTTGATCCACTTGTGAAGCCAATCTTTGTCTACACCACCTTCTGTCTTTACTCGCTCTACAACCCCTTTTAAAGGAGGTCCTATTACTTGTTTATCCAGCGCGTGACATGCCGTACAATTCGCTTTGAAAAGTTTTTCGCCGTTTTTAGGATCGCCGTCTTGCCCGTAAATTGAAGCACTGGTTGATAGCAATAAGCCTATCGCGATCAACGTTTGTTTATAATGCTTTCTCCAACTAATCATTTAAATTATCTTATGTTAGTAAAATATTGAACCAATCAATTCGGCAAAAATAATATTTTTAACAGGAATTTAACGGTATATGGAAAAGGGAAAATATCATTTACGTTTAATTTGTATTGATTCTAAATAGTGTTGTTTGGTATAATTTTTTAATTTTAATAGATTTGCAGAAACAAGTTTAAATGAGAAATTTAATCAAAATATTTTCAATATTATCTTTATTTGGGTTTTATAGTGTTGAAGCCCAACAGGTTGTTCAGAAAGACACTCTTGCCGGAACAGAGCTGATTATGACTATGGATTCCAAAGTAAGCACTGCTTTGGGGGGAATTGAAGACAAATGTTCAAGGACTGCAGATGGTCCCTCGGTGAGAGAAAATAATACAGACAGTGGAATTGTAACGAGTCCAAGGCCTCCAAAAATCTATGTTCCGAGCAGAGAACTGAGCAATGCGGAAATTTGTCGTAAGAATCCAAGGATTTTAGGATTTAAGATCCAGATCACAACGGTGAAAAGTAACGAAGAGGCTAACGAAGTGAAATCTTATTTCAGAAAAAGATTCCCGAACCTGAAAGTGGAAACGGATGCTTCTTTAAGACCGAATTATAAAATTCTGGCAGGAAGTTATTTTACGAAACAAAGTGCAGCTTCAGACCTGTCAAAAATACGAGAATACTTCAAATCGGCCATCGCTGTACAATACAGAATTTTCTGTTCTGAAGCAAGATAACGGAGATGAGATAACAAACTAAAGCTGGGAATTTTCCCGGCTTTTTTTATTGGTAATAAGTATCTAAAAACTGGAAGAAATCAGACATTCTGAACAGGTTATTAGTCAGTAAAAAAGCAAATAGAATAACCAGTGTCAACACTAAAAATGATAAAATTTTTGGTTTCGTTCTGTAAGCGTAAAAAAGCCATCCCAAAAGCAGCGGATAGACAAAAATAAAATGCCCCGCATAGATATAAGAAGTATGGAGTCCGAATCGCATAATGCAGTGAATCAGAATGTCAAACATGAATGAAATGGCAATAATCTGTACCAGTTTATTCTTAAAATTTTTAAAATAACTCCATAAAATAAGGGCCAGCAATATTATGGTAAAAGCATAACAGAAAAAGGATGAATAGGGCTCCATTAAAAGGCCTTTGAAATTAAATCCTTTCATATTATGCTTATCCGTCGTCATAAAACTGGGAAACAGAATACTGCCCCCGAAAAAATAAGAAAGCATCATGTCCCAGTCCGGAATGGATTCTACATTGGAGAACTTTTCATACTGCTGGTTGGTTTTGGAGAAGATATTTTCATATTTAAAATCTATTCTGAGCAAGTAAAGAAATGCAAAGCACACCGTGGCAAGTGCAACACGGAAAACTGCGTTTCCAAATTTTTTCCAGCTTCTGAAAACATCCTTTTCAAATAAAACGGGAATAAAAACTTTAGCCAGATTGGTGATGGTAATGCCTCCAATGGTAATTCCGGCAAGTGTTAAGGCGGGTCCTGGTATCTTTTCTTCTTTTCTGAGTTTTACGGCTGCATAATAATTGTAAATACATAGCAACAGCAAGGTATAGGTGAAGTTTTCCGGAGTAAAAGAAAGAATAATACTCGTAGAAAAAAATCCAAAAAACAAAACAAGCAATAAGGTAATCTTTAATGGAAGTCTGATGATATTATTTAGGTACTTAAAAATCTGAACGATGCATAAGCTTATGGCTATATTGCTAAGCCATGCCAGGGTTAGTCTGAATGTTGCATTCATTTTTCCACCAGAAACAAAAAGAGAAAACTCCCGGACCCAATTGAAAAAATAGTAGGCCAAAGGATGTCTCTCAAAGCTTCCGCCGGTCATTACAATCGCTTTGTTGTCAAAGCTGAAGTAGGCATCCCAGGGAATTCTGCTGTCAAAAATGATCCTGTAATGAAGAGCAATATAGGTGCCCAGTATTCCGTAACAGAGCAGGAAGAACATAAATACTGCTAATTCTGTGTAAGAAGATGGGAAGACCTGTTTTAATAGGTTGATGAGTTTTGTTTTAGTAAAAGACACGTGTCAGTTTTTTGCAAAAATAAAATAAAAAAGCTCACCATATCCGGTGAGCTTTAAAGATTATGATCATATCATTATTGCTTAATCACTTTCGTTGTAGAGGTACTGCCGTCGGCAAAATTAACTTTGACTAAGTAGGTTCCTTTTGGAAGTGAAGAAATGTCAGTTTTTTCAGAGTCATTCTGAAGAAGGGATTTGCCCGTCATATCAAAAACAGTAGTGGATTTGATTTTTTTGCTGGTTCTGATATTGATTTCTCCGTTAGTTGGGTTAGGGTAGATGTCTGCAGCTATTACTTTAACTGTAGTGCTGGCTTCCTGAGTAGATAAGGTACCGTTTGCTAAAACCTGTACATCATCTATTGAAAGGCTGTCTGCATCGTTTGCTACATAGCGGAACCTGAATTTAACATTTGCCTGCCCTATATATGGTGTTAAACTGACAGTAACGGCTAACGTTGCATAATCAACAAAAATTCCATAATTTTCTTCTACCCATACCTGGTTCCATGTAGTTCCTCCATCTGTTGACACCTCAACTTTTAGATCACCATTAGGATAAGGATCCACCATGTATTCATATCCTATCTTGGCATTGAACTTCAGAACAGGGCTTGTTGCTCCTACTAAACTGAAAGGAGGGCTTGTTAAATGAGCATCCTGGCTTTGCGCAATCCATCCGATTCCTGCAGATTTCCCACCTGTGATATTGAATGTGGTCTGACCTGAGGCATTAAATATAACTGTTGTAAAGCCCCAAGGTCTTGTTGCTACATTTGTACCTGTTGTCCATCCAGTAGGAGGAAATGTCGTTCCTTGAAAAGTCTCTGTTAGAATTTGTGCATTTCCTAGTATTGAAGAGACTAAGAAAATGAAGAGTAATTTTGTTTTCATTCAATTTAATTTAAAAGTTTTAAGTAAAAGTAATAAAAAAAATGAATGGAATTAACAATATAATGTAAATAATTCAGTAAAAACAAATAAAGGTTGTAATTTATTCGTCAAGAACTGCAGGAAAGTGTAGAACATCCGGTGGTGTCATCATAAGCTGCAGGCCTTTTTACGGAAAATTCGGGATACAATTCTTGATAAGGATTTTCCAGAGCACGAGTGAGTTTTCCCAGCATTTCTGTTTTTCCGGTACCTATCTCTTCGATGCACTGATAAAGAAGATAATTTCTCAGTGTAAATTTTGGGTTTGACTGTTGCATAAGTGATAATGATTCTTCTTTTGAAATCGTGTTGGATGATAATCTTGCCTCATATTTCTTTGTAAAATCTTCAAGCTTTTTTATTTTCTCGTCATTCAAAACAGAGTAGGAAATATTTTCAAAAAGAGATTTAATATCGCTATTGGGACTCAATTTTTCCAGCTGATTAAAAAACAGCGTATAATCTAGGTGAAGTTCTTGCATCAACCCCTGCCAGTTGGTAAAAAATTCTTCATCACTCTCCCTCAATTCATCGAATCCAAATTTTTTGCATAGCATTTTATCATGAGCTTCCCAGAAATAGGTTCCATACCGGTTTAAAGTGTCTTCTAAAAACTTTTCGTCTTTAATGAGTGGATGAAGGGCATTTGCCAGCTGCCAGAGATTCCACTGCGATATCTGACCCTGTTTTCCAAAGGCGTATCTTCTTCCCGGAAGGTCAGTTGTATTCGGGGTAAAGTTCAGATCATATTCATCCATCATCGAATAGGGTCCGTAATCTATGGCCAGGCCTAAAACAGACATATTATCAGTATTCATCACGCCATGAACAAACCCGACCCTGAACCATTCAGTCATAAGGTCTGCTGTCCTGGTGCATATTTTTTCAAAAAAGTCTTTGTATTTCTGAATTCCGTCTGTTGTGATTTCCGGATAATAATTTTCAATCGTAAAATCTGCCAGATCCTGCAGGGTATTGTATTCCTTTTGTGCAGAAAGCAGTTCAAAATGCCCGAAACGGAGAAAGCTTTCTGCAGTTCTGATTACAACTGCCCCTTTTTCCAGCTGAGGATTTCCGTTATACATCATGTCCCTTACCACATCTTCACCGGTAAAAGCAAGGCTTAAGGCTCTGGTTGTAGGAACTCCCAGGTGGTACATAGCTTCGCTCATCAGGTATTCACGTACTGAAGACCTCAGCACCGCTCTTCCGTCTGCATGCCTTGAGTATGGTGTTGCCCCGGCACCTTTCCATTGAATTTCTGTTTTCTTCCCATCTTTATTGATGATTTCTCCGGCCAGTATCGCTCTTCCGTCTCCCAGCTGTCCTGCCCAGTTTCCGAACTGATGCCCGGCATAAGCGGTAGCATACGTTTTTACATTTTCAGGAAGGTTATTTCCTACGAGAAAATCCAGGTCTTTTTCTTCATATTGTCCTAGTCCGATCTCTTCGGATAAAACTTCATTAAAGGCAATTAGCTCTGGCTCATCAAAACCGGCCGGCTTTACGGTTGCAAATAAAACTTTAGGGGTGTTTCTCTGCATCGGGTTGCCGGAAAGATCTCCTGGAAATATATCGGTAAAAGGCTGTTTGATCTGTTCAATATTCATAGATCAAAGATATTAATTATAAAAGAAAAGACCTTCCAGATTATTGAAAGGTCTTGTGTATTTCTAAAAGAGAATTTATTTATTGAAATCTACCTCATCGGTGGAGTGAAGATTGTCATTGATATTTTCTTCTTTCTTTTCCGGATTGTTTCTAGGTGTTGGCTCTACCGGTCTTGGATTTTTGATCTCATCGATGGTCTGAAGTCCACCATCATCTCCATATCCTTCACCCAGGCCTTTTAAATTCGAACATCCGTCTTTCCAGTCTGATGGTCTGGTGAACTTATCGTCAGGACTAATTCCCAGAGATTTGTCTGCCCATACCTTCTTCATGAAAATGGCCCATATTGGTAATGCCATTTTCGCACCCTGGCCTTCACCGGTTCCGAAGAAGTGGGTTGCTCTGTCTTCCCAGCCTACCCAGGCTCCTGTTGCCAGTTTCGGAGTGATTCCCATGAACCAACCGTCAGAGTTGTTCTGTGTAGTACCCGTTTTAGCAGCGATTTCCACGCCTTTTGAGATTCCTCTTCTTCCTAGTTCTCCTGAAGCGGTACCGTATTGCGCAACACCCTTCATCAGCTCGATCATGGTATAGGCGTACATTGGGTTCATTACTTCTTTCGGTTCTATATTTACTTCTTTGATCACTCTTCCGTTGGCATCTTCAATTCTCCAGATCATTTCCGGCTTATTGTAGTTTCCGTAGTTGGCGAAAGTACTGTAGGCACCAAGCATTTCATAAATGGTAATATCTGATGAACCTAAAGCAATAGTATTGTTTCTAGGGATGTCTTCTGTAACTCCCAGGTCTCTTGCTGTCTGAATAACGGCATCTACACCCGTCATTTCAATAAGACGAGCAGCTACCGGGTTTTGAGAGTGAGCCAGGGCATCTTTTAAAGTAAGCATTCCTCCTCTTCCCGGAACATGCCATCCTTTATGGTCATAAGTACCGTTGGAAACCGTAGAGCATGGCGTCATACCAAGTTTCATGATTGCTGTAGCATATACGAAAGGCTTGAATGTAGATCCCACCTGTCTTTTACCCTGCTTGATGTGGTCATACTGGAAATGCTGCCAGTCTATGCCTCCTACCCATGCTTTGATCTCTCCACTTCCCGGAACCATAGACATTAAGCCTGCCTGTGCAATCTGCTTGTGGTATCTGATAGAATCCCAAGGTGACATTTCAACCTCTTCTTCACCAGCCCACGTAAAGCGGGAAGTTTTTATTGGCTTATGGAATTCCAGTAAGATAGAATCTTCAGAAACTCCGGCGGCTTTCAGTTGTTTGTAACGACCGGTTCTTTTCATCGCCTGAGTCATTACGCTGGTTACCTGCTTATCCGTTAAATAGTAGAACGGTCTGTTTTTTCTGCCTCTTTGTTCAGCATCAAATCTTTTTTGAAGGTCTGTTAAATGCTCCTTGATGGATTCTTCTGCATATTTCTGCATTTTTGAATCAAGAGTTACATATATTTTTAAACCGTCTTTGTAAAGATTAAGCTTCTTTCCTGTTTCTTTCTCGTAACCTTCAAGATACTTGTCGATTTCCTTTCTTAAATAGAATTTATAGTAAGCAGAATAGTCATCATTGATGTTTTTGATCGGATGATAATCTACCTCAACAGGTGTATTAATTGCCTTATCATAGGTTGCCTGGTCTATATAACCCGTTTCAAACATTTGCTGTAAAACAACATCTCTTCTTCGTTTTGCTCGTTCAGGATTTCTCATAGGGTTATTAGCGATAGGCGCTTCTAACATGGCTACAAAAACTGCCGCCTCCGGAAGAGTAAGTTGGGAAGTTGTTTTATTAAAATAAATTTTGGAAGCCATTTCAATACCGTTCGCATTGTATGTAAAGTCGAACTTGTTGAAATATAATGTGATAATTTCTTCCTTGGTATATCGTTTTTCCAAGCTTACTGCAACGGACCATTCCTTTAGTTTCTGTATAACCCTTTTGATAGGGTTTTTAGATGGCTCTTTGGTAAATAGTAGTTTAGCAAGCTGCTGTGTGATTGTAGAACCCCCACCTCTGTCTCCTCCATATCTGACAGCTCTTAGAATAGATTTTAAATCAATTCCCGAATGTTCTTTAAAACGCTCATCTTCCTTTGCCTGTAATGCATAGATAAGATAGGGAGGAAGCTGTTTGTAGGTAATTGGCTGTGTTTTTTCCTTTTCAAACTTCCCCAGTAAAATACCGTCTGATGAAATGATTTCAGAAGCGACATAGATATCAGGGTTTTCAAGTTCCTTTACATCCGGCATTTCTCCAAGAAATCCCTGGGAAACAGCAAAGAAAAGTCCTGAAATACCTAAAACTACCGCAATGAGTCCAATCCAAATGAATCTAACCCATCTTTTCCAAGAGGTATCTTTCTTTTTTTTGGGAGGAAGGGGGAAGGTTTTTCCCTTGTTTCCTGCATTTTGTCTGTTGTCTTCCATTTATGGTTACGGTTTAGCCGTTTCTACTTTTACTCCAACGTCTTCAATTCCCGGAAGGTTGTCATTTCTCATCGCCTGGATCAGGCTGATTTCATATTTTCCTTTTCCCGGAAATTTATAGTTCATTTTATACTGAAATAATGCCTCCTTCGTATCACCAAAACCTGTACCAAGCCATTCTCCGTTTGGTTTTGCCAGTACATAGTTCAGGGTATCTGTTTCCTTATTTTTGTTCTGGAGATTGGTGAAATTGACAATAAATCTTATATTGCTGTAAGGGTAACTGTTGTTATTTCTTACAACAAATATAATATTTTTAGGATTCTGCGGATCTGAAACTTCAAGATTAAATTTTTGCTCACTTTTCTTATTCCATTTGTTATTAACGGAATTCATTATCACATTCTCTCCTGAAGAGGAATTGCAGCTAAAGAAAAGGATAAGAGGTAATAATCCTAAAATTTTACGCATTTTTATCTTTTTTTGGAGGGTATTTCTTTTTAAAATTTTTCTTGTTCGGGTTCTGCTGTTTTTTTTCAGGGTCGGAAGAAACATCCGTTTTTTCCGTTTGTGCTTTTGGCTGCGGTTTAGGCTGCTGCTTTTGCTGTTGTCTTGGCTGATTTCCGGCATTAGCATTAGGGTTTTCTGCTCTGTCAGGTCTCTCGGATCTCTCCGTTCTTTTCTTTGGTCCCTGGCCTTGCCCCTGCTGTCCTCCCTGGTTTTGCCCGTTGTTGGGTCTGTTCTGGTTTCTGTTCCTGTTGTTGCCTCTGTTCTTCTTTTCGAATCTGTCCATGTTGTTTTCCTGGATCAGGTCGATGGTCTGAATTGGGCTGTCAGGCTGCTTAAGATCTTCTAAAGGAAGGATTTTTTCGCCTCTTTTATTTTTAGCGATTAATTTCTTAACAAGGTCGATATCAAAATCATACCATGCCATAGAACTGTCTACGTAAGCAAACCACATTTTCTTTTTGAAAACATCTATTTTAATGCAGAATGCTCTTCCTTTTTCCGTATCCAGGGTAGTTGAAGAAGAAGGGAAGTGGCTTAATGCATCAAGGTAGCTGTCCAGTTCATAATTCAGGCAGCATTTCAGCTTACCGCATTGTCCTGCAAGCTTTTGAGGATTAATGCTCAGCTGCTGATATCTGGCGACATTCGTGTTCACAGATCTGAAATCCGTAAGCCAGGTCGAGCAGCAAAGCTCCCTTCCACATGAACCTATACCTCCAACTTTTGCAGCTTCCTGTCTGAACCCGATCTGTTTCATGTCGATCTTGGTTCTGAAAGCACCGGCGTATTCTTTGATCAACTGTCTGAAATCCACTCGGTTGTCAGCGGTATAATAGAATGTGATCTTGGAAGAATCTCCCTGATATTCAACATCCGTGACTTTCATTTCAAGACCTATTCTATGAGCGATTTTTCTCGCCTCAATCTTTACACTGTCTTCTTTTTTTCTGGCTTCCTGCCAAACCTCAAGGTCTTTCTGGTTAGCCTGTCTGTATATTTTAAGTATAGATTCTTCAGGAAATTTTTTCTTTTTCATCTGAATCTTTACTAATTCTCCGGTGAGGCTTACAACGCCTACATCGTGTCCGGGACTCGATTCTACTGTTACTACGCTACCTATATGTAAAGGAATATTATTTACATTTTTATAAAACGATTTTCTGTCATTTTTAAATCTAACTTCCACAAGGTCACACCTGTTCGATGCGGGGTTGTTGATGTTAGAAAGCCAGTCGAAAACACTTAATTTATAACTATTACCACAGGTATTTACACTTTCACAGCCATTCGCGGTTTTTTTTGGTCCGCAAGAATGGGCAGAATCGCCGGATGTTTTGCATCCACAACTCATATAACTATTTTTTATAATCTTGCAAATTTATGTAAATTTATCTTTATGCAATTCTAAAATACTTAAATATTCAATATCGTGATTGTTTAACCTTAAACGTGAAAAATATAGACTGCTTCAAAAGCCGATAAGTTGCTAGTGTCTATGTGTTTATATAGATATATTTTTAAAGTACTATTTTAAACATAATTTTCTTTTGGCATATTGTTTAAAATATTAAGAAATATTAACAGCTGTATCTAAAATAATTTTATATTTGGGTTATATAATAAACAGTCTATGAAAAAAATATTAGTATCAACTGCTTTATTGGCGGGTGTTTTATCTTACGCGGGAGGCTTCAGGGTATCTCTGCAGGGAGTGAAACAATTGGCAATGGCGCATACTAGTGCTCATGCCGAAGATGCAAGTGTGGCATTCTTTAACCCGGCGGGGATGTCATTTATTCCTTCCAAACTGAGTATAGTAGCAGGAGGGTTCGGTGCAAGTAATAAAGTTACTTTTCAAAACTTAAATACTTTGCAGAGTACAGAAACAGATAATCCTATTGGTACTCCGTTATATGCTGCGGTTGCTTATAGACCGATAGAGAATTTATCTGTTGGTTTCAGTTTTACAACACCTTTCGGAAGTACAATCCAGTGGCCAAACGATTGGGAGGGGAAAGAAATGGTTCAGAAACTGGAGCTTAAGAGCTTCTATTTTCAGCCGATGGTCTCTGTAAAGCTGGCACCTTGGATGTCATTCGGGGCGAGCTATATTTATGCAAAAGGTAAAGTAGACTGGGATAAAGCGGTGACGCAGTTTGGAGGTGAATTAAATATTAAAGACGAAAAGGCAAGCGGGCACGGTTACGGATTCGGTTTCTATTTCAGACCTGATCCTAAATTAGACATCAGTATTGCTTACCGTTCACCTATAGATATGAAGGCTAAAAAAGGAACTGCAACATTCAAGTTCCCGTCAGCATCTATTTATCCGTTATTAGGACTGGACCCAAGTACAGGACAGGATAAATTTACAGCAACACTTCCTTTAGTAGAAGAATATACCATTGGTTTAACATATAAAGTAACACCGAAATGGTTAATTTCAGCTGACTTTAACTACCACGGATGGGAAAGATACAGCAAGCTGACTCTGGATTTTGCTACTGCTCCAGTGGGGAATCAGCCAGATCCAACAATTCTTGTGTCTCCTAAAAACTTTAGAAACTCAAAAACATTCAGATTGGGTACACAGTATGCATTCACAGATATGATTTTTGGTCGTTTGGGTGCTTACTATGATGAGTCACCATACACTGACGAGAATTTCATCCCGGAAACGCCATCATTTAATACATATGTAATTACCGGAGGTCTTGGCTTTAAACTAAAGCAGTTTGGAGTTGATATAGCAGGAGGATATGCCCTTCCTCAGGCCAGAGATGTAAGAAATGCTAGTCTTGGCTTTAATGGACAGGCAAAAGCTAGAGCATTTTACTTTGGTTTAGGTTTATCGTACAACCCTTTTTAATTGAAAGACTATGAAAAAAATTATAATATCAACACTTGCCGTTTCCGCACTTCTTTTTACAACAAGCTGTGAGAATGATTTTGATACTGATGTAAAAGATATCCAGATAACAAGCGGCGAGGCAAACTTTTCTAATTATGTTTCTTTGGGGAACTCGTTGACATCCGGTTACAGGGATGGGGCTCTTTATAGCAGCGGACAAAATGAATCATACCCAAGTATTATTGCAATGCAGATGAAACTTGCGGGTGGCGGAGCATTTAAACAACCTTTAATGCCAAATGATGTAGGTGGATTTATCGGATTGCCTGGCTTTCCTGGAAAATTGACTCTTCAGGTGACAGCAAGCGGAAGTTTAGGTCCGGTTGCAAGCAGTCCTGCAGCAGCATTAGATAATGTAACTGCCGGTGGACCTTACCACAATATGGGGGTTCCGGGGGCGAAATCTTTCCATCTGGTTGCGCCAGGTTACGGAAGCTCTGCGAACCTTGCTCTAGGTGCTGCTAATCCTTATTTCGTGCGATTTGCTACTTCTCCAACAACTTCTGTTTTACAGGACGCAATGGCTCAGAAACCTACATTTTTCTCTCTTTGGATTGGTAATAATGATGTATTATCTTATGCGACCAATGGAGGCACGAATTCTCAGACTGTAGGAGGGGTTACTACTTATACTCCGGCAACAGTTCAGAGTGGGAATGTAAACCCGTTAACTTATAAATCCAATGATATTTCTGATCCTAATCTTGTAGCAGGATCTATTAAAAATGTACTGGATGGTCTTAAAAGTGTAGGAACAACAAAAGGAGTTATCGCAAATATTCCTTATGTTACTTCTATTCCTTTTTTCACGACAGTTCCTTACAATCCTTTAACACCAACAACTTTAGGAGCAAATTTAGCAACTCTTAATACAAACTTATATGGGCCATTGAAACAGGCGCTTACTGCTTTTGGGGCTGGAGACAGAATTAATCTGCTTTCTTCTACTTCTTCCAATCCTGTTTTGATAAAAGATGTTGCTCTTACGAATCTGTCTGCACAGCTTACGGCTGCTCTGACTCCTTCTTTAGGATTGCCTACAGCAACTGCGTTTGGACAAATCTTTGGACAGGCAAGACAGGCTACATCAGAAGATTATATCCTTCTTACAACAAGTTCTCTAATTGGAACTCCTGCACCTGGTGCGCCAGCGCCTGCAAATGTTTATGGAATTTCTTATCCGCTGCAAAATCAGCATGTATTGACAAAAACAGAGGCTTCTTATGTAAAAACGGCTGTAGATGCCTATAATAATTCTATAAAATCACTTGCTGATTCTTATGGGTTAGCTTTTGTAGATGGGAATGCTAAAATGGTTGAGCTTAATGGAAAGTCGGGTATCCTCTACGATGGGGTAAGATATACTGCCAAATTCGTGACCGGTGGAGCTTTCTCTCTTGATGGTGTACACCTTACAGGAAGAGGTTATGCGGTTATTGCCAACGAGTTTATCAAATCGATCAATCAAAAGTATAAATCTACACTGCCACAGGTAGATCCTAATAAATATTCAGGAGTAAAATTCCCGTAATAATAGCAGGAAAATAAAAACTTAGAAACCACAAGAGTAATTCTTGTGGTTTTTTTTTAAATTTGCAAAATCTTTAAAAAGTAAAAATGGCCGATCAGTTAAGTTATCTATTTTGTACAAGAACCAGTAAGGACTTGGCAGAAAACATTGCCCAATATTATGGGAAAGAGTTAGGGAAAATCAACTTTCAGGAGTTCAGCGACGGGGAATTCGAGCCTGTTTTGGATGAGTCAGTAAGAGGAGGACGAGTTTTCCTAATCGGATCTACCTTCCCGCCTGCAGACAATCTGCTGGAACTACTATTGATGATTGATGCTGCGAAAAGAGCTTCCGCAAAAAGCATTACTGTTGTAATTCCTTATTTCGGACTTGCGAGACAGGACAGAAAAGACAAGCCAAGAGCTCCGATAGGTGCAAAACTGGTTGCTAATTTATTAACAGCTGCAGGGGCAACAAGAATTATGACGATGGATCTTCATGCAGACCAGATTCAGGGATTCTTTGAAATTCCGGTAGATCATCTGTATGCTTCAAGTATCTTCGTAGATTATATCAGAGCTTTAAACCTGGATAATCTTACCATTGCTTCACCGGATATGGGAGGAGCAAAAAGAGCGAAGAACTACGCCGGTCACCTGAGTGCTGAAGTAGTAATTGCCTATAAAGAAAGAAAAAAAGCAAATGTTGTAGAAGAGATGTTCCTTATCGGTGATGTGGAAGGCAAAAATGTGATCCTTATTGATGATATGATCGATACTGCGGGTACACTTTGTAAAGCGGCAGATATCTTAATGGAAAAAGGAGCAAAATCAGTAAGAGCGATGGCTACTCACGGAGTACTTTCCGGAAAAGCATACGAAAATATTGAAAACTCTAAATTGCTGGAAGTTATTGTAACTGACTCAATTCCTGTTAAAAATAATTTGTCAACTAAAATAAAAGTGCTATCTTGCGCCCCATTATTTGCGGACGTTATGAAGATGGTTCATGAGCATCAATCAATTAGTAGTAAGTTTATTATTTAATTGATTTTTAGCGAATTGCAAAATTAAACAAAAACAATTTTTTAAATTTTTATAAATGAAATCTATTACAATTCAAGGTACAAAAAGAGAAAGCGTGGGCAAAAAGTCTACAAAAGCTTTACGTGATGCTGAATTAGTTCCTTGTGTTGTTTATGGAGGTGAAGCACCTTTAAACTTCTCTGCTGAAGAGAAAGCTTTCAAAGGTTTAGTATACACTCCTGAAGCACACACGGTATCTATTGAACTAGACGGAAAAACAATTTCAGCTGTTCTTCAGGATATTCAGTTCCACCCAATTACGGACAAAATTTTACATGCAGACTTCTATCAGTTATCTGCTGATAAGCCAGTGATTATGGAAGTTCCTGTAAGAATTACCGGACGTTCTAAAGGTGTTGTGGCTGGTGGTGTTTTACGTCAGTCTTTCAGAAAATTAAAAGTGAAAGCTATCCCTGCAAACTTACCTGATGAGGTAGTTGTAGATGTTACTCCATTAAGAATCGGTAACAAGATTTATGTAGGAGGGATCAAAGCTGAAGGATATTCTTTCGTACACCCTGACAATGCAGTTGTAGTAGCTGTTAAGATGTCTAGAAATGCAATGAAAGGTGGTGCAGTAGCAGAAGATGATGAAGATGAAGAAGCAGCAGAAGAAGTGGCAACACAGTCTCCTGACGTTCCTACAACAGAAGAAAAATCTGCAGAATAATATTTGCTTATTCAACAAACCAATATAAACCTGTCAATCTATTGGCAGGTTTTTATTTTGTGATAAAATGATGATAATTATATGAGGGCTATTCTGTTCATCGAATCTTTCTATCGCCTGACCAATATCAGCCTTTAAGCCACTATGTCCTTTCAGAAAAAAAGCCGTAAATTTGAAGTGTTCTAAATAAGAGCGATCTAATTTAAAATTTTAATAAATGTTTGACATTCAGGAAATAAGAAGTCAGTTTACTATATTAAACCGCGAAGTGAATGGTAAACCATTGGTTTACTTAGATAATGCAGCAACATCCCAGAAACCGGATTCTGTTTTAAAGGTCTGGAATGACTATTATACAGAGATTAATGCCAATGTTCATAGAGGAATTCATACATTAAGCCAGTTAGCTACCGAAGAAATGGAGCTTTCAAGAAGAAAGATTCAGAAATTTATCAATGCTAAACATGATTTTGAAGTCATTTTTACAAAGGGAACAACGGAAGGTCTGAACCTTATCGCCTACATTCTGACGCAGAAGCTTAAAAAAGATGATGAGATTATCATTTCTTACCTGGAACACCATTCCAATATTGTTCCATGGCAGCTGCTTTGCGAAAGGACTGGGGCAAAGCTAAGAGTAATCCCGATTGATGAAAATGGTATTCTTCAATTGAACTATCTGGATGAATTTCTTAGCGAGAAGACAAAAGTGGTTTCTGTAAACCAGGTTTCCAATGCTTTGGGAATTGTAAATCCGGTAGAAGAGATTATTGCCAGGACAAGAAAAAATTCAGATGCTTATATTGTGATTGACGGGGCCCAGTCTGCACCTCACTTCGAGATCGATGTACAACGGATGGACTGTGATTTCTTTGTTTTTTCAGGACATAAGATGTATGCTCCGATGGGAACAGGCATCCTTTATGGAAAACAGGAAATCCTGGAAGAGCTTCCGCCATTTCACGGAGGAGGGGAGATGATTGCCACATGTTCTTTCGGTGGAACTACGTATGCCGGGCTTCCTTTTAAGTACGAAGCAGGAACTCCAAATGTAGGAGGAAATATTGCGCTGGGTGCGGCTGTTGATTTTATTGAAAGAATCGGCAGACAGAATATTCAGAATCATGAAAATGCCTTACTGGAATACGCTCAGAGAAAACTCTTGGAGCTGGAAAACATAAAGATTTATGGAGAGAAGGCTAAAAGGGTAGGTGTAGTTTCCTTTAATCTGGAAGGAGTAGGAATATCTTCAGATGTAGGAATGATCCTGGATAAAATGGGAATTGCTGTAAGAACGGGGCACCACTGTACACAACCTATCATGGATTTTTTCAATATAGCCGGAACGGTAAGAGCCAGTTTTGCGGTTTACAATACTTTTGATGAAATTGACAGGCTTGTAGAAGGCGTAAAGAAAGCCCAGAAAATGTTGGGATAAACAATATAAAAAGCAGTTAATCGACTGCTTTTTTTAATTTAACATGCTGTTTGTGAATAAATATTATGTTAAATGTTGGTTTTCTAGTGAATATTAATTGGTAATTTTATTAAAACTAATAATTAATATATCATGAAAAAACAAATACTATTTTTTCTGATCACTTGTGGATTTTATAATGCACAGGTATTCTCTGAGAACTTTAACGGAGCCGTATTGCCTTCGGGATGGACTACTAATAATCCGGATACCGTCTACAACTGGGAGGTGGGAACTGTGAGCGGTTTTGCCTCGTTTCCCAGCGGGGCAGCCTTTTTTGATGATGATAATGCAGGGCCAAACAGTGTAAATACCAATGCGAGATTAATATCACCTGTTATTAATCTTTCTACAGTTTCAAATCCAAAGCTTTCATTTAAATATGCCAACCAGATTTATGAACTTAATTCTACCTTGAAGGTTGAAGTCTTTAACGGGACATCCTGGGTACAGATATTTACCTCTTCAGGAGCTTCCGGAACCTGGATTATTGACCTCAGTACACTCTCCTATATTCTTACAGCCTATAGCCTGGCAGGAAGTATCAATTTAGCTCCATATGCCAATGCTAACTTTCAACTGAGATTTATATATGATGACGCGGGAGATTACTCCTTTGGAGTTGCGGTAGATGATGTAGTTATTACATCAGGAGTATTGGGAACTTCGGAAGTTTCTCTTGCAGATAAAATACAGGTGTATCCCAACCCGGTACAAGATTATCTATATATTCAATCGGATAATCTGAAATTTGATTCTGAGGTCGCGGTAGTTGATATGGCGGGCAGGAAAGTCAAAAGCTTCATTGGAGCGCACGAAAGATATGATCTTTCTGATCTGCAAAAAGGATACTATTTCATTCGGATAGATAATAAAAAAGAAATAACAAGTAAAAAGATCAGAAAAGAATAAAATTATTGTAAATGTTATTTAATTATATTCATTACAATAGATTCTGCCAATAGCACAAATAGCAATTTTTGTGTACATGTATTTTACTTCTTGAGCTAATTTTGTCTGGTCTAAATTTAACTTAATGGAATTAATTGAAAAACTGAACTGGAGATTTGCCACCAAAGCAATGAACGGTCAGAAAGTACCACAGGAAAAAGTGGATAAAATATTAGAAGCTGCAAGACTGGCACCTACATCCAGCGGGCTTCAGCCTTTTGAGATTATCGTGGTTACCAACCCGGAAGTAAAGGAACAGATCAAGCCTCACGCATGGAACCAGCCGCAGATTACAGACTGCTCTCACCTTCTGGTGTTTGCTGCCTGGGATAATTATACGGAAGAAAGAATAAACAGTATGTTTGACCTTACCAACGAGATTAGAGGCTTTAAAAACGAAGGCTGGGAAAACTACAGACAGATGCTGTTGGGAACCTATCCTCAGAGATCAGCGGAAGAAAACTTTACCCATGCTGCCAAACAGGCCTACATTTCATTTGGTGCTGCCATTATCGCAGCGGCTTTTGAAGAAGTGGATTCTACACCAATGGAAGGTTTTTCTCCCGAAGCTGTAGATGAAGTTTTGAATCTGAAAGAAAAAGGACTGAAGAGCGTATTGTTGCTGCCAATCGGTTACAGAGATGCATCAAATGACTGGTTGGTGAATCTTACGAAAGTGAGAAAGCCTAAAGAAGCTTTTATTACAGAAGTGAATTAATCAGTTGATAAAAAAATCCCTTTCAAAACAATTGAAAGGGATTTTTTTATAATTTTTAATTTAAAGATTCGGTTTCCAGTCAACAACCGCTCTGATGAATGCTTCTGCGTTTTCAACGGGAATATTAGGTAAAATTCCGTGTCCGAGGTTAGCAATATATCTGTCTTTTCCAAAACGGCTGATCATCTCAGTTACCATTTTTTTGATGGTTTCCGGAGTAGAATGTAATCTTGCAGGATCAAAATTTCCCTGAAGCGTCATCGTATGGTTCGTTAATGTTCTTGCAAATTCCGGAGTAATCGTCCAGTCCACACCCAAAGCAGATGCTTTAGACATCGTCATGTCCTCAAGAGCAAACCAGCATCCTTTTCCAAATACCACGACATGGGTAAGAGGGCTTAATGCTTCAACGATCTGATTGATATACTGCCATGAGAATTCCTGATAATCCGTAGGAGAAAGCATTCCACCCCATGAATCAAAAACCTGAACCGCAGAAACTCCTTTTTCAACTTTTCTTTTTAAATATGCAATGGTAGTGTCAGTGATCTTCTGAAGCAGTAAATGAGCTGCTTCCGGCTGCTGGAAACAGAATGATTTTGCAATATCAAACGCTTTGCTTCCCTTTCCTTCCACACAATAGCACAGGATCGTCCATGGAGACCCCGCAAAACCGATCAATGGAATTTCATTATCCAGCTTTTGAAGAGTCAGTTCAATCGCATCAAAAACATAACCTAGCGTATCATTAACATCAGGAACTTCAATATTCTGCACCTGTTCCGCCGTTCTGATAGGATTGTCCAGCCACGGGCCAACTGATTCCTTCATTTTGAAATCAATTCCCATTGCTTGAGGAACTACAAGAATGTCAGAGAAAAGGATCGCAGCATCCAACGGAAATCTTTTGATCGGCTGTATCGTGATTTCAGCAGCCAGCTCGGGAGTCTGACATCTTGTGAAGAAGTCGTACTTATCCCGGAGAGCAATGAATTCCGGCAGATATCTTCCGGCCTGTCTCATCATCCATACCGGCGGTCTTTCTACAGTTTCTCCGCGGAGTGCTTTTAAATATAAGTCGTTTTTAATCATAATTTATTTAAACTAATACGGCCGTTGCCGGCACTCATTATTTTTACCAGCCAGGCGTGCGGCTGTTTAAAGTTCCTTTTTTATCAATTCAAAAATGGAAGCCAGATTGTTTTCTTCTGATGTAAAGATTTCTTCTGTAGTGTACTTTCTGAGCTCACCTGAGGTAGTTTCCCCGATGGAAAAAATCTTCATTCCTTCTAAAGAGTTGAGTTTTGCAAAACTACGAACTCCGCTTGGACTAAAAAAAACTGCAGCATGATATTTTTCAGGTACGAAAGGATAGAGCTCTTCGGTTTTATAAATCGTGATCTTTTTGTAGCTGATATTCTGCAAAGGAAGATCATTATCCAGGACATCTATGGCAAGATTACCGCAGAAGTGAAGGAATTGTTCGTGCTGGCAGTTTCCGATGATAAATCTTGAAAGGGTTTCCGCATTTTTCAGAACTTTAAATGTTCCGAAACCGTGTTTTCTCAGTTCACGTTTCGTCTTTTCACCAACGCAGTATATTTTATTGTAGTTTTTTGCTGTAAAATCCTCGTTGGGTTTAAACTGATTGTTGAAAAATGAAATCACTCCGTTGACACTGGTGAAAATCAGGGAATAATTCTTTAAATCAAATACAGCTGTTTTTATAGGCTCTGTCCTGATTACCTCAATACATTCAGCCGAAATATCCGATCCTAATTCTTTGGATAACAGCGGGGCATCTATAATTTTGGTAAACAGAATTTTCATTAAATTAAGGTTTGTCTTTTAAATGCAGATCAGTCACTAACAGTCTTACTTTCGTCATAAAATCTTTCCCCGGATCGTCTTTGACAGTAAAATAATCCGGATCCGTCTCTTTCCAAAGTTTAGAACCTCTGAATACACCATATTCCGAATGGCCTATCAGATATTCTATATTGTATTTTTTAGTCAAATGCCTAATCAGCTGAGCATTGGATAAAACCTGTTTTTCTGTAAGCGGCTGCTTCCTGCTTCCTATATTTTCAATGCCGATTGCACAGTAATTAAGGCCTATCGTGTGTCTTGCAAACATATTAGGCTCCATAAGCTGATAAATGGTGCCATCCCGGTCTACAATAAACTGTGAAGAGACATTTAAAGTGCTCTGTTTCTTTAAAACATTTCTGGCAGATTCCAAGTGAGTTTTATTGAAATATTTATAATTGGTTTCAACAGTTCCACCTGCAGTATAATGCAGAACAATTATTTTGGGAGAAATTGTTGGTGAGTTTTGTACAATATGATGATGATCTTTAAGGTACTCCAAACTTAAACGGACTCTCTCCTGAGAATAATCGATAGGCTTGCTGACGATTTTAAACTCGTTGGTTTGAGCTTTCGTATAACATGATAACAATACAAATAAAGCATAGATGAGGTTTTTCATAAAAGCAGCTTATTTGGGGTATTGATAATGTCCTGTGATGGTATATTTAAAGAGACAGTCTTCCAAAACCTGTCCGCCTCCTATATTATGCACAATCAGGAATCTTTTTCCGTCAGCAGATTTTTTATTGACGACAATTCCGATGTGCGTCAGGTTTCCCGGTAAAATCCACGTTACAATATCTCCCGGAACATAAAGTGCGGGATTGGTTTCAGTAGATTTTACTTTTCCAAATTTAGAAAAAAATACGGCAAGATTGGGAACCCTTCTATGATCAATATTTGTGTCAGGTTTTTTTAATCCCCAGGTTTTCGGATACTTTGAAAAGTTCTTTACCATATCCTCATGTACTTCTTTTTGCAGATCAATACCAAGTTTTCTATAGGCTCTTATAATAACATCTGTGCAAACTCCTTTGTCAGCCGGGACATCACCGTTGGGATATTTGAGGACAAAATAGGCAGGATCGTACTTAACGGAGCCGTCTATTAGCGTCAAAGCAGAACTGGACAGCTGAAGCCCAAATTTATTCTGCGCATTTGCAATAAATGCACAAAATAGAAATATGAATAAAAAAAAGGATTTTTTCATTGTTCTGTACTTACGAATATAAACGTTCAATCTGTTTAAAAATTCTTAATACGAATTCTTAATTTCAGTCATCAGTTCTTTTCCACCGTTTTCAAGAACGATTTTGGCGAACTTCTCTCCAAAATTTTCAGTGTCATTATATTCAAAGTTCTCATCGGTAGCAATACAGTTTTTGCCATCCAATGAGCAAAGAGCGGCTTTGAAGCGGATCTGGTTTTCGATCATCTCAGCAAAAGCTCCGATTGGGGCGGTGCATCCGCCTTCCAGTGTGCTCAGGAAATTTCTTTCGATCTCTACACAGATCTGGGTTTTCTTATGATTAATCTGGCTTAGGATTTCATTGATCTCTGTTTTATCAGAATGTCCGGCAACAGCAATGACTCCCTGCGAAGCAGCCGGGATCATTAGCGGAAGCATTTCATAATCAATGTCCATTTTCATTCTTTTGATTCCTGCCAGAGAAAGAATAGTAGCGTCAAAATCTCCTTCTTCCAGTTTCTGGAGACGGGTCTGGATATTCCCGCGGATATCAGAAAACTCAGCATGAGGATAATTCTTTAACCAGAATGCTCTTCTTCTTAAGCTGCTTGTGGCTAGCTTAAGTTCATGGAACTCTTTATTTCTTGAAGATTCTTTTCTGATCAGTACGTCCTGAGGGAAATCTCTTTCCAGGTAAGCAACGATCTCGATATTTTGAGGCAGTTGCGTCGGAACATCCTTTAAAGAGTGAACGGCAATATCAATTTCGTCATTCAATAGAGCAACATCAAGGTCTCTTGTAAAAACCCCGGTGATTCCTAATGAATAAAGTGGTTGATTTAAGTTTTTGTCGCCGGAAGATACAATAGGAACAATTTCCGTTAAATAATTACGATTTTGAAGGTTCCTGGCAACCTCTCTTGCCTGCCAAAGTGCCAATGCGGAATTTCTTGTTCCGATTCTAATGCTTTTCATTGAATTCGTTGTTTGGTTGTTCAACTAATATTTCGTGCATTAATTTACTAATTTCTTCGGCTTTTAAAGGATTGTCGATGATAAATTTTGCAAAACGGTTGGTAATTTTCTGGATCATTTTGTCAGAAAGCTCCATGTCCGTGATGTTTATGTATTTATTTTTTTTATAAAAATTATGCATTTCATTGCGTTCCATATTCTTGAGAACAGCTTTGAAATGGTGAATATTGGGTGCCAGCTTTCTCTTTTTTTCCCATTCCAGAAACTCTTTCATCAGTTCTTTAATGATTTTTTCAGCTTTTGGAATTTCTTTTTCCCGCTGCTGAATCGTTTCCTGGATTTGTTTGGAAAGCTCATCTACATCAATCAGGGTTACATTTTCATTCTCGGTTACATTTTTTTCAACGTTGTGAGGAATAGAAAGGTCGATCACCAAGGTTTCTTTCCCGTTCGGGAAATGAGATTTGTTGATGATAGGATGTTTGGCTCCTGTGGCAACAATAAGAATGTCCGTGTTTTTTAATTCCCTGTCAAAATCAGAATAATCAACATGAGGAATACTGTATTTTTGGGAAATTTTTTCAGCTTTTTCCTGAGTTCTGTTAGCAATTTTAATTTTTGGCTGATAAACATGTTTGACTAGGTTTTCAACCGTATTTTGCCCGATCTCACCCACACCCAAAAGAAGAATGTTCTTTTCTGTAATTTTCTTCTGGCTGTTTAAAATATAATGGACGGCAGCATAAGACACGGAGGCAGCTCCGTTGGAAATTCCTGTCTCATTTTTAATTCTTTTCGAAATCTGGATCGCTGCATTGATGGCTCTTTCCAGATATGGATTGGAATTCTGTCTTTCTTTTTTAAAACGGCTGTATGCTTTTTTAATTTGTCCGATGATCTCAAAATCTCCGATAATCTGGCTTTCCAGTCCGGCTGCCACCCTGAAAAGATGGATAAGGGCCTCTTCTTTGGTCAGAATATTGGCAAACTGAAGAAAATCTGTAAGGTTTACTCCGATTGTCTTGCAGTATTCTTCTGCAACCAGGAGATAATTTGGAGAAGTGGTATAGATCTCGGTTCTGTTACAGGTAGAAACCACAAATGCATCTCCTAAATCCATAGTATGGACCCTGGCGACAAAATTCTTGATGTTATCATCAAAAAATGCAAACTTCCCTCTCGTTTCCACATCAGCCTTTTCATAGCTAATGGAAAGTACAGCAAAGTTTGAGGTCTGATGGATATTGGAATACTGTAACATAAGCAGCGCAAATTTACGGATTTTTTAATTAATCATTCTCTGATAATGTATATGATAATTATCGTGAAAAACTATGGTGATACGGAAGAAAAAAGAAGTAGGAAGAGAAAGCTTCTAAGCTTATAAAATAACTCGTAGCATAGAAATATTTTATAATCAACCTATTATAATCTTGCTGATGTTATTTTATTGCTTTTTAACGGAGGTGTTTTTATCTTTCGGCTCTGTCTTTCCTCCAGGTCAATTTTAGTTTAAATCAGGTTCCGTAAATGATTAAATCAAAAGTTAATAAACAATTGTGAATTTTAATAAAATTTTAACCAAATTATATTCATGTTAAATTTCTTTAGTGGTGTTAAATTTATATCTTTGTAATCTTAAAATCAGAAGAAAAATATGAGTTTATTTGATATGTTTACGCAAGAAATTGCGATAGACCTTGGTACTGCCAATACCCTTATCATCCATAATAATAAAATTGTTATAGATCAACCGTCAATTGTTGCAATTGAACGTTCTACGGGTAGGCCGATTGCCGTCGGTGAGCAGGCTAAGCATATGCAGGGTAAAACTCATGAGGACATCAAAACAATCCGTCCGTTGAAAGATGGTGTTATTGCAGATTTCCACGCTTCTGAACACATGATTAAGGAATTTATCAAAAAGATTCCCGGAATTAAAGGCAGATTTATTCAGCCGGCACTAAGAATCGTTATCTGTATCCCTTCCGGTATTACTGAAGTTGAGAAGAGAGCGGTAAGAGATTCTGCTCAGAAAGTAAACGCAAAAGAAGTAAGACTGATCTACGAACCAATGGCAGCGGCAATAGGAGTTGGAATCGATGTGCAGAAACCTGAAGGTAATATGATCATCGACATAGGTGGTGGTACTACGGAAATTGCGGTTGTAGCTTTAGGAGGTATTGTATGTGACAAATCTGTGAAAATTGCAGGTGATGTATTTACAAATGACATTGCTTACTATCTGAGAACTCACCATAATCTTTACATTGGGGAAAGAACAGCTGAAAGAATTAAAATTGAAGTTGGTTCCGCAGTGGAAGATCTTGATGTTGATATTGAAGATATCCCGGTACAGGGTAGAGACCTTATTACAGGAAAGCCAAAAGAGATCATGGTAGGATATAAAGAAATTGCACGTGCATTGGACAAATCTATCATCAGAATTGAAGACGCTGTAATGGAAACACTTTCTCTTACTCCGCCGGAATTGGCTGCCGATATTTATAAAACGGGTATCTATCTTGCTGGTGGAGGTGCTTTATTGAGAGGCCTTGCGGACAGATTGCACAAAAAAACCGGTCTTCCTGTATTTGTTGCAGAAGATCCGTTGAGAGCTGTCGTTCGTGGAACAGGTATTGCCCTTAAGAATATGGATAAATTCAATTTCTTAATTAAATAATTTTAACCTTTTACGACTATATATCTGAATGGGATTTTTGCTGAGACTATTTTCGAAGAACGCCCTTTTTGTCTTCTTTATATTCCTGCAGATTGTTGCTCTGGTTCTGATATTCTCTAAAAATGCCATGCAGAAATCATGGGTAGCTGGCCAGTCGGCTGCGCTGAATTCATGGATTTCGGGGTATATTGATGAAGGAGTTTCATATCTGAAGCTGAAGCAGATCAATGAAGATCTTGTTGCCCAGAACAAAGCCCTGATGACCCAGCTTTATGGCAAAGAGGGGGCAAAAAATCCTGTATTCAGAAAAGTACATGATACATTAGGCGGTGGCCAGATCTATACCTTTGTAGATGGCGAAATCGTCTTTAACAGTATCAACAGAAGAAATAATTATTTTACAATTAATCGTGGCCGCAGAGACGGTGTTTTTCCTCAGATGGGCGTAATGGCTCCTAAAGGGATTGCCGGAATTGTAATCAATTCTACGGACAGCTATGCTTTGGTTCAGTCTGTTCTGAGTGTTAACAGGATCAGAATCAACGCTTCGTTGAAAAATTCAGGATATTTTGGAACTTTAACATGGAATGGTGATAATTCCAGGGTGATGCATCTTGCAGACATCCCTAAATATGTTGCCTTAAAAGTAGGTGATACCGTTGTTACAGACGGTAAATCAGCTATTTTCCCTAAAGGGGTAATGATTGGTACTATTGCCGGATATTCTGTAGATAATAAAACAGGTTTCTGGGATATCTCGGTAGAGCTGAGTGAAAAAATGGGAGCTTTAAGCAAAGTATTTGTTGTAAAGAACCTTAAAAAAGCTGAGGTACAGAGAATTCAGGATACATTGCAGACCGTAATAAAAAAAGAAAATGATTAGCAGGACTCTATTTACCGATATATTGATCATGATCTTCCTGGTTGCATTACAGATTTTTGTACTGAACAGGATCACTATTTTCGGAAAGTACACCCCGGTTCTTTATCCGGTATTCGTCATGTTTTATCCTTTCTTCAGAAATAAATATCAGTTTTTAGCTTTAAGCTTTTTAATAGGGCTTTCTGTGGACGCGTTCCTTTACTCATGGGGAATCAATGCTTTTGCAACAACGCTGATCGCCTATTTTAGAACTTTGATTTTCAGAACTTCCACAGATACTTCTACAGACTTTTTCTCTTTTCAGTCCCTTCAATGGGCGCAGTTTTTACTGTTTCTGTTTTCGAGTATCTTCCTGCATCAGCTTTTAGTGCAGTACATAGAATTTTTTAAATTTAGCCGTTTTTTTGAAATATTACTTAATGTGGTGATCACAAGTATAATTTCCTTTATATTTATAGTGGTTTACGCATTAATATTTAAAATCAAACAAAAAGTTTGAACACACGTTATTTAAAAATCTTTTCTGCCCTCGTAGTCATCGCCCTTATTTTTGTGGCGAGGCTTGCTTATTTGCAGCTGTTTACAGACCGTTATGCTTTAAATGCAGCAAACACATCTATTAAAATTGAATACGTTATCCCGCAGAGAGGAGTTGTTTTTGACAGGAACGGAAAAATCCTTGTAGGAAACCAGCCTGCCTATGAGATTTCCTTTACGCAGGCCTTAATGAAACCGGATTTTGATACCGTCGGGTTTTGTAACCTGATGCAGATCAGTAAAGCGGATTTTATTAAAAGAATCGAGATTATCAAAAAGGAAAAATACTATTCAAAGCTGACTCCTATGACCTTTCTGAAGGACCTCAGCAGGGAAGATATTGCCAGGGTGCAGGAAATTATTTTCAAGTATCCGGCATTCAGTATTGTTTCCAGGCCTCAGCGTCAGTATGAAGTGGCCACTTCCGGAAACCTTTTAGGGTATACCAGTGAAGTGAATGAAAGAGAAATTAAAAAAGATTCCATTTATTACCTTCCCGGAGACTTTATCGGGAAAACAGGAGTTGAGAAATCTTATGAGAAAGATCTTCGCGGTATAAAAGGGATGAAATATATTCAGAAAGATATTAAGCTTCGGAATATTGGTTCATACAAAAACGGTGCATTAGATAAAGATGTGGTTACCGGTAAAGATATTACCTTAACCATTGACTATGACCTGCAAAGGATGGCTGAAGAAATGCTGGTTGACAAGCATGGTGCAATTGTAGCAATAGACCCGAATAATGGGGAAATTCTTACCCTGGCAACAGGCCCGGATATTGATCCCAACTTATTTACAGGTCCTTACAAATCAAAGAACCTTTACGCATTATCAAAAGATACCTTATACGAAAACAAGCCTACATTTGACAGGTCTGTTCAGGCAGCTTACCCTCCAGGTTCTACCTTCAAGTTGCTGACTGCCCTGGCAGGAATGCAGATGGGAGTAATGGATGAGAATACGGTTTTCCCTTGTGGAGGCGGATTTTATTATAAAGGGTTAAGAATTAAAGGACATGGTGGAGCAGATCCTCTTATTCCTTCTATCCAGGTTTCCAGTAACTGTTATTTTTCGCATGCGTTTATTGCTATCATGAACAAATATCCGGGCGATCCTTCCAAAGGTGTTGATGAATGGAAAAAAATTATGAGCAGCTTTGGAGTAGGAGAGTATCTGAATAATGATATTGCCGTAGGTTCTCCAGGTAGAATTCCTACCGGGAAGTTTTACGAAAAAAGAAGCGGAAAGAAAAACTGGAGCTCAGACTATACGATGAATGGTTCTATTTTTAATGGAATGGGTCAGGGTGACGTTTTGGTAACCCCTCTTCAGTTGGCAAACTATGTGGCTGCCATTGCCAATAAAGGCTGGTTTTACACCCCCCATATCGTTAAATCTATTGATGGCAAGCCGAATCCTGATCCAAGATTTAAGACTAAACATAAAACCCTTGTAGATCCCAAACATTTCGAACCTGTACTGAAAGGTATGGAGGCTGTGGTCTTGAGAGGTACTGCAAGAAGTTTGAAGTCCAACGACTTTACCCAGCTTGCCAAAACAGGTACTGCACAGGTTCCTCAGGGAAAAGACAACTCTATCTTTGTATTGATTGCTCCGGCTGACAAACCAAGGATTGTAGTAGCAGCAGTAATGGAGCATGCCGGATTTGGAGCAACATGGGCGGGTCCCGCCTGTACCGTGATCGCTGAAAAATATATAACTGGGGATCTTAAGAGAGAAAATCTTTACAAGAAGATGACCAGTGCCAGCTTTATGCCTGAGTACAAAAGGCAGTGGGTAGCAGATCTCAAACGTAAAGGATTGTATAAAGATCCTAAAGTAGATTCTGTTAAGCTGAAAAGACAACAGGACAGCCTGAACTTTATCAAAGAGCAGAAAGCAAAACTGAAGAAGAAAATAGAAGAAGAAACAAAGAACAACACTAAAAACGTAAAGCGATGAAGTGGGCAGAAGGAATAGATAAACTAGGACTCGGGCTATATTTTCTGCTTTGCATTTTTGCGATTGCAAATATTTATAGTGTTGATCAGAAACTTGGAGAAAAACAGTTGATTTTCTTCTGTATATCCCTATTTGTGGGGCTTATTATATTCGTAGGGAGAAGCAAGTTCTTCGAGAACATGTCTGCGATTATCTACATTGGCGGTGTTTTGCTTCTCATTGGGCTTTTCCCGTTTGGGAAAGAAATCCTTGGCCAGAAAAACTGGTATAAGTTCGGAAGCTTTACGATGCAGCCGGTAGAATTTGCGAAAATAGGAACCGCTCTTATGCTTGCCAACTACGTCTCCGGACCGGATTTTAATTTGAAAGTTAAAAAATCACTCTGGACTGTTTTAGCTATTATCGGGATTCCAGCGGTAGTCGTTTTGGCGATTCCGGATGTGGGTTCCATGCTTGTATTTATAGCATTCTTTATAGCATTATACAGAGAAGGCCTGAATGGGCTTCTGTTTGGAATTGGGTTTATTTTTGCCGGAGTCTTTTTAGTCTCTCTTGCTATACCTCCTGTTTATGTGGCATTGACGGTAGTTGTAATTGCCGGGATTTTGATCGCCATGAATTATCACAGAATGTCCTGGGATGTAATTTCTATTTCAGGAATTGCCGGTTCAATTCTGCTGTTGTGCGGATTGGCTTTCGGCTCACCCTATATTCTGGAAAAACTTCCAAAGCACCAGAGAGAAAGAATTGAGGTTCTTTACAAAGGAGAAAAAGCGTTCAGAGATACTTCCGGGTACAACTTATTATATTCAAAAACAGCTATAGGATCCGGTGGGCTTGTAGGAAAAGGATACCGTGAAGGATCGGTAACACAGGGAAAATTTGTTCCCGAGCAGGAAACCGATTATATTTTCTGTACAGTAGGCGAAGAATGGGGCTTTATAGGAAGCGCCGTGCTGGTTTTGTGCTACATGATCTACATCGGACGGATCTACTATCTCGCAGAACAGCAGAAATCCACCTTTAATCGGGTATTTGGATATTGTTTTGCTTCCATCCTCATGATGCACTTTACCATCAATTTAGGAATGGTTATGGGGCTTTTCCCGACGGTGGGTATTCCGCTTCCTTACTTCAGTTATGGAGGAAGCTCGCTGCTTGCCTTTTCTATGATGACTTTTATTTTCTTTAAACTGAATTATTCGGATAAGAACAGTCTGGTATAACTGTAAGCTCATTTTCATATTCCCTAAATATAGAAGGAAATAGACCCATTCGCATAAAAACAGACCTGATGCAAGCATATATTCTGGATCAAAATTATCAAAACATAAACTTTAATGAACTGCCTTTCGAAAAAGGGGAATACGAAAACTGCACCTTCAGAAACTGTAGCTTTGAATATGCAGATCTTTCAGGTTTCAGCTTTACGGACTGCAAATTTTCCGGATGTAATCTGAGTATGGCAAAACTGGTGAAAACCTCTTTTCATGACACAGCTTTCATAGAATGTAAAATGTTCGGGCTTCAGTTTAATGACTGTAACGATTTCGGACTTTCCTTTACATTTGATGAATGTCTACTGAATGATGCCGTATTCTACAAAACTTCAATTAAGAAAACAGTATTTAAAAATTCCAGATTAATTGAAACCGATTTTGCTGAATGCGATGTGTCCAATTCAATATTTTCAGAATGTGATCTTTCCGGAGCCATTTTCGACAATACCAACCTTGAAAAAACAGATTTCAGGACTTCCTTCAATTATTCTATAGATCCTTCCGTAAATCGTCTTAAAAAGGCTAAATTTTCCCTTTCTGAGGTACATGGACTTCTTTATAAACTGGACATTGAAATTGATAGGGATTAGGCGATAACGGAAGATGTCTTCTGCTTGAATAATTAAAATTTAATAGAGGTGGGCTTTAGCCCGCCTTTGTATTTAATATATTCTTCTACGGCTTTAGCCAAAATAATTATTCCTGCGAGCTAAACAAAACAAGTCGTAAACCCTCCCTTTTTTACGTTACTTATACGTCATTCCTCTTACTGAAGGGGTGGATTTTGTGCAGGAAAAGACAAAGTAGTAAAAAGTGGAATAATTAAACAATAAAAAAGCCATCAGATTCTGATGGCTTCATTATTTAAATCAATTATTTAAAATTAAAAACTTGTCGCTGCGGATGGAGTAGAAGATGCAAGATTATTATAAGCATCTCCGTTCTCGTTGATTACTCTTTTTGCAAACCTGAATTTAGGTCCCCAGTAAGAATCATTCAGCGATGAGATCATTACCCCTTTAGAAGTGGCTGCATGGATGAATTTAATTTCACCTTCTTCAGTTACACTTTCTACGATACCTACGTGAGAGATTCTTCTTCCGTGTGAAAAGAAAATCAGATCTCCTTTCTGAAGCTCACTTTTATCAATGCTTTCTCCTTCCTGAGCCTGAGAAGCTGCTACTCTTGGTAAGCTAAGCCCTGCTGCTGCTCCGAATACAGAAAGAACGAAAGCTGAACAATCAATACCTCTTCTCGTCATTCCTCCGTATCTGTAAGGAGTTCCAAGGTATGTTTCAGCTTCTGTAAGGATATTGTCGATGGTTTTATTGTATTTGACTGCCTTTGCAATCTCAGAATTCTTAATAGCTTTTTTCGCGTTTGCGATAGATGCCGCCTTTTCCGCCAGGAAAGAATCAATAAGTCTTTGCTTATCCTGCTCTATTCTCTTATTATCAATAGAAGCTAGTTTGGCATCTGTTTTGTATTCTTTAGCGTAAGTTGCTGGTTGTGAAACTACATAATTTGTAGCGCAAGATTGAACAGAAACTGTAGACACTAAAGCAACTAAATAAAACAAAACTCTTTTCTTCATATATATTTGATTATCCGTGTTAAAAGGAATATTTATTTTCAAAAGCATTACAAAAGTAGAGATTCCGAGCAAAAGACCCCTGATATGATTATTGTCAGGTTCTTTATTTAACACATTTTAACATATTATTTAAGTATGTTAAAGAAAAACAAACCGCAACCGCCTATTTTTGGCGAGTCTGCGGTTTTTTTTATTAAGATTCTTTAACATAATAAATAGCTTTTCCTTTATTAATCGGATTTCTTGATTTAAAACTCCACTTTTTGTAGCTGTTAATAAATCAAAAAAAAATCCCCGGTTTTCCGGGGATTTAACTAATATGGAACTTTACAGATGTTATTTTGTAAATAACATTTCTCTATATTTAGTCATTGGCCAAAGTTCATCATCCACCATCATTTCAAGATCATCAGAAGCTTCTCTGATCACATCGAATAAAGGAATTACTTTGCTGCAGTATGTTTCTGCCTGCTTCTGACTATTTGATACAGCCTTCGCTGCTTCTCTTGCTTTGATAAGGTCCTCAACGCCCAGTTTGATCTTGGAAACGTTTTCAGAGATATTAGTGATTAAGCTCATTTGCTCTTTCGCCAATGTTTTGAATTCTTTATCAGGGAATATTTCTTTAAGACCTTTTACGTTCTCAATCAGTCTGTTCTGATAATTTAAAGCAGAAGGAATGATGTGGTTTCTTGCGATGTCACTTAAAACTCTTGCTTCAATATCAATGACAGTAGAATATTTTTCTAGTTTGATTTCGTTTCTTGCCTCGACCTCTCTGTGCGTAAATACTCCGATTTCTTCATAAAGATCAACGAATTTTTTATCCATTTCCTGTTTAAGTGCTTCCGGAGTAGTTTTTAAGTTATTTAAACCTCTCTTTTTAGCTTCTTTAGCCCAGTCATCAGAATATCCATCACCTTCAAACATAATGCTCTTGCACTGCTTGATGTACTCTCTCAATACATTGAAGATCGCTTCGTCTTTCTTAAGTCCTGTTTCAATAAGAGCATCAACTTCTTTTTTGAAATCGATCAATTGTTTAGCAGCGATCGTGTTCATAACAGTCATGGATTCTGCACAGTTGGCAGAAGATCCTACCGCTCTGATCTCGAATTTATTTCCGGTAAATGCAAATGGAGAAGTTCTGTTTCTATCTGTATTATCTAGAAGAATTTCAGGGATTTTTCCAACTACATTTAATTTAAGGTCTGTTTTTTCGTCCGGAGAAAGCTTTCCTTCCGTTACTTTTTCCAGTTCTTCCAATACTCTGAACAGCTGGCTTCCGATAAATACGGAAATAATTGCCGGTGGAGCTTCGTTAGCGCCTAATCTGTGGTCGTTGCTTGCAGAGGCGATGCTTGCTCTTAAAAGGTCAGCGTATTCGTAAACTGCTTTGATTGTGTTCACGAAGAATGTTAAGAACTGTAAGTTTTTCTTAGGGTTTTTTCCGGGGCTTAACAGGTTTTCACCTGTATCCGTTGCTAAAGACCAGTTGTTGTGCTTTCCGCTTCCGTTTACTCCTGCAAATGGCTTTTCATGGAATAAAATATGGAAATGGTGCTTGTGAGCAATTCTTGCCATGATATCCATCAACAAAGAGTTGTGGTCTACGGCAACGTTTACTTCTTCGAACATTGGGGCAAGTTCGAACTGGTTAGGAGCAACCTCGTTATGTCTTGTTGTTACGGGAATCCCCAACTTCATACATTCAATTTCCAGTTCTTTCATGAAGTTCATTACCCTTGTTGGGATAGAACCGAAATAGTGGTCGTCCAGCTGCTGTCCTTTAGCAGGAGAATGTCCTAATAAAGTCTTTCCTGTTAAAACAAGGTCCGGACGGGATTGATATAATGCGGAATCAACTAAGAAATATTCCTGCTCCCAGCCTAAAGTAGGAGTTACTTTTGTTACGTTTTTGTCAAAATACTGCATTACATTGGTTGCAGCTTCATCTACAGCATTCAAAGCTCTTAAAAGAGGTGCTTTATAATCTAAAGTTTCTCCTGTATAAGAAATAAAGATAGAAGGAATACATAAAGTAGTTCCCATAATGAATGCAGGAGAAGTAGGATCCCAAGCCGTATACCCTCTTGCTTCGAAGGTATTTCTGATTCCCCCGTTCGGGAAAGAAGAAGCATCAGGTTCCTGTTGTATCAACAGGTTTCCGCTGAATCTTTCAATGGCTCTGCCTCCTTCGATAGGAGTGAAGAAAGAATCGTGCTTTTCTGCAGTAGTTCCTGTCAAAGGTTGAAACCAGTGTGTGTAGTGAGTCGCTCCTTTACTCATTGCCCAGTCTTTCATAGCCACTGCTACCTGATCTGCAATGTGTCTCTGGATCTTTGTTCCTTTTTTGATAGCATCCATAATAGACTGGAATGCTTCTTTGGTTAAATATTCTCTCATGGTCTCTTCTGAGAAAACATTCTGGCAGAATAATTCTGACAGTTTTCCAGGAACCTCAACAGAATTATCTCTTCTGAAGTCCTTAAATGGTAAAGTTTCTAACGCTTTGAATCTTAAAGTTGACATAATAAGGTTAATTTTTACAGGGCAAATTTACAAAAAAAATGAATTGAAAATATTTTACCCCTGTATTTTTTAGGGGTATTTGTAAAATTTATGAAAATCAAACGATGGTTTAACTATTTTTAATAGGGTGATTGGCTGGTGAAAGGTAATGTTTAGCCCTTTAATAAACATCACAATGCATTTTATGATATGCATTTTACAATTCTAAAGATACAAATTTAAACTGCTTGTTAAAAGATACTTAAAATAAGTTGAGCGAAGATTTTGTATATTTGTGTGAAATTTATTTTATGACAAATTCTAGAGCTAGAGAAACAACGGAAGCAATTGAAAGATTGTATATTTCTATGAGACACCTCTTTTACAGAGGTTTTTTTAAACCTGCCGGTGTTTCTGGAGAAAGTATCAGAAGTTTGTTAAAGACTATCAATCCAGAGATTTATGGTACCATGAATATTCCTAATAAAATGGAATTAGATGGTTTGATGTACGTTTTAGACAGACTTCCGGAAGGGATTGAAGAATGTGCGTTTATTCATCTTACATCGGATGAAGGTTTTGATAAAGGAAGTTTCGAACCCATTGTCCCTAAAAAGAGAAGAAGAAACTGTTACAGGATAGATGAACACCAGATGAATATTGAAGTTCTTTTGGGACGTTCTGAAATTTATGACATTCTTACCCACTTAACATTCTTATTTATAGAAGCCGATAAAGTGAGAAACCTTGCTTTCATTCAGGATGAAAACTGGAAACCTACACGTGCTTTTAAAATTATCGAAGAAGTTGTAAAGGGAGAGAAAAAATTCAGCAGAAAAGAAAAAGAGGTTGCTCTTATTCATTTATCTTCTTTAATAGGAAGAACTTTTGAAGAAACCCTGAACGCTTACAATGCTTTTGGGGATGATGATAATCCAGACCGTTTATTCAAAATCATCTACAACTTAGGAAAAGTAAGTCTGGAAGATGCAAAACAGACGAGAGAAAGAGAGATTCATTTCAGTGCTATATTAAAGGAAAGAGTAGGGCATCACTATTTTGGTGAAAAATGGGCCAACAAAGTGAAAGAAGTTTTATTTGAAAACAATCTTCATATGCGTCCATTGCACATTATTTCTGCCAATATGCACTCAGTGAAAAATATGCTGTATGGAAATGATGCCTTAAAGAAAAAAGACAACAAAGAAGTAGATTACAAACTGTACGGAGAGATTTCTGATAAAAAAGAACTTCGCGACAAGGTTTCAAAATATGCTTTAGAGGAAGGTTTGATTTATATTAATGATAAGAGCGGAAGTAATATAGATGTTCAAATCATTGATTTAAGCAAAACAGACCTTAAAAACACTCCGTTCAGCGGTATAAAATATGGTGGCGACGATGTGATCATGGTTTTCGACTATGCTTTCGGAGAGCAGGCTTTTGAGGTAATGGATGAATTACTTAGACCTTTTGAGCATAAAGGAGAGGTGTATATGATGAAAGTGAAATCCGTTTCTATCATGGGTAAAGCCGGGATCCTTGCCGGAGGAAAAGGAGACATTATGATTCCTACTGCCCATATTTTTGAAGGAACAGCGGATAACTATCCTTTTGAAAATGCTTTAAAACTGGATGATTTTAAAGATGATGAACTAAAAGCGTTTGAAGGCCCGATGATTACTGTATTAGGAACATCACTTCAAAACAGAGATATCCTTTCTTACTTTATGAACACTTCATGGAAAGCAATTGGTCTTGAAATGGAAGGAGCACATTACCAGAAAGCGATTCAGGTGGCGTCTAAAATCAGACATCATATTGCACCGGATCTGTTTGTATGTTATGCGTACTATGCTTCAGATAATCCATTGGAGACAGGAAGTACACTTTCTTCAGGAGGCTTAGGCCTTACAGGAGTGAAACCTACTTATCTGATTACTTTAAGAATCCTTGAAAAGATCTTACACAGCGGGAAAAAAGAAATTCCGGCTAAAAAATAATTTGTTTTTTAAATCATATAAAAACCTCAAATGTAAAATACACTTGAGGTTTTTTATTTTAGACTTCCTAGGACTAATTTTATATGTTCTCAGAAAATGCTTAATTGCATAATGCCTGGTTCAAAGCTATAATAGCTTTCTCATAATGCTCCCTTTTTACTACAAACTGCATGTTAACCTGCATGATGGACTGTGCATAACATTCGATATTAATATGATTCTCATACAGGGCTTTTGCCGCACGATATAAGAATCCGGGGGTAGCAATATTGGTTCCCATTGCACAGACTAATGCAACCGGAACTCCCGTTACCTGATAGAAATTTTGTTTGAGTTCCTCCAAAAGCTTTTCCGCGGCATTACTTTCCCAAATCACCATTGTTATTGAGTTTGCGTTTGTAGATTTCAATACGTAACTTATATTATACTTTTGGAAATAGGTCATGATCTGGGCATCATAACCCACTTCACTTACCATAAGCGGATCATGAATTTCTATGGCCAGCATTTTTTTTGATCCGGAAACGATCTCAACACGGGCGTCAGGAGATACATAATTTTTTGATATCAAGGTGCCGATATGATCCGGGTCGAATGTATTTTTAATACGGATATTAATTCCGGAGAGTTCTAATGGTTTTGCTGCCTTTGGGTGAATGGCTTCCATACCGATATCAGCCAGCTGGTCTGCAATGATATAATTGGTCAGTCCCACCGGAACACAGTTTTCTACACCCACGATATTAGGGTCTGCGCTTGATAAGTGATATTCTTTATGAATAACTGCCTCATCAGCCTTTATATCTACAGCGACCTTACTGAAGGTAACTTCGGAATATCCACGGTCAAAAACCCTCATAATTCCTTCAGTTCCTTTAGTATATCCGGTTGCTACACAAATTACATTTTTAAAATCTATTCCGCTGAATTCTTTTGTAATTCTTTCATCAATAGTAAGGGCTTCGTTATCATCAAATCCGCATAAATCCACAAATTTTGCGTTAATTCCTTTATTGTTGATAATATTAGTAGAATTCCACGCAGAATGGGCTTCCCCAATAGAAGCTAAAATTTCTCTTGCCGCAAGATGAATATCGTGAGCATTTACATATCCTGATGCCAAAACCTTACTCAGGCTGCTAAGCATTGTTTTTGCCTGCTCCACTCTGTTTGTTATAAATTCATTAGCTTCGGAAAGCTGAAGGCCAACATTCTCCAATCCTTCATTAATGGAAATCAGTTTTTGGCATACCTTATCGAGATCAGCCTTATAATCTTCACCGTTCAGAAACTTTTGATATACACCGGGTTCACCTGTTTTTTTATGTTCTAATAGCCAGTTTGTTACATTATTATAGGCGGAGACTACAAAAACCCTATTATAAAATTCTCCCTCCTTTCTTTTTCCAATAATTATATTGTAAAGAACATCCTGAAACTGAGACATGGAAGTTCCTCCTATTTTTTCTACGGTCAGCATTATAAAACTTTTTTTAATCTACGAAAATAAGAAAATTAAGATGATTGGAGATACTGATCTGTAAGTCGCCTGTTTAATCTTTTAAAAAAATGCTTATGCTTTCCATTTAAATTCTAGAACCAGCCTTGTCAAGGTTTTAAACCTTGACAAGGCTCATGAATGATTAGTGCTTAAAATTGTGTATTAATTTGTCTGTGAGAAATTAAAAAAATAAATTAATTATCTTTAAAAAACATAAATTTTAAATAATGAGTTCAACTATACAGTTATCAAAAAGATTCAGGGAAGTCTTGCTTGATGGTTACTGGATCGCCAATACTAATTTTAAGGATAAACTCTCAGAGGTAACATGGGAACAAGCCATTGTTAAAATAGATTCTTTAAATACGATTGCTATGCTTACTTTTCATATCCATTATTATATAGCCGGAATTGTTAATGTATTGGAAGGCGGTGAGCTCGAAATAAAAGATCAATTCAGTTTTGATCTTCCGCCTATTGAATCTGCGGAGCAATGGGAAGCGCTTTTAAATAGGCTTTGGACAGATTCAGAAAAGTTTGCATTATTAGTTGAACAGATGGCTGACAGTAAACTTGATGAGGTTTTCGTAGATGAAAAATACGGAACCTACAGAAGAAATATCGATGGAATGATTGAACATGCTTACTATCATTTAGGGCAAATCACATTAATTAAGAAAATGCTGACTCATCTATAATTTATGTCATTAGTGTTTAAAAAAAGCAAAACCTGCACGAGCAGCTTAACCATCTGGAAGAAAACCCATCTAAAGTTATAACGGATTAAAAAGCCCTAAAATAGTCCCATATTTGAGGCTTTTACACAAATTACCTATCTTTAAAAAAAATAAATTTTAAATGAAAAAATCGGTTGCAATCATTTTTGCGTTTATCATTTCTCAATTTCAGGCTCAGCAAGGAGCTTACTATCAGCAAAGTGCGAAGTACAAGATGAATATTGATGTAAATGCTGAAAAATTTACTTACCAGGGAAATCAGACCTTAGAATACACAAACAATTCGCCAGACGAGCTCAATGTGGTGTATTTCCACCTTTACTGGAATGCTTTTAAGCCCAATTCCATGATGGATCAAAGAGTTGCAGGTCAAGGTAAAAATGGAGATTCAAGATTGCAAAAAGATGGGACTTCAAGATTAGCTTCGATTCCTAAAGATCAGGAAGGAGCACAAAATATTCACTGGCTTAAACAAAACGGAAAAGATGTGAAGTTTGAGATTCAGGAAACGATCATGAAAGTATATCTGGCAGAACCGGTTAAGCCTAATTCATCTACAAGTTTCACCATGGAATGGGATGCTGTGATTCCTCAGCAGATCAGAAGAAGCGGAAGAAACAACAGGGAAGGAGTTGACATGACCATGACGCAGTGGTATCCGAAAATTGCAGAGTACGATTATGATGGCTGGGCAACATTTGACTATATCGGAAGAGAATTTCATGCTCCGTTCTCGGATTTTGATGTTACCATCAAGATCAACAAAGACTATGTAATCGGAGCAGGAGGTATTCTTGAAAACCCGGCAGAAGTTAAAGGTTATGACACTAATGCAAAAATCAAAGCCGAAAAAGATAAGAAAGCAACATGGAGATGGACTGCAAAAAATATGTTGGATTTCGCATGGAGTGCAGACAGAGACTATGTTGTAAAGAATTTTGACGTTCCGGAAGGGCCGAAAGTATTTTTAGTATATCAGCAGAATGAGAAAACAAAAGTTTGGGAAGAAGCCCAGCCTTATGTCACCAAATATTTTCAGCTGATGAACAGCCATTTCGGGAAATATGTGTATCCTACCTATGCTTTTATCCAGGGTGGTGATGGCGGTATGGAGTACGGAATGTGTACGATGATCCTGGGAGAAGCTAAAGATATTAAAGGTTTAATGGGCTTAATGGCTCATGAAGGGGCACACTCCTGGTATCAGCAAATGCTGGCAACCAACGAATCTGTACGTCCGTGGATGGATGAAGGATTTACCAGCTATGCAGAAGGTTATGTGATGTATCAGCTGTTTCCGGAAGAGCTTCCGAATCCCTTTGCTAATACCGTGAATGCATACAGAAATTTCGTTAAAAAAGGAATTGAAGAACCTGCCGTATGGCTGGGGGACCACCATGATAATGGGACTGCTTATACCTATGCTTCCTATGTGAAAGGGGAATTATATCTCGTACAGCTAGGCTACATTATGGGTGAGCAAAAACTTGCCGAAACCTTAAAGCAATATTATGACCAGTGGCATATGAAACACCCGTCCGACAGGGATTTTCTTCACATTGCACAGAAAGTTTCAGGAATGGATCTGAAATGGTTCCATAATTACTGGATCAACACCACAAAAACCATTGATTATGGAATCAAAGATGTGAAGTACGATGCAAAATCCACAACCATTACTTTGATTAATAATGGACAAGTTCCTATGCCTGTTGATTTCAATGTAATGACTGCAGATAAAAAGATTGTTACTTATCAGATTCCTTTGAATATGAGCCATACATGGAAGGAGAAAGATGTTTACGGTGACTTTAAGACGATGCCTTACTGGCCCTGGACTCAGAAAGAATATACGCTGACAATTCCTTATACGAAAGCTCAGCTGTCTGTTTTAGGAATAGATTTCAGCCAGAGAATAGCAGATGTCAATACGGATGATAATACTGTAGAAGTAAAGCAATAGATTATACAAATACAATAAAAAACCCACAGAAAGTTCTGTGGGTTTTTTATTGTATTGAAGTCTTTCACTAAGTCTTTCAATTTGAACCCTAACGTCCGAATCACATATCTTTAGAAGCCTTCACGATTCACTTGCGAAGCAAAATTCACGATTCACAACCACATTATTACCGAAAACCCTCTCATATCTGAGATCTGATGTCTGAAATCCAAATACCTTTATTTTATCCCAAACTGCAGGACCATCCAGTGATTAGGATGATTTTTTATAAGATCATTTCTTAAAACCTCATCTTTTGTATTGAGGTAGCGGTATACTTTTAAAGGAACTGAATCCGGATATTCTTTTAGCCCCTGATCTACTGTAGCTTTAGCATCTTCTTTCTTTCCTCCTCCGTCCAGGGCTTCAAATTTGTAGATATAAATAATAGCAGGTATTTTTCCATAAATATCTTTGGTTTCATTCTCTAATAATTTGATAGCCTCTATCTGGAATTCTGTATCAGGTGTCTTTCCAACCATAGAAGTGCGGCTGAGATGCTGCTGATACATCAGGAACAATAACAGGATATGAAGATTTTTCGTATCTGGATTGGAGGCCATTTTTTCAATTTTCTGAACTGTTTCCGGAGTCATTTCGTCATTTTCTGCCTGCAGGCTTTTAGTATAAAACTCGTCAAGAAGGTCATAAACAGCCTTGTCGTTCCGGTCAATCTTTGATTCCTGCTTTATTTTAAGGAATATATCTTTTACCTGGTTTCCGCTCTGGGCAAAAGTATTCAGGCTAATACAAAAGATTACAATCAGCATTAATTTTTTCATGGAAGCAGGATAAAAATATTTTCAGTCTTAAAGATAATTAAATGTTTCCAATCTTCTAAATTTCAGGCTCAGGTTTTTTTAATATATAATGTCATTCCCTTAAATAATTATCTGTTTCCCACGCTTGAACGAAATGACCATTAAAAATAGTATAAGTAATCTATTTTTCATAATCTGTGATTCAAGACAAATGCTTCCGAAGAGACATTGCTTTATAGTATCATTAACAACAATTCCAATAATATTGTTAATTTTTAAAGAGTCTTTAGCAATGCCTCGCACAGTTACTGTTTGAGATTTATAAAATGTAGTAGCTAAAACTATACAAAATAAAAAAATGGTTTCATATTTCATCATTTTAAAAAACCTCCCATTGGAGGTTTTATTTATTGCTTGGTAAAAATTAAATCTTTTGTTTCTGGAAGATAAATTTTTGTATCCAAATTAGGAGGGCATTTACTTGCTGTTGTAACGATATCATTAGGACGGTATTCCCATGAGATTTGAGTTGAACTAATCTTTTTTAAATTAATTTCGCCCCAACCCACACTACAATTAGTTCCACTATATAGAAAACCTATTGTATTTGGAGATGGTATATCAATACTGTAAAATTCAATATTATATATATTATTATTTTGTGTATCTTGTAGTGTAGCACCTAAAGAATTTTTAACTATATATTTTACAATTAATGCATCCATATAATAATTTTTATGAGCGCTTTTTTCTAATTTGTCTTCCTGCTTGGTAATAAACAAAGTAATTTCATTCCCATTGAAATTAGCTTTGTAAGTTCCTACAAAAAGAGTAAATTCATTATTTGTATCTTTCAAATGAGCACCAGCGGGGATTTCACTTAAAGCAGTATTTATTGGCAAAGTTTGAGCGTTACAAGACATTAAGCTTATAATTAATGTCAACGCTAATAGCATTTTTGATTGCATTATATTCATATTTCATCATTTGGGAAAAGCCTCCGAAGAGGCTTTGCTATTATTGCTTAGTAAAAATTAAATCTTTTGTCTCTGGAAGATAGATTTTTGTGTCCAATGTTGGAGGGCATTTAGCTGCTGTTGTAACAATATCATCCGGACGGTATTCCCAAGATAGTTGAGTTGAGTTGATTTTCTTTAAGAAAATATCTCCCCAACCCACACTACAATTAGTTCCACTATAATAAAATACTATGGTATTTTGTGTTGGTTTCGTTCCTATGCTATAAAATTCTATGTTTGGATTATTAACATCATTTTTAGTGTCCTGTAAAACAGCTCCTGTAGAACTTTTTACAATATACTTTATTACTAAAGCATCCATATAATAAGTTTTCTGTCCCGTTTTTTCTAATTTTTGTTCTTGCTTAGTAATGTAAAGAGTGACTTCATTTCCATTAAAATTTGTTTTGTAAATTCCTATATAAGGCGTGAGTTCATTATCTAAATCTTTTAAATATGAATTTTGAGGAACTTCTTCATAGTCTGCATTTAATGGATAGACTTGTTGTGCTTTGCAAGAAATAAAATTTGTAATTAAAGTGAAAATTACTATTCTTAAATATATTGTTTTCATATTTTATTTATTATTTAATTAATATCTATGGGCACGGGTTAGCATTTATACTACCATTGCTATTTAAAGTTACATTATTTATCGTTCCATTACTCTCTATACGCTGTAAATTTACTTTTCCATCTATTCCTATATTTTTTAAAGTATCAAAGAATAATTTTTCTAATCCAACATTATTAAGAGTTGCTCCATTATTGTTCGAATTTAGAGGATCTTTTAATAATTTATTGACTTTTTTTCGATAATCTTTTTCAAATTGTTTCATTTGTGCTTCTGTATAAACATAACCTCCCAATTCTGCAGCAGCTCCTGTATACTGTATTACATAATGTATATACTGAACATTATTAGGGCAAGTATTACACCATTCTCCAGCTATCATGCCAAGATATGCATTTCCTACGCCGTCCTCTATACTTTGTGCTGCCGCAAACCCAAATAATGCATCTACAATATCCGGCGGGGAGAACATATGCGTTCCGGTTGCCGTATGGTTGTGATATCCACCGTAAGAATCGGTAACATCATTGAATACTACCTTATGCGCAGAGTTTACATCTGCAGGAGCCAAAGTCCCATCTTTCTTTTCTTTAAAACCAATTTCTCCGGCATTTACATCACTAAGGGTTTTAAGTGCTTGGGCTTTTATAATATTAATACCTTGCTGTACATCCGGTTTATTTAGGTCATTTTTTGTTTTCTCACAAGGATTAGTATTGGCAGTGTTACTAGGATAAGGATATCCACCACCTCCTGTACCTCCACCTGTACAGTCTTCCTCTAAACAGTCACCAGGTGTTGTAGGCTCAGTCAAAACAGGACCGGTAGATGTACACCTGGTTTTAGTAAATACATAAGAATCTATTACTTCTCCTGTAGTTTCACTGGTCCATGTCCAGGTAACTGTTACGGTGTAGCAAGTCGTTTTTGATGAAATACCATCTCCGTTTCCGCTTATGATGTTTCCTTTAAGCTGGCTTCGGTCTTTAAAAACCAATACATCAAAAAAGTCATTAGAACTTTTTTCATTTCTTATTTTAAAAAATACTCTGTTTCCTCTGCGCTCCGCAGTAAGAACGGAATTTACCTTTCCGTTTCTGGAAATAGGAACTTCCAGGAAGCTTTCATCAAATGTCCCCATAGTGAGGGCGTGGTCCCAAAGTACATTTCCGTATTTGCCGGAGAAATAGCTTTTGTCGGCATACTGATCAAAAACTTTCTTGACATTGCGGATGTATTTTTCATCTTCTTTCCACAGAGATTTGTTTTCGTACTCTTTAGAAACAGGGTCAGCTGCTGAAGACATGTCATCATGAATACAGGAGTACAGCGAAATGCTGAGGGCTATCAATAGAAATAGCCGGAGAAATAAATTTTTTCTCATAGATTGTTTGTGTTTTTAAGTTATTAAATATATAAAATAATTCTCTTCACATGGAGAATTATTACAAACCTAAAATATTTCTCTACATGCACAGCACACTTTTTCGGGAAAATTATTACTTTTACGAAAAATATTTTTACTATTATGGAAAAGATTATCAAAAAGATTGCGGAGATCCGTACCAGAAAAGGCTTTTCTTATGAGAATATGGCTCACGACCTGGATCTCAGTACCTCAGCATACAGGAAAATAGAAACCGGAGAAACCAAGCTTACCGTAGAAAGGCTGGTTGATATTTCTAAAATCCTGGAAACACCTCTTGATGAGTTTTTAGATACAAATTCACAAAAAAATTTTAATCAAGAAAATAATGATAGTGCAAGTGGTTTTCAAGGATTTGATTATAAAACTTATTACGAATATTCTGAGGTTTCCAAAAAATTGATTGAAATTTATGAACAGCAGATTAAAGATTTAAAAGCAGAAATAGAGCAACTGAAAAAGAAGTAAATGAATTCAATTGTAATCAACGTAGGGAACAGCAACATCAGATTCGGACTTTTCAATGGAGACAACTGTGATATTTCATGGGTGATCAATACAAAGCCGTACAGAACGGTAGATGAGCTGTATGTACAGATTCTCATGCTTTATCAGACCTACAAAGTAGAACCGAAAGATATCAGTAAAGTCATCATAGGATCTGTAGTACCGCAGCTTACCAAGGTCATGGGTTCGGCGATCAAAAAGATCCATAGTATTCAGCCCGTGATTGTAGACCGGTCTACGCCTTCGGGTGTTCAGGCAAAATCCAAACAGATGGGAACGGATATTTATGCCAATCTTGTGGCTGCCCATAATCTTTACCCAAACCGGAAAAAGATCATCATAGATTTTGGAACGGCTCTTACGGCAAGCTGTGTAACAGAAACCGGAGAGACATTGGGAGTAATCATTGCACCTGGAATTGTAACGTCTTTAAATTCATTGATCAGCCAAACTGCCCAGCTTCCTGATATTGAGCTGAAAAAACCTAAATCCGTATTGGGTCTGGACACGGTAACCTGTATGCAAAGCGGTATGGTATACGGATTTCTGGGAATGGTAGAAGGTTTTATAGACCGCATCAACGATGAGGTGAATGACGACTGTTTTGTAGTCGCAACGGGCGGTGTTTCCCATGTTTATAAGCCTCTGACGGAAAAAATTCATGTGATGGATAGGCTCCATACGCTGAAAGGGCTTTATTTTTTAGGAAAAGACTTATAGGAAAACTCCAATGAACCAAAACGTATTATGAGAAAATTAAAAGAATTCCCGGCAATAGAAACGGAAAGATTAATTCTTTCTCAGCTGAAGGAAGAAGATCTTCCTTTTGTAACTGAATATCTTCAGGATAAAATTTTCTCAGATGTTACGTCCAATATTCCTTATCCTTATACTGGGGAACATGCCAAATTCTGGATGAAAATGTCCCGGGAATCCTTTGAAAACAATACAGGATATACTTTTGCAGTCCGAAATAAGGAAGGACAGATTTTAGGTGCCATTGGTCTTCACGACAGGGATGATGACAAAGCCGAGCTTGGCTACTGGATGGGAAAGCCTTTCTGGAACAAAGGATATATCACCGAAGCTGCTACAGCTTTAATTGATTTTGGGTTTAACGAACTACAGATTAATAAAATCTATGCAACTTATTTTTTAGACAATCCGGCCTCCGGAAGAATCATGGAAAAAATAGGGATGGAAAAAGAAGCTTTGCTAAAGCAGCATCTTAAAAAAGATGGTAAATACATTGATGTCATGATGTATTCTATCTTAAAAAACAAATAATGATTGAGTCTTTCGTGGAAGCGGGCATCAAATTCTAAAATATTATCTTTTGCTTTTAAAAAATTCTTTAACGATCGTTGAGCACTCATTTTCCATTACTCCGGTTACCATTTCTGTTTTGGGATGCAAGGAAAGGTGTTTGTTGATAAATCCTCTTTGCTCATCTCTGGCTCCAATTACGACTTTGGAAATCTGTGACCAGGCCAAGGCTCCGGAGCACATTACACAGGGTTCAAGGGTTACATAAAGGGTACAGTTGATCAGATATTTCCCACCCAGAAAATTAGCGGCGGAAGTAATGGCCTGCATTTCTGCATGGGCAGTTACATCGTTTAATGTTTCCGTGAGATTGTGAGCTCTTGCAATGATGCGATTATTGGAAACAATGACACATCCTATGGGAACCTCATCTTTTTCCAGTGCAGCCTCTGCTTCCTGCAGGGCCATTTTCATATAATATTCGTCGGTAAACATTTTTAATCTTCAATAGTTAGGGTTAAAGGAAGCCTGAGGTAATACCTTACCGGATCTCCTTTGCTAACAGCCGGAGAAAATTTTTCCGAAACGGAATACAGTGCAATTTCAGCCTGTCTGTTGAAGGTGAAATTGTCTCCCTGTGCGTGTACATTACTGATACTGCCATCTTTTTCAACAATAAAACCCACATTTGTTTTTACTGTTTTGGTTTCAGTATAAACACCTCCGGTATAAAAAAGACTGGCAACTTCCTGTCTCAATGTATTAAATCCGCCAGGATAGTCAGCAGATTTATCAAAAACAGCAGTTTTCTCAATAGTGTTTTCCGATATGCCTTTTGGACTCTTCAGGGTCTGCAGGTCTTCAAGGTTTCTTACTTTCAATAAAGCTCCTATCATGGCTACGTTTTCAATGCTGTCCATCTTTTTCATGAAAAGCATAAAATCAAGTTTTATATTGGCTTTTCTGAAAGAATCTGCTTCCGCGTCAAACTTCTTTTTAAATTCTGTATTCAGCATATTCCTGTGGTGGTTATAATAGTTTTTAACCTGCCGGAATTCTTCCTTCTGCTGCGAAAAACAGAAAGAGTAAGTAATACAAAACAGACAAAAGATTAAAGCTTTCAAAAGAGTATATTTATGTAAATATAATTAAAAAAATGAGAACTTTTTATCCTTTGATATCAGCTTTCGAGATAGCGGTTCAGAGATTCCTGGAGATGAGTCCGGATGTCATCAACTAAACATTTCGGTTCTAAAACGGTCACTTCTTTTCCGTAAGATAGAATTTCCTGCATAAAATCGTAAGTAGGATGTAGGAAGAACTCAAAATAGATCTCTTCCGGTGTTTCTTTGGTTTCTTTCTGAGACTGGTGCAATGGAAAGCTTCTGATGTACTCTCCCTGATGTCTGCTACATTTCATAATGATCTTCTGAGGGTTTTGCTCTGCAAGATTCATCACCCCGAATGCATTTTTGAAATGTTCCCTGAAATTGTAGTTATACTTTTCACGGAATTTGCTGTCGCTTACATCCAGATAATTGACCCTGTCTAACCCAAATGACTTTAAGACTTTGTCTTTAGTGTCAATTGCGATAAGGTACCATCTGTCCTTGGATTCTTTCAATGCCAGGGGATGCACTTTCCGTGAAGTCATGACTTTATTTTTGTAGTTATAATGCTCAAAACTAACGACTCTTTTATTACGAATGGCGAAGAAAAGATCATAAAAATGTTCTATCCCTGTAGGTTTTCTGCTTTCAAAAAAGATAAAATCTGAAAAGTCCGGATGAAGATTCAACGCATTACTTACCTGAAAGGACTCCAATAATTTTTGGTTGTATTCGTCCACTTCCATAATCGGGCGGCTCTCAATATAATACCTGTTGTCACCTTTCTTTTTATTGTGAATGGAAAGATTAAAAAGATCGGAAATCTCACGAATGTCTCTTTGCAGCGTACGGATCGAGTAGCTCTTAATCCCTGCATCCTGAAATTCGAAAGAGTTTAAAAGATAGTCCTCCAGCTGAGAATAGGTAGCCGGAGAACTTTCTAATCTTTTGATAATTAAGGCATATCTTGTCAGATAAAAATCTTTTTTCATTCGTCTGTATTTTATGAGCGACATTGCCGCGTTTCATGGTAAAATTTTATAAGACAAATATATAGGGTTAATGCGACAAAACGTGTCGTGTTTTATTTTTTATAAGAACTTACCTTAAAAAATCTTATATATACTTTTTGATAGGCTATATAATTCTGACAAATAGATGTCAAATTAATGAATGTTAAAGAGCGGAAAAGTTGCTCTCAACATTGATATTTTGTGCTTAGTAGTTTTTGAAGCTCAAAAGCACCTATCTCGACAGGTGCTTTTATTATTTAAAGTTATATTTTAGGTATAAGTCACTATGTCCTATTGTTATAAAAATCAACAGCATATTTACCCAAAGAATAAAATGTATTTACATATGTTTCTATACTTCTTGTAATAACATTACTGTTAAAGGATGATGGATCTGTTGGGTTGTAAAAGTCTCCCTGATCTGTCTCCATTGTCATAGCGACTACTTGCTGATTCCCCATCCAAGCCTGAGACATTGGGGAACTGCCATCAATATCGGAAAAAGCAAGTAGATCTTTATTTGCCAAATAACTGTATCGTTTCCTTGTTTCGGCATCTAATCTGTCACACAATGAATATATGGCATTTTGAATTGTATTAAATGATGATGCAAACCAAGCAGTCCGATAATCAATATTTACTCCCGATCCAAAATTATGGCAATCTATATATAATACCGTGTCCGTTTTGATGGAATTAAAAGTATCCCTTACTAATTGTGATTCTTTTTCACTAAACGGTGCAGTACCTTTATAGGATTGTGAGCCAATGCCGCCGTCTGCATATTCAGCCCATCGATAATCAAAGTTTCTATTAATATCCACGCCGTTATGATTCCATCTCACTGACTCTGTACCGCCAACATTCCCAATATTCAACGCATACGGATTAACCAAAGGAATAAATGTCCAATCATAATTAGTGCGTAAAGCGTCTATCATTTCATCTTTATTGGGGTTTTCAAGCAGTAATTTGAAAAATAAATAGGTGGTGTAAACTGCTAATTTTTCGCCCCCGTGTATCCCTCCACATACAAATATGCGAGGCTTCCTACGTCTTTGCGTTGGTGGTGTCTTCCTGTTAAATGAAATGTCAATTCGCAAAATATCATAAGGTGTTGGCCCTTCTGTTTGACCTATAACTGTTTTTGTCACGTTATTAGAAAAAGATGCTATTACATTGTCATACATTGGATAAAGAACACTTGACGTAAGAGTTAAAGGATTGAAAGCAGGATAAACTGGAGCGCTCCAATATTTGATCCCGAAATTATCGACTGCAAATTTATTCATTTGCCGTGTGTCCTTTTGAGATATGGGAACTCCATTTACGCAATAATTTTTCAGTCCGGTTACGTAAAAACTAGCAAACGAACCGCTATATCGATAAGTAAACAAAACCAAATGATTCAACAAAGGAGCAGATGTTTGATTTTGAACAATGATTGTACTATTTGTTTTATTATAGAGCACCACACCGGCTGTTACAGCGGAAGGCATATCTATACCCACAGTTGAAGTAGGCAAACTTATCCTCCCCACAGTTGTATTCCCAGTGTCAATTATTGCGCCTCCGGAAATAATTATCTTACGATTAGCTAAATCAAAATTGATGTCAGAGTCATTTGTGTTTAGAATGGCAACCTGTTCATTTATCGTATAAATAGTGGATGGGAGCGGCTTGCTTTTTTTAGTTTCATTTAATAATTGATCATACTTACTGGCACTAACATTTTTTAGAATGTATATAAAATCAAGGCGATCCTGTTCAGTAATAATGTCCGTTGGGTTATTCTTTTCAAAAACGATTCTAACCTGATTAGTGGTTGCATTATCTACTGAAAACTCATTTGTGGTCACATTCTGGTTGGCGAAGACCCCATCCTTGTAAAAAACAACACGGGATATTTTATACCCTGATTTTTGACTAATCAAATAGTTGCCGGTAACCACAGGAATTAAAGCTGTTCTTATTCCTGTATCAGAGGTAGAATTGAAGCCATTATTTACTGCTATTCTTCCGATTTCTGTCACAATACTATCGCCTAAATTAATTTCAAAACCATTGTATTCTGATATAATCCTTGCAGATGTTTTTGTGTTTTCTACGATATCATTAAATGTGATGGACTCGGATGAGTAGCAACTAATTTTGATTGCATTTAATTCTGTTTGAGTGACTGTTTGTGTGTTGTTAATGTGATATACAGAAACCTTCCATTTCTTTGCAGTTGTGGGAATGGTCGGAGTAAACGTTTTTGCGTTTATGTCTTGCTTTGAAATAAAGACATTCGTGGCAGTGTAATAGAAAATCGTTTGAAATAACATATCACCGACAAGTTCAATTTGATTTGCATAGCGGGTATCTAAAAAGGAATCCGTCCTACCTCTGGTAGTTGATCCTGTGGGAAATCCAACAGAACCTGAAAGTGCCAGAGCTCCAACTTCCAGACTTGGATTAATGTAATCTTTAAAACTGCTGTTTTGCTGAATAAGTTGATCGCTATTTTGAATTTGGTTTAGTGGAATCAGTTCATTTTTATGCCAGTAAGCATCAAGCCAGGACCAGAAATGCTCTTGTGTGGGTTTGTCTCCGTTCTCGAAGTACAGTTTTAGGTCTTCTTTTGTTTTCATAATAAAATTCGGTGATTTTGTTTGGTTGTATTAATATGTTAGGATTATGAAGAATCTTATAGTAGAAACTCTTTAGAGTTTAAATGTTTTTTTTACAGATTCTTAGACATAATTCTTGCTGTCCAACATTTTATGAATGATGAATTCAAAGGGTTTTTAAAATTTTAAAGATTGTTTTTTTTTTCGTAAAATCAGGAAACTTTACATAGCTATATGAAAAAGATCAGAAATCTCCCGGATATCCCTCTGCAAGGTGATAGAGTAGCTCCTGTATCATGAAATTCGAAAGAGTTTAAAAGATAGCTCTCCACCTGGGAATAGTTAGCTGGAGAACTTTCTAATCTTTTAATGATTAAGGCATATCTTGTCAGATAAAAAACTTTTTTCATTCGTCTGTATTTTATGATGCAGCAATGCTGTGTTTCATGCTGAAATTTTATAAGACAAATATATAGGCTAATGCGACAAAATATGCCGTGTTTTATTTTTTTGCGAAGTTGAGAAATATTTGATTTTAAATACTATTATTTACCAGCCTTCTTGTAATATTTTGTAAGCGGTTTCTATTTTCTTTTCTATAAAAGTACTAAAATTGACTTTTACTGATTTAATCTCTCTTTTACTATCGTCCATAGTAGAATAATCTACTAAATAAACAATTGGATTATCTCCCTCGTCTAAATAAAAAAAGTAGAACTGTTCACAACCATTACTTTCAGCGAAAAGCCAAAAAGGGCGTGTTATGTTATTATTCAAACCTGTTTCTTCGATCTCTTGTCGCATTAATTCATAATGCCAGTCTGAAGAAATTGTTTCTAAATCAGCTGTATCCATTATTGGTAATGCTCCACATGATTCGCCAGCTAAATAGAGGAACTCATAATATGCTAATGGGAATTTGATATTAAATTTTTGTTCAACTTGTTTTATTGTATTTTCTGATGCACCTTTAATTTTTCTAATTCCAATTTTAGGTGTTGCTTGCAGTTTCTGTAAATATTGAATATCCATTTTGTTTATTTAATTATTTTATAATCGATTAAATCTTGATTACCTAAGGCAAACTGTCCTTTTTCTAAATAAACAGCTTCTATTTTAACCTTTGGTTTTCCATACATGTCATGTCTAATAATAATTTGTTTTTTACAAGAGTTACATGGTTCATAAAGTGTTTTGATATTTAAAGTTTTAACCTTGATTTTGCTTTCTCCGAAATTAGCTTTTAATTTCAAAATTTCATCGTCAAACACAGAAAATATTTTGTGTTCAGAGTCGTGAAACCTTCTAGTAACTTCCTCAAGTTCATCAATTGTCTTATAGTGTGTCATGAGCTCTTCTATACTCATTCCGAGTTGCTTTGCTACATATGTTTGGTCTACATTACTGCATAACCCAACTCCATTTACACTCTTACCTGCCAAAGCCTTATATTCTAATGCCATTATTTTACCATCAACTTCTAATTCAGCAATCATAATAGCAGCATTTTTATTGAAAGCTTGTTTATTAAGTTTTCTAATTTCTAGAAGCTCTTCAATCATGTTTTTATCAAGAGCTTTCATTGGATTCAAACTTTTCCATTTTTTGATAACTAAAATGTTATCAGAATAATGTAGTAGTAATTTACCGAAAGGTTTAAAAAATGCTATTACTAATTTTTTATACAATTTAAGTTCAGCAGGCCCTAATAATGGTATTTGAACGTTTAGAGAACCTCTTGTATCTTTAGCATAAGTTTGAAATGCCTTAAACACATCATCTATTAGGATTTTAATTTCAGGAATTCCTTTTTTTATAAAATTAATGAGCTCTTGGAATCCTTTTATAAGGTCTTGTATGCTTTTAACAATAAATTCAGAAAATGTTCTCAAAGTTTTAGCTGTACCTTTTATAGAGCCCCATCCCAATCTGAAAATTCCAAAAATAACCTCCTCTAATTTCTGTAAAATTAAAGGAATATCTAAAGTTCCGCCACTTATAAGTGTTCCTACAACAATCTCGATGATTAATGATATAATAAAACCGTACGCATATCCTATAAAATACCCACAAGCAACAGCATCAAAAGTAAGATTTATTTCCTTTAGTTTTCCATAAATATATTTGGCAATTTCAGTGAAGTTTAATTTTTTTATGGACTGAATTACTTCATCAAATTGTTCTAAAAGAGAAGGAAGATATTTTTCAACATTCTGGGCAAAATCTTTCCCTAATGTGATGCCGTCGTAAATCATTTTAACCATTGCAAATAATCCGGCTACAGCATCTACAAGGCCGTTCCATATACCACAGAGTAAGGCATTGTATACTTTTGTTCCATACTTCAGAATTTCCATATCCGATATACTTTCCAGATTGGATGCTACATCATGCATGATATAATAGGCATCTAAATATGATTTGTATAGAATTTCCAGTAAACCTTTGGGCTGACTGTCAGATTTGAAATCCTTTTTGATATTCAGCAGTAGCTTAACAAAATTATTTTGATCTGTAAGCATCGTTTTTAAATAACGGCTTATTTCTGTAAAGTTTACTGCTCCGCCATCGTTTTTGCCACTGGAAAGAATAGGGTCATATCTGTAATTTTTATCAATTTCCCCATTTTCCATCCTGGGTAATTTAGGTTGCCATCTATTCTCTTCTAATCTCCCTTTTTCGATGAACACAATTATTTTTTCCAGTACGGTACTGGTTGCTGCTCGTAATGTGTCATTTGTCAGGATTCCGAGGCTTGGATGAATCAAAGAAATTCCACTCGAAAAAAACGATGCTACTTTAAAGTAGGTCTTGGCAGCATCAACCCTGAAATCCTCAATAAAACCATTTTTTAAAAGATTTTTGATCTGATCGTCAGATAATTCCGGGACGACTGCTTTGATTTCTTTATAAACTTCTGAATTGTCATATAGATCATATTCTAATCTTTTGTTAGAATTTAAGAAAGATAATACATCATTTGAAATTTTAATTGCACCATAAGTTCCACTAACATTATCTGTGGAATTATCTTCTACGAAAATTAATATTTCTCTGCCTTTAGGCATTGAGATTTCAAAACATTCTTTTAGTTTCGTTGCTTCTGTAGAAGAATATATGATGACTCTAAATGCAAAATTATTCACATCTTTCGCCCCATAGTAATAGAAATCTTTTACTGTAGTTTTAATTACAGATGATAAATCACTTCCATTGTCAGGAATGTATGTAAAAGTCCCTTCAACAGGAGTGTCTCCATCAGGAAAATATTTATTCTGTAAATCTTCAGCAGACTGATTGAACAGTTTTACAGTGGCCAATGGGCTTACATTGCTCATTCCCCTTATATTCTCTCCAATAGTAAAAGCATTTTTGAAAGAGGGAAATGCAGGATAGGAGAATTTATTCTCCATCGACAGCGCTTCATCTCCGACATCAATAACATCTTTATATTCTGTATTTTTCATTTTTAATAATTTTAAAGATTAAGAAAAAGGCAGAGTTTTTCACTCTGCCCATAAAATATACTTCAACAGAATTATTGTAGTGCTTGTTTTAAATCAGATAAAGGAAGTGATGCAATAATTTCTTTAGGATTATCATCTGTAGTCAGTTCAAGGAATCCGTTGTTTAGTTCAATATTATCTATAAACTTATCATCTCCGGAGTTCAGTTGTGAGTCAACAATAGAGAATTCAGTTTCAGTCACAACATCTGAAGGAACTTCAAATTCTTCAGGATTTTCTTTTGTAAACGGAAGTGCTGTAAGAGTTTTTAATCCTGCAGAATCTTCTTGTAGAATGTTTAGTGATGTAGGAAGGGTAGTGATCCATGGTTTTCCTTGTTTCATACCTACCGGCTCACGCATTTCATCTACTATACTTAGATACATAGGATCTCCGATTACCGGCACTTCACCTCCGTTCCAGATTCTTCCTGTAGACATAAAGAACTGTACAGCATCTTCAAATCCTGGTTTTACCGTAACAATTACTCTGGCCATACCTGCCTGTAGGAAGCTTCTGAATAATGGATCTGTATTTTGTGAAAGATACATCTCCTGCCATCTTTTTCTTTCTCCCCAATAATATGGATAGAAAGTATAATCCATGATACTCCATTCGAAGGCCTGCTCCATAAATTTGGCTAATGATGTATATTGTTCGAGTTCTTCACCTAGAATTACTTCAAAGTTGCTCATTTTATCACCCACAGTAAATGCTTTTCCTAAAGGAGCAATATAATCCTGTAATAGATAGGCAATACAGTTATGTTTCAGAATTACTGATTCCATACTACGGTAGAAGTTGGCAAGACCGTCTTTTTTCTCATTGGCTGCTTCTGATTCTTCTTTTGCTTTGTCATCCAGCTCTTTTTGCTTGACAAGAAAATCGGCATAAGCGTCTTCATATGCTTTGATTACTGCATCAAAATTTTCTTTTTTCCATGCTTCAATGAATTCATCAGAAAGTGTACAGTATTTTGTTACTTTAAAGGAAGCAATATCTATATAAAAAATGTGGAAAGTAAGCGTAAATGATCCTGTAGCATTGGCCGGGAAACTTTTGTCTCCTTCATGATCAGTCAATTCGCCACTATTGTTAATTTTGATCTTCCCTTTTTTACGTTTTTCTTTGTAAGAGTAATGCACATTATAATGGGTGCATTTATAATTTTGAGGAACTGACATTGCGACATTTCTCATTTCCCAGTCGGAAGCGCCTGAAGTATCGTCATGATACTGATCTTCAGTGATATTAGCCTGAGGCATCGATGTTAAAGTAACTCCATAGATTTCGGCCCAGTGCTGAAGCTGCTCTTTTGTTGCTGTTTTGAAATCCGGCATTCTCCATTCGCCATCTGCTTTTCTTGGATCAACCGGAGCTTTCAGCGTATCTGCTTTTACAGCTGGAGTTGCGAGATTATGAAGTCTTGCAGGTTCAGGGATCATAAATTCAAACATGGTACGTTTGCCATAGTTATAGATCTGATTTTTCATCTTTTTATCTACCCATCTGTATACGCCAACTACATGTTTGTTTCCATTTCTGTTATCAAAACCATGAGCATTGTTTTCTTCAAATTCTTCAATAATTTTTTCAACTCTTTCTTCAGCTACTTTTGTAAGAATTCTTTCTGTGGCTTTTGCTGTAATTTCCTGAGATTTTTCCACAGCCTGTCTGGTGCTGTTCTCTTTGGAATTATGAGCTGCAAAGCTTCCTCCTACTTCAAAAGATTTTGTCATTCCACCATATCTAAAATGTGCTTCAGTATTGATATCCTGCTGTATAACGTTGGCTACTTCAGACTGCATATCATTTCTTGTCGTAGTTGTTGTATCGCTTAGCGTTTCTCTTTCTGTAGACTTTGATGTTGTGGTTTGGATTTCACTTCTTCTGAGCCTTCTTGTAGATTTTTGTTTAAACTCCTTGGCCATTACGTTTTCTATATGCGTAACTTCTCCAGGTACATAGGCGTGTGTTGATTGTACTACTTTAAGATAATCTGCAATACCAAGCCTTTTTATACCAAAATGTTTAGGGATAAAAGTTCCTGGCTGAGGATTGGTTCCCGGATTTTCACCTCCATCGCCAGGATTCTCGCCTCCGGGGGTTTCTCCGCCTCCATCACCATCATCTACTATGGTTCTGAATGAGAATTTTCCGGTATATTCCTGATTAGGAGTAATAGCATGTTCAACTACAGTATGTTCTCCGTTTTTAAAGTATAAATTGATTTTTATTCTTGCTATACTTTTCATGAAATTTAATGTAGGAGGGAAAACTACTTTTCCATCAACAATGTTGGTAGCTGGAACACTTACATTCTGCTGCCCATCTCCTGAAATTTCCATAATGGCAGAAGAAAGAGCTAAAGAATCACTATCAGTATTATAATAGAAAATAATGGCATTGCTAGTAGTGAATAAAACTTTTTTTGAAATTACTTTTAAATAATAAGTTCCAGAGATCTCACTATAAGTAGTTTTATTGGTTACAGGTACTAAAACACTTCCTATTTTTGCATACTCTTGTTGCTGAACCGGAGAGTTTGTAAATAACTCCTGAGTTTTAGACGAGATCAGTTTATCAAGGACTTCAAAAACTTCAATGAATGTATCATATTCTTCAGTAATTGTAACAGGCACCTTATCAACCAGGATTTCTTTATCAGATACAAATTCAATCTTTGTAAGGTCCAATTCCCCTTCTACATTATTGCCATTGTTTACAAGTGTAAAATTTTTAATGAATATTTCAAATAAATCTTCTGAAAGCTTTGCTTTAAGATCCTCAAAGTTAAGTTCATTTTTATATTCAAATTCGAATTCAGGAACACTCAGTCTTTCCAACTCATCATATAACGCATCAATTTCCTCCTGATTGAGACCTCCTTTATCGATCTGAACGTTGATTTTGTCAAGCATTGCATTATAAGCATCAATACCTTCCTGATTGGCACTAAGATATTGTCTGTTGGCTGTATCATATGCTTTTGTTCTGAGCGTATAGAACAATTTCTGCATTTTTTCAAGTTCGGACCTTAGCTGCACCAGCTGGTCTCTTTCAAAGCTGAGAAGGGACAGTTCGGAGATTTTTTGTCCATCCACTTTAAGCTGTTGTTTAACCGCTGATGGAAGAGCTGTTTCGCTTGTCACTCCACTGCCAGCCTGGGACATATTCGCTTGGAAAGATGTAGCTGGAGCTTGTCCTTCGCCTTCAAGTCCATCCCCCAATAGCTTCATGGGTAATACTACTCTGGCATCAAGTGCTTTAGCTTTTAAGTCTGTACCATTGATTTTTGTTAATTCTGGTGTAACAGGCAAATCTGCGACATATCCAAAGTGCAGGGCCTTTAAAATATGAACCAAAGCTTCTTTTACATAAAAATTCTCTTGGGTAACGATCTGATAAATCAAATTATCCCATACCTGTCCAACTTTACTTTGGATAGAGCTGTTATTGTATAAGCTTTTAGCTGTATTTTCATCAGCGTCAGAAATAGTTTCCTTTTTAGCTATCTTTCTTCCGATATTAAGTGCTTCAGAAAGAGGCCCTTCCTCGATTTCTATTTCGCTTTGATAACCGGTAGTATCGAATTCTTTTGCTTTACGTTCCAATGCTTGAAATTTAGCAAGTGCTGAATCTCCAGGATTGATGGCCGAATCAAAGGCACTTGTTAATTCGGAAGGTCTTTGGACGAAGCCTAAATTCTGTTTTTTAGTTTCCGTTAGCTGTGGATTCCTTAAGCTTACGAATCTGAAAAGTGTCTGGGATGCGTTATTTGGTGTATTCATAGTATTTGTTTCTTTATAGTTAATGATGCCTTCTCCTATTAGTGATCCGCCTACAGTAAATGCGGTTTTTGGAGGTGTATTGTTTGTTGCCATTTTAATATTTTGTTTTAATGATTTATTTTTTTGTGTATTCAAGGGTCAGAGTAAATGAATTAATGATAGAATAATCATAATCCGGTTCGCCTAAAAGCTCAATTGTAGCCTTGTCTCTTTCTACAGTGATGTAAATTTTTGTTCGCCATTGATTGCCTGCAAACGCTGTATCCAGGGCGTACCATTCTGTGAACATCTCATTGGAAATAATAGTTTCAAGATCGGGGAATTCGGCTCTGAGATCAATCTCTCCGGTTCTCGGAATCTGGTCTAAAAACAGAGTTTTTTTGTAAACAGGTTTACCATTGATCCAGGTTCCGCCAGTTAATTCTTCATCACGGGTATAAGAATGTTGCTTGTCTGCATATTTCTTTTGAATAAAAGAGTTGTCATCATAATTATTGCCAAAATAAACATTACTTGTTATACCTTTTGAATCCGCAAAACTTGATGTAAAATTCAATTCCATCGCCTGAGAAACGGTTAACGCAAAGGTATCTGATGCAGAACCCCCGGTACCTGTAAGTCCAAAACCACCATCTTCCAGAGCGAATCTAGAATTATAAGAAGGGTTAACGTAATTAATAAAATTAACGCTTTCATTTAAGTGAAGATCTCCAGTGATTGGTTGTCCAGCAGCGGTTCCTGTTCTTGGTATAAAGCCTGAAGCATCAACCATTCCGGAAAGTTTATCCCAGCCGGGAATACCGGTATTATTCAAGTTGTCAACCCAAACATAGTTTTCACCTGTATCAAGTAAATTCCATACATCACCTACCGCTTGACCTGTTGTAGGTAAAGCTCCAAAATTGGCAACGGAACCCATGACATGATAAGTCCTGTTCAATAGTGAATTAATTTGAGCCTGGTTATAATAATTGTTAAATATCCAGCCACGTTGAACATAATCATTATTGCTTGCAGGAGTATATAGCTTTGCTGCTGTTATCCCTGTTGTAGGTGTTATAGTGATATCATCGGCGTTTGAAGCAGGGGATCCGATTTGTAGAAATCCGGCATTCATTCTCACCCAACGGTCTACAAAATCACCTGTGATTAAAGCTCTGTTTAATTGACCTTGCTGGAAACTTCCAAAACTTCCCTCCGCAGTATTTGAATATCCTGTTAATGTCTGATTACCATGGATGATTAATTTATTACCAATGGCTCCGTCATTCATTCCTGCCCCTGTACCGATCAAAACATTATTATTGCCAGTAACACCTGAACCGGCTGAAACGCCAATCATAATGTTTTTATCACCCAAATTTGATTGATTATTGGCTTTCCAACCAATTAAGGTATTAAGATTTCCAGTTGTATTAAAATAACCGGCACCCATTCCGACAAATGTATTTTTATATCCGGTAGTAGTTCTGTTTCCTGCTTCATCACCGAGCATCGTATTTTGGCTGCTTGTCGTTGCGTTTTCACCGGATGCCGTTCCAATAAATACATTATATTCACCTGTAGTTAATTTAGAGCCACTTAATACACCCACTGCTGTATTCCATTTACCTGACGTTAATTCAGAGAAAGAATAAGAACCGAATGCTACATTATTTCCGCCTGTAGTCACTTTTGGCAAAGCATTGTAACCAATAGACATATTGTAATAACCGGTCTGTGATTGGTTAATATTACCAAAGTAATGAGAGTAAAGAGTTTTATTAAAGTTCAACTCTCCGGCTCTGCCCTGATCAGCATTAAAAACAATAGCTTTTGTGGAGGAATTACCTCTGTCTATGACCGATTGTAATGTATCATTTTCAGTGAAAGCCGGCTTGTCACTCAGATCATTATAGCTGCCTGAAATACCAACTTTATGTATTTTTACTTTTTCGGTACCTTCCTGAACCAAAGAAACACTTCCGTCTACATTGGTCGTTGGGATAATGCTAAATTCAGAAAGATTGATCGGAAACGAAGATCCGTCACTCTGAGTAATGGTAATGATATTTTGAGAAGCATCATATTCTGCATTCTCAATATGGATATTATTGGTTGCCAAACTGCTTAAATCTACCGCCTTACTCTGTTGAATACCGTTTTCTCCTGTATAAAATACCGTTAAAATATTTCCATTCAATTCCGGATTCTGAATTGATGTCTGTGTTTCTATTTTATCTTTCCAAAGCTGAACATTTTGCGGGCTTATATTGGAAGCGTTTGCATCTGCTTTTTGAGAAAAATCATAATCAATATTGTCCAAAGGAAGTTTTTCATTTTTGTGCCAGTAAGATTCCTGCCATTCCCAGAATTCTTCCTGTACTGGGATATCTCCGTTTTCGAAATATTTTTTTAGTTCTTGTTTTGTTTTCATTTTGTGATTTATTTAAGATTCGCTGATAAGACTTCCTCCAATGACCCTTGTATTAGAATCAAATGAATTAGAGTAGTATTGTGTATTGTTATCAAGTATAACTGTATTTACATCTGGATTATAATTGAAGGCATTAGGCCCGATCTTTGCAACTCCAGCCACAATATATATTGAGCTAAGCTTGTTGTAGGCAAAAGCATAATCTTTAATTTCTTTTACATTCGCTGGAATCGTTATTGTTTCCAGTAGATTAGATGAAAAAGCTTGGTCATTGATCGTGGTAACACTTCCTGGAATGGTCAGAGATTTTAATTGATTATTACTGAAAGCTTCTCCACCAATAGTTAGAACACTATCAGCAAGGAATACGTTTGATATTCCGCTCCCTAGTGCAAATTGTGCAGGAATGTGCAGAGTACCCTGCTTTATAAATATATTCATAACCCGGAGAGGTGCTAATGTGGCATTTCCGTTTTCATCTATTTCCGCATGAAAATCATTCCATCGTGGAAAGCCGTTTTCCAGACCTGCAATTTTAGTCATGTCTATTTTCTCATCCTTGTGCCAGTAAGAGTCCAGCCATGTCCAGAAATCTTCCTGTGTAGGTTTGTCTCCGTTTTCGAATAAAACTCTTAATTCTTCTTTTGTTTTCATAATATTTTATCTATAGGTGATTGTAGCTGTTGCAGGGATTCCTGCGGTACTTAAATCTAATTCTGACAAGGCGGATACATGGGTAAGCGACGGAATATTAAATGCATTTTCACCCACTGATTTTACCGAATCTGGAATATATATTTCTGTAAGGTTTGGATTGTTATACATTTGAAATGCGCCACTCCCGATTGTCTCTATTCCTTCTTCCAGTATAAGTTCTGTTATTTTACAGTTTGAGCTTGCAAATGCTGAATTTTCAATAATCTTGCATGATCCTGGAATTCTTAAAGATCCTTTTAAAAACTGCGATGAAAAAGCGGAAGACTTAATTTTCTCCAAAGAGTTAGGGAAAATAACAGTAGTAAGAGTGTTTTTGCCTATTCCATACGAAAAACTCATACCGGTGGAAAGGCTTCCAATTATTTTTGTTCCTTCAGGGAATATGATCTTTTTACCCATTCCAACTATTTCCGTACTATCTGTGGGAGAATGGACAAATTCATCGTACGCAATGAGGTCAAGTGAGCTGTTCGTGAGCTTTTCATCCTTGTGCCAGTATGAATCCAGCCATGTCCAGAAATCTTCCTGTACAGGCTTGTCTCCATTTTCGAATAAAAGCCTTAATTCTTCTTTTGTTTTCATAATATTTATCTATAAGTGATTGTGGCAGTTGCAGGAATTCCGGCATTGCTTAAATCCAAACCAGCCGGAGCTGAAACTGTTTTTAGCGAAGGAAGGGCGAATGCATTTTGTCCAACGGATGTTACTGTGCTGGGAATGTATAAGTCTGCAATAATAGTTGCTCTGGGGCAATTAAAAACCTGATCTCCAATGGTCGTTAGCCCCTCATTCAAGTTGATTTCTTCCAACGAATCTGAGCCGTTCACACCATTTGATTGACCGAAAAAAGCACCACTACCAATAACTTTTAAAGTAGAAGGAGTCTTGATTTTCTTTATATTTTGACCTTGGAATGCTCCGACCTCAATTTCTTCAATCCCTTCACTAAATTTTACTTCAATGATTTGATAATCCATTCCTGAGTACTGGAAAGCACCTTGCTTGATTTTTTTTACATTTCCAGGAATAGAAATAGATAATGCATTTCCCAGAATTACTTCATCAATAATAAAAGGAATTACCTTTTCTGTTGAATCAATGGAGCTTTCAGAAATTTTTTCATCCTTATGCCAGTAAGAGTCCAGCAATGCCCAGAAATCTTCTTGTACAGGCTTGTCTCCATTTTCAAATAAGAGTTTTAAATCTTCTTTTGTTTTCATAATAAATTGTGTGATTTTGTTTGATTAATTAATGGGTTATGATTGAAGAGCCTTTAGTAGAATCTCTTCAGGTTTTAGTCTAATTTTATAGTGATTACTGACTGCACACTTTACAATTACGTTTTCATATTTTTTATAGATTTTTAGACATAGTTCTGGCTGTCCGGCATTTTGTGAATGATAGATTCAAAGGTGTATTTGAATGATTATAGGATACTGCTAGGTGTTTTGATTTGGTGTTTCAAAGGTAATTCCGGACAGCGTCAGAACTTGTCGTGTTATAATGTATTTAGTATATATTTTCTTCAGGAATTGCATTTTCGAAGTCTTCCCTGAAAAAACTTTCAATGTCATTGAGATAGTTTTCATAGTCCATCTCAGCATGTTCGATATCGCTCCACTCAATAGTATAGAGATCTTCATCGAAAAGGATATCTGGATTGTGATCTGGTGTTTGCATGTTTTGTGTTTTAAGGTTGAGGTGATGTTTTGAACATATTTCTGGCTGTCCAGCATTAATAAATGTTGAATTCAAAGGCTTTTTAAAATTTTAATGATTGTTTTTTGTGTCTTTGTTTATACTCCAAAAGTAGTAGGAGAAGACGACAAAACTTGACGTGTTTTAAAAACTTTTTTTATTTTTTAAATATTAGCGATTTAACTTATATGGGTCCTTTATAAGGTAAAAAGCTTATATTTTATTTTTGATCAATTTCTGTACAATCTGGTTCAGAATTTCTCTGTTATCATCGATATAGCTTAATCCTGCCTGAATCAAGTTTTCAATGTTTGATCTTCTGACATTGTCCATTGCCGGAGATGCATTTTTCAACGAAGGATTCAGACGGTAATAATTTTTCTGGTTTCGCTGGCCTAAAGTCTGAAACATCTGGCAAAGCTGATAATCTACAGTTTCTGCATTTGCAGACATTAATATATCTATGATTGGATTTACCCAGCCTATTTTTCCCGACTTTTGAAGTTTTCTGAAAGAATAAGGTTTAGCCTCAATACCTGTTCCGATAGAAACGATAATCATATCATTTACACCGGGATGATTGGCCTTCTGATGGTTCTTCAATACTTCTGCAAAAGGAATTTTTCGGGCTTCCGCATAAGCGCAAAGTGAAGGATTATTGGCAAACATGCCACCGTCAATCAGGCTGAAGATCTGCCCGTACATCGATTTGATCTGCACGGGACTGAAATAAGTAGGAGCTGCTGCTGTCGCTCTGCAGATATCTTTTACATAAAAGTTATCCGTACTCAGATTAGCCTCCCAGGAATTAAAAAGTTTTGCTCTTCTGTTTTCAATATCATAACTGGTTATTAAACATGGTTTTATAAATTCTTTAAGTTCAAGCTGTCCAAAAAAGTCATTCAGATTTTTTTCAAGTGCATCCTGAGAAATTTTTTCATTAAGCAGGCCAAACGGATTGACCAGTTTTTCCCAAAAAGAAACCTGAAAGATGTCGCCTCCCTTTTCAGCGTATAATTCTAGCCCTTTCTGGATAGAATATTTCGCCTTTCGGTGTTCATCGGGACATAGAATAATAGAAGCAATCAGTCCTCCTGTACTGCTTCCTGCAACCAGATCAAAATAATCACCAAGTTTGGCGCCCGGATTATCATGATACTGAAGCTGTTCCTCTATGTAGCGGAGAATAATACAGGTGATAATACCTCTTATTCCGCCCCCGTCCAAAGAAAGAATGGTTGTCTTTTTCATGTGATGTTTTGTTGGTTTTAAAAGAAAAATTAAGGTCCTGAGACAACTAAAACCAACTTTCTGCCTATAAAAGCGGATGTTGGTTTTAGTATTTGAGATCTCAGGTAACTAACATTTTCTTACAAAACAAAGGTAGGCCGGGGAAGCGACAGAACTTGTCGTATTATAATTATTTTCAAATAAAAGGGAATTAAAATAGGATATAATTTTGTTTATCTTTTGGCATCTTGGATAATATTCTCCAGCTCGTTTTCACCAATCCTTTTTTAGTCTGTATATTCTTTTTTTCGAAGTGGGGAAGGTCTTTGAAGGTTTTCCAGTTTCCGCCCCAGTCCCAGCCGTGGCGTGCAAAAATTTTCACACATTCGTACCAGTCGGCCACCCTGTCATTGTCCCAGTCTTTCACCGTGTCCCAGCTTGCAACCTTACCGTCAATCATCAGGCAGATATCAACAGCAAGCCCGTAATTATGGATGCTCTGGCCGGCTTTGGCATTTGTTACTTTTTTTCCGGACGTAATTCTTCCGATAGCGTACAGTTTTTCCTGTTCTTCAAAAGATCTCAGGCCTTGGGTGATTCTTACTTTGGCTCTTCCGGTAAGGGCTTCATCGCATTCTTTTATGATCTGTTTTACTTCATCTCTTACAGAAGGGTGAAGCTTATTTATTCTTTCTGACGTTACTTTATCCATGATTCATTATTATTTATGAAACAAAAGTATAGGTTAAGGGCGACGGAACTTGACGTATTTAATGATAATATTAAATAAAAATATATTTTAAATATAAAAATTTTCAAGCAACCTTATACCTCAATATTATACGGTATTTCAAAAATTTAATGTACAAACTCAGTGATTCGGTTTTTTGTGACCCGGTAATTTAAGTTCAAATATAAAATCATTTTGCTGAAATGTTCGAAGTCAGAGATAGTAGCCTTCAGAGCCTAGTAAAGCTTTAATGCGACAAAACTTGACGTGTTTGAAATAGATTAACTGTATCATATTCAGTATGTTAAATGTGCTGATAATTTTAAAATAAAACAGAATAATTGTTTTTTAAAATGTAATTTTACATTAAAATTATCAGTACCCTGTCATGTATGCTTTAGTAGATTGCAACAATTTTTTTGTTTCCTGCGAGAGAACTCTGGACCCGTCTCTTGAGGGAAAGGCTGTTGTGGTGCTTTCCAATAATGACGGATGCGTAGTGTCCAGAAGTAAAGAAGCAAAAGATCTGGGGATTCCTATGGCAGCTCCTGCTTTCAAATATAAAGACCTTTTCAAGCAGCATGATGTAAAAAGTTTCTCCGCAAAATTTGAGCTCTATAATTACAAAAGCCAGCGGGTTATTGAAATCTCAAGATCATACGTCCTGGAATATGAAGTTTACAGTATTGATGAGCTTTTTTTGGAGCTTTCAGGCTTTAAATATATAGATATCCGGGATTATTGCCTTAAGATCAAAAATGACATCAAAAATCAGGAAAGTATTCCTGTAAGCATAGGCATTGCTCCTACCAAAACGCTTTGTAAAGTCGCCAACAGGATCGTAAAAGAATTTCCGGATAAGTTTGAAGGTGTTTATACCCTCGATACTCCTGAAAAAATTGAAAAAGCTCTGAAATGGCTCAACATAGGTGATGTCTGGGGAATAGGGCGTAAACTTGCAGCAAAAATGAATGACAGTGGTGTTTATAAAGCCTGGGATCTCCTTCAGAAACCCGAAATATGGGTTCGGAAAATCATGGGGATCCACGGAGTAAGAATGATCAATGAGCTGAAAGGGATTCGCCAACTCGAATTAGACAGTCCATCGCCTAAAAAGTCAATAGCAGTTACCCGAAGCTTTATGGAGATGCTTACCAAAAAAGAAGAAGTCCGGGAACGTGTGGAAACCTTTGGGATGTATTGCTCCGAAAGACTCCGTAAGCAAAATACATGCTGCAGAATGGTTACCGTTTTTGTCCAGACCAATCGTTTCAGAAAAGATCTTCCGGAATATAAAAATGCAATGACGCAAGTCCTTCCTAATCCTACGAATTCCTCTATTTTGATAGGTAGGGTAGTGAACGAGCTTTTTGAGGCTATTTACAGAGAAGGGTTCCATTACAAAAGAGCAGGGGTTATCGTCAATGATTTCGTTCCTGAAAACGAAAGACTGATCAACCTCTTTGAAGAAGATACCCAAAACCAACATCTTCCTGTCATGAGGGCAATGGATGCCATGAATAAAAAATTCGGGAAAGATAAAGTACGTCTCGGAAGCATGAGCGGAGAAAATACATTCGGGCGGGCTAAGCTTTCTCCGGAATACGAAGCTTTCTTAAAAAACAATACACTTCCTGAAGCCAATTTCAGGTTTCATTAATGTTTTAAAAATTTCTGATAAATCTATTTTCCGGTAAAAAAAATGCCGGTTTTTGAAACTTTGTCATCATAATTTATTAAAATTCCGAATTTTGATATTGTTTAAATATTTATAACTGTATAATTATCAGTTAGTTAAGTTTATTCGGTTAATCTGTGTATTGTACAGGTGATTCACTTCAATCTATCTTTGCAAAGGAATTTTCACATTCTAAAAACCACAAATTACATGAAAAAAATAAACACAATGATGAAAAGTGTAGTGGCTGGAGGATGCTTTTTGATGAGTTTTGCCAATGCTCAAGTTGGTATTAATACATCAAGTCCTCAAGCCGTACTGCATACCGACGGTGCCAAAGATAATCCTGCCTCCGGAATTCCAACTGCTGCCCAGGCAGCTAATGATGTGGTATTCACTGCCAACGGAGAAATAGGTGTGGGAACCCTTGCTCCCGCAGTAAAAATAGACGCCCGGTCCGCTAATAATGCAGACAATTCTATTGGGATAGGAGAGACTACCCAGACAGCATCTGTGGCAGGTTCAGGAGCGATGAGGTATAATCCGTTTAATGGTGGGAAAATGCAGTATTCAGACGGAATTGTCTGGCAGGATCTTATTTCTTCGCCTACAAAAGCTGTTGTAGTAGCTAACCTTCAGGCAGCTAATTTTGCAGTTAAAGTTCCTTATCAGGTTTCTACAGGAATCTCCGGATGGACGGAAATTTCTGACCCTACTGCTAATTTCACTCCCGCAACGGGCATTTTCACAGCGCCAAGAACCGGTGTTTACTTAATCTCTTTTACATATGACTTTGTAAGAGTCGCCCTTGCTTCAGGATATTTTTCCGAAGCAAGATATGTTGTGAACGGGAACACTGTTGTTAAAAAATGTGTAAAATCTTTTTCGAATACTTCAAAGCAGGCACAGATTGCAGGCTCATGCGTGGCCGGAGTACAGCTCAATAAAGGAGATACTTTCCAGCCGCATATTTACCAGTCGGTCTATAACGGAAGTTTAAGCCTGCGGACAGATATCACACCGGCTAGTAATGAGTACGGTTTTGTAAATCTTTCCATTGTAGAACAATAACACACTTGATATGAAAAAAAGATTAGCAATTGCCTTAATGATAGGTGGAAGTCTATTAATTAAGGCACAGATAGGAATCAATATGTCTGCTCCCGAAGCAATCCTTCATGTAGACGGACAGAAAAATACAGCTTCGGCAGTTCCGTCAAGCTATTATGATGATGTAGTCGTTACTTCTTCAGGAAATATGGGGGCTGGAACAAAATCACCCAAAGTAAGATTGGATTTAAGATCCGGTGAACACGTGAATGCTATAGGTATTGGCGGAACATCACAGACTGCTTCTGCAGCAAAAGCAGGTGCGATGAGGTACAATACCGGAACACAGGACTTAAGTTATTCCAATGGAACCTCATGGGTCACACTGGCACATAAAGCCACCAATGATTTCGTGGATGCAGAAAACTTTTCAACACAAAGTTTTACCAGTGGAACACAGGCAGCCGTTACTAACTGGACAAAAAAAACAGATGTTAATGGCAGTTTTAATTCAGGGACGGGAATTTTTATTGCTTCCAAAACCGGAGTATATATTGTCTCTTTTACATTTTCACTGGCTTCAGGGACTATTGCCAATGATTCGCGTTATGAAACCCTGATTCAAACCAATTCCACATCTTCAACGACCAATAAGGTCTTCAAATGTGTCGGAAGCTATCCGGGAACGAATTCCCTTTCCAACCGTGTTGCGGGAAACTGCTCCGGGATTTTCAACCTTAACAAAGGAGATAATATTACGGTGAGCCTCAATCAGGCTTTAGGAACTGCAAAAACATTAGATACGGACGGTTCACTGACTTCTCTAAGTATTTTCGGATTATAAAAACAGGAATGATGAAAAAAAGATATTTAATAATAATTTTAGCCTTAAGCTTCAATTTTGCATTTTCACAGGTTGGAGTTAATACACCGAACCCGGCAGGAATCCTTCATACCGATGGGCAAAAGGACAATCCCGTATCAGGATCTTCATTTACACCTGCCCAGCAGGCTAATGATGTTTTGATTACAAACACCGGAAGAATAGGAGCGGGAACACACAGCCCGACTGTAAAAGTAGATGCCAGAAATTCAGGGGACGGAGCAATCGGTTTCGGAACTTCCTCACTTACGGCAGCAACGGCAGACGAAGGTGCCGTTCGCTACAATAGCGGAATGGAATATTCTAACGGAAATGAATGGCTGCCCTTGCTTACTGCCCAACCAGCCGTTAATAAGGTCATTGTTATTGCTGCAAAAACGGATAACACTGTAAAGTTGGTAACCCCGGCAGCAGCAGTTACAACAGGTCTTCAGAACCGCGCCAGCAATTACCTGGTAGGCTGGACTAAAGCTTTTGAGAGTAATTCCGGAAACAGTTTCAATGCTGCGACGGGAATTTTTACAGCACCCCGAAACGGAGTTTATGTAGCTTCTTTTACTACAGATCTGGCTCCTCTTGCTATTAATTATACGACAGATCCTTTGAATCCAATACAAATAGAAGCGATCTGGCAGCTGTATGACAATACAGCAGGAGTGCTTCCTGCAAATATTGTAAATACCGTGAAGTGTGTGAATACTATGTCTTCAAACAGCAACGGGAATATTGATGCAGGAAGTAACTGTACAGCTTCCTTTTATATGACTACAGGACAACGTTTGATGCCTTATATCTGGTTCAATTTAAATGGCTTAAATACAGCAGGCTTCTCACTGAATAATACGGGAGGCTATAACAACCTGACCATAGCGGAACAGTAATTACGATATTCCTTCCAGAGCTTTGATGAATGCAGAAGGGTGTATTCCTGTTATTTTTTTGAATTCAAGAGAGAATGCACTGTGAGAGGAGTATCCTGTGATTTCTGCAAGATGATTGATCTTGTATTTACGGTATTGAGGATCATTTTTTAACTTGTCAACAATATAATTGATCCTCAGATGATTGATGTATTGATTGAAATTGAAATTTTTGTGCTTCCTGATCACGGCAGACAGATATTTTGTATTCACATTCAGGGTATTCGATATATTATAACGTGAAATATTTTTGTTGTTAAAGCCAAAGCTCTCTTCGAAGGCCTTTAAGCCTGCTAAAATATGTTCCTCTGCTTCAGGTGAAATTTTTATATCAGCCGGAATGCTGTTTCCCGATTGATCTTCAGCCTCATGAGGATCCTCTTCGTATGCCACGGGGGTAATTCCCTGCTGATAAATTTGAGTTACAGTTTTTTTGTGTTTTTTTTGGAGGCTGATCATATTAAAAATAACTGTTCCCAAAACGAGAAGCAGCATGATACAGGCTGCAATCAGACCCTTTGAGAGGCTGTGGCTTTTAACCAGCTGGCTGTCGAAATTCTCTTCCTTTTGGGTAAGGGTTTTATTGACGGCCATTTTCTGATTGTAGGCAATGCTGTCTTTTAATTCAAGGTTTTCTAATTTATATTTCTGAACATTTTCAGGATCCTTCAATTTTTTGTAGGCTTCCTCAAGATTTTTTGTAATCTCTATTTTCTTTTCCGTAAAACCATATTTATTGGCAATTTTTAAAGCCTTTTGAAAATATGAAACAGCACTGTCCTGTTTATTCTGCTGTGAATATGAGAATCCGATATCATGGAGAATATTGGATCTCAGATAATAATTATCATTCCCAACCAGGGCAAGAGCCTTCGCAAAAAAAGACTGGGCTTCTTCAAACTTTTTAACTTCTGACAAATTATAACCCAGGTTGGTGTATGCCGAAACCAGAAGCTCATTTCTTCTCGGAATATTTTTGATCTGCTGAAATTCCCGGACTGCATTTTTAGAATAAGATTCTTTTTTTTGATATTCATTCTGATTAAAAAGAATCAGAAAAGAATTGTAGATCATTCCTTTCAGCTCATGTCCTTCATCCGTGTTCTCGTTTTTTATTTCGGACAGCCCTTTATTTAAGCTTTCTGAAGCTTCTTTTAACAGTCCGAGTTTTGCATACTGTGTTCCCTGCATCCTGTAGGCAAGCGCCTTTCCAGGGGCATAATTGTTTTCTGTAGCGATTTTCAGTGCTTTTTCAGCAAAATCAAGACTTCCCTTGGCATCCGATCTTAGATAGCTGTTGAACGATTTCAGATAATAAGCTTTAGCAATATAATTAGGCTGATTTTTTCTCTGGGCAGAATCTATGATTGTATTCAGGACAATTTCCGAGCTGTCCGGATTTTTAGAGGTCAGTGACCGTGCGTATTTATATTGTCTCTCAAAATCAAAGTGTTGAGAGAATAGGGAATGTGAAAATATAAGGAAGAGAAAGAATATAATTTTTTTTTTCATCTGTTTTTGTTGTGTTTACTTTTTTTCGTATTTCCAGTTTCTGGATTTTCCTTCGGCTAGCCATTCCAAAGATTGTTCCATTCTTTTGTTTCTGGTTATTTCAGTTTTTGCTTCAGTGATCCAGCTGATATATTCTTTCCTGAAAGAAGGCGATTTTTTTTCAAAAACGGCCAAGGCATCTTTATTTTTATTCAAGGCATCTTGAAAATAATCAGGAATTTCCGTTTCCACTTTGGAGGGTGCTGCTTTTTTCATGGTAACCCCCATATCTGTAAGTTCCATCGCTTCTTTAATCGCCTTTTTAAGCTGAGGTTTTGAAGGCAGGTCTTCCATTTTGGTGAGCTTGCCTAAGCTGAACATTGAACTTCTTTCGGCTGTTGTTTCTATTTCCTTTAAAGTTTTCATCTCCTGGTGCAGCCAGAATCCGAGGCTGCAATACTGTTTGAAAGAAGTAATAGAGCAAAGTATTTTTCCTTTATACATGAAGGTAGGAAACTTCCATTTTATAGCTTCTTCTGCCTCAGGACAGCATTCATGAATAGTTTCCCTGAGATAATTTAAAATAGGTTTTGCAAAATCCGGAGATTTCTCAATGTACTCATCGACTTTTACATGATAATTTTCCATAGCTTTTTACTGAAATAATGATACGGTTTCGTTGACAAGAAATTTTACCTGATCCGGTCTTCCCCTGTCATTTTTAGGGTTATTTCTGTAGCTTCCGGTTCTTACAATGACCATATTGTGTTCGGGAACCATAATAATATATTGTCCCTGCAGTCCCAGAAAATAATAATGTTTGATAGGATTGTCATGGTTGATCCAGAGCCCCATTCCGTAGATCTCTTCAGATTTTTCCGTAGGTGTTCTCATCTGCTCTATAAAATCCCTGTTAAGGATCTGGTGATCTCCCACCTTCCCGTCATCTAGAAACAGCTGTCCCAGCTTCGCATAATCTCTTGCATTGGAATGGATGCAGCAGTATGTTTTTTCCATCCCGTAATTATCCGTGCTCCATGAGGCATTCTGTTCCATTCCCATCGGGATCCAGAATTTTTCGGATAAATAACTTGCTAAAGTCTGATTCAGGGCTTTTTTCAAAGCAAATCCGAGGAGCTGGGTAGATCCGCTCTGGTATTCATACCGGGTGCCGGGTTCTTCTTTAAACCTTCTCGAAAAAACTGCTTTAATCAGATCTTTGCCATAATAGGCTTTTGCATTCGGCAGAAAAGGATTATTGTAATTTTCATCCCAGTCAAGCCCTGCTTCCATTTGGGCTAAATTTTTAAGCGTGACATTGCTTCCGAATTGTTTTTCTTTAAATTCAGGATGAAAATCAGAAAGTTTTTCATCCATATTTTTAATGATACCTTCTTCCAGAGCTTTTCCTAGCAGCATGACAGTAACAGCCTTTGCCATGGAAAAAGAATTGGTCGGTGAAAGCTGATTATAGCCGTCCCAATACTGCTCATGAAGGATCTTGCCATTTTTTATGACAACAAAGGCAGCTGTTTTGGAATGTTTTAAATTTTCAATTACATTGCCCGGGAGTTCTTTATGATTGTATTCAGGGTCTTCCGCCCACAGTTCCGGCTCTTTCGTAGCGATGAGGTTTCCGGGAAAAAGTTTCCCATCGTCAATATAGGCGCTTGATTTTCCCTTAAGATACGTTTTGGAAATTCCGCTGAATAAATAATCGTATCCCAAAAGATAAACTGCAGCTGCACCTACGGCTGCTCCGCCTATTACATATTTTAATACCTTCATATGGTCATGAGTATCAGTCTCAAACAAATTTATAATAATTTTGATAAGAAAATGAGAAAGAAACGGTAAATAAACTATTTTTGCGATTAATGATGAAAAATATGACCAGAAAACTTATTGTATTCGTGTTTTTCATTTTTTCAGTGATGGGAGCTGCCCAGACCTATAAAATGATCGACACCGCAGACTATTTACAGAGAAAAGAATTCTTAAAAAGTTTTGCCGGAAATAACGAGGTTTTTATTAAAAAATTAAAATCGCAGTATTCCGGGAAGACAGGTTCAGAACTGTCCAGGATTTACAAGGAATTCGGGACTGATTTTGAGAAACAGGTGAAAAACAAAGATTTTATTTTCAAGTCCGAATTTGAAACTGAAATAAAAAGCCTGATTCAGCGCCTCAAAAAAAACAATCCGAACATTCCCCAGGATCTGAAAATTTTGGTGGCAAGGGACAATACTCCTAATGCTTATTGCCTTGCAGATGGTACTTTCGTGATCAATATGGGCCTCTACAACTGGCTAAACAGCGAGGATCAGATTGCTGCTGTCATCACTCATGAGCTTGGACATAAGTTTGATGAACATTCACTTAAAACATTTTTAAGCATTATTGAACAGAATCAACTAGATAAAATAACGGTTCAGAGTTTAAAGGAAACAACGGAAAAACGCAGCCATAGCCAAAATCAGAAGGCCTTTGATATCCTTAAAAACCGCGCTTATAAAAAAGGGGTGGAAAGAAGAAAACAGGAAATGAAGGCCGATTCGCTGGGGTATGTGATCTTTAAGAGCAGTGATTTTAAGAAAGCTGAATTCGTCAATGCCCTTCAACGGCTGCAGGATTTCGATACGATCTCTCCCCGTGAATTAAAAGTGGAAACCTATAAAAAGCTTTTTGATCTTCCCAAGCAGGCTTTCAATGAAAAGTGGATGAAAAAAGAAGATTTCTCACTGTATAATTATAATTTTTACAAAGAGAAGCTGGATAAAGATTCCCTGGCATCCCATCCTGAAATATCCAGGAGAATTGAAAGACTCAAAAAAACATTCACTGAGCTGAAAACATCTGCAGAACCGGAAAAAGCCTCTGAGACCTTTACAACCCTAAAGAAAATGGCCAGAATGGAAATCCTTCCCAATTATTTTCATTCCGAAGATTATGGACTGGGGATTTATGCAGCCATGCAGTTCCTGCAGGACGGCGAAGAGGAAAAATATTATAAAGGCTGGCTGGGCAAATGCTTTTCAAAAATATATGAAGCCCGGAAAAATTACAACCTGAACCGTTATCTGGACAGAATTGAGCCTAAAAATCAAAGTGAAAGCTATCAGCAGTTCCTGAACTTTATGTGGAATCTAAGCCTTGATGACATTAAAAATATAGCAGATTTTTACCAGAGCAGCTACCAAATAAAAGAATCCTGATGCACCATCAGGATTCCTATTTTTTAGTAATTCAGTTTTTCTAAGCGGATCTTATTGAATTTTTCTTTTTCGTTGTACTCCCGGAGAAGGATATAGCCTTCTTTTCCAACATACGGTGTAACGGCATAATTGTCTTTCTCAGAAATAGGAATGATTTCCTGCTTGAACTTTCCATCTATAACCGTGTTGATGAAAAGATTCCATTTTTTCTGTTTGGTAACTTCATCTTTCTGGTAGTCGCGGTAGAAGAAAACAACATCTTTCCCGCCGTTGAGGTACTGGGAGAAAAGATAATCGCTGTTCACCCATTTCGTTTTTTCCTTTTCAAAAACCTTGATATTTTTGATCTTGAAATCTTTATCCGTATAAATATAAACTAAATCGGTCGTTTTAGGGGCATTATATTGGCCGGCCGGTTTGTATTTTTCAGTAAGGATCCCAACGCTTCCGTCATTCATAAAATACATATCCTTGGTCTGAAGCATATAGCCGCTTTCTACCATTCCGTTGGCATTGATTTTCGGAAGGAATGATGCAAAGTCCGGCTTGAAATTGATCTCTTTCGTGTCTACGGTAAAATCAGATTTATTGACCATCATTCTGGCATAGCCTATAAAATCATACTTAGCGAAATTTCTTCCCAGTAGAACAATCTTGTCGTCAAATGTTTTATCATTGTCAAGACTGCTGCTATAGCCCAGAGAGAAACTGTCGATGAGGTCGATAGTTGTATCGGAAAGCCCGGTGACAGGTTTATTGGCAGCCTCTTTTCCTGTTTTCATATCAATTACAACAAGGCTGAAAGATTTTTTATCATCATCCGCCTTTTTCATGATGCAGTACATATAGTTCTCATCTCTTTCCAGAACGGATAATGTGGAGAATACTTTTTTATTCCCGTCCGTATTGTATTTGTATCTCCAAAGCTCCTTTTTATTATCGTCGAATTTAATAATGCTGTTGCTGTTCACATATTTTCCATAGTCTTTATATTCTATGGCAAAATAACCACCTTCTTTCACTTCTCCCACAGCCGAAACATAGTTGTAGCCCTTTTCTTTTTTCTCCTCACGGTTTTCTTTGCGTTGTGCTTTCCAGTTTTTGGGCTCATTGATCTCTTTGAAAGTACCGTCCTCTAAATAATCATAGTACACTTTTCTCTTAATAGTATTGGTTTTCGGATCTATTACCATAGAAACCGGTGTGAAGACTTCCCTGCTTTTTACCAGGGAATAATCCATCATGGAAGGTTTCAAAATGATTTGTCCCTTAAAATCAACATAACCAAGGTAAGAGCCTGCTGTAATATCTCCTTCAAATTCTTTGTTGGCAACGGGGTTAAGGTTTTTGTCCAGAATTACATATTCGAATTTCTTAGTCTTATCGCCTGCTTTTCCGTAAGAATAAAGAGAGACGTAGCCATAAAGATTATCTTTATCATCGAACAGGGCATTCATGCCTACATGATCACCGGCTGCGAGTGTTGTAAGGTCTTGTGTCTGGGAATAGGATAAAGTCTGGAACAATCCAAAGAGCAGAAAATATATTTTTTTCATAATTATTATTTTTCCAAAAATAATAAATTAAGACATACACCGGATAAGTTTCATTTTCTTTATTAATATTCTAAATAAAACAGAGAAGCAGGAAAATTTTGTCTGATGAAGAAAGTATATGATGCTGAGTTTTTCTAAATATGAAAAACCTTATAGGTCTTCAAGACCTATAAGGTTTGTATTGTAAGTATCTTCTCTGCAGATTCGAAAGAATCAACGTCATTTGCCCAATCTGTGCGAGATTTTTAAATAGATGTTTATGCTGATAAATAACAATAAAAAAGCCCCAAATGGGGCTTGAGTCTATAGTTTAGAAAGTAAATTTCTGAAGTTTGTTTTCTCGTCGATGATCCTTCTTAATTCGGATACAGGAACTCTTTCCTGCTGCATTGTATCCCGGTCTCTTATCGTAACCGTGTGGTCCGTCAGAGAGTCATGGTCGATGGTGATACAGTAAGGCGTACCGATGGCATCCTGCCTTCTGTAACGTTTTCCGATCGCATCCTTTTCTTCATAGAATAGGTTGAAATCATATTTCAGATCATTGAAGATCTTTTCTGCGTATTCCGCAAGACCATCTTTTTTCATCAATGGAAGAATGGCCGCTTTAATTGGTGCTAAAGCCGGAGGTAAAGATAAAACCGTTCTTTCTGAACCATCTTCCAATACTTCGTCTCTCAGGCAATGAGAGAAGATAGAAAGGAATAATCTGTCTAAACCTACCGATGTTTCCACAACATAAGGGACATAGTTTTCATTTCTTTCAGGATCGAAGAACTGAAGTTTTCTTCCTGAAAATTCCTCATGAGCTTTCAAATCGAAATCAGTTCTGGAGTGAATTCCTTCCAGTTCTTTGAAACCGAATGGGAAGTTAAATTCAATATCAGCTGCTGCATTTGCATAGTGAGCCAGTTTTTCGTGATCGTGGAATCTGTAGTTGTCATCACCTAAACCTAAAGCAAGGTGCCAGTTCAGACGTTTTGTTTTCCACTGCTCATAGAACTCAAGTTCAGTTCCCGGAGCTACAAAAAACTGCATTTCCATTTGTTCAAATTCACGCATTCTGAAGATAAACTGTCTGGCAACAATCTCATTTCTGAATGCTTTACCAATTTGAGCAATACCAAAAGGAAGTCTGTGACGTGAAGTCTTCTGTACATTCAGGAAGTTAACGAAGATACCCTGAGCCGTTTCCGGTCTTAGATAAAGATCCATCGCAGAATCTGCAGAAGCACCTAATTTAGTTCCGAACATCAGGTTAAACTGTCTTACTTCCGTCCAGTTTTTAGAACCGGTATCCGGATCAGCAATTTCCAGTTCTTCAATTAAGGCTTTTACATCAGCAAGATCTTCATTTTCAAGATCTTTTGCCAGTCTTGAAAGAATAGCTTCTCTTTTTGCTCTGTATTCAAGAATCTTTGGATTCGTTGCAACAAATTGATCTTTATCGAAAGCATCACCGAATCTTTTCGCGGCCTTTTCAATTTCTTTATTCTCTTTGTCTTCAATTTTAGCACAATAATCTTCTACCAGAACATCCGCTCTGAAACGTTTTTTAGAATCTTTATTGTCAATCAATGGATCGTTGAAAGCGTCTACGTGGCCCGATGCCTTCCATGTGGTAGGGTGCATAAGGATTGCAGAATCAATGCCGACAATATTTTCGTTAAGCTGTACCATAGCTTTCCACCAATACTGTTTGATATTGTTTTTTAATTCGGCACCGTTCTGTCCATAATCATAAACAGCGGATAAACCGTCATAGATCTCACTGGAAGGGAAAATAAAACCATATTCTTTAGCGTGAGAAATCACTTTCTTGAAAACATCTTCTTGCTTTGCCATAATTTTTTTACGTCTGATGTGCAAAAATATGAATTTGGATTCCAAAATCATGGAATTCAGTAAAAAAAGAGTGTATTAACCGAAAAAATAGGTGTTTATCCAATTTTCCAATTATACTATACATTATAAACCTTCGTGGAAATGAAAAAATAAAGCAGGTAACAGCGCGAAGTTTCATGCAATTTTTAAGGAGCCGGGAACCTGCTGTCCGCTGTATCTTTTGCTTTGCAAAAGGATGCCGCTGCCATCAGGGCTAAATCAGTATAAAATTTCTACTTTTGTCTCATGTTAGAAATTCTTTATCGCGACGAGCATCTTATTGCCATCAACAAACCCAGCGGATTACTGGTTCATAAATCTTTTTATTCAGGAGAAGCTGATACTTATGCTATTCGGGAGTTGAGAAATCAAATTGGGCAAAAAGTTTTTCCTGTACATCGGTTAGACCGAAAAACTTCAGGTGTTTTGCTGTTCACTTTAGATAAAGAAACATTGAGAACGATGAGCGATCAGTTTGCATCACGGGAAGTTGAAAAGAAATACATAGCAATTCTTCGTGGATGGACGAAAGAAGAAGAGACGATCGATTACGATTTGATTAATGAGAATGAAGTCAAGCAGAATGCAATCACTTATTATCGCCGTTTACAGACTTCAGAAATCAATTTACCGTTTTTAAAGCATCAGACTTCCAGATATTGTCTGGTAGAAGCCATTCCTGAAACGGGAAGATTTCATCAGTTGAGAAAACATTTTAAACATATTCTGCATCCGATTTTAGGTTGTCGGAAGCACGGTTGCAATAAACAGAATAAATTGTGGCTTCAAACATTTGACATCAACAAAATGACACTTCACGCCCATCAATTGATTTTTAATCATCCTATTTCTAACGAAAAAATTACGGTAAATGCCACTATAGATGATGAGTTCAAAAGAGTAGGGGATATTTTGAATTTCGATTTAAGTTCGTATTCTTAAATTAAGCGCAAAGATTGTATTAATAAACTTTCTATGTTATAGAGCAAGTTTCTAGGAAATATCCTTGTCAAGGTTTTAAACCTTGACAAGGATAAAAAAACTATTGTGTTTTATAGATGGTGTTTATAAAACAATTTGATAAAATATCATAGGTTAGCTGAACATTAATTTTAAATTGAGTATTTTTGTAAAACTTTTTTTCAATGTACAAAAGTATCATCAGACCCATTCTCTTCAAATTTGATCCCGAGGAAGTTCATCATTTTACATTTTCAATGCTTAAAAATTTTGGATTTCTTACCAAATTATTTTTGCCCAAACCTATTGAAGACAAGCGACTGGAAAGAGAAATTTTCGGATTGAAATTTAAAAATCCTGTAGGGTTGGCTGCGGGTTTTGATAAAAATGCGGTCTTGTTCAATGAGTTGGGTGATCTTGGTTTCGGATTTGTAGAAATCGGAACCGTAACACCAAAAGCTCAGGCAGGAAATCCTAAGAAAAGATTGTTCCGTCTCATTGAAGATGGCGGAATTATCAACAGAATGGGTTTTAACAATGATGGTCTTGAAGCTGCCATAGAAAAACTCAAAGGAAATAAAGGGAAAATAATCATCGGTGGAAATATCGGAAAAAACACCAATACAAGCCCAGAAAACTATACCCAGGATTATCTGGACTGTTTTGAAGGCCTTCATCCCCATGTAGATTATTTCGTCCTGAATGTAAGCTGTCCGAATGTGGGAAGCCACGCCAAACTGGAAGATGTGGAATATCTGCGTGAGCTGATTACAGCAGTAAAGAAAATCAATCAATCGAAATCTGTACAGAAACCTATATTACTGAAAATCGCTCCGGATCTTAATAACAACCAGTTAGATGAAATTGTAGAATTGATTGCAGAGACAAAAATTGACGGAGTCATTGTTTCCAATACCTCTGTCAACCGGGAAGGCTTAAAAACTTCACCAGAGGCTTTAGCAGAAATAGGAAATGGTGGATTGAGTGGAAAACCTATCCGCGAAAGAAGTACAAAAATGATCAAATATCTTTCCGATAAAAGCAACAGAGCTTTCCCAATCATTGGAGTAGGAGGAATTCATAGTGCAAAAGATGCAATAGAGAAACTGGATGCTGGAGCAAGTCTGGTACAGCTTTACACCGGATTTATCTACGAAGGTCCGGAACTGATCAATAACATCAATAAAGAACTTTTAAAAAGAGCCGGCAGGCTTCCAAGATAAGACAAAGAGAGTTGAGAAGCTCTCTTTTTTATTTTGTTATTTTGATTTGGAAACAGAAGCATTTTTTATATCCACTGTCAGAATATAAGGAGGATTATTATATGATTTTTTAATATTAAACTGTAGTATATTAGCGTTTTTGGTTTTTACCTTTTGTGTTTCAGATATTCCTTCAAGGCAACTTTCAGTAAGAAATTCTTCATAGTTTTTATAATTCCAGTTCTTGGTAAAATACAAAACCCTGTATCCTTTTTCACCATCACTGGCTCCACACATTCCGCAAAAATTAAAATTGGACAAGTTTTCAAAATAAAGCAATATTCTGTTTCCTATACTATAAGCGGCTGTTGATAATAATGTATTTCCCCCCAGTCTATTCATGAAATCAAAAGTATTGAGCTTCTTATTGCCAGGAAGAAGTAAATAATTGTTATACCGGTAGATCATTGGATTGCTGGTATATAATTTAGCTGGTTGTGATTGTTTTCCCATATAGAAAGTCCCGGAAACATTCTGTTTTTTATCACTTCTTTCAAATAACAGGGACTCCTTAGGTTTTAAAAAGCGTGCAATGCTGTCTGTTTTTTCCACTTTACGCGGAGAAGTGATAGCTTCCCTTAATTCTTTTGCATAATATTTATGTCTGTTTCCAAAATTATAGAGATAGAGCACCCCCAAATCATAAATTCCTGTTAGTGGAATTTTCTTCTGATATTTGTCGTAATAGTACCATCCGTCTACAAAATGCTGGTACTGGTTACAGTCAACAATTCCAGTGTAATTAAGCTGCATGGTAACCGGAACTCCCGAAATTTCCCCTTTGAAGATCTGTGAGGAATCTGTTACTGCTTTTAATTCAACTTTTTGACAGAAACAGAGCGCAAAAAGAGGAAATAGCAAAATGATAAATAGTTTTTTCATGGTTAGTTTTGATAGTTTTTAGAGGAAGAAATTGGCGATGGTGTAGATGATCAGGCCGACAAGTCCTCCAACAAGCGTTCCATTGACCCGGATAAACTGCAGGTCTTTTCCCACTTCCAGCTCCAGTTTCTCGCTTAGCTCTTTGCCCTGCCAGTTTCCTACGGTGGAACTGATGAGGTTTCCGAACTGATGGGTGTTTTTAAGAATATATTTATAAGCAGTCACCCGAACCCAATGATCTATCTTATTCTGAAGATTTTCATCCGTTTTTAAATTTTCGGAAAATTCATTCAGGTTTTTAGTGAGGTAGGTTTTTAAAGAAGATTGGTCATCCTGTAACTCCTTCATCAGAGTTTTCTTAATGGAAACCCAAATGTCATTAGAGTATTCATCAAGTTTATCATTTTTCAGAAGGCCGTTTTTGATGGTTTTAAATTCATCATCCCATTTCGGATCTTCTTTCAGATCGGTAGAAAAATCATGGATCTTCCGGGTAATCAGATTTCGGATTTCATGGTCAGGATCTTCTTCTATCTCCCTGAAAAAATCTGAAAGTCCACTGGCAATTTTATCTGCAATTTTATTGTCAACAAAAGAAGGAATGAATGAATAACTTCCTTTCTGTACGCGTTCTTTGATCATTTCATCATTTTCGATGATATAATCTTTGATCTGCTTGGAAAGATTGGTAACGATTCTCTGGTGGTCATTTTTTTCCAGGATATAACTGATACCATTTCCCACCACCTTATTAAGCTTGATATCATCCGTCATTTCTGAAACTTTCTTGCTGATAAACTGGCTCACAGAAGTATCATCGAGTTTATTGAGAATATCCAGAACAATATCCGAAAGATTTCTGATCAGGATTTCCTGGCTTTTTTCTTTTCCAAGCCATTCTCCGACGAAATTCGAAATTTTAAGCTTCTGGATATACGGACGAATATTTTGAGGCGAAAGAAAATTACTCACGACAAAACTGCCGAGATTATCTCCCAGCCTCTGTTTACTGTTTTCGATGAGGTTTGTATGAGGAATGGGAAGCCCAAGCGGATGCCTGAAAAGAGCAGTCACAGCGAACCAGTCTGCTAAGGCTCCAACCATTGCTGCTTCGGAAAAAGCCCTCACATAGCCAAGCCAATGAGATGGATTCGACTTCTGAAGTAGGGTAGTGGCAATAAAAATAACGGCCATCAGGACAAATAATCCGGTGGCAAACATTTTATATTTTCTCAGCTGTTTTCTTTTTGCTTCGTCATTCATATTCTCAAATTTACTAAATTTGGTAATGAAACCATCATTATAACTAGGATGGAATTCAGGACTAAAATGTACAATGAAATTTTTAGTTTTCATCATATTATTAACCTTTTTGCAGGCATGTCTGCAGAACCCCCAATCTATTAAAACCTTTCCTATGGAAAATAAAGAAGCAAAAAATAATCCATACTATTCCAGAACCGATACTTCAAAACTTGATGTTTCTAATGATGAATGGGAAAAGATCCTTACCCCGGATTTATATGCTATTGCCAGAGAGGCTGCTACAGAAAGAGCGTTTACCGGAAAGTATAATGAATTTGATGAAACCGGTGATTATTATTGTGCTGTCTGCGGGAATCATCTTTTCCGTTCTACTTCAAAATTTGCGAGCAGCTGCGGATGGCCAAGCTTTTTCGAGGCAGACAAAGAAGGTGTTTATTACAAGAGAGACACTGCATATGGAATGGAAAGAGTGGAAGTGCTTTGCAAACGGTGTGACTCCCATCTCGGACATGTTTTTGTTGATGGCCCGAAACCTACGGGGCTGCGGTATTGTATGAATTCTGTAAGCCTGGAATTTGTTCCGGATTAGCCAAAAAATACAGCTTTAATTCACAAAATCAGGACGTTAAAGTTTCTTAAATTCAGTTAAACTTTGTGGACTTATAAGGGTCTGGTAATTATGTTTTTATAATTTTGCCTCACTAATTTGGAATTTAATATTATTGAATGAAAGGAATTTATAGTGTATTAGGCCTGGTGTATATGGTCACGACTTCATTCTATCTTTCGCCGAGAAAGGCAGTAAAGAATGAGAATGTCAATACAGCAAAAATTGTAAAAGTAGCAGAAACGAAATCTGAGAAGACCGCTGGTACAGCATCTTCGTCAGAAGAATTGTACAAATCAATTCCATTTGACCCTGAACATGAACTGAATTACGAAGTTTTCGCAAAAGCATTGACAGGTTTTGAAAATTTAAAAAAAGCAGGATTGCTGAACCAAGACTCGCATTTATTGACTATCTGCGATTTTTCTATGTCTTCGAATACAAAAAGACTTTGGGTAATTGATACCAATGAGAAAAAGGTACTGTTCAATTCACTGGTAGCACACGGAAAAAATACAGGCGAAGAATTTGCGTCGAATTTTTCTAATACGGAAAGTTCGCTGCAGAGCAGCTTAGGATTTTATATCACAGATGCTACTTACCAGGGAGACAACGGATATTCTTTGAAATTGTTGGGGATGGATAAAGGTTTTAATGATGCCGCCTACAGAAGAGCTATCGTGATGCACGGAGCAGATTATGTAAGCGAAGAGTTTGCATCCATGCATAAAAGAATCGGAAGAAGCTGGGGATGTCCGGCCGTTCCGAAAGCATTAACGCAGCCAATCATTAATACCATAAAAGGGCGAAATTGCCTTTTTATTTATTATCCCGATCAGAAATACCTTTCTTCTTCGGAATGGCTGAGGTCTTAATTCAGAGTAATTATTGTATAAAAATAGTATAATTTGAAAAGCACAAGTGATTCTGTTCCTGCCGTAAGGCTCGTGAATAGTCCTGATGGGACCAGTAATTTCGAAATAGGAAGAATTCCTACTTTGAAGCAGATGAACACAAACGCTTTTTGGATAAGTACGACCACTGAAGAGTGGGAAAAAGAGGTGCACACTGCCCCGCGAAAGCAATATGTGGTAACGCTGAAAGGCAAGATCCGGTTTAAGGTAAGTAATGGTTCCACATTCCATATCGAACCGGGAATTATCCTTTTAGCAGAAGATGTAGAAGGTGAGGGGCACAGTTGGGAAATAGAAGAAGGTGAACAATGGGAAAGGTTATATATTCCAATTGCAGACAATGCGGATGATTTTTTTATACAAGATTCTGAGTAAAAGATCTGTCATTTAAGAAAGTAATAAATTTCTTAAAAAAAGAATGAAAGGCAAAAAGCAGTCAATTTTGACTGCTTTTGTTGTTATTTAACCTGAATTTGGGTTACTGCTTTTGGTTTTATCCTTGTCAGGGATAATTAAGCAGATTCTGTTAAACCTGCAAATTAAAAACTATTCAATTAACCGTTGAATTTTTTAAAAACCAAACTCGCATTATGTCCTCCAAATCCAAAGGCATTGCTTAACGCGAAATTAATATCCTTTTCTTTAGCTTCCCCAAAAACGATATTTACATCTTTCGGAATGCTTTCATCAATATGATGAAGATTGATAGTAGGAGGGATAATTCCTTTTTCCACAGCCTTGATAGAAAGGATGGCTTCTGCGGCGCCGGCAGCACCTAGTAAATGCCCTGTCATGGATTTTGTAGCACTGATATCAAGATTTTTATTTCCTCCGAATAATGTACTGATCGCTTTCAGCTCTACCAGATCTCCAAGCGGAGTGGAAGTAGCATGAGGGTTCAGATAATCAAGATCTTCAATATTGGCACCAGCTTCTTTCATAGCCAGCTGCATGGCTTTAATGGCACTGACTCCCTCCGGATGAGGTGCAGTCATATGATACGCATCTGCGGTCATAGCAGCACCAGCCAGTTCAGCATAAATTTTGGCTCCTCTTGCTTTGGCATGCTCATACTCTTCAAGGATCAAAGCGCCGGCACCTTCACCCATGACAAAACCGTCTCTGTCTGCATCATAAGGACGGCTTGCTGTGGCGAAATCATCATTTCTGGTGGACATTGCTTTCATAACTGAGAAACCACCCACAGAAGCAGGCGTAATAGCTGCTTCAGAACCGCCGCTCACAATCACTTTAGCTTTTCCAAGACGGATATAGTTGAACGCATCCATCAATGCGGTGTTTCCTGTTGCACAGGCTGAAATGGTTGTATAATTGATTCCCTGCAGTCCGAATTTCATAGAGATCATTCCTGAAGCCATATTGGCAATAAATTTAGGAACAAAGAAAGGATTGAATTTTGGCGTTCCGTCTCCGTCTGCAAAATTCATAACCTCAGTTTCAAATGTGATCATGCCGCCTTGTCCGGTTCCCCAGATCACGCCCGTATCGAATGGGTCCATTTTCTCGAATTCGAGCCCCGAATCCTGAATTGCTTCTGTAGAAGCATACATTGCATATTGTGAAAATAGGTCACTTCTTTTTATTTCATTATGGGTCAGGTATACTTTCGGATCAAAGTTTTTCACTTCACAGGCGAAGTGCACTTTAAATTTCTCTGAATCAAAATGGGTAATTATACCTGCTCCACTTACACCGTTAATGCTATTTTGCCAAAAATCTTCGACATTGTTCCCCAAAGGCGTTACCGCGCCCAGTCCTGTAATGACAACTCTTTTCATACTTAGTTATTAATTTTGAATAGATTAGAGGTTCCCCTGGCAATCAGTCTTGTTTTGTCTGCGTTCCATATTTCGCATTGTGCATTGACAAACTGCCTGCCTCTTTTTATAATTTTCGTTTCGGCTACAATATTATCATTTTCTTTTGCAGTTGAAAAATAATCGATCACATTATTGATGGTCGTTATGAAAGAATTTTCGTTCAGGGAGAACATTGTGGCTCCAATAATGTCGTCAACGATGGCTGCAGTGACACCGCCATGAAGGTTTCCGATCGGGTTAAGCCATTCCGGTCTCACGGTATATTGGAATTCAAGATGTCCTTCTTCTGCAGAAACTACAATAGGGTTGAGCCATTTCATAAACGGAGATGGCGACTGGTCAAATTCCTTTCCAATGAATTGCTGCAGTTGTGTTAATCTGTCCATATTTTTCTTTTTACTTTTCTAAAATCATAGTTACACCCTGTCCGCGCGCAGCGCAAATAGAGATGAAGCCTTTCCCACTGCCCTTTTCGTGAAGGAGTTTTGCTAAGGTGCCGATTATTCTTCCACCCGTAGCTGCAAAAGGGTGTGCTACTGCGAGGCTTCCGCCTTTTACATTCAGTTTATCCCTGTCAATTTTCCCCAGTGCTTTTTCCAGTCCGAATTTTTTAGCAAGATCATCATTTTCCCATATCTTGATGGTGGCAAGGACCTGTGCGGCAAAAGCTTCATGAATTTCATAATAATCAAAATCTTCCAGACTCATTCCTGCCTTTTTAAGCATTCTGTCTGCTGCAAAAACAGGGGCAAGAAGTAGATTTTGTTTGTTTTCTACATATTCAATTCCTGCCACTTCTGAGAAAGTAACATAGGCTAAAACAGGAAGACCATTGGCATTGGCCCATTCTTCACTGGCCAGAAGTACGGCAGAAGCGCCGTCTGTAAAAGGAGTTGAATTTCCGGCAGTCAGAGTTCCGTTCTCTTTATCAAAAGCAGGCTTCAGCTGTGAAAGTTTTTCAAGGCTGGTGTCTCTGCGAAGATTATTGTCTTTATCTAAGCCGAAAGCGGGAATGATCATATCATCAAAAAATCCTTCATCATAAGCTTTGGCCATGTTTCTGTGACTTTTGAATGCCAATTCATCCTGCTCCTCACGGGAAATCTGGTAATATTTTGCTGTAATTTCGGTATGCCCACCCATCACCAGACCGGTTTTCGGTTCCTGTCCTCTGTAAGGAATGGGCATCCAGTCTTTCAACTTTGGGCTTAACAGTTGTTTAAGTTTTTTAAATACTGATTTTTCTTTATTGGCTTTTAATAAAGCTTTCCTTAATCTCGGTGCGGATTCAAACGGAATATTACTCATTGCTTCAACGCCACAGGCAATTCCACTTTCTATCTGTCCCAACGCAATTTTATTTCCAATGTATACGGCTGCCTCAATTCCGGTATCACAGGCTTGCTGAAGATCACATGCTGGAGTAGCAGGATCAAGCGCAGTATTCATCACTGTTTCTCTGATGAGGTTGCTTTCTGAAATATGTTTGATAACGGCACCTCCAGCTACTTCGCCTAAGAGTTTTCCCTGTAAATGATATTTGTTAATCAGTCCGTTGAGAGACGCTTCCAGAAGCTCCTGGTTATCCAGGTCTGCATAGGCTGTATTAATTCTGGCAAAAGGAATTCTGCTGTATCCTACAATGGCCACTTTTTTTGTTTCCATATTGAAAAGTTTTATGATGGAAGTATTTTTACCTCTTTATCGATCATGAATAATATTCTGTCTAAAGCCAGGTTTAAGTATTTTTCATCTTCTGTTGTTTTAGAAAGAAGAATTCCGCCCTCAATGAGCATAATAAATAGTGACCCGTATGCGTCAGCATCGATATCCGGCTGTATTTCTCCTGCTTTCTGCCCCTCAATAATGACGGCTGTTATTTTTTTGATCCAGCCTTCAAACGATTGGGTCACCTGTTTCTTCAGGCTGGGGAAGGTATCATCAGCTTCGGTAGCTGCATTCATCAGAGGGCAGCCCCCATTTTCAAAGACTGCTTTCCAGTTTTTACGGTAAAAACTAACAAAAGCATTTAACTTATCAATCATAGTTGGAAATTCCTCTCCTAAAGATCTGGCCATACTTTTAGACAGAAGACTGGAGTTGTATTTGTAAACTTCAAGCGCAACCTGATCCTTATTGTCAAAATTTCCGTAGATGCTGCCTTTGGTAAGGCCCGTAGCTTCCGTAATGTCAGATAAAGATGTAGACAGATAACCCTTGGTATTGAACAAAGAAGCTGTTTTCTCAATAATAAACTGTTTGGTCTTTTCTGCTTTTGACATTTTAAGTATTTAATATACTGCAAATATACATAAAATATACCGATTGGTATATTTTGTTTTAAAATTGTGTGCTTTCATTTAACAAATATGCTACTGAAAAGGTTCTGCTACAAAAGGAACAAAAGTTTTAAGACACTTAAGTTGATCTAAAGTTTAAAATCATTGTGCTAAAGAAGATCACTTAAGTTTTTTGAAAATCTTTGATTTTCATAATCTATTGAAGTCTAATAAAAAAATCTGTGTAATCTTTGTGATCTGTGGGAAAAACTTTTCTGCTTAATTTGAGAATTTCAGATAAAATGTTTTCACCAAAAAAATAAACCATTAAGATCTTTTAAGCAGTAAGATTAATCAAGAATCTGCCAGCGGATAGAAGCAGTTTACTTAAAAATATTGTTTGATATTCTTAACCTTCCTTAATCACTTAAAAAAATCTTAATGGTTCAAGAAGAATTTTGCTGTTATTGAGCTAAAGTAGCACTCAAAGTAATTTCGAAATTGAAAGCTGCACTTACAGGACAACCTTCTTCTGCAATTTTAGCATATTTTTGGAATTCCTCTTCAGAAAGTCCCGGAACTTTTGCGGTAAGAGTCAGTTCAGATTTTGTGATTTTTCCAATGCTTGGATCTAGGGTGATCACAGAGGTTGTTTTTAATTCTTCAGGAGTAAAACCAGCCTGGGAAAGCTCGGCACTCAGTTTCATCGTAAAACATCCTGCATGTGCTGCCGCCAATAATTCTTCGGGATTTGTCCCTACTCCGTCTGCGAAACGGCTGTTGAAAGAATACTGTGTTTCGTTTAAAGTTGTGCTTTGAGTAGTTAAGTGTCCTTTACCTTCTTTGATGTTACCGTTCCAAACGGCTGTTGCGTTACGTCTCATAATGTTTGTTTTGTTGTTGTTTTAATATGTTGTTTTGATGATACAAAGATAGAGCGGTTGTAAACCGGAATCAATGGATAAAAAGCCTTAAATATTGTACTTTTTTCCCGATAAGTAATTTTTGAAACTTTATCATGATAAAATCTATACTACATTCATAGTCCGAAATTAAAAAGTATTTTAAATGTCATATCTGAATTGAGTTCTACTGATGGCTTTGGATTTTATAGTGGCTTCTAAAAATAACCGTCGCCTCATATAATTTAGCTAAAGATACAAAAAGGCGTTTTGAAATTATCAATAGAATGCATCTATTATTTAAAAGCATTATTGTTATTTATAATAGACATTAATTTAAATTCTAATTTGCTGTTTTTATTAAAAATAAAGAAAAAATAAAAATTATATATTAATTGATTGGTTTTTTATCAAATTTGTAAAAAGTTCTGTATTGAATAATAACTTTAATTTTTTCAAAGATTAGATGAGCAAGCTAGAAAATATTTTGAGAGAAATAACTCCATTATCTCCCGAGGACAGCTTTCTTGTGTTTGACCGGATAAAGGCTTCTTTTGATTTTCCGTATCATTATCATCCGGAGATCGAGATCAATTTTATCAGCAAAGGAAAGGGATACCGCCGTATGATCGGTGATCACACAGGGGAGATTGGCGATATCGAACTGGTGTTGGTGGGTCCAAACCTTCCGCACTGCTGGGCCAATCATAAATGCAAAAACAGGAAAACCCATGAAATCACAGTGCAGTTCAATCAGGATTTTTTTAATCAGTCCATGATGGATAAAAATATCCTGAAACCTATCAGCAACCTGATGAAGGACTCCATCCGGGGCATTTTATTTTCTCAGGAAACGGCAGAAAAGCTTAAAGACTCTTTTTTCAACTTATCCAAAATGAACAGTTTTGAATCTTTTATTGAGATCATGAAAATTCTTAATGAACTGGCCATTGCCGAAGACAAGACATTGTTATCCTCTTACAGTATAGAGCTTGAAACCTTTGCCGATAATGATAAAATGAAGATAGTTCATGATTTTGTGCATAAAAATTTTGAAAGCAAAATAACACTTCACGACGCTGCATCCCTTATCAATATGAGCAGCGTAACTTTCAACAGGTTTATCAAGAAAAGAACAGGCAAAACCTTTGTGAATTATCTGAATGAAATCAGGATCAGCTATGCGGCAAGATGGCTCATGGAGAAAAATCTGACGGTTTTTGAGACTGCATTTGAAGCCGGTTTTAATAATATCGCCAATTTCAATAAAGTTTTCAAGTCTATTAAAAAAACAACCCCTACAGAGTTTAAAGAGCTTTTTAAAGGAGTGAAAAAAATCGAGTAATCCTTTTTATTAAATAAATACATTTTAATCATAAGATCCGGATAGTTGTATCCGGATTTTTTTGATGTAATCAAATGTATTTTAATCAAAATATGCTGAAAAAGCACTACATATTAATTATAAATAATAAGTCTGATATCTACTTACCATACTGTAAATCAGGGTGTAATTTCGGTTTAACAAAAACGTATGAAAAAATAATATCGTTTTATGATAAAATAGCATTATATCTGACTGTGAACAAAATTTAGATTTGTTAATGTGAATTAAATCTTAACAAAACTTTAATTATTTGATGTGAATAGGATATAATGTTGCAGAAAAACGAAGATAAATCCTGTTTTAAAATCTAAACAATATTTAAGGCAATGTAGTTGATTCTCAAATAAATCTTAATAAAACTAACCTTATGAGAAAAACTGTTATACCGGTTTTATTAGCTATTTCTTTATCTGCCTACGCACAGGAAACAAAACAGGCAGATACTGCTAAAACAACCAAAATTGAAGAAGTGGTGGTGACCTCTTTGGGGATTAAAAGGCAGGCTCGCTCCCTTACTTACTCTAGCCAGCAAATAGGAGGAGATGAACTTACAGAAGTAAAAACGCCCAATCTTTTAAACTCTATTAACGGGAAAGTTTCCAATGTACAGATTAATAAAACCAATGGTGGTGTCGGAGGTTCCGTAAGAATCACCATGAGAGGTGACAAATCCACAAGAAATAGCCAACCTTTGTATGTTATTGATGGAGTTCCTATCGTCAATAATACAGGTATTACAGGAACAGGAGGTCCAAACGTAGATTATTTTTCAGGAATGCCAGACACTGGAGATGTTTTAAGCACAATAAATCCTGAAGATATAGAAAGCATCAACTTCTTGAAGGGTGCTTCTGCGGCGGCCTTGTATGGATCGCAAGGAAGTAATGGTGCAGTTTTGATTGTGACGAAAAAAGGAGTTGCAGGAAGGAGCAGTATTTCGTTTTCATCCAGCATTACTTTCGATGATGTTTACAATTTACCAAAATTACAAAACAGTTATTTACAGTCAACCCCTTATAATGCGGCTACCGGAGCTACAGGTACTTATGATAGCTGGGGGGCAAAAGGAGCTTCTAAAGATTATGTGAAAAATTTTTTCGATACGGGAATTACAAGAATCAATAGTTTGAGCTTCCAAGCAGGGAATGAAAAAACAACTAATTTTTTCTCATTGGGTAGTACTAATAATACCGGTGTAATCCCAACTTCTACATTTGATCAATATAATATTAACTATAGAAATTCCAGTAAATTTCTTAACGATAAACTGACATTGGATGCCAACGTAATGGCTTCTTTGCAGGATTCTAAAAATAGATTAACACCGGGTTCTTACTTCTCGCCAATTAGTAATTTATATTGGTTGCCAAGAGGAATCGATTTTGATCAATTCAGTGGAGATAACTATACCTATTTTAACAATACCCGTTTTTTACCTGCACAAAACTGGTGGGCAATCAGGCCGGATGGTGGTTTTGAGGATAGTGAAACCCAAAATCCTTATTGGATTCTCAACAAAAATCCTGTTACGACCAAAAATAAAAACTTCTACGGATCTGCAAGTTTAAGTTATGCCTTAAACAGCTGGTTAACTGCAAAATTAAGAGGAAATTATAATTATTATAATTCTGACACACAACGAAATATTTATGCGTTTTCTAATAATACTGTGAGTGGTATCAATGGAAAATTATCAAAAAACACCATTGAGAAAACCACAACGTATAGTGACTTTATCTTAGCGGGTAGCCCAAAAATCAGTGATAATTTAAGTTTTGATTTTACGGTTGGAACAAGTATTTCTGATCTTAAATATACAATTACCAATATAGAAAACAACAGATTATTTACTGCCAATCTTTTTACTTTAAATAACCTTGCTTGGAATGGTGAGGGGAATGGCTACAAAATTGACACCCCACATCGACAAGATCAGTCGGTTTTTGCGAGTGCCAATTTTGGATACAAAAGATTATTGTATTTAGATCTTACGTATAGAGTCGATTGGTCTTCTACATTATCAAAAGCCCCTAAAAATAATTTTGATTATTATTCCGCAGGTCTTAACTCTATTTTAAGCGATGTTTTCAAGCTTCCTGAAGCTATTAACTTTTGGAAAGTAAGAGCATCATACGCAACTGTGGGGAATGCTTTAGATCCTACATCTACCAACCCACAACCTATTTTTAATGGTGGTGTAATTACAGGATCTTATAGCTCAGCACCTGTTGATATTGTAAACTTTCCACAATTTGCCTATCTGTTTCCACAACCGGAAATGAATAAAACGTTTGAAGCGGGAACAGAATTCAGGTTGTTTAATAATAGATTGAGTTTCGATTTTACGTACTATAATTCAAATGTATCCAATCAATATCTAAAAAATGTAAGTACAGGAGGCAGTATATATGGTACCAATCTGGCAGGAATTGACATCAGTGCAGGAAAAATTCAGAATACTGGTTTCGAATCCAGTTTGTCTTACAAAGTATTGGATTCTAAGAAATTTGGTTGGACGGTTGCTGTAAATGCTTCTGCAAATAAAAATAAAATAAAAGAAGTATTCCCAATCGGTTTCTATACAGGAAGTGGTGATGTAAAACCGTTTTTCTTGACTGGTGGTGGCTACAACGGAATTAAAGTAGGTGGTTCTTTCGGAGATATTTACGGAACTGCTTTCTTGAGAGATGCGCAAGGAAGGATTGTAGTTACTGCAGAAGGAGTTCCGCAATTGGCTGCAGACAGACAAACGTATTTAGGAAATCCAAATCCTAAATTTATGTTAGGTTTTAATAACACATTTAATATCGGGAAAGTAAATATTAATTTCCTGATTGATGGTAAATTCGGGGGTAAAGTACTGGGGATTACACAGGCTTTGAATGACAAAAAAGGAGTAAGCCAAGTTTCTGCAGATGCCCGAGACAATGGAGGTGTTTCTATTGCCAATGCAGCCTATGCAAATGGAACGGCGTATACAGGAAAAACGGATGCAAGAGCATATTATGATGTAGTCGGAGGTTCAGGAGGCATTAATGAAGCGTATATGTATAATGCAACAAATGTAAGATTAAGACAGGCTTCTATTTCTTATCAATTCAGTATAAACGGTAAATATTTCAAAGATGCAACGCTAAGCTTAATTGGAACCAATTTATTCTTCCTATACAACAAAGCGCCATTCGATCCGGAACAGGTATCCGGTGTAAATCCGGGTGGAGTTGGGGTAGATATTCTTGGTATGCCGGTTACCCGTTCGATAGGTTTCTCAGTAAAAGCAAACTTTTAATACAATAATAATGAAAAATAAATATTTTAAAATATTAATGTTAGGTACAATAGGACTTTTACCCTTATTAAACTGTACCGGCAATTTTGAAGAAATAGATTCTGAATACAATGGGGTTTATGACGAGCAGCTTTTGGCAGATTTCGCGTTGCTTACCAATCCTTTAAGACAGATACAAAGCAATTTGCAAAATCCTCAAAACTGGATTTATCAATTGCAAACTAATTTAAATGCAGATATGTACAGCGGTTTTTTCAGTACAGCAACCCGTTATAATGGAGGAATAAACAATACCACATATTTTATGATGGATGGCTGGAACGAAAGAATTATGCTCAATCAATTGGAAGATGTTAATCAGCAATACAAAAATTTCAAGTTAAACGCTCCGAAATATTATCCGGGAATAGATTTTTCTCAATCTTTAGCAGTTCTTAATATTTCAAGAATTTTGGCAGCACAAAAAGTTTCAGATGCTCACGGGCCGGTAATTTACAGCAAATTTGAAACACCTGGTGCTAATGGTATTACAGATTTTGACTCTCAACAAGATGCCTATAATCATTTCGTTACCGATCTTAATGCAGCGATTGTTGCATTACAAAAACCAATTGGAGTAGAAGATAAAGCGGTAATTTCTAAATCAGACCTGGTTTTTGGGGGAAATACTGCTAATTGGGCAAAGCTGGCCAACTCTCTGAAACTGAGATATGCTATCAGGATCAGCTATGCAGATCCTGCAAAAGCAAAACAATATGCAGAAGAAGCACTTGCGTCATCTGCTGGATTAATTGATGATACTTCAGAAAATGCTTTGGTTTCTTATGGAAAGGCTTCTCCATTGTTTGATATTATTTATTCTTGGGGTGATTGTAAAATCGGAGCCCCTCTGATGGCATACATGAATGGTTATAATGATCCGAGAATTTCCTTATATGCACAGCCTGCAACCGATGCTGGTGTATTAAACCAATATGTGGGAGTAAGGCAAGGTGTGGATTTGAGTCCGGGTTACGGAAGCTACTCAAAGGCAGCTGCGATCTCTGCTAATGGAGATTACTTTTCTGGCTCCAATGGTAAAAACAAAATTTTTACTGCTGCTGAAGCATGGTTCTTGAAAGCAGAAGCTGCTATAAGAGGCTATGCAGGTGCTGGTGATGCAGGAACCAATTATAACAAAGGAATTTCTGTGTCTTTAGAAGAGTGGGGAAAGGCTGGAGGCTATGATGCTTATGTAAATAATTCTACCTCTACAGAAGCCCCTTATATAGATCCCAAAAATCATTCTAACGATATTTTGCCGGGAAACCCACAGCTAAGTACCATTACCATAAAATGGAATGCCACAGATTCTTTTGAAAGAAAATTAGAAAGAATTATGACCCAGAAATGGATTGCGCTTTATCCTGATGGTGCAGAAGCATGGGCAGAACAAAGAAGAACGGGTTATCCAATCATCTTCAAAAATGTATTGAATGATAGTCAGGGAACGATAAGCACTGACGCTATGATCAGAAGAATCCCTATCCCATCAAAATACCGTAACAGTACTTTGAACTATGCACAAGCTGTCCAATTACTGGGAGGCCCCGATACAGGCGGAACCAGGTTATGGTGGGATAAAAAGTAATAATTTTAAGCAGATCAATTATAAAGATAAAGAGGCCGTCTCAAAAGTTAGATTTAATTTTTTCATTTCGGCAGGAGAAATATCGGATAAACACTTGTTTTAAAGATTCTTCAATTTTAGTTTCGTTTCAATTCGGAATGATGCTTTTGAGAGGCCTTCTTTTCTTTACTATTTTATTTGAATATGGGAAACAATAAGTCTGAAACTCGCTCAGTAAAACCGATCCTCTGGATCTCTACATTATATTTTGCAATGGGAATACCCTTTGTGACCATTAATGCGGTTTCCGGAATTATGTACAAGGATATGGGTGTTTCAGATTCCAAGATTACATTCTGGACAGCGCTTATTATGTTTTCCTGGACATTAAAACCTCTATGGAGTCCTTTTCTTGAGATCTATAAAACAAAAAAGTTCTTTGTTGTTGCAACTCAGTTTGCCATAGGAATTCTGTTCGCTTTGGTTGCATTAACGCTTCCTCTGCCGGATTTTTTCAAATATAGTATTGCTCTTTTTGCGGTCGTTGCATTCTGCGGAGCCACACATGACATAGCTGCAGACGGGACTTATATCAATTTTTTAACGAACAAAGAGCAAGCAAAATATATCGGATGGCAGGGCGCTTTTTACAATCTGGCCAAAATCATAAGCAGCGGAGTTCTGGTTTATTTCGCGGGAGTTTTGGAGAAAACCAAAGGAGTCACCAATGCCTGGATGATCATCATGGGAATTTATGGTCTTTTGTTTTTTGCCCTGGCTTTGTACCATTATGCTGTTTTACCGAAAGAAAATAAGCAGGAAAAAGAAACCAGAAAAGCAGGAAATGTCCGTAAAGAGCTTTTGGAGGTGATCATCTCTTTCTTCAAAAAGAAAAATATCATGTGGGCGGTACTGTTTATTATCCTGTATCGTTTTGCAGAAGGATTTGCGATAAAAATCGCTCCCCTGTTTTTTAAAGCTCCGAGAACTTCAGGAGGTCTTGGATTATCCACATCGGATATTGGGCTTATTTATGGGACCTATGGTTCTGCAGCCTTTATTTTGGGATCTGTGTTGGCGGGCTACTTTATTGCTGCCAGAGGATTGAAAAAATCTTTAATCTGGTTATGCTCAGCCTTTAATATTCCATTTATAGTTTATGCACTACTGGCCTATTTCCAGCCGGCAGAACTTCTTCCGGTAGGAATTGCAGTTGTAGTCGAATATTTTGGCTACGGATTCGGTTTTGTAGGACTCATGCTTTACATCATGCAGCAGATCGCACCGGGCGAACATAAAACTGCTCACTACGCTTTTGCAACCGGGATTATGAATCTTGGGGTAATGATTCCCGGAATGTTCAGCGGGATGATCAGTGATTGGGTAGGTTACAAAATGTTTTTTATCTGGGTACTTATTGCTACCATACCTGCTTTTGTCGTGACCCTTTTGGTTCCGTTTTCATATCCTGAAAAACTAAAAGAACACTAAATCATTTTATTAAATACATTAAATAAAAAAGTAAAAATACTTTATGACATTTCAACCAGCAAAGATCCCTTGGCAGGATCGTCCGGAAGAGAGCCGGGATATCATGTGGCGTTACTCTGCAAATCCGATTATCAACAGATATGCAATACCTACGTCCAACAGCATTTTTAACAGTGCGGTGGTTCCTTTTGAAGATGGATTCGCAGGAGTTTTCCGTTGCGATAACAAAGCAGTGCAGATGAATATTTTTGCAGGTTTCAGTAAAGATGGGATCAATTGGGAGATCAATCATGACCCGATTGATATGAAAGCCGGAAATACAGAAATGATAGAATCGGATTATAAATATGATCCCCGTGTTGCCTTTATAGAAGACCGATATTGGATCACGTGGTGTAACGGATACCATGGACCTACTATAGGAATTGCCTATACTTTTGATTTTAAAGAATTCTTTCAGTGTGAAAATGCATTCCTTCCCTTCAACAGAAACGGGGTTCTTTTCCCTGAGAAAATAAACGGTAAATATGCCATGCTGAGCAGACCGAGTGATAACGGGCATACGCCTTTCGGAGATATTTACATCAGCTATAGTCCGGATATGAAATACTGGGGCGAACACCGTTGCGTGATGAAAGTAGCACCGTTTGAAGACAGTGCATGGCAATGTACAAAAATAGGGGCAGGACCTGTTCCGATTAAAACGGATGAAGGGTGGCTGCTTTTTTATCACGGAGTGATCAATACATGCAGAGGGTTCCGTTATTCTATGGGAGCATCACTGCTTGATCTTGAAGATCCGTCAAAAGTATTATACAGAACGAAACCTTATCTACTGGCTCCGGCAGAATTGTATGAACTTACGGGAGATATTCCGAATGTAGTTTTCCCGTGTGCTGCCCTTTCAGAAGGAGATAAGGTAACTGTATATTATGGAGCAGCGGATACCGTTGTGGCCATTGCGTTTGGATATATTTCTGAAATTATTGATTTTATGAAAAAGAATTCGCTGTAAGCGGATTCAAAATATAAATAATATACCGGTCACTGCTTGTTGAAATCATTGTTTCGGTTTTTATATTGTTAAATAAACTCCTATCTTGAGAAATTTTTAAGATTTCCCTATTATGATTATGAAAAAAGAACTGCTTATATTTTTATCAATGATCCTATTTTCTCATGTGGGAAATGCCCAGCAACGGAAGGATGATGTTCTTTCATGGGTAGATCCGTTCATCGGAACAGGAGGACACGGCCATACATTTCCCGGAGCGACTACACCTTTTGGAATGATCCAGCTCAGTCCGGATCAGAATACTAAAAGCGGCGACTGGGACTGGTGTTCGGGATACCATTACAGCAGTAAAACCATTATGGGATTCAGTCATAATCATCTCAGCGGAACAGGTTGGGCAGATCTTGGAGATATTTTAGTGATGCCGACCGTCGGGAAAATAAAGATGCTTCCAGGTTCTGAGGACAAACCGGAAAGTGGCTACCGTTCAACATTCAGTCACGACAAAGAAACGGCTTCACCGGGATATTATTCCGTGATGTTGGACAGCTACGGAATTAAAACCGAGCTGACCGCTTCTCCGAGAGTAGGTTTCCATAAATATACCTTCCCAAAGAGTGAAGAATCCAATGTCATCATTGATCCTACCAATAAAATTTTCGGGAATATTTACCATACGCTGGTAAGCATAGAAGGAAACAATAAGATCAAAGGATACTGCTACAGCAACGGCTGGGGTGGAAAACGTTTTGCTTATTTCGTGATGGAATTTTCAAAACCTTTTAAATCCTATGGAACCTATTCTGAAGGAAAAATAAAAGAGAACGAAAAAATAGCGCTTGCTAAAGATGCCAAAGCTTTCGTGAGATTTTCAACTGAGGAAAATGAAAGTATAGAGGTTAAAGTCTCCTTATCTCCTGTAAGTACGGAAGGTGCCCAGGAAAACTTTGATGCCGAAGCTAAGAATGTGAATTTTGCACAGGCTAAAGAAACGGCTCAGAATACCTGGAGAGATCTAATCAACAGATTCCAGGTGACCGGCGGTACGGACGACCAGAGAAAAATCTTCTATACTGGAGTGTACCACACCTTTATCGCTCCTAATCTGTATATGGATACCAATGGAGATTATGTTGCTGCACAGGAAAATATGAATACTAAATGGTTTACCAACTACAGTACCTATTCCTATTGGGACGGCTTCAGAGCAACCCATCCTTTGCTGACCATTATGGATCAGAAACATACAAAAGAATTTGCCAACTCGCTGATCAGCAGGTATACAGACCGCAAAGATCACATGCCAATCTGGGAACTTTGTGGTTACGATAATTTTTGCATGCTTGGTTATCACAGTGTATCCGTAATCTGGGATGCCATTTCCAAAGGCGTACCGGGTATTGATCAGGAAAAAGCATTTGCAGCAATGAAAGATGCTTCTTTAACGGATAAAATGAGCAGCAGTGATGGTGGCGGAGGCCTTAATGATTATATCAAATTAGGGTACACACCATCTGAAAACGGGGCTTCAGTCTCTGCAACGCTGGAATACGCGTATGATGACTGGTGCATTCAGCAGCTTGCCGAGAAATTGGGTAAAAAAGAAGAGGCAGAAGTTTATAAGAAACGTTCTATGAATTTCCTGAATACATTCAACAAAGAAAACAACCATTTCTGGCCAAAGCAGAAAAACGGAGAATTCCTACCGGACTTTACTTTAAACGACTGGAAAAAACTACAGCCACACTGGGTTTCCGGAAATATATGGGCGTATGATTTCTTCGTTCCTCATCAGATTGATGAAATGATGAATTTATACGGAGGTAAAAAAGGATTTGAAGAAAAACTGGACAAAACCTTTACCGAAGAACTTAAAATGATAGGTGAGCAGCATGTAGATATTTCAGGATTCATAGGTTCTCTGGGATTCGGTGATGAGCCGGGACACCATGTTCCTTACCTGTACAACTATGCGGGAGCTCCTTACAAAACCCAGAAAATGGTCAAATTCATCCGTGATAATATGTATGCGGCAAAACCGGACGGGATTGTCAATAACGAAGACTGCGGCCAGATGTCTGCATGGTATATTTTCTCATCATTAGGATTCTATCCTGTAACTCCAGGAAAACCAGTATACGCAATCGGAGCGCCACAGTTTCCGAAAGCATCTTTAAAGCTGGAAAATGGAAAAACCTTCACGGTGATTGCGGATAAAATTTCCGATAAGAACATCTACGTTCAGAAAATGTTCCTGAATGGGAAAGAATTCAAAAGCTGGGAAATCAATCATAGCGACATTATGAATGGAGGCGAGCTGAAATTTGTAATGGGAAGCAAGCCTGTAAAATAGATCAAACAATAACGAAATATAAAAGTATAATGGAAAGGAGAAAGTTTATAAAGACAAGTGCACTGGCAGGAGCGGGACTGATGTTTACTCAAAATGTTTTCGCAAAAACATTAAGCGTAGAAAATTTCCCTGTAGTCCGCGTTCCGAAAGATAAAAGACATTTTACGAGTGAAGCGGTAGAAAGTGCAATTGAAGCTTTTAAAAAGAAAGTGAAGAATAAAGAGCTGTCGTGGCTTTTTGAAAACTGCTTTCCCAATACTTTAGATACCACCGTTTTTTATAAAGAAATCAATGGAACTCCGGATACTTACGTTATTACGGGAGATATTGATGCCATGTGGCTTCGCGATAGTTCTGCACAGGTTTTTCCATACCTGCAGTTCTCAAAAAAGGATGAAAAACTTCATAAACTGATCTCCGGGGTCATTCACAAACAGACAGAATTCATCCTTAAAGATCCTTATGCCAATGCTTTCTATAACGACGAAAATAAAATAAGCAAGTGGAAAGAATATGATCATACGGATATGAAACCCGGCACCCACGAAAGAAAATGGGAGATCGATTCATTATGCTATCCAATTCGTTTGGCTTACCATTTCTGGAAGACGACGGGAGATACAAAACCCTTTGATAACAACTGGCTGCAGGGAATCAAGCTTACTCTGCAAACCTTTACAGAGCAGCAGAGAAAAACAGATCTGGGACCCTATAAATTTGAACGTACAACAGCCTGGGCAACAGACGGAATTCCAATGGGCGGTTACGGCTATCCGACAAAACCTGTAGGATTGATCAATTCTATGTTCCGTCCGAGTGATGATGCTACCATCTATGCTTTCCTTATCCCTTCCAATTTATTTGCAGTCGTGAGTTTACGTCAGGCAGCGGAAATGGTTTCACAGATCAAAAATGAAAAAATGTTAGCCCAGCAGCTAAATAGCCTGGCTGATGAGGTAGACGCCGCCATCAAGAAGTACGGAATCTACGATCACCTTCAATATGGAAAGATTTATGCGTTCGAAACGAATGGATTCGGGAGTTATAATTTAATGGATGATGCCAACTGTCCAAGCCTTCTGGGCCTTCCTTATCTGGGGGCTGTAAAAGCTGATGATCCGGTTTATGTAAATACCAGAAATTATGTTTGGTCACAGGATAACCCGTTCTTTTTCAAAGGAAAACTTGCAGAAGGAATCGGCGGCCCGCACATCGGTCTTGATATGATCTGGCCGATGAGTATCATCATGAAAGCGCTTACTTCCAATGACAAGAAGGAAATAAAATGGTGTATAGAAACCCTGCAGAAAACTCATGGAGGAACAGGATTTATGCATGAATCCTTCCACAAGGATAACGATAAGAAATTTACCAGGGAATGGTTTGCCTGGGCCAATACATTGTTTGGAGAACTATTATGGAAAACCTTTAATGAGAATCCTGACCTGCTGACTTAAGGTTGTTCCCGTATAAAACAAAATACAAAACGTAATGGAAAAGAACAAAACTTTTACGCCCGTAGAACAGTCATTTTTAAATGATGTTCCACGCAACAATAAGGTAAATGTTCCCTATATCGTTGTAGATAACTTTCCGAATTTAGGGATGCTTACAGCCCTGCGCTTTCTGGAGTGGGTTCATGAAAACCCGGCCGGAGTCATCAGTCTTCCCACGGGTAAAACGCCGGAATATTTTATTTTCTGGACCCAACATATTCTTGAAAACTGGGACAACGAAAGCATCCTTGAACTGAGGAAGAAACACGGATTGATGTTTCAGGATAAACCCTCACTGGCAGAACTTTATTTTGTTCAGATTGATGAATTTTATCCTATACAGTCATCACAGGCGAATAGCTTTTATCATTACGTCAACAAATATTATATTGAAGGTTTTGGACTGAAACGTGAAAATGCATTGCTCATCAATTCCAATGAAATTCCTTTAGCAGAAGGCACGGGTTTTGAAGAAATTTTCCCGGATCATAAAGTAAACCTCGAGCTGAGATACCGCGAAGCCCGGAATCCTCAGGAAAAACTACAGAAAGAATCTATTTTTTTAATTGATAACTGGTGCTCGGAATATGAGCAGAAGATCCGTGGATTAGGTGGAATAGGTTTTTTTCTGGGCGGAATAGGTCCCGATGGCCATATCGCTTTCAATATCAAAGGTTCCGATCCTTACTCTACCACACGGCTTACATCCACCAATTTTGAAACCCAGGCTGTTGCAGCAGGAGATCTCGGAGGGATTGAAATTTCAAAGGAAAGGCTGGTGATCACCATTGGTCTGGAAACCATTACCTATAACAAAGATGCCGTAGCCATTATTTTCGCGGCAGGAGAAGCAAAGGCCCCTGTAATAAAAAATGCTCTTGAACTTCCGCCATCCAATATATATCCGGCCTCTGTTCTTGCAGGGCTCCCGAATGGAAGATTCTATATCACGTTGGGAGCGGCAAGTATGCTGAATGATTATATTGATGATTACTACCGTTCCGACAGCTGGTCACAGGAAAAAACAGACAAAGCCATCATGTCCCTGACCCGGAAGCTGAATAAATATGCGGAACATCTAACATTGGACGATCTCAGAGAAGATCAGTATACACAGCTTATTCCCGGCCTTGGCGAACATACCGTTCAATCTGTCATTGATTCCATTAACGGGAAAATCAAAAAAGGAACAGAAAGGCTCAGCAGCGAAGTTTTTTACCATACCGGACCACATCACGATGATATTTCTTTAGGATTGCTGCCTTATATCCACTATCAGTCGCGTAATGAGACCAATGCATCCCATTATTCGGTTCTTACTTCAGGATTTACGGCGGTTACCAATAAGTTTCTGATAAAAATTCTGAATGACACTCTTTATTTTGTGAAGAAAGATGAAATAGAAATGCTTCAGTACCCCGATTTTTTTGAAGCAGGATATAAAAATAAAAAAGATAAAGACGTCTACCATTACCTGATCAATATTGCCTCCGGAAGTGCTTACGAAAGATCGAGAGCCGTTTCCCACAGAATGGTAAGGAATATTGTTGAGCTCTGGAATCTCAAAAACAGACAGGATCTGGAAACCAGGATCAGTGAAATCATCACTGCCGTGAATTTCAGCTATGACGGACAAAATCCTGAGCCAAAGATCCAGACCTTAAAAGGAATGATCCGTGAATATGAAGAAGAGCTGGTATGGGCCCACTTCGGAGTGAGAACCAAAAATGTTCATCATCTGAGACTGGGGTTTTATACCGGTGCGATTTTTACGGAGAAACCCAACCGGGAAAGAGATGTTATCCCGATCCTCAAACAGCTGCGGGAGATAGATCCTACCGTAATCAGCCTGGCATTTGACCCCGAAGGCAGCGGTCCCGACACCCATTACAAAGTTCTGCAGGCCATAGCCGAAGCTGTAAGGGAATGGGGCAAAGAAAAAGATCTTTCAAATATTAAAATCTGGGGGTACAGAAATGTTTGGTATCAGTTTAATGCAGCGGATGTCACGCATATTTTCCCTGTATCGCTGAATGCCATGAGTACGATGGATGAAAGCTTTACCAACAGCTACATGAGCCAGGTGGATGCTTCGTTCCCGAGTTACCGTTACGATGGAAAATTCAGTCACCTTTCCATTCAGACCTGGGTAGAGCAACTGAAAGATGTTCAGCTGGTTTTAGGAAAACCTTATTTCTACGACAATGAAAGCCCGCGTCTCAGGGCGCCCCATGGACTGCTCTTTTTCAAAGAAATGGATGTGGAAGAATTTTTAAAATCGGCCCGTGAGCTGGAAAAGTCAACGGAAGGAGCTTTCTAGTCTGTATTTATATTGCAAAATTAAATTTCAAGGAAGAAATTTCAGATCATACCAAAAACAACTTAAAAAAACATTATGAAAAAAGCCATTACTATGTTGATCGTAATGATCATTCATGCCATTCCTGTGCTGAATGCGCAACAGCTTAATCCTACAGGAATATGCTATGTGGAGGTAAACAACAACAATATCCTGAATGCAGGTTCATACAAACTGCAGACATCAGGTAAATATTTGTTTAATGTCGTCAATATTTTTGCTGCCAACATCAATTATGATACAGGCAGAGGCAGGCCTTACCTGTACTGTAATAACAACGTTACAAAAGTGTTGACCAACGCAGATACTTACATAAAACCCCTTCAGGCAAAAGGAATGAAGGTGGTACTGACTATTTTGGGGAACCACCAGGGAGCAGGTATTTGTAATTTTCCAACCCGTGAATCAGCCAGGGATTTTGCCCAGCAGCTTGCCCATACTGTAAATACTTATGGGTTAGACGGAATTGACTTTGACGATGAATATTCTGATTACGGACAAAACGGAACCGGCCAACCCAACGCAAGTTCTTTTGTGATGCTTGTACAGGAATTAAAAGCTTTACTGCCGGATAAAATGATCACTTTTTATTACTATGGCCCTGCTGCTTCAAGACTTTCATGGAACGGACTTAGAGTAGGGGATTATGTCAACTACAGCTGGAATGCTATGTACGGAACTTTTTCCGCTCCTAATGTTCCGCCTCTTACCAATGCACAGATCTCTCCGGCAGCTGTATGGCTGGGAAATACTTCCAATTCCACTACAACCAGCCTGGCTACCCAGACGAAGAACGGCGGATACGGAGTATTTATGTGGTACGATTTGCACGGAACCAATGAAACATCACAGCTTTCAGCCGGAACACAGACCTTATATGGGGAACAGACTATCTTAAGCACTGCCTTACAGTCATGGACACAGGGAACCAATTGTGATGCCCCGATAGGATTATTTACCAGCAATCTTACAGGAACAAGTGCAAAATTAAACTGGTCAGCCGTAGGAACCAGCACATATGATGTAGATTATAAACCGGCTACTTCTACTACATGGGCGAATGTTGCAACAGCTACAACAGCTACATCTGTAACCATATCAGGATTAACAGCCAATACGGAATACGACTGGAGAATCAGAACTAACTGTAGCGTAAAGAGTACCTATATGTTTGCCCCGAGATTCAACAGCGGAACAGGAACAGCTCCTTCGGGATCGACCTCTCTTTCTTTGGATGGAAGCACGGAATCTGGTGCGGCGGGAACCATCAATCTAAGCGGATCTGCATTATCACTGGAGGGCTGGATAAAACCATCCTCTTTTAAATCGGCATCCCCTTATATTTCATCTCTTTTAGGAACGGAGGTAAGCGACAGCAATTCAGCATTTTTAAGATTAGGCGATGCCAATATTGCCAATAACAAACTGCAATTTGTGGTAAGCATCAATAATGTGCAGCAAAAACTGACCGCTGCTACAGCATTGAATGCCAATACATGGTATCATGTTGCAGCAACCTACGACGGTTCTGCCATGAAAATTTATATCAATGGAGTTCTTGATGCGACTAAATCCCAGACCGGAAGCGTTTCCTCCAACGGAGCTTTCAATGTAGGATATTTATACAATACATCAAGGAATTTCAATGGTAAAATAGATGAGGTTAGAGTTTGGAAAAGAGCATTAAGCCAGACAGAAATCAGCCAGAATATGTGTAATGTGGCCCTTCCGGCAACTTCTCTTACAGCCTATTGGAAATTTAATGAAGGGAGTGGTTCTTCGGTTCAGGACAGTTCAGGAAACGGAATTACTCTGACATTAACGGGAGTGGATGCTTCCAACTGGGGAACAGACGTGCCTTGTCCGGCAGGTTCTCAAAAAGTTTCAACAGCAAGAATCCAAAATGCAGGTCTTGAAGAAGTTACAGCAAAAAAGATAAAGCTATACCCGAATCCTGCAAGTAAATCTTTGCCATTTACAGTTTCAGTTCCCGACGAATATAATAAAGGAAAACTAACGGTATATAGCCTTACCGGGAATCCTCTGGAAACAAAAACAATCAATGCAGGAGATCAGCAGTATGATCTTTCAAGACTTAAAGAAGGCAATTATATCATTCAGTTTGAATCTCAAAATGGAAGCCTGAAACAAGCTGAAAAATTAATTATAAAATAAAAAATCATCATCGGGCTCCGGCCCGGTGATTTTACCGAAACTAAATTAATACTATGAAAAAAAAATCTATTCTTACCGCCCTGATCTTACTGGTCATTCACGGGGCATCCATACTTAAAGCCCAACAGCTCAACCCTTTGGGAGTCTGCTATGTGGAGGTGAACAACAATAATATGCTGAATGCTGGGTCGTATACTTTGCAGAACACAAACAGACAGCTTTTTGATGTAGCAATTATTTTTGCAGCCAATATTAATTATGATGTTTCCAAAAGCAGGGCCTATATTTCGAATAACAATAACGTCACAAAAGTCCTGAATGACGTCAATACCTACGTCCGCCCCTTACAGCTGAAAGGAATTAAGGTACTTCTGGATATCCTCGGAAATCATCAGGGAGCCGGAATTTCCAATTTCCCGAACCGTGAGGCAGCCCGTGATTTTGCCCGGCAGCTAGCCCATACCGTTTACACCTATGGTTTGGATGGGGTGGATCTTGACGATGAATATGCAGGCTACGGAAATAACGGGACTGGGCAACCCAACAGCAGCTCTTTTGTAATGCTTTTGCAGGAGCTAAAGGCAGCAATGCCGGATAAGCTGATCACCTTTTATTATTTAGGACCGGCAACTTCAAGACAAAGCTACAACGGTGATGCAGCCGGAAATTATATCAATTACAGCTGGAATCCCTATTATGGAACTTACAGTGCACCTTCCGTACCGCCTCTTACCAATTCCAAGCTTTCTGCAGCAGCTACATGGATACAGAATTCAAATCCTCAGTCCACTTCTGCTGCTACTCTTTCCACTTTGGCAACCAATACAATTAATGACGGTTATGGCGTTTTTATGTGGTACGATCTTAACGGAGTTAATAATGCTAGTTATTTAAGCACTGGGTCAAATATTCTGTACAACGAAAATACCTTGCTTACCGGACCGCTTTATTCCTGGGCCCAGGGAGATGCCTGTGACCCGCCTCTAGGACTTGAAGCGACTAATACCACCGGAACTTCAGCTAAATTAAACTGGACAGGCAATGCTTCCCAGACCTATAATATTGATTATAAACCAGCTAATTCAACTACTTGGACAAACATTGCAAGTAATTATTCCGGAAACAATATTATGGTTAATAACCTGACGCTGAATACGGATTATGACTGGAGAATACAGTCGAACTGCTCAGCAACTATAAAAAGTACCTATTTGTTTGCTCCCCGTTTTAATTCCGGCAGTACATGTGGAACACCCTCTGGAATGAAGTCTGAAAGCTTTTTGGGAACAACCACCAAAGTATCATGGGATGTGGTAGCAAGTGCTTCCGGCTATAATTTACAGTATAAAACAGCTGCAGCAACAACCTGGACTGATGTTCAGAATATTTCCACAAACTCTTATACCTTACCGGGATTAACGGAGAATACAAATTATGTATGGAAAGTACAGGCTGTATGTGGTGGAACAACCACCAGCGTATATTCGGGAGAGTCAACATTCAACAGTGGATTTGCTCCCGTGCAGAGCCCTGGCGCAAGATCACTTTCTTTTAACGGAAGCACAAACTACCTGAATGCAGGGCAATTTAATCTTAGTGGAAACGCAGTGACATTTGAAGGTTGGGTTAAAGTAAATGCCTTCAAACCCAGTTTTCCCTATATCTCATCAGTAATTGGAATTGAAGTGGGAGATAGTAACTCTGCAATGCTGAGATTTGGAGATGGGAACCTGGCTAATAATAAGCTGCAATTTATCTTAAGCTTCGGATCTGCTCAGGTAAAACTTAACAGTGTTACAGCATTGACAACTAATATATGGAATCATGTAGCTGCAACCTACGATGGATCAGCAATGAAAATCTATATCAATGGGGTGCTTGATGCCAGTGTAGCTGCTTCCGGAAATTTTACAGCAAACGGAATTCTTTATCTGGCCAGAAATTATGATAATTCCCGTACCCTTAACGGATTCCTGGATGAATTCAGGGTTTGGAAAAGAGCATTGACCGCTTCAGAAATTCTTACCAATAACTGTAACGTTCCGGCCGGTTCTCCCAATCTTGAAGCCAACTGGAAAATGAACGAAGGCAGCGGAAACGGGGCTTTAGATGCTACAGCAAACACTCATTTTGCGACTCTGGTCAATATGTCAGCTTCCAACTGGCGAACAGATGTAGCCTGTGCTGCCGCGTTATCAACAAAAGATATTGCTTCAGAAAAAAATAACATGAACTACGCTTATCCAAATCCTGTTAAAAAAGGAAATGATATTCATTTTACCATTAAAGATAAATCTGCCAGTGAAATCACGTTATATGATATGGTAGGAAAATTAATAATGAACCAAAAAATTAATAAGAATGATGTGGTTATTAATACCGGGAACTTATCTGCAGGAACTTATATTTATAAGATCAATTCAAAAGACGGTAAGATGAAATCTTCGGGAAAGGTGATCATAGAATAAAATTTGAATCCTCAACAGGCGTATAAAAAGTAAAAATAAAATTAGGGGATTTAGGATGACAGGCGGGGAGTATAAAATACTTTCCTGTCTGTCCCTTTTAATGAAAAAGAATAATTTATACAGAATATAAAGAAAGAATATAATGCAGAATATAGTAGGAATAGACATCGGTGGCTCGCACATCACCATGGCCCAGGTTGATCCTGAAAAACGTGAAATTATCAGTTCTACCTATGTGAGAGAACATGTGGACTCCTTCGGGGCACGCGAAACCATTTTTTCTTCCTGGATCTCAGCCATCGAAAAAGTGATCCATAACCTTGTCAGAAATGAACTTCTGATCGGTATAGCCATGCCGGGTCCTTTTGATTATGAAAATGGAATATCGCTGATGCAGCAGGGGAAATTTATTGATATTTATAAAGTCAATATTAAAGACGAATTAGCTCAAAGACTTTCAGTTTCCCCGGATCAGATTCATTTTGTGAATGATGCCGGAGCCTTTCTTGAAGGGGAAGTTTTTGGCGGTTGCGTACAGGACTATAATAAGATTTTTGGTGTAACCCTCGGGACAGGTCTGGGAACAGCTTTCTATAATGGAGAAACAGCTTCAGATGAAGATTTATGGGATTCGCCTTTCAAAGATTCTATCTGTGAAGATTATCTGGCAACACGCTGGTTTGTGAATCAGTATGCGGCATTAACCGGTAAGAAAATTTCTGGCACCAAAGACCTGCTGGACCAGCCGGAAGATATACAGACTCAGATATTTGATGATTATGCAGATTCATTTGCCGGGTTCATTATAAAATATGTAAAAGACTATAACCCTGAAGTGCTGGTCATTGGCGGAAATATCGCAAAAGTGTATCCTTACTTTAAAAAGAGGTTAAATCAGCATTTAGCAGAGCATAAAATCAATCTTCCTATTAAAATTTCTGCTATTTTTGAAGATGCAGCTATTCTTGGTGCTGCAGGGTATGCTTTGAAAAAAGCCAGGATCAATTTAACAAAATGATATCATGAAGTCTTTATTCTCAAGTTTTTTTATTCTATTTAATATCTTAGCATTTGGCCAGGAAGTGTCTCTTGCCGATTATGTAAACCCTTTAATGGGAACCCAATCCAAACCTTCCTTGTCCAATGGAAATACCTATCCTGCCATAGGACTTCCCTGGGGAATGAATCTCTGGACCCCGCAAACCGGAAAAATGGGTGACGGATGGGCATATACCTACGACGCAGATAAAATAAAAGGTTTTAAACAAACCCACCAGCCGTCTCCCTGGATGAATGATTATGGTGCTTTCGCCATCATGCCGGGAGTCGGTAAACTAAAATTTAAGGAGGAAGAACGGGCAAGCTGGTTCAGCCATAAAGCAGAGAATGCAAAACCTTACAGCTACAGCGTTTATCTGGCGGATATCAATGTGACCACAGAGCTTACTCCCACAGAAAGAGCAGCTTTCTTCAAATTCGATTTTCCTAAAACAGACAGTGCCTATATCGTTATTGATGCCCTGAATAAAGGATCTTACATTAAAATTCTTCCCAAAGAAAGAAAAATCCTTGGGTACACCACTAAATATTCCAGAGGAAAATATAACAATTTCAAAAACTATTTTGTGGTCCAGTTTGATAAGGATTTTGATTTGACGACTACCTGGAAAGACAGTGTTTTTGTGAAAAACCAGCTGGAAATCACAAGTGATCATGCCGGGGCAATTGTCGGATTTAAATTAAAAAATAAAGAAAGCGTTTATGCAAGAACAGCTTCTTCATTCATCAGTTTCGAGCAGGCAGAGTTGAATCTTAAAAGAGAAATTGCAGGCAGGAATTTTGAACAGGTAAAAGCAGACGCGAAAAATATCTGGAATAAAACACTAGGTAGAATTGAAGTAAAAGGCGGAACGGATCAGCAGATCAGAACATTTTATTCCTCCCTTTACAGAACATTATTTTTTCCTCAAAAGCTATATGAGATCGATGCTGAGAACAAAGTAAAACACTGGAGTCCTTATAACGGAAAGATTCTGGACGGAAAAATGTTCGCAGGAACCGGATTCTGGGATACCTTCCGTGCTCTGTATCCTTTCCTGAATCTTGTATATCCAAGTATGAACGTAGAAATGCAGGAAGGTTTAGCCAATACATTTAAAGAAGGCGGATTTCTTCCGGAGTGGAGCAGTCCTGGGTATTCCGACATTATGATCGGGAACAATTCCGCTTCAGTGGTTGCCGATGCTTATATCAAAGGACTTCGCGGATATGATGTGGAAACACTTTGGCAGGCAGTGAAACATGGAGCCAATAACGAAGGCCCGATCGATGCTGTAGGCCGTAGAGGAGTGCAATATTACAATACTTTAGGCTATGTTCCTTATGATGTAAAGATCAATGAGAATGCTGCCAGAACCCTGGAATATGCTTATGATGATTTTGCTATTTATCAGTTAGGAAAAGCATTGGGAAAACCGGCTTCAGAAATTGATATTTATAAAAAAAGGGCTTACAACTATAAAAATGTATTTGACCCGGAAACAGGTCTGATGCGTGGAAAAAATAAAGACGGAAAATTCCAGTCGCCATTCAATCCGTTTAAATGGGGTGACGCCTTTACCGAAGGAAACAGCTGGCATTATACATGGTCTGTTTTCCAGGATATTGACGGTTTATCCCAATTGATGGGTGGGAAAAAGAAATTCGAAGCCAAGCTGGATGAGGTATTCTCACTTGCACCGGTATTTGATGACAGCTATTACGGAAGCGTAATTCACGAGATCCGCGAAATGCAGATCATGAATATGGGACAGTATGCCCATGGAAACCAGCCGATCCAGCATATGATTTATTTATACAACTATGCCGGAGCCCCGTACAAAACACAGTACTGGACAAGACAGGTGATGGATAAGCTATATTATGCAACACCGGATGGCTATTGCGGTGATGAAGATAATGGTCAGACCTCCGCGTGGTACGTATTCTCTGCCTTAGGATTCTATCCGGTGACCCCAGCCACAGATCAGTATGTTTTGGGAGCGCCGCTTTTCAAAGAAGCAGTAATTCACTTAGAAAATGGTAAGAAAATTGAAATAAAGGCACCGGAAAACAGTGCTGAAAATCTATATGTTAAATCATTAAACGTAAACCTTCGGCTGTATTCAGAAAACTGGCTGAGCCACAAAGAACTGATGAATGGAGCTGTGTTGGAATTCCAGATGGATAATAAGCCTAATAAAGAAAGAGGCTCTCAGGAAAAAGATTTTCCCTATTCAATGTCGAAAGAATAATGATCAACAAACTTTATATTTGAAAATAATTTTAGAACAGGAATAAATTATGAGTGCAGAGAAAATAGAAATATTCGAAAAGGTAGAAAAAATGTTAGCGAGCCAGGGTTTTACTATTGCGGCAAAAGATGATACAAGACCTTGGGGCGGCTTTTTCGTGATCGATGAAGGTCAGGCTCAGGATTTTGGCAATCAGTATTTTGACGGAATCAATGTCGAAAGTCTGAAAATAGGAGGAAAGCTAAGCCCTAAGATCCTTTTGGTTGCTCCCAATGCCCGTTTAAGCTGGCAGTACCATCACCGCAGAGCCGAGATCTGGCAGGTAGTGGAAGGAACAGTTGGGATAAAAACAAGCAATACCGATGAAGAAGGCGAGCTGAAAGAATACCATCCAAAAGATCAGATTAAACTTCAGCAAGGTGAAAGACACAGGCTGATCGGTTTAGACGGCTGGGGAGTAGTGGCGGAAATCTGGCAGCATACCGATGCCACAAATCCTTCGGATGAAGATGATATTGTGAGAGTACAGGATGATTTCGGAAGATAAATATCTGTAAAGTAAAAAAGACTGTTTCAAAAACAGTCTTTTTTGTGTCAAAATAACCTAAAACCAAGTTTACTTTTTTAAATATTTGTGTTTCTTTAATTTTTCAAAGTTCAAGGCTATTTCCTACGTGTATTTTATTTCATCATTTTTGTTCCTGTAAACCTTCCCATTCGGAATCACTATCAACATTCTTACTGGGTTAGTTTTACAGTTACAAAATAACAATATTCTAAAATAAAGTTCGCTATAAAAAGCATCGATATATATCGACGGGCTATAGATGTTTATCGACAGGAACCGGCAATGTCAATCATGAACTTTTGTTTAAAAAACTTAAAAAGTTACATCCAATCCCACATAAAAGTTAGCCTTCATGATAGGGGCATACACCATTCCGCCATCAAAATAATTTCCAAATGGATTTCTAAAATCAACAATTGCATTTTTTTGATAATATGATGTAAGGTTCTCACCTCCTAGATAAGCTCTGAGCTTTTTATTGAAATTCCTCGAGATCTGTGCATTCAGCACAGCATAAGAATCAGAATATATTGGCAGTTGGAATTCAGCAGGGTTGCTTGATGTATTGGGAAGCCTCTGCTTTCCTACCCAATTCAGGGTGGTGTCAAAACTCCAGAATCCGCCATTATTATTTTTATTTGTTGCATAGGCAAGGTTCACAAAGCCTCTGTGCTTTGCCATGAACGGAACTTCTCTTCTGCCGTCCAGATAATCTGCCTGAACATCATAATATTTATAAGCCAATCTTACATCAAAATTTTTGAAAGGTGTAAAATCCCACTGCGTCTGGAAAGAATTCGCAAAAGATTTTCCTTCTAAATTATAAAAAGTAAGCTGTTGTGGAGACTGGTCAAGATCAACAAGCACCTGGTCCTGGAAATCTGTTCTGAAAAAATCAGCGACGATGGAAGATTTTCTTCCGAAAAGCTTGAATTCCTGCTGTAGACTGGCTCCGTAGTTCCATGCGATCTCAGGTCTTAAACCATAAATATCTCCACCATTCTGCAAAATCTGGATACTTCTGTTTGATGCAAAATACTGTTGGTTTTCAGCAAAAACGTTAGCCGTCCTGAATCCTCTGCCTGCAGAAAGCCTTAAGATTGTCTGCGGCGTGAAATCATATTTAAAATTAAGTCTCGGAGTAAACTGAGTACCCGCAAGATTATGAAAATCCGCTCTGGCTCCTGCTACCAAAGTATATTTTAATCCTGTTAATGTATATTCTGCAAAAACCCCCGGAACGATTTCATTTCTCTTCATATCGTCTGTTAAATACGTTTCCTCGTAGCCGTCATATAGAAAACTGGCTCCTGCCTTGTACTTATGATTAGTATTTCCGATAATGCTTTCAAAAATTAAATTTGAATAATAAGTATGCTGTTTCCCGGCATAATTTCTCAATCCGAAAAAGCTGTCCTGCTGATGATATACATACTGATTCATCCATCCGAGGCTCTGGTAGGGCTTTCCTTTGAAGACATACCCTGTTTTATTCCAGACCTGGAATCTTGAAATATCAATACCCACACCATATGCACCCTGTTCGTCCTGAGGCAGTTTTTTATCAAAAGCAACCTGTCCGGCTGTTCTTTCGTCTCTGATAAAATTGATCCCGAAATGAGACCCGAATCCCGATTTTTCAAGATCATTATAATTAAGGAGATAAGCTGCGTTAATCTGGGTTCCCTTGGGTCTGTCCAGGAAAGTATCATGATTCATATCCGTGTCTCCAAATGTTCCGTTTCCGTGCAATAAGAATGTCTGTGACCATTTCTCATTGATAGGAGAGACACTGGTGATATTGGCTTCCGCTCTTCCGTTGAAATCAGCGAATATATTCAATGACGTTTCAGGTTCCTTGGCATTTTTCAGAAGCTCAGTATTGATCTGTCCTGTAATACTTTCATAGCCGTTCGTTACCGTACTTCCGCCTTTTGTCAGCTGGATGCTTTCGATCCATCTTCCGGGAATGAAATTCAGTCCGTAAGCCGAAGCAAGACCTCTGATTTCAGGAAGAAGCTCCTTGGTTAAACTGGTATATTTTTGGTCCAGGCCGAGCATTTTCAGCTGTTTGGTTCCCGTAACAGCATTACTGAAAGAAACATCTACGGTGGCATTGGTTTCAAAGCTTTCAGACAGGTTACAGCAAGCTGCTTTTAGTAATTCTTTTTTATCAATATTAAAAACAAGACCTGCCTCTTTTTTGCTCAATGCAGTTGCTGCTTTTGAACCGGTAACCGTTACTCCTTCAATGCTTTTCTCGTGCTGTTCATGAGTTTCATTAAGAGTTGCACCATGTTCTTCATGATCGTCGTGTTTTGCGCCCTCTTCATAGTGAACATTTGGGTTGGCTTCTCCAAACGGAATATCTCTGTCGTACAGACAACATCCGGGAAGACTTTTGTAAACAGCGTCGGAAGCTTTGTATTTTTCATTGTCATGACCGGCATCTGCAATCGCTTTTAAAACCTGATCCGGCGAGGTTTTTGAAGGATCAAAATTTAAGATTACCGTCTGTGTTTCAGCATTCCATTCTGCGGAATCTGCACCGGCATCTTTTGCGGTTTTTTCTATTCTGGCTTTACATGAAGCACAGTTTCCTTTTACATAAAACTCATTTCCTTTTTTAGAATGATGCAGATGAGCTTCTGCAATGGAAGGCTGAAGGTCTCTTTCATAATGGCAACACCCAGGAAGACTTTTATAAATTTCGTCAGGGGACTTGAATTTTTCATTATCATGACCGGCATCGGCTACTTTCTTTAAAATTTCGTCGGGAGAAATTTTGCTGTCGGTTTCCAGGGTTAAAGTCTGAAGATCAATAGAATAAACAGCGGTTTTGGCTCCTGCTTTTTTAGCGGTAGTTTCTATTCTGGATTTGCACATCTCACAGTTTCCTTTGACTTTGAACTGGGATTTTGAAAGGTTTTGAGCGGATATAAAGTGTACAGATACGATCATTAGACCAAGAATGAACTTGGAAATATATAATTTCATTTTGTTTAAAAGTTTAGATTAATTATAAACGGTCCCTTAAAATGCTTAACGGACTCACTGTTTGACAATTAACCTATTTTAGGCGGCTGCCAGATCTCTTTTAAACGGTCTGATAAATGAGGCGGTGAATATTGGAACTGCGGATTCTTATTCGCTTTGTAATAAGACGGTTCAAAATGTAAATTCTTTGAAAACGGAGTTTCTATATAAGTATAGCACGCAACGCAAGTTGAGCAGCAGTCGTCATTACATGAAGACTTGGTTTGGCTGTCCTTACTCTCTTTTGAAGAGTGATTTTTGCAGCAGTCGCTTTTTTCAGACTTGGTTTTGCAGCAGGTATCCTGCATAGATTGCGAGTAGAAGCTGTCTTTAGGAACTAAAAAAATTCCTAGACAAAAAATAACTGTAAGAATGTGAAACAGCTTCATCTTTGCAAAAATACAAAAATTATGATAAAGGATCACCAACTTTTAAAGCACAGTTGTGCCATGGTTCTCCGTGTGCAGGGTTAAGTTTAGGTTTTTCACTTGTTGGAGGAGCGGCTGTTACAGGTCCCGGAACATTTTGCGCTGCGCTTTGAACAGGTTGTGGTGTTGGAGCTGGCGCCGGCTTACTGTTTAAGGGCTGTCCTACCGGGATATCACATCTGTGGCCGGGCTGTCCGTGCGGAGGATTCATTCCCGGAGCCGTTTTAACCGGCTGTGCATTATTGTTGATTGCCACTTTGCCTGCTGACATAGAATTGGCATCTATTTTAATGGAATTATTGGGGTTTTGACCGGGTGTTGTCTGGATAGTTGCCGGATTTACATTGAGCGGTTGTCCTACGGGAATATCGCATCTGTGGCCGGGTTGCCCGTGTGGAGGGTTTTTAATTCCCGGAACTACCGTGGCAGAAGCCGGATTTGGATTGGACTGTATACCTGCCTGCTCCATCAGGGCAGTTTGAGAAGTTGAATTAACGGCAATGCTGGGCTGCTGAACACCTGCTTCTTCTTTTATATAAGTAGGCTTTTCGTCCTTTTTGCATGAAACAGCTAATATTGAAATGGCAATAACGCCCAAGAATGTATTTTTCATATCCAATCGGTATGAAACAAAATTAGCAAAACATTTTTAATTGTTTTGCTAATTTTATATTTATAATTGGTATATAGGCTTAATTTTTAACTAAAAGCCTAAATCCTTCACCATGAACGTTGATAATTTCCAATCCTTCATCATCTTTTAAGAGTTTACGAAGTTTGGCAATATACACATCCATACTTCTTGCAGTAAAGTAATTTTCCTTTTTCCAGATTTTTCTCAACGCCAGATCTCTCGGCATGAAATCGTTTCTGTGGATACAAAGAAGTTTTAACAGCTCATTTTCTTTTGGAGAAAGTTTGTATTCTTTATCACCAACTTTAAGCTGTCTCAGCATAGAGTCGAAGAAAATGTTACTGATCTTGAACTGCTCCTGCTCCTCATTTTCCAAAGTAGAGCTTCTCTGCAGGATCGCTTTGATCTTATACAAAAGAAGTTCTGTATCAAACGGCTTTGTAATATAGTCGTCCGCACCCAGTTGGTATCCTTTTAGGATATCTTCTCTCATATTTCTTGCTGTAAGGAATATGATAGGGGTGTTTTTATCGATTTTTTTTACGTCTTCGGCTAATGAAAATCCATCTTTTTTAGGCATCATCACGTCGAAAATACAGATGTCAAATTCATTTTCTGTAAATTCTTTCAAACCCTGCTCTCCGTCTGTAGCAAGGGTTACCTCAAAGTTATTGATCGTTAAATAATCCTTCAGCACTGCTCCGAAACTCTGATCGTCTTCTACTAATAATATTCTGTTGCTCATGATTTTAATAATTAAAATTAATGATTAAAAATTAAGAATGAACCTCCTCACTCTATCTTCTATATTTGTTATTTGGTTTCTATTTTTAATGATAAATGATCTTGATCTCATTGATTTTTTATAGGATCTTCTCATTCATTACTCATTACTTATCATTGATGATTTAGCTCATCGGCAGTTTTATCGTAAACGTACTTCCTTTGTCTTTGTGAGAGTCTACAATTATCTGCCCTTTGTGCAGTTCTGCGATTTTCTTTACGTAAGAAAGCCCCAGTCCCTGTCCTTTTACATTGTGGATATTTCCGGTTTCTTCTCTGAAGAACTTTTCAAAGATTTTAGTTTTATTATGGGTCTCCATTCCCATTCCCTTATCGGAAATTTCTATGACGTACCAGTTTCCTTCATTACTTGTTTTTACTTTAATTTCAGGGGTTTCAGGAGAATATTTGTTGGCATTGTCCAGTAAGTTCACCAGCATATTCGAGATATGGAACTCATCTATTTTAAAAGTATAGTTCGTTGCAGTAAATTCCTGTGTCAAAGAACCGTTTCTCTGCTGCACAATGAGATTAAAAGATTCTGTCGTTCTTTTGATCAGTTCACGTACATTGGTCTCCTTTAGAAATAGCTCTACCTCATTTCTTTCAAGCTTGGACATATTCAAAACGTTTTCCACCTGCTTTTTCATCCTTAAATTTTCCTGTTTGATCAGTTCCGAATAGTATTTTACTTTATCTGGATTGGTAGCAATCTTATCATTGGCTAAAGAGTCTGTGGCTACAGAAATTGTTGCCAGTGGTGTTTTAAACTCATGGGACATATTATTGATGAAGTCTGTCTTCACTTCAGCCAGTTTTTTCTGTCTCATCATATAATTGATGGAGATAATATAAATCCCAAGAATAGTCAGTAATGACAGGAAAGTTCCCAGAAGCATGGGCCAGTTGTTCATCGCCAGGGAATATTCTTTTTTAGGAAATACTAAAGCCAGACTGTATAAAGTCCGGTCTTTTTTATCTGTAAAAAGGGGATAGCTATAGGTATTGCTGTCTTTTTTCTCTTTATAAACCTTATTGACAACACTGGTAAGCTTGTTGTTCTTGTCAATTACCCCGTATCCGAATTTTGCAGTGATGCCTTTTATTTTCAGTTCTTTAGCGATTACCGAATCAAGAACTTTAGTGTCTACTCTTTTATCGATGGGCAGATTGGTGCCAACCACTTTTACAAATTCTTTTATGGCATAATCCCCGTTTTCAATATCATTGTTAAGGTCTGTGGTAAGAAGCTCGCGGTTGGTGGTGTCTTTCTTTATTTTATAAGTTGCATCGTCTGTATACAGAGTTGTCAGCTTTACCGAATCACCTTTCTGAGAGATCGGAAGCTGTGTTTTTGATATGATGTTTTTAGAATAGATGATCTGACGCTGTGCACCGGAATCTTCTACCTGCTGAATGGTTGTTAAAGAAGGCTGGTCTTTGCTGGCAAGGATATTGTTTCTTAAATTAGTATAATCCTGGTTCAGGTATTTATCAGCTTCAATTTCTTCAATATTTTTTGAAGTGTTTTCTAAAGCAGCGTATACTTTATTGGAAAATTCCTGCTCAAGAGCACCATAATAACCTTTCAGCCAATAAAATTGGAGCGTAACAAATACAATCAGTGAGATTGTCATAAACACCGAAATTATTGGGATGAACTTATTATTCATTATTGGATTTTATATATTGAAAAAAATGAATGTTAAAATTAATTATTTTAAGACTTGATAAACAAAAAACGAGCCAAAAAATTGTTTAATTTCTCTTAAAAGGGAGTTTTTTAACAATTATTTATGAATTTACAATAACTTGTCATATGAAAAGTCCTGTAAATGGATAAAGGAGTAGCTTTAACAAAAATAATTACTTATGGAATCTAATATCATTTTTAACAAAGATTTTGATTCAAACAGTGTATATGTCATGAAAATATATGACGCTGACGTTTCAAAAGTGTGGGACTATTTTACCAAATCCGAATTATTGGATCAATGGTGGGCACCGAAGCCCTGGAAATGTGAAACTGTAAAACAGGATTTTAAAGAAGGTGGAGTCTGGCACTATGCCATGGTAGGACCTGAAGGGGAAAAAATGTATGGTCAGATGGCATATGGTGAAATTACAGAGCATAGAAGTTTTGATGGTGTAGATGCTTTCTGTGACGAAAAAGGAAACATTAATGAAGATTTTGCACAGGCAAAATGGCTGCTTGGATTTACAGGAGTAGAAGAAGGTACAAAAGTGACCATCAATATTTATTTTCCAGCTTCTGAAGCTATGAAGCAACAGCTGGAAATGGGTTTTGAAGAGGGTTTTAAAATGGGACTGGCGCAGCTTGAAGAAATTCTCAAATAAATATGAAAATTTTTAACGGCCGGAATATGTTTATCTTTGGCTTTATAAAAAAAGACGGGCTAAACCCGTCTTTTTTTTATTTATATATGCATTGTAGCATTCATCATTTATTGCCTGATTGGCAAATTACCATCAGTACATCAAATCAGCTCCTCTTCCTGAAAATATTGTATAATTGCTTTTTTCATCAAAAGAGACTGTTCGTTTGGCTTTAGTTCCGGAAGCTCTTCCAGCTTGTCATACTGTGGCCATCCATCTTCATAATGAGTAAACTTATAGTAACCGAAAGGTTCCAGCAATCTGCACACTGCAATATGAATCAGGTTTACTTTGTCTTCTTTGGTGTATTTCTGCTGGCCACTTCCCAATTCCTGCAGTCCGATCAGAAATAAAAGTGTTTCAATCGGAGGATTTTTCTCAGTATCAAAATTGTCTATAAAAAACTGTTCTATCTTTTGCCAATATTCAGATTCGTTCATAGTATTCGTTATTTTTTTTCTTCAGCTTCTGTATCTTCTTCTCTTGCTTTTTCAAGAAGCTCCTGCAGTTTTTTTTCTTGTTTTTCTTTAAAAATTTCCCGCTTCTCTGCCTTTCGGATTTTATCCTTTTGTATTAAATAATACACATGGCTATTGCAGGAAATATTAATAATAACATGATTTTGTTTTTAAAGCTGAAGAAAAGATTAAAATTATTTTTTATCTATTTTCAGCAAGAATGCATATTCCAGAGCGTCTTCCTTCAACGATTCAAATCTTCCGCTGGCTCCGCCGTGACCTGAGCTCATATCAGTTTTGAATAATAAAAGATGATCATCTGTTTTCAATTCTCTCAGTTTTGCAGTCCATTTTGCAGGTTCCCAGTATTGGACCTGAGAATCGTGAAGGCCTGTTGTAATCAATATATGTGGGTAGTCTTTCGCTTCAACATTATCGTAAGGCGAATATTCCTTCATGTACTCATAGTATTCCTTGTCATTAGGATTTCCCCATTCATCATATTCTCCGGTTGTCAATGGAATAGTTTCATCCAGCATTGTTGTCACCACATCTACAAATGGAACCTGTGCTACAATTCCGTTAAAAAGCTTAGGCTCGTAATTCACAACGGCTCCTACCAGAAGTCCGCCTGCACTTCCGCCCATTGCATACATGTGGTTTGATGATGTATAATTTTCCTTAATTAAATGCTTTCCGGCATCAATAAAATCGAAGAATGTATTTTTCTTGAAAAGCATTTTACCGTCTTCATACCATTCTCTGCCCAGATATTCACCACCGCGGATATGAGCAATGGCGTAAATAAATCCTCTGTCTAAAATGGAAAGTCTTACATTGGAAAAACTTGCATCTACAGTATGTCCATAACTGCCATAACCGTATAACAGTAAAGGTGTGTCTGCAGATTTTTTGGTGTCTTTATGATAAACCAATGAGATCGGGATTCTTGTTTCTCCATCCCTCGATTCTGCCCAGATTCTTTCTGAAATATAATTTTCAGGAACAAATTTGTCACCAAGAACTTCCTGCTGTTTCAGGAGCTGAGTCGTTTTCTCCTTCATATTATACTCATAGGTTGAGCTTGGCTGCGTCAGTGACGTATAGCCATAACGGAGAACCTCAGTGTCAAACTCCATGTTGATCCCGATATAGGCCATATATGTTGGGTCGGAAAAAGGAAGATAATAAGATTCCTGGGTTTTTTCATCGATGATTTTAATCTGGAGAAGTCCTTCTTCTCTTTCTTCAAGGACCAGATAATCCCTGAAAATTTCAAAGCCTTCCAGCAGAACTTCAGCACGATGTGGAATAACATCTACCCAGTTTTCCATTCCACAGTTGTCAATTTTGGTCTTTACAATTTTAAAATTGATTGCATCATCTGCATTGGTGATGATATAAAATTCATCTTCAAAATGCTCTACAGAATATTCCAGATCATCTATTCTGGGCTGGATGATTTTCCATTCTGCAAAAACATTGTCAGAAGGAATGAACCTATGCTCGTCGGAAATTGTACTGGAGCTGGCAATGAAAATATACTCCATGGATTTTGTCTTGAAGACATTCACATCAAAAGTATCATCCTTTTCATGAAAAATCAAAACATCTTCCGCAGCATCAGTGCCCAGCTTATGTCTGTACACCTGGAAAGCCCGTAAACTTTCATCTTTTCTGATGTAAAATACATGCTCATTATCATTGGCCCAAACTGCTTTTCCTGTTGTGTTCAAAATCTGGTCAGAGAAGACTTCACCTGTTACAAGATTTTTAAAGCTAATGGTATAAATCCTGCGGCTTACGTTATCCGATGAAAAAGAAACCAATTCATTATTCGGGGAAACTGCAATGCTTCCCACTTCAAAATAGGTTTCGCCTTCTGCTAAAATATTAACATCAACAATAATTTCCTCTTCGTTATCCAGACTTTTATGCTTTCTGCAGAAGATAGGATATTCTTTTCCTTCTTCATAGCGTACAATGTACCAGTATCCGTTAAAGAAATAGGGGAGAGATTCATCATCTTTTTTGTAGCGAGCCTTCATTTCTTCAAAAAGCTCTTCCTGAAAGGCCTCGGTGTCTTTCATCATAAACTCTTCATAGGCATTTTCCTCTTCAAGATATTGTATCACTTCCGGATTTTCCCTTTCATTAAGCCAAAAGTAATTGTCAATTCTTCTGTCGCCGTGTATTTCTAGTATTTTCTCTATTTTTTTTGCCTGTGGAGCTTTCATTTAAATATTTTAAATTTATTTGGCCTGGTGTAATGTGCTATAGATTTTCATAATTTGAGAATAATTTACAGGACATTTCATTCAATATTAATTCTTGTTCAAATTTAGTTAAAAAAAAGCCATCTTTCCTGTATTGAAAAGACGGCTGTTTATATTGAGTATTAAAGTCTACTTATGAAGAGCTTTAATATACTTTTCAAGTGCCATTGTCATAGATGGGGTTTCCTTTGTAGGAGCCATAAGATCTACCTTTAAACCTGCGTCTTCCGCTGCTGCTAAAGTAGTGTTTCCGAAAACACCGATCTTTGTTTCTTCCTGCTTGAAATCCGGGAAATTCTGCTGAAGAGATTTGATTCCCTGTGGGCTGAAAAAGATCAGCATATCATAATCTTTAGCATTGATATCCGTAAGGTCGCTGCATACCGTTCTGTACATGATTGCTCTTGTCCAGTCCACATTGGCCGTTTCCATCGTTTTTACGATATCCGGGCTTAAGACATCTGAAGACGGCAGAAGGTATTTTTCAGCAGGGAATTTCTTAAACAGAGGCAGAAGATCCGAGAAGTTTTTCTCCCCAAAACTGATCTTTCTCTTTCTATAAACAATATGTTTCTGAAGATAGTTGGCAATCGCCTCAGACTGACAGATATATCTCATCGTATCCGGAACCGCAAAACGCAATTCTTCGGCAAGTCTGAAGTAATGGTCTATCGCATTTTTGCTGGTGAAAATAATCCCAGTAAACTGCGTCAGATCTATCTTCTGAGTTCTTAGTTCTTTGTTGTCAACTCCTTCGACGTGGATGAAAGGACGGAAATCAATCTTTATTTTTTCCTTCTTTGCTATATCCAGATATGGAGAAGACTCACTAGGCGCTGGTTGAGAAACCAATATAGACTTTATTCTCATCATTGACTTTTATTAAAAAAATAACAACTTCCAAAGCAACAATAAAGGTGCGATTTGGAGGGTGCAAATATACAAAAATTTATAATACCATTTTTCGGGAAGTATATTGTTTTTGTGAAACAAATAGAAGAAAATCTTGAAAACAGCAACAAATGCAAAGAAGTAGAAGTAATACGAAAATATTTTATTTCTGTCTATCGGGAAATAATAATGGGTCACACACAGGATTATTAACAAAAATGAAAGAATGAAATAGAATTTTGTGGAGGTAAAATAAAAAATAGTCCATTTTCTGCCGTCACCTATGCTTTGGTAAAATAAAAAGCCCAATGCAGATTTCGAGGCATAAAAAAATATGACCGCAAGCAGTGTATATCCAAATTTATTAAGCTGATACCCGAAAAACTGCAGATCATTAATATATTTCGGAACGATGGGGATATACTGTGAAACTAAAGCAGATAGTGTAAGTGCCGTTACGCAGGAAGTAATGATCCAGCTCGGAAGGTTATTGCTGGCATCAAAATATTTCTGGAGCAGAAAGTCTTTCAGGCTGGCATCTCTTTCGATGATATTCATCATGAAAACATACAGAAATATGCATCCTATTAATATAAAGATTACCCAGTCATTGTTCTCAGGTATTCTTACGTGGTTTATAAAGTTTTGTGATAACAGCAAAAGAATATTTTTTGCAAAATTATAGATTATTTTGTATAAAATAAAAAGGTTAAATAAACTATCTTTGCAAACTGAAATGAAAAAACTCGTCATCATCCCTACCTATAACGAAAAGGAAAATATAGAAAATATTATTTCCGCAGTTTTTGCATTGGAAGATGACTTTCATATTCTGGTGGTGGATGACTCTTCTCCGGACGGAACAGCAGAAATAGTTAGAGACCTGCAAAAAAAATTCCCACACCATCTCCATATGTCGGTAAGGCATGTAAAAGACGGTTTGGGAAAGGCATATATCCACGGATTTAAATGGGCTATCGAAAACAAATATGATTATATTTTTGAAATGGATGCCGATTTTTCACATAATCCAAATGATCTGCCCAAACTTTTCGAAGCCTGTCTGAATGCAGACATGGCAATAGGATCACGCTACTCCAAAGGAGTCAATGTAGTGAACTGGCCAATGGGACGGGTTCTGCTTTCCTATTTTGCTTCCAAATACGTAAGGTTTATTTTGGGGCTCCCCATTCATGATACAACCGCAGGCTTTGTCTGTTTTTCCAGGAAAGTTCTCGAAGAGATTGGCTTGAATAATGTGAAGCTTAAAGGATATGGCTTCCAGATTGAAATGAAGTTCAGAGCTTTTAAAAAAGGTTTTAAAATTGTAGAAGTTCCTATTATATTTACAAACAGAATTTTAGGAGAAAGTAAAATGAACGGCGGCATTATTCATGAAGCTGTATTTGGAGTTTTAAATTTAAAATGGAAATCAATAATCAACAGATTATGAAAAAACTGGTCTTCATTTTCGTTACCCTGTGCATGTTCTCATGTGGCGACTATATCGACAAGCCTAAGAACCTGATCGAGCCTGAAAAGATGGCTGAAATCCTGGCTGATCTTGCTATTACGGATCAGGCAGTCATTATCTATCAAAACAAAAATTTAGAAGCAGGAACAAGGTTTATCCTTAAAACCCACAAGATAAAATCTGAGGATTTTGTAGAAAGCTTTAAATATTATGTCGTTAAAGACAAAATGAAAAATATTGCGGAAGACGCACAAAAAATAGTATTAAAAAAAGACCCCAAAGCGGATAAATATATACAAGATAAGCTGAAAAACAGTGGAAATGCGCCCGTTTTAAACAGGTAATTATGATGCGGAAACGTTTTCTGCCACCAAAGCAGAACCGTTAATAGCGGCGAATTAAAAGAATATACGAATGAAATTTTTTAATATAGAAAAAACCTCTGAAGGAAAAGCGAGAGCAGGAGAGATCACTACAGATCACGGCAAGATCCAGACGCCTATCTTTATGCCTGTAGGAACTGTTGCAAGTGTGAAAACAGTCCATCAGAGAGAATTAAAAGAAGACATTAAAGCCCAGATTATTCTGGGTAATACCTATCACCTGTACCTTCGTCCAACAATGGATATTATGCAGGAAGCAGGAGGACTGCACAAATTCATGAACTGGGATCTGCCGATTCTTACCGATTCAGGAGGTTTTCAGGTATTTTCGCTTTCCAAAAGCAGAAAAATGTCTGAAGAAGGCGTGAAGTTCAAATCTCATATCGACGGAAGTTATCATATGTTTACCCCGGAAAAGTCTATGGAAATCCAAAGACAGATTGGGGCAGATATTTTCATGGCTTTTGATGAATGTACGCCCTATCCTTGCGAATACAATCAGGCCAAAACATCTATGGAGCTTACACACCGTTGGTTGAAAAGATGTATTGAATGGACCGAGCAAAATAAAGAGATTTACGGTCATAAGCAAAGGCTTTTCCCGATTGTTCAGGGATCTACCTATTCAGATCTTAGAAAAATCTCGGCAGAAGTTATTTCCGAAGCAGGAGCGGAAGGAAATGCTATTGGCGGGCTGTCTGTAGGGGAGCCGGAAGAGGAAATGTACAGAATTACAGACGAAGTGACGGATATTCTTCCTAAAGACAAACCAAGGTATCTTATGGGAGTAGGAACTCCATGGAATATCCTTGAGTCCATTGGTTTAGGTATCGATATGATGGACTGTGTAATGCCTACCAGAAATGCCAGAAATGCAATGCTTTTCACATGGCAGGGCGTAATGAATCTTAAAAATGAAAAATGGAAGCGTGACTTTTCTCCTCTCGACGAGTTTGGAACAAGTTATGTAGACAGAGAATATTCAAAAGCATATCTGCGTCATTTATTTGTGTCAAAAGAATATCTTGCAAAACAAATTGCGTCAGTACATAATCTGGCATTTTATCTGGATCTTGTGAAAGTAGCGAGAGAGCATATTGTGGCAGGTGATTTCTATGAATGGAAAAAATCTGTAGTGCCGGTTCTTAGACAAAGACTTTAAACAGAGAAGAATATGATCAAAATTATAGACAGATATATCATTAAGAAATACCTTGGAACATTCAGTTTCATGCTGATATTGCTGTCTATAGTTGTATTGGTGATTGATGTGCAGCAGAAGATCCCGAGGATAGAAAATGCAAAAGCATTGGACCCTAAGCTGGATCTAATGTACTTCCTGATCAATTTCTATCCATTCTGGATCATTAACCTGATAGTAACATTCCTTTCTATTCTGGTATTTATTTCCGTGATTTATTTCACATCCAGAATGGCAAATAATACTGAAATTGTTGCAGTCATCAGCAGTGGAGCCAGTTTCCACAGATTCGCAAAGCCTTACCTGTATACCTCACTTTTCATTGCACTAATATCACTTCTGGTGAATCATATGGTGCTTCCATGGGCTAATATCAAGAAAAATCAACTTGAGGCCTATACCTATAATGCGGCGAATAAAGAAAAGATCCTGGGGACGGGTCCTGCCTCTGCACAATTAAGCAAAATGGAATACATTTTCGTGAATTCCTGGAACAAAAGAGAAACGAGAGGTTCAGGTTTTGTGTATCAGAAATTTGATAAAACCAGAAAGATGACTTACGAACTTAAGGCATCGGAAGTATATTGGGATAAGGCTAAAAAACAATTTACACTTACCAACTATCTGGAAAAGACCATCAATAAAGATAACTCTGAAAAACTGGGCAGTGGTGCTGAAATAAAGAAAAGCTACGGGCATTCCCCGGAAGAGCTTTTCCCGAATGAGCTTCTGGGACAGAATAAAACTACTCCGGAGCTTATAAAATTCATTGACAGGGAAAAAGAAAAAGGAAACAGCAACCTGAATTCTTATCTTAATGAGTTCCATCAGAGAACTTCAATGCCTGTTTCCATTATTATTTTGACGTTTCTGGCGCTTTCGCTGGCATCCCAGAAAAAAAGAGGAGGTCTCGGAGTCAATCTTGCCATAGGGATTTCCCTTGCGTTTGTTTTCGTTTTCTCATTTGAAGCATTAAAAGTGGTTTCAGAGAACAAAAGCCTGTCGCCTGCTGTTGCCATGTGGCTGCCTAATATGGTTTTCTTCCCACTTACACTATACCTGTATCTGAAAAGAGCCAATCAGTAAAGAAGCTTGATTTCTTTATGATAGAAGGCCTTTAAGCCATCTCTTTCAAGCTCTATCCAGAGCTCTCCCTTTTCGTCAGCATTCCTGATGATGCCATTTTGTCTCTCTTTTTCTATTTCGAAAACTGAGATCTCATCTTTACGGAATAAATTCCGGTTGAATTGATCAATGATTTCCTGTTCCGAAGGAATATTTTTCAGTTTTTCTGATAGATATTCGTGAAGATTTAAAGCAAAATCATCAAGGTTGTAAGCCTGTCCGGTCTGCGTCAGAAGTGATCCTGCCTGCGATATTTCCTCAAAATGATCCTGCAGAACATTGAAGCCTGCCCCAATGATAAAATAATTATTTTGATTAATTTTTTTCTTTTCAATTAAAATTCCGACGATTTTTTTATTTTTAAGGATAATATCATTCGGCCACTTTATCTTTACATCATTATCAGTCAAATTGGCAAGGAAATCCCGGATAACCACTGCGGTATAGTAATTGAATATAAAATCTGAGAGCAGAACGCTCTGAGCCTTAACAGCCAGCGTATACGCAACATTTTTTCCGGCCGCCGCCGCCCAGGTATTTCCATATTGTCCGCGGCCTTTAGTTTGGTTGAATGTATATAAAGCGATAAAATCTGAATTTCCGTAAAGTAAAAACCGGGATATTTCGTCATTAGTAGAAGAACACTCTTTTAAATAAAATAATTGACCCATTTAAGAAAACTTTAAGACTTTAAAGGGCTAAAAATAAGGCTAAAGTAAAAGAAAAACAATAAATTTGCAGATTATAGATATTTTAATGAATAAAACAGCAGAAAAGCAGGCACTAATAGATAAAATTGTTGAAGCCATCCAGGACGTAAAAGGAGAAGATATAATGATTTTTGATCTTTCAAAAATTGAAAATTCTGTAGCGGAAACTTTTATAATTTGTAGCGGAAACTCCAATACTCAGGTTTCTGCATTGGCAGGAAGTGTAGAGAAAAAAGTAAGAAACGATCTTAAAGATAGACCTTGGCATGTAGAGGGTACCGAAAACTCAATGTGGGTTTTGGTAGATTATGTAACAGTGGTAGTGCATATTTTCCAGAAAGAAGTACGTGAATATTACGATATTGAAGAACTTTGGGGAGATGCAGCAATTACCAAAATAGAATATGAATTTTAAATTTTAAAAAGTATAAATGAACAATAAAGGATTCAACTGGTTTTTTCCAATTGCAATCGTGGCTCTTTTGTTATTTTTCGGTTCCAATTTTTTAGGAGGCGACAGTGCAAAATCTATTGATGAGGATGCTTTCTTTAGGGAAATGCAGGCAGGAAAGGTCCAAAACGTTATCATATACAAAGACACAGAGAAAGCTGATGTTTTCCTGACAAAAGCAGCAAAGACAGCAATGGTCAGTAAAACGGCCAACCAAAGCAATCCTCTTTCTGCATTCGATATGGCTCCAAAAGCAGATTTTTCCGTAAAATATGGAGATCTTCAGCTTTTCCTTCAGAAGTTTGATCAGATAAAAGCTGCAGACGCTAACATCAAAACCACAAAAGATTACGGAGCAGGCAAAAATCCATTCATGGATATCCTGGTTTCAGCATTGATATGGATAGCGATCTTAGGTCTTTTCTACTTCCTTCTTTTCAGAAAGATGGGTGGAGGCGGAGGTCCTGGCGGACAGATCTTCTCAATAGGAAAATCTAAAGCGAAACTTTTTGACGAAAAAGAAAGAATCCAGGTGACATTTAAAGATGTTGCAGGTCTTGAAGGCGCTAAAGAAGAAGTACAGGAAGTAGTAGATTTCTTGAAAAATTCTGAAAAATACACAAAACTGGGTGGTAAAATTCCTAAAGGAGTTCTACTTGTAGGCCCTCCGGGGACCGGGAAAACATTATTGGCAAAAGCTGTTGCAGGCGAGGCCAAAGTACCGTTCTTCTCCCTTTCAGGTTCAGATTTCGTAGAAATGTTCGTAGGAGTAGGAGCTTCAAGAGTTAGAGACCTTTTTGCCCAGGCAAAAGCTAAATCCCCGGCTATCATCTTTATCGATGAGATCGACGCTATCGGACGTGCAAGAGGAAAAAATAATTTCTCAGGCGGAAACGACGAAAGAGAAAACACCCTGAACCAGCTTCTTACAGAAATGGATGGTTTCGGAACAGACGTTAACGTTATTGTAATGGCTGCTACCAACAGAGCGGATATCCTTGATAAAGCCCTGATGAGAGCCGGACGTTTTGACCGTTCGATCTATGTAGACCTTCCGGAATTGCACGAAAGAAGAGAGATATTTGATGTTCACTTGAAAAAAATCAAGCTGGATGACACCGTTGACAGAGATTTCCTAGCAAAACAAACCCCTGGATTCAGTGGAGCGGATATTGCGAATGTATGTAACGAAGCAGCATTAATTGCAGCAAGAAACAGTCATACTTCTGTTACAAAACAGGATTTCCTTGATGCTGTAGACAGAATCATCGGAGGTCTTGAGAAAAAGAATATGGCGATCAAACCTTCTGAAAAAAGAAGAGTTGCTTATCATGAAGCAGGTCATGCTACGATCTCCTGGCTGGTAGAGCATGCAGCACCACTTTTAAAAGTAACAATTGTTCCGAGAGGACGTTCCTTAGGTGCAGCCTGGTATCTTCCGGAAGAAAGGCAGCTGACCACTACTGAGCAAATGCTGGACGAATTGTGTGCAACATTAGGAGGCAGAGCAGCAGAGCAGGTTATTTTCAATAATATTTCTACAGGAGCATTATCTGATTTGGAATCAGTAACGAAAAGAACGCAGGCTATGGTTACTGTTTACGGTCTAAGCCCTAATATTGGGAATATTTCCTACTATGACAGCTCAGGTCAGTCTGAATATTCTTTCGGTAAACCTTATTCCGAAGAGACGGCTACGAAAATTGATGCAGAGATCAAATCGATCATCGAAACTCAATATGAAAGAGCGGTAAGAATTCTTACTGAGAATAAAGATAAGCTTGATGCTTTGGCAAATAAACTTTTGGAAAAAGAAGTGATCTTCCGCGAAGATCTTGAAGATATATTCGGTAAAAGAGCATGGGATCCTGAGTTAACAGAAAGACCTGTTACCAGCACGATTTCTACTGCGAAACAACCCGATGAGCAGATCATTATCCAAGATAAAGAAGAAGAAAGTGAAATTCAGGCTCCGGAAAGCCCGACTCAGCTTTAAAATACTTCCAAAATATATTCAAATAAACCTGACATTCTTAGAATTGTCAGGTTTTTTCATATTTAAGGACTATTTTTAGAATCTATTGTAATTAATTTTCTATTTTTGTATAAAGTTGACTAAAAATAGATTAAGTTGAATTTATTCAAGAGGATTGTAAGCAAACTTACCAACCAGCCTGAGGAAGAAGAAAAACAGAGTCTGGAAAAGCTCGGGGATTCGCTGAAAAATGCGGATCTTGACTATAAGTTTGCGCAATTATTTACGCATTCAGGAGGTTTTTTTAATTACTGTGCAGATGAAGCGGAAGCTCTACAGACTTTAAACCAGATTGTGAAAATAGAAGGAATCAGTAATGTTTTCTGCTGGGACAAGGAGCTTCAAAACTTCTTGAACGTAGTGAAAATACCCTATACTTCTGAAATGGAGCATAGCAACGATGCTGCTTTCATTACCTGCGAATATCTTATTGCCTATGACGGCAGGATCATGCTTTCGCACAACAATATCCTGCATTACCACTCTTCAAGACTTCCGGGTAAAATCATTATCATGGCCAATGTATCACAAATTGTGAACAACCTTAATGATGCGATGGGAAAAATAAAAAGAAATGGGAATATCAAGAACCTTACTTCCATCAGTGGAGGTCAGTCAAGCTTAGATACTTCTTCCAATACGAATACAAAACTGTTTTTATTGCTGCTTGAAGATTAAGCATCAACTTATAAATTTTACATTTTGGACAAAAACCTTATTCAAAGAACCATTTCCGGACTTGTTTACGTTGCCGTTATCATTCTTTGCACAACACCGCTGGGTGCCCAGCTGATCAACAAGATCCATCCGGATCTTATCAGACAGGAATACCTGTATTACGGTCTGATAAGTCTTTTGCTGCTGGTAGGTACCTGGGAATGTGTTAAGATCATGAAGTTTGGGAAAGGCTATGAAAAATGGATCGTACTTCCGCTGGTTATTTTTATTTATTATATTTTTTCCAAAAGATATTTCAAGCATGATTTCTTTTTCGATTTCAGACTGAACGAAATACTGGCTATTTCCCTGATTGCTATTGCGGTAGTTACATTATTCAAATATTCCAATGAATTATATTATGACAGCGGAAAACTGATATTTACGGTAATCTATGTGGCATTGCCTTTCAGCTTTGCATTAGGTCTGCCCAAGTTTTCCAGTTTTGAAGGAACGTTCTCACTTGAGGTCCTTTTCCTGTTTATCCTGATCTGGAGCAGTGATACTTTTGCTTACCTTACCGGAAAGTTTTTCGGAAAACATAAAATGGCGCCTAAAATCTCCCCCAAAAAGACCTGGGAAGGCTATGCCGGAGGAGTTATCCTGACGCTGGTTTTATCTTACTTTGTAGAGCATTACCAACCGGAACTTCGCGGAAACTGGATGGTGGTAGGTTTCCTGGTTGCTGCATTCGCTCCGTTAGGTGATCTGGTAGAAAGCCAGCTTAAAAGAAATTTCGGGGTAAAAGATAGTGGAAACATCATTCCGGGGCATGGAGGTGTACTGGACAGACTGGACAGTTTTTTAATCTGCGTTCCTGTCGTATATTTGTACTTTATTTTAGAAAAATTTATTTAATGAAATTACATAAGGAATCAAAAGGAACGATTACCGTAGCAACGATACTGTTTATCATCATAAGTATATTGGCTATTTATTTCCTTAAAATATGGTCTTTGCTGATCATTATGCCATTATTGGTGGTTTATAGTTTGGTATTTTGGTTTTTCAGAGTTCCGGACCGTAATATACTTGAGCATAGAGAAAATGTGATAGCTCCGGTAGACGGAAAAGTGGTTATGATCAAAGAAGTGGATGAGACTGAATTTATTAAAGGAAAAGCCATTCAGGTTTCCATTTTCATGTCACCGCTGAATGTTCATATCTGCCGATATCCGGTTTCCGGAAAAGTGATCTATAAGAAATACCATCCCGGAAAATATCTTGTGGCATGGCACGAAAAGTCATCTACAGAGAATGAAAGAACTACGGTAGCTGTAGAAACAGCAACCAATCATCAGGTAGTATTCAGACAGATCGCGGGATATGTGGCAAGAAGGATTGTTTTCTACTGTAATGAGGGAGATCAGGCCAAAGCAGGACATGAGTTCGGTTTCATTAAATTCGGCTCAAGAATGGATGTTTTCCTGCCCTTGGATACCGAAATCATCTGCAAGATAGGAGACATTACAAAAGGAGGTCTGGATGTGATCGCCAAAATGAAAGATTAATATAGAATAAGTCAAAATATAAAAAAAGGAGAAATTAAGTTTTCTCCTTTTTTGTTTTCATATGAAGCTGACAGTTTGAAATTATTCTGATTCCTTCATAATCTCTTTGTGTTTGAGTTTTACTACTCATGCGTAATATTGAGTAGGTTATGATGAGGGGGCTACGTGGGTTGTCAATAATTTTGTACCCGCGACAGCAATAGTTAATATTTTCAGTCAATAATAAAAACAAATGAAGGATGAATTTAAAAAGTATACATATTGGAAAGCTTATACATGAACGGGTTCGTGAAGTTGGGATGCCTGTCGGCAGAATTGAGAAGTTTATGAAATGCAGTGAGAACGAGATTGAAAGTATGTATCGGGAAAGCAGTATTGATACCTTTTTATTGTTAAGATGGAGCAAGTTACTGGAGTATGATTTTTTTAGAGTGTATAGCGGGCATTTGATTCTTTATGCCCCTCCCAGTAAGAGGCATGATATTTCTAGGCCAAAAGATAACTTGCCGGCTTTTAGAAAAAACATATATACTGAGGAAGTGAAGAGTTTTATAATAGAAAAGATTGTCAGCAAAAAGATGACAATGAATGACGTGGTCCTGAAATACAGAATACCTAAAACCACTCTTTCCAAGTGGATTAAAAAAGCATGAAAGATACAGGGCCGGATTATAAAAAAATATATACTGATATTATTGAGGAGAAATTCCCTGATAAAATGAATAATTTCAGGATCATGCAAAAAATTGAAACGATTAATACTGTTATAGATATTATAGCATTAAACAGAATGATTTTTGGTAAGCAAGAGCTTTTAGTGGAAAGTAAAAATCAAAAACTTCGCTCCTATGACCAAAGGTCCATTCTCAATATCCTTGAATATCAGAAAAAAAATAAACTTAATAATACGCAAACAGCGAACTATTTCCGAATGAGCCGGAATACGCTTTCAAAGTGGAAGCGTATTTTTAAAATATAAGTTTGTAATCAATCTGTGGGAGAATTATCTTTACTGTGTATTTTGTAATACAGTCACATTTTAAACGTTTTGGAATATGATAAACAGGATTTCTAAACTAATTAACAGTGAAAATGAAGTATATGATAATTATTTAGACCATAACTATATAAAGCTGATCAATCGTTATCTTTTATTTCTTTTTTTACTGTTTTTATTTTATTCGGTATTTTTCTTTGGAGATGGTGGGAGATCTACATTTCTTATCTGTATTACTTTTTTCTGGTTATTTTTAATATTTTTTATAGGAAAAATCAGTAAATTCAGAAGAGTTTTAAAAGCAACAATAATAATTGTTTTTATAGCTCTTACATTCATAATAAGTTTTTTCTATATATATACTTCTAGGAATGCAGGTGTTGAATATTTCTATTTTTCGCTTTTATTTGCATTGCCTTTCTATTTCAATTACAAAGAAGATTATTATCTTATATTGTTTATTGTGATCATTATTGCTCTAAACTTTGTCGGCTGTTTATATTTTGAATTGAATTTTTTACCAAGAAGCAAATATATCAAGGAGGCAGACTTTAAGATAATACAATTGCTTAATATCATTTTTTGCTTTACGAAATTTCTCATAGATGCATTCTTTATATACCAGAAAGATAAACTCATTAACGGTTTAATGAAGGAAACGGAGATTAAAGATTCAACCATCGAAGACCTGCTTAAGACCAATAATGAATTGATGAAACAGCAGATCACTAACAATAATCTTACTGAAGACAATATTGCCGAAATTTTAGAGCTGGCAGAAGTAGATTCACCTCTCTTTATTGAAAAATTTCAGATTTATTTTCCGGATTTTATGCCTAACCTTTTAAACATCAACTCAGGTCTTATTAGTTCCGAAATCCATATCTGTGCATTAATGAGACTGAATTTTGATACTAAAAAAATTGCTTCATGTACCAATAGCAGTGTGAGAGCGATTGAAAGCAGAAAATATAGAATCCGAAAAAAATTGGATATCCCCTCTGATATTAACATCAACAACTTTATACTTAAAATATAAGCCTGGTATCCTGAATTTTTCTACTCATGTATGATGTTATGTAGTCCTATTTTGATTATACCAGATTGATTTAAATAACTTTGCATTTCGTTAAAGCAAAAGAATTTTTAGCTGTATTTTGCTGAGCTTAGTCTCTGTATTGGCTGGTCACAGGTACTGCTTTATATCATCAATGACATTCATAATAAAAGAAACAGGTAAGTCTTTTTCCATATCAATTAAAAGGATTTTAAATTTCTTTCTGCCATCCCGGATAAGTTCAGGGTAATCGAGTTTATCGCCGTGATAAAAGCTTACATAATGCTGCTTATACTTTTTGCTGTAATAAAGATAACACAGCATTTTCTTTTTGTATTTAAAGAATGGAAGCCCGAAGCTTAATGTTTCTGTTATATTTTCCGTATCAGATTCCAGAATTTTTTTGCGTAAAAACAAAAGAGCACTTCTTTCAGGTTCTTTAATTCTGTAGAAGTACTCTTGTATAGGATTCATTTAAGTGAAATTTAATTCAATAAACGATTAGTCGAAATTTTGAAGTTCCACCAGTTTGTGGTACATTCCTTTCTTAGCGATAAGGTCATGATGTGTTCCCTGTTCCACTACAATTCCTTTCTCCATTACTACAATCCAGTCTGCTTTTTGTATGGTTGAAAGGCGGTGGGCAATAACCAGTGAGGTTCTGTTTTCCATCATTTTATCCAAAGCATCCTGAACAAATCTTTCAGATTCAGTATCCAGGGCAGAAGTGGCTTCATCCAGGATCATTACCGGTGGATTTTTCAATACGGCTCTGGCAATAGAAACCCTCTGTTTCTGGCCACCGGAAAGTTTATTCCCATCATCCCCGATATTGGAATCATAGCCTTCGGGAAGATTTGAAATAAAGGTATCGGCATTAGCAATTTTTGCCGCCTCAATAACTTCTTCTTTTGTGGCCTCAGGTTTCCCCATCAGTATATTATTATAGATGGAATCATTGAACAATACAGACTCCTGGGTTACCATTCCCAGAAGCTGACGGTATTCTTTTAATTTTAAATGTTTAATATTAGTTCCGTCAATTAAAATTTCACCTTCATTCACATCATAGAATCTGGCCAGAAGGTTGGCAATCGTTGTTTTTCCGCTCCCGCTCTGTCCTACAAGGGCTATGGTTTTTCCTTTCGGAATGATCAGTGAGAAATTCTTAAGGATAACATTGTCTTTATCATAATAGAATCCAATGTTTTTGAATTCAATTTGGTTGCTAAGGGTAGAGATAGAAACCGGCTCTGCAATTTCTTCTACCTTTAAATCATAATCAAGAACTTCAGCTACTCTTTCCAAACTTGCCATACCTCCCTGAATAGAAGATATTGCACTGGAAAGCTTTTTGGCAGGATCCAGGATTTGGAAGAACATTCCGATGAAAACCAGGAAAGCCTGAGGTTTCATAGTCTGTTCCTCTAAAATCTGAGTTCCGGCATACCACGTAATAATAAGAATAGTAATGGAACCAAGGAATTCGCTCATAGGAGAGGCCAATTCTCTTCTTCGGCTCATATCTATGGCGAAATTCTGCCAGTTGGTTGTTGTTTCGTTGAATCTGTTCTTAAGGATCTTATCCGCATTAAAGATTTTGATTACTTTAGAAGATTTTAAAGTTTCGTCTACCAGTGAAAAAAGATTTCCCAGTTCAGCCTGGGCAAAATGAGCCTGCTTTTTTAAGCTTTTCCCCGTCCAGGAGATCAATAATCCCATAACCGGGAAAACCACCAGTGAAAAGAGTGTCAGCTGAGGGGACAGTAAAAATAAGGCAATCAATGATGAGATAATCATGAACGGAGCATTGATGATATCTACCAGTACTCCCATAATTCCACCTTCTACACCTCCGATGTCATTGGAGATTCTGGACATCATATCTCCCTTTCTCTGCTCCGTAAAGAATGAAACAGGAAGCTGTAGGAATTTATTGTACATCGCAGTACGAAGGTCACGGGTAATCCCCACACGGTAATTCACTAAAAGGAATGCGCCTACGTACCTGAAAATATTTCTTAATAAAAATGAAACTGCTGTAATCGCACACAGAACAGCAAGTACATAAACAGCACCATGCTGATCAATCTGTACCTGTACAAAATAATAAGCTTTATCTTTTATATAATTGAAATAATCGCCGAAGGCACCGCTCCATACCGGTTCTTTTCCTTGTTTTTCAATCGTCCCGAACATCAGCCCCAAAATAGGAAGCATAGTTCCTACAGATAAGATATTGAGTAAGGAGTACAGTATATTGAAAAACATACTTCCGAAAAGGTATTTTTGATGCGGTTTCGCGAAATAAAGTATTCTTTGTAATGGTTTCATTCAATGAAAAATTGGATAGCAAAATTACGTAAAATTAAAGGAAAAGACGTTCTTAATCCTGTTTTACTTTAATTAATATGTTTCAGTAAATTGTTTTTTGTTACAAACGTTTGTTTAATTTTCAGTGATTAGAAGGGTTCAGGGCATGAAAAAACCGCCAGTCCGGCGGTTTTGTTTTTTATTATTTATTATTGAAATTTTACTTTGTTATTATATTTCGGAGCAAAATTCTGTGGCGTCAGTTTTTCTAAAGTTTTTCCAACATTATTGATGATGGTTGTTAAATTATCAAAATCTACAACCTTTACATCATCACTTTCGTTATGGTAATGGGACGCTTTCGTCATGTCCACGGTAGAAAATGAGTGAGCAATAATCTTTTTCTTGACAAAGCTCACATTGTCCGATCTGTAGAATAATTTTTGTGCAGCATACGGATCGGAATTGATTTTTAATCCGTTGGCCGCATACTTATTAAAAAGCTCATCAAAATCAGAAAATTCATCGCCTGTCATAAAAAGAGCGTTCTTTCCGAACTGGGATTCTGTAGCCACCATTTCAAAATTGAAAAGTGCAGTCATATTATTATATATCTTATCTAAACCGGTATCTGTGGAAATAGCTCTTGAACCCAGCATTCCTTTTTCTTCACCGTTGAAGGCCATGAAAACCATTGAGAATTCAGGCTTTTTATTTTTAAAATAGTCGGCAATACCTGCTAAAGTGGTAATTCCGCTCGCATCATCATCTGCCCCGTTATAAATATTGTCACCGGTTTTATCACTGGTCCCGATATGGTCGAAATGCCCTGAAAATCCTAAGTATTTATCTGTTATTCCTTTTTTGATGCCGCATACATTATAAGCTTTCTTTCCTTCATATTCGAAAGGAATCAGGTAAGAATTTCCCGTACAGTATTCAAGTTTGTTTTCTTTAAAAAGCGTTGCAATGTATTCTGCAGCCTTATCATTTTCCGGAGTTCCGATCTCGCGGCCTTTCATTTCATCTGAAGCAAGGGTTGCAAGTATGGTGGTTACTCTTTCTTTTGAAACTTCCTGTGCAAATGTAAATATTGAACAGAATGACAGGACCAGGTAGGTTAGTTTTTTCATTTTTTGATACAAATTTATAGGATCAGTCGTATTCTTAACGGAAATGTTGCATGAAATGATATAAAATATCTGGTGAGCATACATTTTTGGACCATTAAGAAGGTTAAAAGGGGTTAAATATAGTTAAGAAAATCATCTGCTTTTAAGTGAAGCTGAACTTAATATTCTTAAAAGCCTATTCAATCTTAATGGTTTATTTTAAACGCAAAGTTTAATTTAAAAATGTAAAAATTAAGGATGCAAAGTGAAAATCAATCTTCGATTGATTGAATAAGCGCTCGTATTACCATCCGCTTAATCAACGGCGTAGCCGGCAACTTTGCCTCACTTAAAAATAATACGGTTTGAATATGAAACTTTGCGTCAAAAAAACTTATGTATAAAAAAACAGCTCCTTTCGGAACTGTTCTCACTCAAAAAATCGTTGTAAGGCTATCGAAGTCGGTCTACAGATTTCACGAGCCTCTCATCTCTGCGGATATATGCGTTTGCAATAAACAGACATATTACCGCGATCAATGGGAAAACCGGCTCAATACCCTTCTCAGGAATCTGAATTCCTCCGGATAAGTTTAGTAACCAGTACGCCAATACACCAATCAACAAAACGTTTATAATGATGCTGAATGTATTCAGCAAAATTTGTCTTTTTCTGTTTTTAAAACTGAAAATACTCAATGCTCCTGCCAAAACAAGTACAATACAGCCAATATTAATCACCGGAATATTGCCGAAAACGTCAACATCCTGTCCCGTAATGAAAAGGAAAACAGCAGCCAAAACTGCCAAAAGGGTCCATATAGTCTGTATTCTCTGTAACATAGATTATTAAATACCTGGCAAAAATAACATAAATTTTGCACAATTCAAAAATAAGTGTAGATTTGCATTATACATATGTACTTGAAAACAAAAGTCACCGGACTTACTTTTCTTACTCACAATTAATTACATTTTTACATTAAGTATGTTTAACATAGAAACGTTAAGGTCAAAATCCGTAACGGAACTGACTAAAATCTTAAAAGATTTAGGCGTTAAAGTTGCTAGAAACAGCAATGATAATGATAAGATCTTTGCCGTTCTTGACTTTCAGGCTTCTAACCCTAAAGTTGCAAAAGATTATTTCAACGCCACAGAAACCAGTATGGATACTGAAGAAAAACCGGCAGATAAACCTGCAAAGGCTCCTGTAAAAAAAGCAGCGCCTAAAAGACAACCTGCCAAACCCAAAGCAGAAGCAAAAGCACCTACTGAAGAAAGCCCTAAAGCTGAAGAGAAAGTAGAAGAAAAGATGCCGGCTGCTGAAGAAATAAAGCAGGAAGAGCCTAAAGCTGAAACAGTTTCCGCTCCTGAAGAAAATAATTCAGCACAGGCTAGGAAAAAAAGAAAGAGAGTAACTGCCAACACAGGCAATACAGAAACTCCACAAGAAAGAGCAGAAGCTCCTAAAAATGCAGAACCTCAAGGATCTGCTCCATCAGAAGAAAAGCCTGCTACTCCCCAACCTCAGGCCAGATCCCAACAAAAAGGACACAACAATCCGCAAAACAGCGGAAACCAAAATAAGAACCCTAATCAACACCAAAACCAGGGTCAGAACCAAAATCCTAATCAGCACCAGAATCAGAATCCAAATCAAAATCAGCAAAGACAACATGCTGACAGAAATGAGGAGCATCATTCTGAGCACAGAAAAGAGTTTAGTTTTGACGGGATGGTTAGTATTGAAGGGGTTTTGGAAATCCTTCCGGATAACTACGGATTCCTTCGTTCATCTGATTTCAGCTATATCTCTTCTCCTGATGACGTATATGTTTCTACAGCACAGATCAGAAATTTTGGTCTGAAAACCGGAGATACCGTTAAAGGAATTGTAAGACTTCCAAAAGAAGGTGAAAAATACTTTTCCTTGCTGAAACCTACGGAAGTGAACGGACGTGATCTTGCGTTCATCAAGGACCGTGTTGCCTTTGAATATTTGACTCCGCTTTTTCCTGAAGAGAAATTTAACCTTACAGGAAATGGATCTACACTTTCAACAAGAATTGTGGATCTTTTCGCACCTATCGGAAAAGGGCAGAGAGCGATGATCGTTGCCCAGCCTAAAACAGGTAAAACGATGTTGCTTAAGGATATTGCCAACTCTATTGCGGCCAATCATCCTGAAGTATATATGATGGTTCTTCTGATTGACGAACGTCCGGAAGAAGTTACCGATATGGAAAGAAGTGTAAATGCGGAAGTAATTGCCTCTACATTTGATGAAGCAGCAGATAAGCACGTAAAAGTAGCGAATCTTGTTTTAGCAAAGGCCCAAAGAATGGTTGAATGTGGACATGATGTAGTGATCTTGCTGGATTCAATTACGAGATTGGCAAGAGCTTATAACACCGTTACGCCGGCATCAGGTAAAGTTTTATCAGGTGGTGTGGATGCTAATGCACTTCACAAGCCGAAAAGATTTTTTGGAGCGGCCAGAAAGATTGAAGGAGGCGGTTCATTAACCATTATTGCTACAGCGCTTATCGATACAGGTTCTAAAATGGACGAAGTAATCTTCGAAGAATTTAAAGGAACAGGGAACATGGAACTTCAGTTGGATAGAAAAATTGCCAACAGAAGAATTTATCCTGCAATTGACCTTGTGTCTTCAAGTACGCGTAGAGATGACCTTCTCTTAGATGAAGTTACTTCTCAGAGAATGTGGATCTTCAGAAAATACCTTTCTGAAATGAATCCTGTAGAAGCAATGGAATTTGTAAATAAAAACATCAGAGGAACTTTAAATAACGAAGAATTCCTGATGTCTATGAATAAATAGATTAATTTAATTGTTAATAAAAAAGCACGGGGATCAGCGATCTTCGTGCTTTTTATTTGGATAGGAGAGTTTTTGAAAATCTTAGCGCTTGAAAGTCTTAGAGTTTAGGTATTTAAAAAGCTTGAAATTGGGGACTGTTAAGGAAAGGGAGTAGCTTATGTTTTTATTAGTAAAGTACGACTTTGAGATGTATTTTATACTGCGATACCTCCATCTTCCGACTTCCTGCTTCCATCTTATAAAAATTAATTCATTCTAAATCAATATATCAATGTTAAAGATTTATTAAAGTAATCCCCAATTGTTGATAATCGCTTAAATATTGGCTAAATTTGGATATAACATTAAAAATAAAAATTATGTCATTTGAATTACCTAAATTAGGATATGCATACGATGCATTAGAGCCAACTATTGATGCAAAGACTATGGAGATCCATTATACAAAACATCATCAGGCTTATATTGACAATCTAAATAAAGCAATCGAAGGAACTGAATTGGCAGGAAAAACGATCGAAGAGATCTGCCAGACTGGGACTGACAAGCCAGCCGTAAGAAATAATGGAGGAGGGCACTTTAACCACTCTTTATTCTGGGAAATTTTAACTCCGGGTGGAAGCAAAGAGCCTGTAGGAAATGTAAAAGCTGCCATTGAAAATTATGGAGGTCTAGAAAAATTCAAAACTGATTTTTCTGATGCGGCTAAAACCAGATTTGGTTCAGGATGGGCTTGGCTGATTAAAAATGCAGACGGATCCGTATCTGTTTCTTCTACTCCAAACCAGGATAACCCGTTAATGCCTGTTGCAGACGTGAAAGGAACTCCGGTTCTTGGATTAGATGTTTGGGAGCATGCTTATTATTTAAACTACCAAAACAGAAGACCTGATTATGTTTCAGCATTCTTTGATGTTGTAAACTGGGATAAAGTGGAGGAATTATTCAACAAATAATTTTCAGCTATTATAAAAATAAAAAAGGTTCAGAAGAAATTCTGAACCTTTTTTATTGTAGATCAAATATATAAACATTAGTGTTTATTTTATCTAACAGCATCGCTTCCGGAAAGTCCATTCATTCTTAGTCCGTATTTCCAGCTGACATAGGCAAAGACCTGATACAGCTTATACTCGAATTTTATTCCGTAGTTTTCTCTTGGGTCGTAATCTATACCTGACTCTATAATATTCCGGTATTTCCCTGAATTGTAGTAAGAATTCCATTCAGTAACTAGAAATGTATTTTTTGTTTTCAGGTAAGATTCTGAATACTGGCTGATCGGTTTGGCTACAGCATTTAAAAAGTAATCAAACTGGGTATCAATCACAGTAAGCTCCCATTCTCCGTCTTCGTTCTTAGAAGGCTTCATTTCTGATTTTTCTTCTTCTTTCTTGGGACTGTTTTGGGAAAAACAGCTGAAAGGAATAAAGGCGAAGAAAAATAGTATAATAAGATTTTTCATAATGAACATTGTATATAAAATAAGCACTCAAAATGAGTGCCTAAGTTAATTTTTTATGGTTCTTTCTGAAGAATAACAAATGCCGGGAAGTGATCACTGTATCCTCCTGTAAATCGGTCTCCATCCCAGGATCTGAAAGGATATCCTTTATAATTTCCTTCTTTATTCACTAAATAAGGTGGAGCAAAGATTTCTGCTTTGTATACAGAATATTCTTTTGTCACCTGATCAGATATTACATTCTTAGAAACAATGATCTGGTCAAAAAGGTTCGGAGCATCCTGGTAAGCCAGTGAAGCGATCCCTTTTTTATATAAAGGATACATTAAATTAAGATATGGTGTAGTTTCACTCAGATCTTTGGGACCTGCAACAGCTTTTAGATAATTTTTCAAACTTGCGCTCACAGGATCATCATTAAAGTCACCCATTGCAAAAAGTTTAGTGGAAGGGTCTGCTGCTCTTATACTGTCCATCTGCTGTTTCAGTAAAGCGGCAGCAGCATTTCTTTTAGGTAATGAAACGGCTTCGCCACCTCTTCTTGATGGCCAGTGATTCATGAAAAATGCAACTTTTTCATTGTCCAGGAAACCTGTTACTACCAAAATGTCCCTTGTATATTCTCTTTTACCATCATCACCGAAAACTTTTAGTTCTTTTTTCAATGAATTGGTCGGGGTAAATCTTCTTTTCTGATAAATTAATGCAACATCAATTCCTCTGTAATCATAAGAATTATAATGAATAATTCCGTAGTCATATTTGGCAAGAACAGGCTGCTTTACCAGGTCTTCAATGACCTGCCTGTTTTCAACTTCAATAAGTCCAACTACTGCAGGTGCTGTTTTCGTATACTGTGCACCCATTTCAGATATTACCTTGGCTTCGTTGGCAAGCTTGGCCTTATAAATTTTAGTATTATAATTTTTACTGCTGTTTGGCGTAAATTCGTCAGATCCGCTTTGATATCTTACTGCTTTTTTGCCTATTAAAGCACCGTCACTCCAAGGCCCGTCATGTTTCTCTGCTTCTAAAAACTTAATGGAATCCATTGGAATGCTTCGGTGGAAAGCCGGATTACGGATATCTTTTGTACCATCAATATAGTCTGCAGAACGGATGGTGTCCCAAAGGTTTTCAACATTCAAAAAGCCAACAGTCGCCACTTTCCTAAGTTTTCCCTGTTGTGCAAAAGCCATTATTGAAAAAATAACAGCGATAAAGCTCATCAATCTCTTCATCCTCTAGAGTATTAAAATTATTTAAACCACAAATTTACCTTTTTTTAATTCACTCCATTTAAATATTTGTAAATTTAAAACAAGATAAAACAATTCTTTTATATAATGAATCTTAAAAGGTTGCAATGTTAAGAAAAAATATTGTTAAAAAAGTTGGAGATTCTAAATTTTGATTAAATTTGTGCCCCCAACTTTTAAACTGTTGAGAATTAAGAAGAAAAGTATTAAAAAAAATAATATACTCATGATTAAAAAACTATCATTAGTCTCTTTATTTACTTTACTTCCTGCTTCATTCTATTTTGCGCAGACTACTGTATTTGCGTATCTTAAGGATGCTGATGGAAAGCCTGTTGAAAGGGCAGAAGTAGATCTTAAAGGGAGCGAAAATGATGTAACGGCTGACAAAATTGGATACTTCCAGTTTGTAGATCTGCAGCCGGGCCATTATCAAATTATGATTACGAAACCAAACTTCGAAACCAAAATGATGGAGTTTGACGTAACCGATGAGAAAAGAAAGGATCTAGGGGTCATAACTCTATATTCTGCACTTACCAACGCAGATCAAGGATTAGCGATTATAGACAATGATGATGATGACAGCAACAGCAGCGGGCAAGCTTCTACAGTAGGATTATTACAATCTTCTCAGGATATTTTCAGCAGAATTGCTGCTTTTGATTTAGGATTTTACTGGTTCCGTCCGAGAGGAATTGATGGGAGAACAGGAGAATCTATGCTGAATGGTGTCTCAATGGTAAAATCTGATAATGGTAATGTTGACTTCAGCAATTGGGGTGGATTGAACGAGATCACGAGATATCCGGAGATCGCATCTAACCATTCTCCGTCTGAATACGCTTTTGGTGGAAACAGCTCTGTTGTTTATAAGAATACAAAAGCCAGTGAGTATAGAAAAGGATTCCAGTTTACACAGTCCTTGACTAACAGAAACTACAGAAACAGAACCTCTTTACGTTATACCTCAGGAATGAGTAAAAAAGGGTGGGCATTTACTGTAATGGGAGCCAGAAGATGGGCTGAGGAAGGAATTCAGGAAGGAACTTTCTACGATGCTTATGGAGCTTACCTGGGTATAGAAAAGAAATTCAGTGACAGCCATACGATAACATTCAATGCGATAGGTGCACCATATAGAAGATCTACAGCCAGTCCAAGTACTCAGGAAGTATATGACTACAGAGGTGTACATTACAACTCTTACTGGGGATGGCAGGATGGAGAAAAAAGGAGTGAAAGAGTTCGAAAAGGATTCCAGCCGCTTTTTCAGGTTCAGGATTTCTGGAAGATTAATAAAAATTCCAGCCTTTGGACAACTGCATCTTACCAGTTTGGAAAAGATAAAGGTTCGCGTTTGGACTGGAATGGGGTAACCAATCCGTCACCTACTTATTATAGAAACTTACCAAGTTACTATATCAACAGTATTATTTATAACTCCGTTAATAACACTGAAACTGATCCCATGCAGTATAACACGCTTTGGGATGCCTATAATACAAGCATGTCTAACTGGCAGAATGGAGATCCCAATGTTACTCAGATCAACTGGGGGCAGATCTATGCCAATAATCAAAAGAACGATGCTGCAGACCAGGCTGAAATGGCTCGTTTGTACGGATTATCAGGGAAACGTTCCAAGATATATCTTGTAGATGATGTAAGTGATGATAAGATCTTCAACGCAGGTACCCATTACACATATAACTTTAACGACCGTATAAAGTTTATCATGAACGTTTCTTATCAGAACTACAAATCTGAACTTTACCGTGAAATGAAAGACCTTTTAGGGGGTGATTATGCTATTGGTGTTGATCCGTTTAAAGAGTCTGCTAAACCTGGTTCTACAGGATTCTATAATACGTTGGATCCTAACGTTCAGTTGAGAGTGGGAGACCGTATGACTTATAATTATATTTTGAGAAGACAGGAAGCAAAAGTAAATCCGGGACTGAAATTCTCTACCGGTAATTTCGATGTATTTGTTTCTGCTATGGCAGGATATTCCACTTCAAACAGAGAAGGTCTTTTCAAGCATTATTTATATGAAAACTCTTACGGGAAAAGTAAAGATTACAATTTCTGGAACTTCGGTCTGAAAGGACAGATCGTTTATCGTATCAACGGACGTAATTTCTTAGTGTATAACGGAGCGATGTACAATCAGGCACCATTCCTGGAGGATTTGTTTATCAATCCTAGAATCAATGCCCTTGTTAATCCTAATATTAGGAGTACGGTTTACACGGCTAATGATTTAAGCTATGTTATCAATACACCTTTCCTTAAATTAAGAGCATCAGGATATATTGTAGATACACAGAATGAAACCAACGTACAGCGCTTCTTCGCAGACGGGATCCAGATGAGCAGCACCAATCCAGACGGATCTGTTTCTCAGGTACAGAGTGCATTCGTTACTCAGGTGATGTCTAATCTTGAGAAAAGAAATATGGGAGTGGAATTAGGTGTTGATCTAAAAGTTATTCCTACTTTATCTTTACAGGGACTTGCAAGTTTAGGACAGTATACGTACAGAAATAATCCGGAAGTTTATTTGGTTTCTGATGCATCAGGAAGCAGTGTGACTTCTTTTGGTAAAGCATATCTGAAAGATTATAAGCAGGGAGGTACTCCTCAGAGAGCTTTCTCATTAGGTTTCCGATATAACAATCCAAAATACTGGTGGGTAGGAGCCAACTGGAACTATTTCGATAATAATTATCTGGATCCGGCTCCGGCTTTAAGAACGAATAACTTTATTCAGAACCCATATTCAAGTACTCCTTATTTAGGTCTTACCGATGGTGATGTACGCGATATGCTGAAACCGGTAGAACTTCCTTCTGCATTTTTCCTGAATGCTAATGCAGGGAAATCATTCATGATCGGAAAGTATTATATATTATTGACCGCTTCTGTAAATAATATCCTGAACAACAGAAGATTCATCACAGGAGGTTTCGAACAGACAAGAGAAACAAAAGCTATGGATTTCGCTTATGATTATTATAGCCCTAAACCCTCTTTCGGACCGAAATACTGGTATACTCAGGGGCGTTCGTACTTCGTTAACTTACAATTCAGATTCTAATAAATAAAAAAATAATAATGAATAATTTCACTAACTTTTTCAAAACGGCATTTCTGGCAGTAGGTGTACTGTCTGCAGTGTCTTCTTGTGTAAAGAATGACGATTGGGAAACTCCTCCAATCGCTTGTTCAAATAAATTTGAGGCGCCTACCATTTCAATGGCTGATTTTGCAGCTCAGGCTCCTGCAACTGGATACAAATTGATTACAACAGATCAGATTTTCGACGGTTATATCGTTTCTTCTGATGCTCAGGGAAATTTTTATAAAACGATCTCCTTCCAAGATAAAACGGTAAACCCTACTGTGGGTCTTCAGATCGAAGTAGATAAAGCAAGTAACTTTGCAGACTTTCCGGTAGGGGCACATATCAGAATTAATGCTAAAGGATTACGTTTAGGACTTGACAGAGGATCAATTAAACTTGGTTCTGAAGATCCGAATTTTGCCATTGGTAGAATTCCTCAGGCTCTTGTAGGAAGATATGTTTCCGGAGTTTGTGGTGGAAACGGATTGGATATCCAGACTATTATTCCAACAAAGCTTAATTCATTAAATGATGCAAAGCAGGCTAATCTGATCAATACTTTAGTAACGGTGTCTGATGTGCAGTTCAATATAAGTGAAATTTTCCCGGTACAGAAAAAATATCTTGATTATGATGCAGGAGGCCAAGGCTTGGATACAGACAGAAATATTGAAGATAAATTAGGTGGTACTGCAGTAATCAGAAACTCAGGATTCTTCAAGAGTGGAGGAGAGCTTTTGCCGAAAGGGAGCGGAACTGTTACTTTTGTGGTAAGCAGATACAATACAACATGGCAGATGCTGATCAGAAGCTTGTCCGATATTAATTTCACTGGAACAAGAGTAGATTCAACGCCGCCTAAAGGAGGTACTGAGATCACTTATTCAGGTTCTTTCCTTGAAAACTTTGAAAGTTACTCGCTGACTCCTGCTAACCTTGAAGTGTATCCTAAATATGTAAATGATGCGGTATTAGGAAACAGATACTGGCAGTTAAAAACTTTCAGCAACAATAAGTATATTCAGCTGGGAGCTAATTCAGGGTCTGGAAATTATTTGACCTATTTTGCGGTACCTGTTGATTTTACAGCTGCCAATACGTTGAAATTTGATGTAAATGTTGGATTCTGGAACGGTAATGCTTTAAAAGTATACTACACAACCAATTATACTCCGCTTGGAGATATTACAGCAGCAACAAAAACAGATATTACATCTGCATTTACAATTCCACAAACCCCTGTTAGCGGTTATGGTACATTAACGCCTGCGGGAACTTATACTTTACCTGCCGGATTAACGGGTAATGGATTTATCCTGTTTGAATATACCGGAGCATCAACTGGTGTTACAACGACTATTCAGTTAGATAATATTCAGGTTCAATAATTTAAATCTGATATTTTAAATACAGGCCGTCTTTCATTAGACGGCCTTTTTTATGTTGTGATAAATGATAAGAGCAAATGCAAATGAAGAATTAATAAAAAAGCATGACATATCTGTAGCTTTGATTTAATGATATTGAAAATGAATTTATTATGCTTAAGTATATATCACAGATTGCCTAATCGGATTCCCTTTAAATATGCTAAGGGGTAATCCGGAATATGATTGGAAAGCCACATATGAAGAAGGTTTTAGATTGAATTATATAAAACAGTAAAAACAAAAAACCACCGCAGATGCAGTGGTTCATATTTTAAAATTATTCTGTTTAGAAAGCAACTTCATTCACTTCCTTGCCTCGCTGGAAGTTCATTACTTTCTGGCTTCCTTTGTAAGCAACACTAACAATGTTGATCTGCTTAGGAAAAGCACTTAAAAGAATAGTGTTTTTAATTTTTAAGGTATTGATATCGGAAACACCACCGGTCTCAAAATATACCCATACAGTTTCTCCGCTTACCTGACTTCCGGTGAAAGTTATAGTTTTTGGAGAGCCATTGACGAACACATCAAAATTATTATTTACATATTTTTTTACTTCTGCTTCAAATCCTGCTGTATTAGGATTGATTTTAATAGCATCAGAAATATGGTTAGTATTCATTTTTGTGGTAAACTTCAATGTTTTGCTTCCATCTATATAATCAACTTTGGTCATTGAAGAGAAAAAGTCTACATACATAAAACTCATTAACACAAAAAATGTTAAAATTCCTGATATATATAAAAGTTTTTTCATCTTAATTAATAGATTTACAATCATTCTTGCTAATTATAGGTCACAAATAATATGCCAATTAAAAATTTACGTTCACAGAATATTTATCATAGAATGCCTTGATGTGTGCAACAGCCTCGTCAGCAGTGTCTACCACACGGTATAAGTCTAAATCATCTTCGGCAATCATTCCTTCTTTTAACAGTGTTGCTTTGAACCAATCCAATAATCCGCCCCAGAATTCACTTCCTACCAGAACAATCGGAAACTTGCCTATTTTATTGGTCTGAATCAGGGTCATTGCTTCCGTAAGCTCGTCCAGAGTACCGAACCCACCCGGCATTACTACGAATCCCTGGGAATATTTTACAAACATTACCTTTCTTACAAAAAAGTAATCGAAGTTCATAGAATAGGATTTATTAATATACGGGTTGAAATGCTGTTCAAACGGCAGATCAATATTGAGCCCGATGGATCTTCCCTGTGCATTAAAAGCGCCTTTATTTCCAGCTTCCATGATGCCTGGGCCGCCTCCGGTAATGATTCCGAAGCCCAGTTTGGTAATCTTTTCAGCAATTTCAACAGCCATTTCATAATACCTGCTTTCAGGCTTCAGTCTTGCAGAACCAAATATAGAAACGCATGGTCCTATCTTGGCCAGCTTTTCATATCCGTCCACAAATTCAGCCATTACTTTGAAAACCATCCAACTGTCTTTGGTGATGGTTTCGTCCCAGGTTTTCTGTCTGAGACTGTTGTGAAGTTTTGTTTCGTTAATATCAAGTGCAGGATTTACTAAACTTTCATCCCTGGTTCCATCCATTTCCATTGCAAATTATTTAAAATATTTTTCGGCTTCTATTACAGATTCCGGTCTTCCCACATCTATCAGAATGCTGTCATGTACAAATCCGTGGATATGCTCAGTCTGCATCAGGTCAAGATACTCCTCCATAACAGAAAACTTGCCGGTTCTCTTTATTTTTTCAAAGATAGCAGGGTTGATGCAGTGAACACCGCTGAAGGCAAGAGCCTTAAAGCCTTTGTTGAATTCCGCAAGCCTCTGCTCTCCCGACTGTACATTAAGCCAGCCTCTCAAAACCATATCATCATTGAAAAGCAGCTTTCTGGAACTGTCTCTATCGGAAACCGCTAAAGTAGCGAAATCTTTTATCTTTTTATGATATTCAACGAGCGCATCAATATTGATATCCGTTAAAATATCAGCGTTCATGATTAGAAAATCTTCCCCGTGATCGAGGAATCTTCTAGCAAAAATCAAGCCGCCACCGGTTTCCAGCAGTTCGTCCCTTTCATCTGAGATTTCAATGCTGCAGCCGAAATTACTGTTTTTATTTAAAAATTCAACAATCTGATTTCCAAAATGATGGATATTGATCACAAAATCTTTTATTCCAAAGCCTTTAAGATAATTGATATTTCTTTCCAAAAGCGGTATGCCGTTTACCGGAGCCAGTGCTTTTGGATGGTGATCCGTAAATGGTTTTAGCCTTGTGCCTTTTCCGGCAGCGAAAATTAAAGCTTTCATATAGTCTAGGTAATGAGTGATACGTAATGAGTAATTTCAGGAATTGATGAAAAGTAAAATATTACTTATTGCTCATTATCCATTACTCATATTCAGGTGATGCTGTTCGTCATGGTGGAGGCTTATTTCTATTCCTTCAGGATATTTTTCCTTGATGAATTCAGCAATCTTGATCGCAGAATACACGGATCTGTGTTGTCCGCCTGTACATCCGAAATTGATCTGCAGGTCTTCAAAACCTCTTTCCAGATAATTGTCAATATTAATTGAAATAATGGATTTTACCAGCTCGAGAAACTTAGGCATTTCGGTTTTTGTTTCAAGGTATTCCTGAACCCCGATATCATTTCCTGTTTGGATTTTGTATTCCTCAATTCTTCCTGGATTTAAAATTCCTCTGCAGTCGAAGGTAAAACCTCCGCCGTTTCCTGAATGGTCTTTAGGAATTCCTCCTTTTTTGTAAGAAAAACTGTGTATGTCGATGTGTAACATTATTCTTTATTTTTATTTAAACCATTAAGGCTTATTTAGTTTTATTGATAACCGGTTATCTGTAAGCTGTCGGCTTGATCGGAGTCGAAAGCTAGCTATTTAAAATGTGATTAATTTTCAATTTTGATTCTTCCGAAGACAGTTGTTCTATTACTTTTTTCAGTTCCGGATAATCCTGCATCTGTTCCCAGGATGCGGCAAACTGCGTGATATTGTGAATTCCTTTTTCAAGGCTGACTATAAAATGCTGCTTCCTTTGGATTAGCCCTCTGAAGCCATAGGCTCCAAGTACCTGCAGAAATCTCATCATCTGAATTGGTTTTACCGAATTTTTTAGTTTAGTTTTGATTTCTTCATTTTCAAACTGCATGATATAATAGTCAAGCATTTCATTTTTAAAATCTTCCGGAAAGTTGGCCTTGGCCTGGAAGAGGAAAGAAATCACATCATACATCAATGGCCCTTCCATCGCAGATTGATAATCGATGAACGAAACTTTACGATCTTCATTCACCATAATATTCCTTGCCTGAAAATCGCGGATCATCATTCCTTTGGGTTCAAGCTTTTCAATAAGCTGGGCAATCTGTTTAAATTCTTTCAGTAAAACAGATTTACGGTATTCGAGCTCCAGAACATCAGCTACAAAGTTTTTAAAATAATACAGATCATGAATCACGGGAAGCTCGTCATACCTTTCGTATTCAAACGTTTTTGAAAAATCAATTTTTCCCTGAGTCCGGATTTGGAGCTGGAAAAGCTTTTCTAATGTTTGCTTTACCAATGTTCTTACGTTATCGGAAAGTCCTTCTGTTGTAATAACATCTGAAAGAGTTTGTTCTCCTAGAAATTCCTGTATATACATCTTTTTGTCGTCTGAAACAGCAAAAATATTGGGTGTGTTGAGGCCAAGCTCTGAGAAGATTTCAGAATAATAAAGGAAGCTTTTGTTTTCCGCGGTATTTTCATTGCTGGTGACAATGTATTTTCTGGTGTTGGATTTAGCAAGGAAATTTATTCTCGCAGAACCACTTTGAGCCAGTGTAACGAACTCAGAAGATGGTTCACCCAGATAATTTTCAAAAAATCGTTTTGCGTTTTCGGAAGTCATAATATGGAAACAAATATACTAATTTAATGGGAGTTTGATTGTTTTGATTGTTTTGGCTGTTTGAGGGTTTGAGATATTAGAGCTGGAGTAGGATTATCAGAGGATTTGGAGTTCTGGATGGTGATTGAGACTTGATGTTAGTTAAGTTATTTTGTAAAATCTAACGTCTGATATCAAATATTTATTAACCTAAGTTTCAGTCTAATTTCTATCTTTGTATCATGTTAAAGGATTTTAAACCGGTTTTAAACATTTTGCTGAGGTTCATCGTCATCTACCTGGTGCTGCTTCTAGGGTATCAGTTTTATCTGAACAGCGGTAAAGAAAGTGGGCTGGATCCTTTTTCCCGGATGATTGCTGATCAGGTTGCCTCCGTTCAAAAGACTATAGGGTTTCCTACATTGCTTTATGATGATGTGAAAAATGAGCAGGTTTGGTTTTATGTAAAGAAAAACTATGTGACAAGAATGGTGGAGGGATGTAATGCTGTTTCCGTCATGATCTTGTTTATAGCCTTCGTTTTTGCATTTTATAAAGGTGCTAAAACATATATTTTCGCCTTGGCTGGGCTTGTTTTGCTTTACATTATGAACCTTCTGCGAATCATGGGACTAAATATCGTTATGGTAGATCATCCGGAATATGGAAAAATATTCCATGATTTTATTTTTCCAGCAGTTATTTATGGGACTGTTGTGGTTCTGTGGCTGGTTTGGATTAAATTCTTTGCTTTGAAAAATGAAAATTCTTAACTGGCTTTTGGTGATAGCGGGAATCTGCGGTCTTATAAGCGTACGGATGCTTGAAGACAAAATTTTCTATGACCCTTTTCTCGAATATTTTCATGAAGCGATTAAAAATATTGCATTTCCCCGGTTTGAATGGGGGAAATTAATTGCAGGACATCTTTTCAGGTTTATGCTTAATCTTGCCTTTTCGTGCCTGATCATTCAATGTCTTTTTAAAAACCGCCAGTGGACGGCACAGGGAGCATTGCTGATTACCATTATTTTTGTGATTACTTTTCCGATCTATCTTTACTGTATACATGATAAGTTCGAGATAGGATATCTTTTCTCTTTTTATATGAGAAGGTTTGTCATCCAGCCGCTGGCTTTGCTTTTGATTGTTCCGATGTTTTACTATAGAAAACAATTAATGGAAAGAGCAGATAAATAAATCTGACAAATTTATTACTACAGGTTAATCTGTAGTATGTTTATCCACACTGGTGACATTTTCGGGGGTCCATTTTACTCTCTTTACAAAATCTTTTTCGCGGACAGGGCAGTCTTTTATCTGGCATACAGGGCACGATACTGTTTTGCAGTCATCCATATGGAAATTAAATTCTACGCTTCTTTTTGTGTTTTTAGCTAAAAGAATAATCATTTTTTCCATTTCATTGTGCGCTTCCCGAAGGCTGTAGTACCAGGGTAAAGTAATATGGGCATCAATATGGAGATTGGCTCCGAATTGCTGAATTTTCATATTGTGGACATCGATCCATTCTATTCTTCTGTTCTCTTCGAGTACTCTGATAATCTGGTTCAAAAGATCAGGATCCTGTTCATCCATAATACCGCTTAAAGATTTTCTTACGATTTTATAGCCTACGTAGATGATGTAAAGTCCAAAAATAAGGGCTACAACTGAATCCAGCCAGTAGATTTTAGTGAAGTAAACAATCATTAAGCTTATTACGACACCCAATGTTGTGATGGTATCGGATTGAAGATGTTTCCCTGATGATACAAGAACCAGCGAGTTTTCTGCCTGCCCTTTTTTAATGGAAATATATCCCAGGAGATAATTAACAATAGCGGTTGCAGCAATGATCCATATTCCCATATCTATTTTGCTCAGGGTTTTCCCTACAATAAGGCTATTGACACCTTCATAGATGATCATAATACCGGCAATGGCGATTAAAGCCCCTTCGATACCGGATGTTACAAATTCTACTTTTCCGTGGCCGTATGGGTGGTCCTCGTCTCTAGGTTTTGCGGCAAGATGAAGGGAGTAGAGCCCCATAAATGCACTGATAACGTTTACGATGCTTTCCATGGCATCAGAAAACACGGCATCGGAATTGGTGAGCTTCCAGGCAATAATCTTTCCGATAAAAAGAATAAGTCCGAAAGCGGCAATCAACTTTTGGAATCCTATTTTGTCTTTGCGAGTAATGGTTTTTTTATTTTCCATAGTTTGATAAAAAAAAGAATCTCAATTCTGAGACTCTTTTTTATTTTGTTAGTTTAAACTAAGTTGTTGGCTGCTAAGTATTCTGCAATCTGTACAGCGTTCGTTGCGGCTCCTTTTCGCAGATTGTCTGCCACGATCCAGAGATTCAGCGTTTTGGGCTGTGAAAGATCCCGTCTTATCCTGCCGACGAAAACTTCGTCTTTCCCTTCGGAGTACAGCGGCATTGGATATTCGTTGTTTTTCACGTTGTCCATTACCACTACGCCTGGTGTCTCGGATAATATCTTTCTTACTTCGTCAAGGTCAAACTCGTTTTCAAATTCAATATTTACACTTTCTGAGTGTCCTCCCTGAACAGGAACTCTCACTGCAGTTGCTGTAAGATTAAATGTATCATCACCTAAAATTTTCTTAGGTTCTTTCATCAATTTGATCTCCTCTTTCGTGTAGTCATCATCACTGAATACGTCACAGTGAGGAAGAGCATTTTTGAAAATCTGATAAGGATATACTTTGGCAACGCTGTCATCTCCGCTTATTTCAGCATTGAGCTGATCCACGGCAGCTTTTCCTGTTCCTGTTACAGACTGGTAGGTAGAAACAACCACTCTTTTCAGGTCATATTTTTTATTCAGTGGCCCCAGAACCATTACTAACTGAATGGTAGAGCAGTTAGGATTGGCAATGATCTTATCTTCTTTGGTTAAAACATTAGCATTGATTTCCGGAACAACCAGTTTTTTGGTAGGGTCCATTCTCCATGCTGAAGAATTGTCAATCACTGTGGTGCCAGCTTCCGCAAAAAGAGGGGCGAATTCAAGAGAAGTGTCTCCTCCGGCAGAAAAAATAGCAATATCCGGTTTGGCAGCTATAGCGTCCTTCATGCTTACGATGGTAAATTCTTCCTGTTTATACTTCACCTTCTTACCTACAGATCTTTCGGATGCCACCGGAATTAATTCTGTTACAGGGAAGTTTCTCTCCTCCAAAACTTTAAGCATAACTTGTCCAACCATTCCTGTTGAACCGACTACAGCTACTTTCATTGATTTAATTAAAAAATTTAAGGTTAAACTATTACAAAGTTATAACTCATCATTGATAACTTATTATTTTATGTTTTAAGCCCCAAAGACTCTCGTCCAAGGGAATGCAAATGCAAATAGACCTGCAGCGATAAGACCCATGATCACAATACCTAAAGAAATTGTGTCATTGGACTTCACTTTTTTGTTGATGATGGTCATCAATACTGCTGCAATCAGCATAGAAAATGGGTGCTCCACATACTGGAATCTTAAATCGGCATTTTTCATTACTGATCCCATATCCAATCCTTTTGTGAAGTTGATCACCAGCATGACGATCCCTATTAAAAACTGAACATGGAAGAAAATCATCGTAAAGAGAGTCGTCTTCTTTAAAAATTTGTTCACTTTACCACTGAAGCCAAACATTGTGGCTAAAAGGGCAATAATAAATAATGAGACCAAAAGAAGTTCAAGATACCCGAATCCTTTGTGTGCATTAAGCAAAATCTTGTAAAAATCCATATTCAATTTTTTGTACACAAATATAGCAAAAATCCCGGCGAAAAGCCGGGATTGATATTTATAAAATCTAATATTGTGATCTTATTAGAATCTGTAAGAAAGTGAAGCTGACCAAGTTCTTCCGAATCCGAAATAAACGTTGTTGCTAACATCCAAACCTTTGTAGAAGTTATTTGGATTTGCGTTGTAAGCATCTAATTGCTGTTGAGCAGTCTGCCCACCCGCAATATCTTTATAATCAGATATTGTTTTTTTGTTAGATGATCTTAAATCTGAAATGTATGTAGTGTCAAATAAGTTGTAAACATTTGCAGATAAAATCAATCTCTGTCCATTTTTCAGATCAAATGTATAAGATGCTCCAACATCAGTGAGGTTATAAGAAGGTGCTTTTAAAGAACCTTTTTCTGCTCTGGCTGCAGGAATTTGTCCATTTTCTCCAATGATAAAGCCACTGTTGATACTAAATGTTCCATAAAGGTTGTCATAATATCTCCAAGTTCCGTAAATATCAAGGTTTTTAACTGGTTTCACAGTAGCTCCAATAGCTGCTGTGGTTTGCGCAGCATCAGATACTTTAAGGCCATCTAAAGCTAATGTAACCTCGTTTTTTCCGTTTGAGCCAACAATAGGAGCTCCGTTTTCATCAACTAAAAGACCTGTAGGATTGTTTTTATATTTCCAGTTTCCTATAGATAACATTCCGTTAAATTCTAAAAAGTTCAAAGGCTTGTAGAATAACTCTAGCTCAGCACCCATATGCACCTGCTTTACACCATTTAAGCTAACAGTTGCTCTTTCCAAACCATAAATAGTAAGGTTTGTAAGACGAACGAATCTATCATCCCATGAAGTATAATATAAGTTCAGATTAGCTCTAAGCTTAGAAGATCTAAAACCGTAACCAAATTCTGCAGAAGCAATTTTTTCATTCTGAAGATCCTTATTCACGACTTGCTGGTTGCCTGTCTGTCTACCATCTGAAACCGAGTAAGGATAAACTGCAAAGAAGTTTGGTTGTTTAGAATAATAACCAGCGTTCACAAATACGTTATGATTATCATTGATATTGTAATTAACACCTGCCTTTACATTATAACCAAACAGATATTTCATCTCTGTTTTTGTGTTTACCTTTTCTCCTAATTGTTCGGTAACACCATCTATAATCCAATTGTCAATTCTTGAGAATCCTTGTTCAGAAGCAGAACCCTGTACAAATGCGGAAAGATTATCCTTAGAATACTCTAATTGTCCAAAAACCCCACCCCAAAGAACTTCTCCGTTATAGTTTCTGTATACAATCTGGTCTTTATCTTTTATGGCTTTAATAAACGGGTTAGCAGAAGGTGTTGCATTGTAAACAAGGTTTACATCCATATTAGGATTATTCTTGTTGTCTTTTTCAATAAATTTGTTATTTCCCCAAAGATCAGTTAAAACTCCCGGGTGATAACCATAGTAGTATCTTCCATCTAAACCAACTGAAAAATTAAAATTATCATTGATTTTATGTTGGAAATTGGTAAGGAATCCGTACCAATCGTGAGAGTTTACTGAAGCTCTTCTTACTAGACCATTGCTTCTTTGTGCAATTCCTGGCGTTGCATTAACTTTATTGATCGGAGCAGCAGGATTTGATGGGTTCCATAATACTGATTGTCCTTGGTTCCACGCAACAATGTCATCAAAACGGATTAAACCATCTTGAGTTTTCGGAAGGCTGTTTATACTTGTTCCATTAATGGATCCGATAACTCCGGTCCCTCCTCCACGTCCCCAAGAAGCATAAACAACAGTTGATAATTTAGATTTTTCGCTCATTGTCCAATCCCAGTTGATGGATGCAACAGGCTTACTATAATAATTTACAGATTGAGAATATTGTCTTCCATTCAAATATCCCCAGTTAGAATTATATTTTCTGTTTGGCTCATCCCCAAAAACCTTATCCAATTTACCATCACCCATATCTAAATATGTAGCAATACTTCCGTTAAAGTTTTGGTTGTGCCATTGAGGAGCCCCAGTAAACGTGAATTGGAAATCATGCTTTTTATTTGGCTGCCATCCAAGAGCAAAATAATAGTTGTATGCTTCAAAATCAGAACCATCTATATATGTTGCACCAGCAGTTCTTGCCATTAAGAATGAAGTAGACCACCCGTTTGCAGATTTACCAGTATTGTATGAAAATAATGTTTTCAGGTATCCGTCATTACCAAGACCTAAAGTTACATTACCCTCTTTCTTTTTATCAGCAGCTCTTGTAATAACGTTAATGGTTCCTCCAATAGATGCAATAGCTAATTTAGATGATCCTAAACCTCTTTGAACCTGCATAGCAGAAGTAACATCTGATAAACCAAGCCAGTTTGACCAGTATACTGTTCCTCCTTCCATATCGTTTACAGGAACACCGTTAATCATTACTGCGGTGTTATTAGTATCAAAACCACGAATGTTAACACGGCCATCACCGAAACCACCACCACCTTTTGTAGCATAGATAGAAGGAGTAGAATTTAAGATTTCCGGGAATTCCTGATTTCCTAATCGTTGTACAATTTGTGCTTCCTTAATGGTTGAAACTGCTACCGGTGTTTTTCTATCTTTAGCAATATCAGCAACACCAGTGATTACAACTTGTTCAATGTCATTGGATTTGGTTTTCACCGTATCCTGAACTTCTTGAGCATAATAAACACTTGCTGTAGATAATGTAATTACTACAGATAGCATCGATTTGTTGATTAATTTCATAATCGTTAGTAATAGTTAGATTTAATTTTCTGCAAAATTCGCGAAATAAAATTTAACTAATATTAACTGTATGTTAATTTTTACTCAATCTTAATAAGATTTAACTTGTTGATTTTCAGATTTATAAATAAAAATTGAATTTTTACATGAAAAAAATCATATTATTGAGTTTTTAACAAATAGGGGCTGTTTTTATTAAAAATATAACGCTATTTCACGGCTTTGAGACTCAAATCAATATTTTCAGCCGAATGGGTAAGGGCACCGGCAGAGATATAAGTGACCCCGGTAGATGCAATTTCTTTTAACATATCACGGGTAATTCCACCTGAGGCTTCAGACTCACAAGAGCCGTTAATCATTTCTACTGCCTGCTTCATCATAGATACGCTCATATTGTCGAGCATAATTCTGTCTACTTTTGCTTTGATGGCTTCTTTTACCTCTTCAAGGTTTCTTGTCTCAACTTCGATCTTTAATTTTTTCTTAGCACTTTTAACATAATCTTTTGCCATTTTTACGGCATTCGTAATACTCCCATTATAATCGATGTGGTTATCTTTCAGCATGATCATGTCATAGAGTCCATATCTGTGATTGGTTCCGCCACCTATAGCAACGGCCCATTTTTCACATACTCTGAAGTTAGGAGTTGTTTTTCGGGTATCTAAAAGTTTTGTTTTTGTTCCTACCAATCGTGAATCCCAATCGTGGGTAAGGGTAGCAATGCCGCTCATTCTCTGCATGCAGTTCAGAATAAGTCTTTCGGTGGAAAGAATAGATCTTGCGCTGCCGGTTACTATTAAAGCTACATCACCAACTTTCGCTGCTTTTCCGTCTTTAATGAAAATTTCAACTTTCAGATCCTTATCAAAAGTTTTAAAAATAATTTCCGCCAACTCAACACCTGCCAAAATACAGTCCTGCTTTACCAGAAGTTTGGCACTCTGCTTCAGGTCCTTTGGAATTGTGGAAAGGGTAGAGTGGTCACCATCCTGAATGTCTTCTTCCAGGGCGTTTTTGATGAATGTTTTTAATACTTTATCTGTAGCGTAAGCTGGTCTTTTCATTATGTATGTTTTAAGCTAAGTCTTTATTATAAAATGCCCCTTTATTTTCAGTCATTTCCATAGATTGGGTAATGATGAGGTGGGCAACGGTTGTCAGGTTTCTTAATTCAGATAGTTGCGGTGAAAGAATAGAATAGTGGTAAATCTCGTCCACGGCTGCTGCAATCTCCTGATGCTTCTGTAAGGCCATATTAAGACGTCTGTTGCTTCTTACGATACCTACCAGATCGCTCATCATTTCCTGAAGCTGTTTTCTGAGGTAGCTTATGATCACCATTTCATCCATAATCTTCATTCCTTCCTCATTCCATTCCGGAACGGCTTTAAGATCATCGAAATTGAAGTTGTTTTCATTGAGGAGAGCAACTGTTTTTATAGCGGCATTATGTCCGAAAACCAAGCCTTCCAATAATGAGTTTGATGCAAGTCTGTTCGCACCATGCAATCCGGAATTGGTACATTCTCCTACTGCAAAAAGATTACGGATGGAAGACTGACCGTCCCTGTCGACTTCAATACCGCCCATCAGATAATGGCATGCCGGTACTATAGGAATCAATTGGATAAAAGGATCAATTCCTTCTTCTTTACATTTTTTATAAATATTCGGGAAATGTTCCAGGAATTTTTCATGATCCATATCGCGGCAGTCAAGACCGGCAAATTCATCACCGGAGATCTTCATTTCATTATCAATGGCTCTGGCTACAATATCTCTTGAGGCTAATTCTTCGCGCACATCATATTTATGCATGAACTTTTCACCGTTTTTGGTTCTTAATTTGGCACCATCTCCCCGGACTGCTTCAGAAATCAGGAAAAGCATTCCGTTGATCTTGCTGTACAGTGCCGTTGGATGGAACTGATAGTACTGCATATTGGAAACTTTGCCCTTTGCGCGGGCTACAAAAGCAATTCCGTCACCGGTAGCAATGGTAGGATTTGTTGTGTTTTTATAAACATGTCCCGCACCTCCTGTAGCAACCAATGTTATTTTGGAAGTGATCTTTTTGATCTTTTTTGATTTTTCATCAAGAATATAGGCGCCGTAACAGTTGATATCACCTTCGCTTACTGCCTTTCCTGGAACATGATGCTGGGTGATGATATCAATAACATAATGATGGTCGAGGATCTCAATATTCGGGCTGCTGTTGGCTGTTGCTAGAAGAGCTCTTTCGATCTCGAATCCGGTAATATCTTTATGGTGTACGATTCGGTTTTCCGTGTGGCCGCCTTCTCTTCCCAAGGCAAACTCTCCATTTTTCATATCGAAATTAGCGCCCCATTCTACAATTTCGTTGAATCTTGTGGGAGCTTCCCTTACGACCATTTCTACAACGTCTCGTTTGTTTTCCCCATCTCCGGCACGCATGGTGTCTTCGATATGCTTTTCGAAATTATCGTTTTTAAAGTCGGTGACTACGGCCAGTCCGCCCTGTGCGTATTTGGTATTGCTTTCGTCTTCGTCGGATTTTGTTACGATGATGATCTTGGCATCAGGGAGTTGTTCAGAAACTTTAATGGCATAGGAAAGTCCCGAGATGCCGGAACCAATTACTAATACATCCGCTTTTATCATATGCTTGCTTTAGGTACGATCGTTTAAATATTAAATAAATTTAAACAATTTTTCGTTTGGTTTTCTTACTTTTTTCATGTGTTGAAAATGATCTTCCTGAGAACGGTAGCCTAAAGCCAGAGTGACAGTTACTTTTTCTGTTTCAGAATTGATGTTGAGAATCTCCTCTATCATCTCCTGCCGGAAGCCTTCCATAGGGCAGGAATCTATATTTTCAATAGCGGCGGTATACATTAGATTGGCAAGTACGATATAAGACTGCTTTTCTGCCCAGTTGAAAATTTCATCCTGTGTTTTTTGGGTAATATGTTGGTTAATACTTTTTCTGAAAAGGTCGAGTTTCTCAACAGGAGTTTCCCTTACCTCAGAAATATGATTAAAATAACCGTGAATATAGCTTTCCTCAATAGTTTTCTTCGAAATGATAACAACAAGGTGCGAGCAGGTAGAAATCTGTGAGGGATTATAGAAAGCCGGAATTAATTTCTGCTTCATTTCCTCGCTTTCAACTACCAGTATTTTGTATGGCTGAAGCCCAAGTGAACTGGCAGACAACTTTCCTGACTCTAGAATATTGTGCAGGATGTCCTGGGGAATAATCTCATGATTAAATTTCTTCACAGAATATCTTCTGCTTAAAGCTTCCAAATAATTCATAGGGCAAATTTAAGAATAGAATGCGAATAAAGTGCGTTTATAATGAAATATATCCTTTTATAAAAATAAAAAGATCACTCCAAATTTGGAGTGATCCCGGTATTTAAAAAATAATCAATTTTAATTTACTCTCTGTTTTTTACCATAATCCAGCCTGAGAATTTGATTGGGGTATTCTTGCTGTTATTTTCATTCCATGTGATAGAATACCAGTAATTTCCTGTCGGAACTTTTTTGCTTCCATTAGTGGTGCCGTCCCAGACATATCTGTTGGACTTATCAGCCTGGAAAAGCTTATACCCATATCGGTCGAAAATTCCGATTTCCAGATTCTTTTTATTGGAAAGTGCTGAATAATCAATAGCGTCGTTTACGCCGTCTCCATTTGGAGTGATCACGTTGATAATATTAGGAACCGTGATGTCGATCTGAATAGGCTCACAATCATAGTTGTCCTTTACATAAATCTTAGTTTCACCTCTGGGAACATTTGAAAATATATTGGAATCCTGCCATTGTATATTATCCATTGAATATTGGTAAGGCGGTGTTCCTCCGTTAACAAAGACAGTTACGGTGCTTCCTGAAATATCAATATTGGTAACCACGGGCTGCTCTGAAGCATATACCTTTACGGTCTGCAGTGTAATACAGTCTCCGGTTTTTAATTTTACCCAGTAAGTTCCTACACCTACATTGGTGATGGCCTGTGTCGTTGCTCCTGTGCTCCATTGGTAACCATTGAATCCAGGGCCTGCATCCAGTGTAGTTTTGTCCTCAATACAGATGATTTTGTCCTTTAATACGCTGGATGAAACCGGAGATAAGACGGTGAGGGTAACTTTTGCAATAGAATAACATCCCTGCGCATTGAATACTTTTATATAAATGACCCCGGATGGAGCAGTATATGCTAAGAAATTTAAAATTTCATTCGTTCCGTTTTCAGCATCTGTAAGGGATGGATAATATTTTTTTATTGCTCCCGTCAATACTGTTACCGGTGCATTGCTTAAATTGAATGTTCCCAGTGAAGGATTGGTTTCAAGGAAGCATGTTCTTAATGATGCATCGGTAACGACCACAACCGGATTGAGATTCAGGGTAACTTTTGCTACACTCACACATCCCTGGGGAGTGGTCACTTTTGCAAATAATATGGCCGCTCCTGATGCGTAAGCTGTAGGATTGGGAATCTGGTTGATCCCTGCATTCAGGTCTGACATTGTATTGTAAAATTCCATTGTACAACCAGGAACTGTTGTTAAAGCAGCTGTGGTAAGGTCAAATGTTGCAGTACCCGCATTATTGTTGTTACATCCTGTAAGCGAAGCATCAGTGGCTGCAAACGGAGTGGGGTTCAGCTGTATGACTCCGTCTCCATTATCGCAGAGTGTAGAACTTGGATCTTTAATGACTACTTTAATTGTAGTGTTGCCAGAATACGGGAAATTTGAAGGATTGGCAATAGGTGTTGAACTTCCTAAAACATAATAGGTAAATATGTAATTTGCCGGATTATTAACAAATTGAGCATTGAAAGACGTTAGGTCCACAGTTCCGGTACCGGTTGCAGGATTGGTACATACAAATGGAGTTACTGTAGCATTCAGAATGGGAACTTTGTCTACAAACACTTTTACATTTTTGATGGAATGTCTTGCGCTGGCACCTCCTGTAGCTGCCGAAAATCCAAAGTATCCCTGTGACATTCCAATGGCAGCGCCCGAAGGAGCGAATGACTGGTCCGCAATAAGAACACCGTCAATTTTTATTTTAATGATCCAGTTCGTAGGGTTGGTAAGGTCTGTTTCACCGTTTACTTCTACGTGTTTATAGTTTGGTCCTACGAATGGCTGAGTAGGGTTGAGGTCCGGAGAATGAAATGTACTGCCGGGTGTTGTGTTATATTCAATATTGTTTCCGGCTGTATTGTTGGTGCCATAAAGAACGTGTACTTTACTCATCTGTCCTTCCGTGGTATTATTGAAAATATCAAATCCTACCATCAGTCCGGAAGCATTTCCGGGAATTCCAAGTCCACCACCGGATACGAATCCTGTCGGCGGATTGGCAAGATACCAGAAAGTAAATCCGTCTCCTCTTCCGAATTGTGTTGTTCCGTTTCCGTCAATTCTAAAGTCAAATTCTACCTTCCATTTGTCACAATAACTTAATGTGATAGGGGTAGCCAGTTTTATAGCGCCATACAGGTTTCCGTTATCGGTTGTAAGCCTGATGAAATCTGTATCAACAGCTGCATTTGAAACAAGGTCCCAGCCCGTTGTGTTGACAGGGTTTCCTGCAAGCTGATATGTTTGTGAAAACAGCTGACCTGAAAAGCATAGAAAAATAGTTAAATAATAAAGGAGTAGTTTTCTTTTCATATGAAGCGATTAGTTTTTGAGGTTATTCCTGTAAATATATTTATTTTATTTTCTAATATATAATGTATAATTGTCAAATGATTAACAAAAATTGTCAATTTTATAAGTAATTTTTAAAATTTATATGAAATGGTTAAAAATAAAATATATCTTATTTATTAAGTTAAGATATGATAAGCCTTGATCCCACAAGCCCAATCCTATTAAAAAATCACTCCGGTGAAGGAGTGATTTTGTATGAAAAGCTATTATTCTCTGTTTTTTACCAATACCCAGCCTGAATATTTCGTAGGAGTATTGTTTTTATCATTTTCATTCCATGAAATAGAATACCAGTAAGTCCCCGTGAGGATCTTTTTGCCGAAGGCAGTTCCATCCCATTTGAAATTTCTTGTTTTATCGGCTTCATAAAGTTTATTGCCATATCTGTCATATACTATAAAAACCAGATTTTTCTTATAGGCCAATGCGGAATAATCAATAAAGTCATTCACGTTATCGCCGTTCGGTGTAATGGCATTGATCAGATTGGGAACGGTGATCTGAACTTCAACGGGTGAACAGTTGTAAAAGTCTTTGACAAAAACTTTTACCTCTCCTCTGTGCAAGCCTGTAAATATATTTGAATCTTGCCAGTCGATACCGTTTAAAGAATATTTATATGGTGGAGTGCCTCCTGAAACATTCACAGTTACCGTTGTATTATGAATATCAATGCTTGAAATAACAGGGTTTGCCGAAGCAATAACCTTCACGGTCTGCAATGTAATACAGTTTCCTGTTTTTAGCTTTACCCAATAAAGACCGACACCTACTCCCTGTATAGAAGGAGTAGTTGCTCCGGTAATCCATTCGTAGCCATCAAAGCCCGGACCTGCATCCAGATCAGTTCTTCCGTCAATGCAGATAATTTTATCTTTTAAAATGTTTGATTTCACTGGTGAAAGTACAACGAGGTTAACTTTTGCTATAGCGAAACATGCGTTTGAGTCAGTTACCTTTACATAGACTGCAGTACTCACGGACATATATTGAGATGGATTGACAATCTCATTGGTTCCGCTTAATGCATCTGCTACGCTTAAATAATATTTCTTTGTAAACCCGCTCGTCAGTGTCGTCACATTGGCTGAAGTAAGGTCAAATATGGCAGTCGTAATATTATCCTGCAGAAAGCATGACTGTAGCGTGGCTTCTTTTACCGGAGTTTCAGGATAGAATGTTAAGGTAATTTTTGCCGTACCGGTACATCCCTGCGGCGTAGTCACTTTTACATAGACTATGCCGGGTGCGGAAGTGTAAGAATTGGGATTCGTGATTTCATTGATTCCAGCATTCAGATCATTCAGTGTTTTATAATATTTTTTAGTGGCGCCAAGTACATTTGTTACATCTGCAGTATTAAGGTTGAATAATCCTATTCCTGCTTTATTGTTGTTACATGCTGTTAAAGTTTTATCGGTAAGTGTAAGAGGAGCCAGGACCAGCTGTATTTTTCCGTCCGGATTATCACATAATATTCCTGCATTGTCCTTTACAATCACAGTAACCGTAGTATTGGCATTGAATTGGAAATTAGTGGGATTTGTAATAGGTGTTGAGCCTTGCAAGTACGTGAATGTATAATTGGAAGGGTTACTAACGAATTGAGAATTGAAAGTTGTTAAATTTACAGATGCAAACCCTGTAGTCGGATTTGGACAGAAAGTCTGTGTCGCTGTACTTTGTAAAATAGGAACTTTATCGGTGTAGATTTTTACATTTTTAATAGAATGTCTTGACCGTGCCCCTCCTGTAGAAGCCGAAAATCCAAAATATCCAATGGTCATAGCAGCTGCCGTGCCCGACGGGGCAAAAGACTGGTTACAGATGGTCGTACCGTCAAGTGTTATTTTTACAATCCAATTCGTAGGAATAGCCGGATCTACCTGAGCTGTTACTTCAACATGCTTATAAGTTGTTCCCTGAAAAGGTTGGGTGGTATTCAGGTCCGGTGAGTGAAAAGAGCTCCCCGGAACATTGAAGAATTCTACATTGTTGCTATCTGTTGTATTGGCAACCTGCCCGTAAGCAACATGTATCTTACTCATTGTAGCGGTAGTGGTGTTGTTGTAAGTATCAAAACCTACAATAAAACCGACTGCATTTTGGGAAACTCCAAGGCCAGAACCCAATACACTTGCAACAGGTGGGTTCGCCAGATACCAAAATGCAATTCCGTCTCCGTTGGAAGTTTGGTTAGAGTCCATTCTGAAGTCGAATTCCACTCTCCATTTATCACAATATTTTAAATTAATCTGATCATTCAGTCTTATAGATCCGGATTGGTTATTGGTATCCGGAGTAAGCTGAACAAAATCACCTAGTACCTGGGTTGGAGCAACCATGGACCATCCTGTGGTATTTACAGGGTTTCCGGTTAACTGGTAAGTTTGAGAAAACACTCCCCCTGACAAAAAAAACAGAAAGAGAGAAATGTAAGACAGTAAAGATTTATTCATTGAAGTGGAATTACTTTATTTTAGACGTTGTAAATATATTAAATCCTAACCGATTAATATGTATTTAATGTTAATTTAACTGAAAATATTAATGATTTGTCAATGAATTGTAAAATGAATAGGCGAATAGAGAATTATAAAGATGTTAATTTAGATTTTTAAAAAAGAGAATTGCTTTCCAGTCCTTCAAAATAAGTATCAACTTCCAGATCAGGTGAGCTTGCAGCTGCCACGGCAAGTTTATCGCAGAGCTCATTTTCAAAGTGCCCCGCATGGCCTTTTACCCAATGCATTTTTGGGTTGTGTTTGTTGTACATTTCAATAAATCTTTTCCAGAGATCGGGGTTTTTTACATTTTTCCATCCTCTTTTGATCCATCCTGCAATCCAGTTTTGGTTCACGGCATCAGCTACATATTTGCTGTCTGTGTAAATATGAATATCGTTCTCCGAAGACTTTAGTTTTTCCATAGCGGAAATAACAGCCAATAGCTCCATTCTGTTATTGGTGGTTTTTCTGAATCCTTTGGAGAATGTCTTCTGATAATTTTTTTCAGGAACACGCATAAGAATTCCATAGCCTCCTTTGCCGGGGTTTCCGCTGCATGCACCGTCGGTGTATATTTCTATTCTCAAAAGTTAAGTCTATGTAAAACTGGTATTCTGTAAAAACTAAGTTTGAAGAATGCCAAGCTGTTGTTAATTTAAAATAGTATGTTTCTAGAATGGGAAATCGTCATCATCATCAAGGTCATTCATTGAAGATCCTGAAAGCTTTGAACTGTCTGGTAAATCAAATGCAGCTCCAGGTTGAATAGTAGTTCTTATTTTATCAAAACCACTAGGCTCGTTAGATCCGAAATTAGAAGGATAACCTCCCATACCACCGTCTAATGCTGCTTCAATATCCCCGAATTTTGCAAAATGTTTTAAGAATGATAATCTGACATCGGCTGTAGCACCATTTCTATGCTTTGCGATGATCAGTTCAGCCTGATTTTCCGTTGGAGTTTCCTGGCCTTCTTCATCATTGTCCCAAACGGCAATTTTATAATATTCAGGTCTGAAAATAAAAGATACAATATCCGCATCCTGCTCAATCGCTCCGGATTCCCTAAGGTCAGAAAGCTGAGGTCTTTTTCCTGGGCGTGCCTCCACACTTCTCGATAACTGTGAAAGGGCAATAACAGGTACATTCAGTTCTTTGGCAATAGCCTTTAATGAACGCGAGATCATGGAAATTTCCTGTTCACGGTTTCCGACTCCTTTACCTCCACCTCCTGCAGTCATCAGCTGAAGGTAATCCACCATGATCAGCCTTACACCATGCTGCATCACCAGTCTTCGGCACTTTGCGCGGAAGTCGAATATGGAAAGAGAGGGGGTTTCGTCAATAAAAAGTGGGGCATTTTCAAGCTCGGATACGTTGGAGAACAGTCTCTGCCATTCTTCATCATCTAAAGTTCCCTTTCTCAGTTTTTCAGAAGAAATTCTCGTTTCTGAAGCGATCATCCTCGTGATAAGCTGTACAGATGCCATTTCCAGGGAGAAAAGCACCATCGGAATCTTATGGCCAACGGCAATATTTCTGGCCATCGACAGAAGGAATGCTGTTTTACCCATCGCCGGACGGGCTGCAATAATGATGAGGTCAGAATTTTGCCAGCCTCCCGTTTCTTTGTCAATATCCCTGAATCCGGAAGGAACTCCTGAAAGCCCTTCCTTATCTTTCAAAGATTTAATAGTATCGATAGCCTGCTTTACCAATGAATTGGCGGTGTCGAATCCTTTTTTGATCGTACCGTTGGTAATTTCAAAGAAAGATTGTTCAGCCTTATCCAAAAGTTCGAATACATCGGTAGATTCTTTATAGGATGAATCGATCACGTTGGCAGAAACATTAATCAGACTTCTTAAGATATATTTTTCAAGAATAACTCGGACATGATATTCAATGTGAGCGGAGGAGCTTACTCCCATGGTAAGATCAATAATATAATGATCGCCTCCGGCCTGGCTTAATTTATCCTCTTTTTTTAATTCCTGGATAATGGTCATAAGGTCTACAGGATGGTTGCCTTCGTAAAGTTTTAGAATTGTGGCAAAAATAACCTGATGTCTGGGATCATAAAATACTTCAGGAGTAAGGAGGTCAATAGAATGGTCAAGACCTTTTTTGTCTATCAAAAAAGTTCCTATAACCAGTCTTTCAAAATCTACAGCATTGGGTGGCATTTTTCCATCCGCAATAGACAGTTCTCTTGCAAAATTTCCGTGCGTAAGGGATGATAATGTTTCTTTCTGCGCCATGATGCAAAGATAGCTTATTTAAAAAAAATAATTAAAAAATAGTAACTAACAAGTTATCAGCAATCCTGCCTTAACCTATAGCAGTAGAACTCAAAATAAATGTTAGTAAAAATGTGGGGATCAAAAATAGAAAAATTTCAATAAGTACTATCCATCAGAATGAAAATAGTCAATGATTTTTTATTGAATAATGAAATTGAATGGTTGGTTAATAATGAAATACAAAAAAAGACCACCAGTTGTGGCAGTCTTTTTTTTATAGCTAAAAATAATCTTATTCTTTATTCTTCAACAGTATCCATCCTGAATATTTCGTTTCAGTATTGTTCTTGTCATTTTCGTTCCATGAGATCGTATACCAGTAAGTGCCGGTAGGGATTTTCTTGCCGGAAGCTGTTCCGTCCCATTTATAATCTCTCATTTTATTGGCTTCATAAAGCTTATTGCCATATCTGTCATAGACGATGAAAACAAGATTTTTCTTATAAGACAGGGCAGAGTAGTCGATCTCATCATTGATCTTATCCCCGTTTGGAGTGATCGCATTGATCAGATTAGGTACAGTAATGGTGATCTGAACAGGGGTACAGTTATAAAAATCCTTTAAGAATATTTTATTATCCCCTCTAGGAAGCCCGCTGAATGTGTTAGTCGACTGCCAGTTGGTACCATCTATTGAATACATATAAGGAGGAGTTCCACCTGAAGCGTTCACTGTTATAGTATTGTTGCTGATATCTACACTGGAGATTACCGGTTGCGAAGAGGCAAAAATAGTTACAGTCTGAAGTGTAAAACATTTCCCGGTTTTCAGCTTCACCCAATAAACTCCTATTCCTGCGTTATTGATAGATTGTGTGGTAGCGCCGGTGCTCCATTCGTATCCATCGAATCCAGGCCCTGCATCCAGTGTTGTTTTTCCTTCCGCACAAATCGTTTTGTCTTTCAGCACAGCAGATTTTACCGGAGGGAGAACTTTCAGTGTGATTTTGGCAATAGAATAACACTGATTGGCATTGGTAACTCTTACATACACTTCAGTACTTGTCGTAAGGTAAGCGGTCGGATTACCAATAGGATTAGTTTCGGCTTTAGCGTCGTTTAAGGTCTTATAGAATTTTTTTGTCTGTCCTGCTACAGCGCCTACATTAGCTGTTGTCAGGTCAAATTTAGCCTGCATGATATCATTTTCAATATAACATTCTTCCATTAGTGCATCCCTTAGGGCAACAACGGGATGATATGTTAATGTTATTGTTGCTATAGCTGTACATCCGAATGCGGAAATCAGCTTAACATATATTGTTGTAGGAGCAGAAACGTAATCGGTAGGATTGGTGATTTCGTTAGTGTCAGCATTCAGGTCAGCAAGAGTAGGGTAGTATTTTTTAGTAATAGGGCCGGTAAATACATCTGCTGTTGTCAGGTCAAATTTTCCTGTTCCTTCGCCATTATTGTTACAGGCAAAAATACTGGCATTTTTCCCGGTAATGCTGGCGTTTACAAATTTGAATTTACCACTGATAAAACATTTGTTGACGGCGCTATTCGGGTTGTTTGGGTCAAAATAACGGATTCTGTAGTAATAAGTGGTCGTTCCGTTTACTGTAGCAATGGTAAGAGGATCTTCTCCTGTTACAACATCGTTGGTATTGTCATGGTAAGTAACCAGGAAATTGGGATTATTTCCATTGATAATACCAGGTGTAAGCGTAGTGAAGTTAAATTGTGATGGCAGTCCGCAAACCATAACCGTTGAAGGATCTGTCGGGTTAGCCGCAGGAATTCCCGGCGGGATAAAAGGATTAGGAGCAAGAACCGGATCATTGAACGCAGAGCTTAAGGTAGCTGTACCACCCCAGATCAGCTTGAACCCGTCGTCAGAACTTTCGAAATTGTCAACAATAAGATAATAGGTTTCTCCAGCCTGTACCTGCATATAAGGACTCCATTCTCCCTGGTTTCCTGCGGTTCCGGTACCATTGGGGGCTCCTGGAGGCGGGATAGTCATGCTGAGTCCGGTATCCCCATTGGGTACCCTTCCTGCATAATTACACCTGATTGGCGTTACAAAGGTGTTGTTGGTGTTCAGAGATGTGCACCCGTTGGTGGTAGGACCGTATACTGCAAAATCGTAATCATCTGAATTAACGTTTGGATCGATAGTGAATGATAGAGTTCCTGATGTTGCTATCGTAAAAGTATACCATACTGAGTAATTTTCATCTCTGCCCAGGCATCCGTTTGCTGACAGCTCCTCTTCTATATTTCCATGCCCTGAGGGCGTGTATGAGATATCCGAGTTTCCACAGAGCGGAATGGCTGTAACACAGTCGGACTGTGCGTAAAATACCTGAGCTATAAATAAAATTAAAAGGAGTAATGTTTTTTTCATGTTTAAAATGATTTTGTGAAACAAGATTTGAGTAAATAAAGTTATCAGCATTTATGTTAAAAAACCGCCCCGTAGAGCGGTTTTATTTTAACAAGAGTTATTCTCTATTTTTTACCATTACCCATCCTGAGAACTTGAATGGCGTATTCTTTTTATCATTTTCATTCCAAGTGACAGAGTACCAGTATGTTCCCGTAGGAATTTTTTTGCCGGCAACTGTTCCGTCCCATTTATATCCATTAGACTTATCTGCCTGGTGGATCTTGGTTCCGTATCTGTCAAAGATGCTGAATATAAGTCCATTTTTGCCAGATAATGCTGAATAATCTATTACATCATTTACACCGTCTCCGTTTGGAGTGATCACATTGATAAGATTAGGCACCACAACTGTTATCTCAATAGGTTCGCAGTCATAAGCATCTTTTACATATACAGTATGGTCTCCTCTTGAAACATTGGTGAAGACATTAGAGTCCTGCCAGTTGATGTTGTCCATAGAATATTTGTATTCAGGTGCTCCGGCAATAACATTTACAGTTATAGTAGTGTTGGAAATATCAATGCTTGAAACAACCGGTTGTTCAGAAGCATATACTTTTACAGCCTGTAGTGTGATACAGTCGCCGGTTTTTAATTTAACCCAATATGTTCCTACCCCTACATTATTGATAGCTTGCGTAGTTGCTCCCGTGCTCCACTCGTAACCGTTGAATCCAGGCCCCGCATCCAGTGTTGTTTTATCCTCAACACAGATGATCTTGTCCTGAAGAACATTCGAATAAACAGGAGAAAGTACAGTTAATGTTACTTTTGCAATAGAATAACATCCCTGTGCATTAAATACTTTTACATAAATAACTCCGGCTGGAGCAGTATAGGCTAAGAAACTCAGAATTTCATTGGTTCCGTTTACCGCATCTGTTAGAGACGGATAGTATTTTTTGACCGCCCCTACTACAGTTGTTACTGTGGCATTGCTTAGGTTGAATGTTCCAAGTGAAGGATTTGTTTCAAGGAAACAAGATCTTAAAGAAGCATCAGTGACAGCTACCAGGGGATGAAACTTCAGGGTGATTTGCGCTGTTGCCGTACATCCGAATTCATTGGTTGCTTTTACATAGATTTTTCCTTCAGCAGAAACAAACTGATAGATAGCAGGACTGGTGATCTCATTCGTTCCAGCGTTCAGATCAAACAAGGTCGGGTAATACTGGAGAGTATGAGTGGGACCGGCTCCTATAGCGGCAGTGGTAAGATCGAACATGGCTGTTCCGGAACCGTTGTTGCTGCAACTTGTAAGCGTGGCATTGGTTAATGTAAATCCGCCGTCCCTGAATTTGAATTTTCCTGTAATAAAACAGCCATTCATGGGGTTTGTAGGATTCGCAGGATCCTGATATACGATCCTGTAGTAGTAAACTGATGTAAGGTTTACAACCTCTGAAGTGACAGGATTTCCTCCTGTAATGGCATCATTCGTATTTTTATGGTAAGATACTTTGAAATTTGGACTGTTGCCATTGATGATTCCTGCGCTTAGAGTAGCAAAATTGAATGGAGTGGCAAGTGAACATACCGTTACTTCATTCGGGTCTGCAGGATTAGCTGCAGGAAGTCCTGGAGTAACAAACGGAAACGGAGCCAAGGTAGGATCGTTGAATGCAGAGCTTAAACTTGCAGTACCTGTCCACGTTAGCGAGAATCCATCTGGTGAACTTCTATAGTTATCTACCACAAGATAATAAGTCTCACCAGCCTGTACGACCATATGTGGACTCCATTCAGCTTGATTTCCGGCACTTCCATTGGTGTTTGGTGGTGGTGGTGGCGGTATCGTCAGAAGTAAACCTGTATTTCCCTGAGATGAACCTGTACCATTGAAGTTACATCTTAGTGGCGTTACAAAAATGTTATTGTTATTTAAAGAAGTACATCCGTTTGTAGTAGGACCATAAACAGCAAAGTCATAGTCATCAGTATCAATGGTCGGATTAATCACAAATGCTAATGTTCCTGATGTTGACGCTGTGAAGCTGTACCATACAGAAAAGTGTTCGTTATCCGTATCACTCAGGCAGGAATTGACACCAATACCTTCCAGGACATTCCCTGGTCCCGAAGGGGTGTAAGAGATGTCCGAGTTTCCACAAATAGATATTGCACTAATACAATCTGATTGGGCATATAAGATGCGTGAGCAGATGATTAGGAAAACGAGTAATGCTTTTTTCATAAAGGGGGATTTAAAAAAGACAAATATAAAAAATTATTAAAGTTAAATTAAAGTTTTTGTGATATATTTAATAGAATCAATATATTATTGTCTAATAATTCATTTTTCTCAGCTTGGGATTTGTGCTCCCTACAAGAAGGGCTACCAACACCGTCATAGTTCCCCCGAAGACTACAGACCGCACCACACCGAGTAGTTTTGCCATGAGTCCGCTTTCAAACTGCCCCATTTCATTGCTGGACATGATGAATATAGAATTGACGCTCAGTACGCGTCCTCTGATATTGTCAGGAGTTTTCAGCTGTACTATAGTTCCTCTGATTACCACCGAAATTCCGTCAAGCATTCCGCTCATGACAAGGAACATAAATGAGAGCCAATACAGTTTGGATAAGCCAAAACCAATGATGCAAAGTCCAAATCCGGCAACAACGGCAAGAAGAATTTTTCCCTGATTTTTCCTTAACGGAATAACCGCCAGAAGAGTGATGATGCACATAGAACCTATATCTGAAGCAGCATTCAAAAGACCGAAACCTTCTGCTCCTGCATCTAAAATATCAGTGGCAAATACCGGAATCATAGCAACGGCCCCACCAAACAGAACGGCAAACATATCAAGGCATAATGCCCCTAAAATTTCTTTCGTCTTAAAGATATAGGAAATACCCTCACGCATGCTTTCCACCACATTTACATTCGCCTTTATATACTCGGAATGCTGTTGTTTCAGCTGCCAGAAGAACAGAGAAGCGATAAATATTAAAGAGATAATAACGATTAATGTCCATTTTACACCGAAAAATCCTATAAGAAGTCCTCCCGCAGCATGCCCGCATACAGAAGAGATCAAAAATGTAGCCTGGTTCAGGGTTACTGCATTCGGAAGATTTTCCTTCTTTACTATTTTAGGAATCATTGAAGGAACGATAGGCCCAATAAAGGCTCTTGCAATTCCGGTGAAAAATATAACGGTGTATATAAAATAAGTGATTTCATGTCCGTTAAAATGCATTTCAACATTGAAAAATGCAGGGATCAGCAGCAGGCCAATCAGGAAAATATATGCATAATTGCAGATCAGGAGCAGCCTTTTTTTCTCATTCATATCAATGACATGGCCCGCATATAAAGCACAGCTTACCGCAGGAATTACTTCCGAAAGTCCGATAAGGCCTATTGAAAAAGGATCTTTTGTCAACTGGTACACCCACCATCCCAATAAAGTCGCGAGCATTCTGAAGGCTAAAACAATAAAAAATCTTCCCGTAAGAAGATTCCTGAATTCAACATTTTGCAATGTTTTTAACGGTGTAAAGGAAATCATGCACAAAAATAGCCTTAAATATTTATTTAAGGCTGCTTATATACTGTTTTTCTGAATGATAAATCAAATAGATACCGAAAGATAAAATCTATTTAGTCAGCTCTCAATGCACTGATTACAATGGCCGCAACACCGGCTGCGCCAATGACGGTAGCGCCTGCTGTTACTCTTGCTTTAGATCTGTCTTTTACGGCAGCTACATTGGATTTCGGGATAATTACCTCTGTACTGTCCTTTTTGCCTGCAGTTCCTATAAGGTTGTCACCATCTATGTTTCGGAATAGCATTTTCTGTTTGGCAGAACCATCTTTCATGGTAACAACATACATTTTTCCAGCCTGAAGATTAGAATAATTGTTTTTTGAAATGTCCTCGCTGTACTTTGTTGTAGCGCAGGATGAAATGACAAATAAGGATGTTAGTAAAGATGACTTTAAAAGTACAGATGCTTTCATTATTATTTTTATTTTTTCAAATTTATAATTTTTTTCGAATATATGTTTTGGGAATTGAAAAAATATCTCTAAAGTTTGTAAATTTCCAACAGATCTGCAATTTTTCTGTCATTGGCAAGTCTTGGTGTTTTATTCTGGCCTCCCAGTTTGCCCTGCGATTTTGCATACTCATGGAAAGCATTCCTTTTAAGTGGGGTGATATGCAGTGGTTGAAGGATATTTCCGGTAATAAGATCATCGTAGTATGTATTTCTCTCTCGAAGCTGTCGGTCCAGCTCATTTCTGAACAATTCTAAATTTTCCGGTTCCTTTTCAAATTCTATCAGCCATTCATGATATGGAAGACCCTCCGTAGGATTTACCTGTGGGGCAAGATGGAATTCTGTGATCTGTGATGTATATTTTTCTACAGTAGCCTTCATTGCTTCCTCTACCTCAAAGGCGATCACATGTTCTCCAAAAGCAGAGGTGAAATGTTTGGTTCTGCCACTCACCAGGATTCTATATGGATCTTTATCAATAAACCTTACAACATCACCTATTGAATAAGCCCATAAACCTGAATTCGTAGAGAGGATCAGTGCGTAATCTTTATTAAGCTCTACATCTTTTAATGTTAATCTTCTTGCAGCAGGCTTGCCATACTCTTCCAGAGGAATGAATTCATAAAAAATTCCATGATCCGTTAAAAGAAGCAGGCCCTCCTTAGTGTAGTCATCCTGAAAAGCAAAAAAGCCTTCAGATGCCGGAAACGTCTGGATGATATCCACTTTTCCACCCAGCAGGTCATTCATTTTATCCCGGTACGGCTCATAGTTGACACCTCCCGTTACAAGAAGCTGGAGGTTGGGAAAAAGCTGCTTGACCTTTTTACCGTGTTTTTCAGTAAGCTTTTCAAAATACATGATCAGCCATGGCGGAATTCCAGAGATGAGCGTCATGTTTTCGTGTTCCGTTTCTTCAATAATCTTATCTACCTTCGCTTCCCAATCCTCCATAATATTGGTGCTCCAGCTTGGAAGGCGGTTCTTTTGAAGATAGGCTGGGATATGGTGAGCCACAATTCCGGAAAGCCGTCCCGTTTTAATACCGAAGACTTCCTCCATTTCAGGACTTCCCTGCAGAAAGATCATTTTTCCGTTCACAAAATCAGCATTGTTTTTCTGGGCGATATAATGGAACAGTGCACTCTGTGCACCTGCAATCTGAAAAGGCATTCCCTCCTTTGAGATGGGAATATATTTCGAACCGGAGGTTGTGCCTGATGTCTTTGCAAAATATTCAGGAGTTTCCATCCAGAGAATATTGGCCTGTCCTTTTTTTACCCTCTCAATATAAGGTTTTAGATCTTCATAATCCGAAACAGGAACTCTGTCCTGGAATTCTTTGATAGACTGAATGTTTTCAAAGTCATGTTCCCTTCCGAAAAGAGTTTTCTGAGCTGTTTTCACCAAAGCCAGCAAAAGGGCCTCCTGATTTTTTACTGAGTTTTTTTTGAATTCCCCGGTTTTCTGAACATGCTTTTTTGCCCAGACAAGTGCCACATTTTTCTTGAAGAAATTTAACATGCCCCAAATTTATAAATAAGTATAGAATATAAAATTATTTTTCAGCCATATATGCCACAAAAAAAACCGGCGAATGAGTTCACCGGTTCTTCGAAATTTGATTATGAAAATAACAACTATATGTTAAAGTTTACTTGTTTTCTTTGTACCTCTTATCTGGAGTGCCGTCTTTTTTAAGTTTTTGGTTTTCCTTATACCTCTTGTCAGGGGTTCCGTCCTTTTTCATTTTTGCTGCAGGTTTTGCAGTTTTAGCTTCAGGAGCTTTTACTGTTTTTGCTGTCTGATGATGAGGGGCAGCAGGTGTTGCCGGAGCAGTCTGTTGAGCAGTTGCAAAGCCTAGTCCTAGAGCCAGAGACATTGCTGTTAATAATTTTTTCATAGGTGTACGGTTTGTTTTTCCTTGAGTAAAGATATACAAAAAGCAGGCTGGAAATCCAGAATTTTCAACCTTAACTAAAGTTTATTACTGCTTAAAAAAAACTTAATGAAAGCTTTTAAAAGAAAAAAAGCCTGCTTCATAAAGCAGGCTTTCATGTGTATGAATAGTTGGGTTAACGTGTACAGTTGGCGGTCCAGGTTTTACCGTCCTTGTTGTATAGAATTTTCAATTCATTATTGTCAATTCTAATATAAGTTGTGGCATTGGAACCAACCATTACAAGCGTATGGTCTCCTTGCTGTTGAAATTCTACTCCGTTAAGATCCGGAATACCGTTCGAGAATGCGAAATTATATTTCGTACCGCTCGCGATTTTGGTTACAAATACACTTCCGTTATCTGTGCTGTTGTTGGTAGATCCATCATTATAAGAAATGCTTCCCTTATATGTTCCTGCGAAGAAATCGTTGTTTACTGGATCATCATCATCACTACAAGATGCAAAAGATAATGCGGTAACAAAGACCAACATAAAAATTCCTAAGATTTTAATTGCTTTTTTCATAATTTTATTTCTTTAAAAAGTTTGATAGGTTGAAATTTTCAAACACTATGCCATGCCAGAATATCCGTATTTTTTTAACTTTTAATTAGATAAATTGGTAAAAAATTAAGATTTGGGTAGGTGTTGCGTATTTTGATTGTGTTTTTAGTAATCCCTGATTTCTGAGGGAAGAAAAAAATATCCTTATCTTTGTTGTAAGCAAACGGTTTCGGAACACTCCCGAAATCGCTTTTGTCGTTTATACTATTACTATTTATGCAGCTAAAACCTATTCACGAAAAGTTTCTTCCCGACCTGCTTCAAAAAGAATTTGGAAAAGAGATCTTTACCCAGTTAGAGAAAAGCCAGCATATTTCCGTGAAAGGAAGTGCAGGATCTTCGGTTTCTATTTTTGTTGCCGAACTTTTTCTAACTCAGAAGAAGACCATTCTTTATCTGGTGGATGATAAAGAAGATGCCCTGTATGCCAATACTGAAATGGAAGATCTGCTTGGAAAGGACAAAGTGCTGTACTTTCCGGCAACACATCTTGAACCTTATCAGGTAGAAAAGACACAGAATGCAAATCTTGTACTTCGGACTGAAGTTCTGAATAAAATCAATTCCGGGAAAGCTCCTAAAGTTATTGTGGCTTATGCGGGCTCTCTGTCCGAAAAGGTTTTGAAAAAAGAAGACTTTAAGGCGATTTCCCATCACATAAAAGTAGGTGATCAGCTGGATTTTGATTTTGTAGATGAGCTGTTGAATCATTATAACTTCCAGCAGGCAGATTTTGTTTCCGAACCGGGAGAGTTTTCGGTAAGAGGAGGAATCGTTGATGTGTTTTCGTATTCCTATGAAAAGCCTTACCGTCTTACTTTCTTTGGAAATGAAGTGGAGAATATTAAAACCTTTGATATAGAGACACAGCTTTCCATAGATAAGGTGAAAGACTTTCAGTTGGTTTCCAATATGAATTTTTCAGTAACCGGAACCCGGGTTTCGCTGCTGGAGCTGCTGCCTAAAGAAAGCTTTGTTGTTTCCAGAAATGGTGCCGTTGGAATGCAGAAGATCAGGAACTTCTATGAGAAAGCACTGGAAAAATATGATACTTTGAATAAAGATATTGCTCACAAGGCACCACAGGACCTCTTTATTTCAGATCAGGATTTTCTGTTTGATTTTAAAAAATTTAAAACAATTGATTTTGCCGGAATTCCTATTGAAGGGCTTAAAGAAATTACTGAAATAAAAGTTGAGCAGGTTCCGCAGCCTTCCTTTCACAAAAACTTTGAACTGCTGATAGAAGACATTGAAGAAAGACAGGCCGAAGGTTTTGATACCTGGATCTCTTTCTCTACAGAAAAACAAAAAGAAAGACTGGAATCTATATTTGAAGAGCTTGAGCACGAACTTCCTTTTAAAAGTTTCAAATCTGAGCTGCATGAAGGTTTTGTAGATAATGGCCATAAGCTCTTAGTATATACCGACCATCAGATTTTTGACCGTTATCAAAGATATAAAGCAAAAAACACCTTTGCAAAATCCGAACAGCTTACCCTGAAGGATCTGATGTCTCTGAAAATAGGCGATTATATTGCCCACATCGACCACGGAATCGGTAAATTCATGGGGCTTGTCAAAGTAAATAATGATGGAAAAATCCAGGAATGCTTCAAATTGACTTACAAAAACGGAGACTTATTATATGTAAGTATTCACTCCCTGCATAAAATTTCAAAATATAACGGCCCGGACGGAAAAGAAATTGTGTTGAGTAAGCTGGGATCTCCGGCCTGGAAATCATTAAAACAGAAAACAAAGGCAAAAGTAAAACAGATTGCTTTTGACCTTATAAGATTATACGCTGAAAGGAAAACGGCAAAAGGATTTTCCTATACTCCGGATTCCTATCTGCAGAATGAGCTGGAAGCCAGTTTTATTTACGAAGATACTCCGGACCAGGAAAAAGCAACCATAGATGTAAAACGGGATATGGAAGCTGATACAGTAATGGACAGGCTGGTTTGTGGTGACGTAGGTTTCGGAAAAACTGAAGTAGCGATCCGTGCCGCATTTAAAGCGGCAACAGATGGGAAACAGGTCGCTGTATTGGTTCCTACAACAATTCTGGCGTTTCAGCATTACAGAAGCTTTAAAGAAAGACTGAAAGATTTTCCGGTGAACGTTTCTTATGTCAACAGATTCAGAACAGCCAAACAGAAAGCAGAGGCTTTAGACGGCCTTAAAAACGGGAAGGTGGATATTATAATAGGAACCCATCAGCTGGTAAGCAGTTCCGTAAAGTTCAAAGATCTTGGACTGCTGATCATTGATGAGGAACATAAATTCGGGGTTTCGGTGAAAGACAAGCTGAAAACACTGAAAAGCAATGTAGATACTCTTACGCTAACGGCTACTCCCATCCCGAGAACACTGCAGTTCTCCCTGATGGCAGCTAGAGATCTTTCAGTGATCAAAACACCACCGCCTAACAGGCAACCTGTTGATACACAGCTGATAGGTTTTAATGAGGAAACCATCAGGGATGCTGTTTCTTATGAGATTCAGAGGGACGGGCAGGTATATTTTATCAATAACAGGATTGAAAACCTTAAAGATATTGCCGGACTCATCCAGAGGCTGGTTCCGGATGCAAGAGTTATTACAGGGCACGGGCAGATGGAGGGCAAGCAGCTGGAAAAGAATGTGCTCGATTTCATGGAAGGCAAATATGATGTTCTTGTTTCTACAACGATTGTTGAAAGTGGGGTGGATGTTCCTAATGCGAATACCATATTCATTAATGATGCCCAAAGGTTCGGGATGGCAGATCTTCACCAGATGAGGGGAAGGGTAGGGCGTAGCAACAGAAAGGCTTTCTGCTATTTAATCACGCCTCCTTATGATATGATAACCTCTGATGCCAGAAAGCGTCTTGAGGCTATTGAGCAGTTTTCAGACCTTGGAAGCGGTTTCCAGATTGCTATGAAGGATCTTGAAATCCGTGGAGCGGGAGATCTTCTCGGGGCTGAACAGAGCGGCTTTATTAATGAAATGGGCTTTGAGACCTACCAGAAACTGATGCAGGAAGCATTGGAAGAATTAAAGGATGATGCGGATTTTGAAAACCTGTTCGATAATGAGGAAGACAGACAGAAGCTGTTCAAATCTGTAAAAGATGTCAATATTGATACTGACCTTGAGCTAATGCTTCCGGATTTTTATATCTCCAATACGGAAGAAAGGTTATTGCTGTATCAGAAGCTTGCAGAGATTGGTAATGAAAAGGAGCTCTATAAATTTGAGCTTGAACTGATCGACCGTTTCGGAGCTTTGCCGAAAGAAGCGGTGAATCTATTGAAGAGTGTTGCCTTGAAATGGCTTGCCGCAGACATAGGATTTGAAAAGATCGTCATGAAAAATGGTGTGTTTTTAGGGTATTTTCCTGCAAATCCCCAGGACAAGTTCTATCAGACAGACAGGTTCAGGCATATTATCAGTTATTTAACCCAAAATCCAAAGGAAGCTCAGCTTAAAGAGAAGATCGGGAAAGATGGAAATCTGCTGATGATGAGAAAGGAAAAAGTGAAAAATGTGGATGAGGTTAATGTGCTTTTGAAAACGATTATCGGACATAATTAAAAGGAAAATACCTCATTTTAATAATCAAAAAACAAGGAAGACCTAAAAATTTACTTTTTAAGGTCTTTTTTTATTGAAAAAAAACATGATTTTTACACGAAAAAAATAGGGTATCATGCGGATTTAGAAGCATTTGAAGTCACAATATGATGATAAAAAATAATGCTGAATCATCGGCTGACATTGGGTTTGACTGATGTAATCTCATCAATACCGGTTTTAAAAGTATTTTTTGTAGTAATAATTCTACTTTTTAGTACATTAAATTCTACAGCATAATCGCTTTATTAGTACGGGTTTACGGGTTTGTAAATGGTTTTTTATGATTTAAATTCATACCTTTGCAGCCCTTATTATGAAAAGAATTATTTATTGCGCAGCCGGGCTTTTATCGCTTTGTGTGAACGCGCAGGTGGGAATTGGGACGTCTTCTCCTAAATCTACTCTCGATGTCAACGGGAAAACCACCTTAAGAAAAGAACTTAGAGTAGGCGGTACATCCGCCCAGGTTGGAAATGCAGGACTGAACGGCCAGGTTTTGGTGTCACAGGGAGAAGGTCTGCCCCCAGCCTGGAAATCGTTGAATGTTTCCTTTATGGAGGAAGGACAGTACAAACTGATCAATTCATACCTGTCATCCGATCAGGCTGGTATTACAGAACTTTCAAATGGTATTGCAGCAGATAATGTTTACAAGAACAATGTTGGGGATGATATTACCGATGTCACGAAAGGGAAATGGTCAAAAATTGCCGGACTTGAAAACAATTTTATTATCAAAAACGGAAGAAACAGGCTTACCTATCAGTTTCAGACAGGTATTGAAATGAAGGCTCCATCTGCAACAACTTCCCAGTCTGTCACTTTTACCTGTGGGGTTTTCAGAAATGGCAAATTGGTAGCGGTACGTCCGGATAAGATCGTTTCGAACAATAATACAGAGAAGCTGGGGATTCAGGATTATATTTTCACCCTTAATTATACAGAGCAGAATGTTCCGCTAGGCGCACAGAAGCTTGAGGTGGCCTGTAGAAAAATCAATTCCTCAAATCTAAGTTCACAGTTTACAATCGGGCGTAATGTATCTGATACCAATACGGTTTCCAATGCATTTACTCTTGAGTCTGTTATGAAGATTGATGTTATTGAATACGTAACTTATAAAAGCAATTAATTGTGATGAAAAATATTATTTCGATCCTGTTTTTTATGACAGGGCTGTCTCTTTCTGCCCAAGTGGGAATTAAAACGGATTCACCAAAAGCGAAGCTTGATGTAAACGGTGATATGAATCTAAGGAATAAAATCGTTGTTCTTAACGTTACAGATAATACTTTGTCTCAGGGTAATAATGACCAGATTCTTGTTTCTCAGGGAGAGGGTTATCCTCCGATATGGAAGTCGTTGCGTATTCCTGAGTATGAGCCGAATAAGTTTTATCTTATCTTCAATAACTCCTTTTCAGACAGAACCGGAGTAAAATTTACCAATAGTGAACAATCCAGTATTACTGCCAAAAATACGGCTTTTACTAAAGGAGCAGACATTTCAAGCCTCCCGGGGTTTAAGAAAATTACAGGCCTGTCACAGCCTATCAGTGTATTCAGCACGGAAAGTAAAACGTATTTTCAGTTTGAAACTGTGGTACAGGCTAATCTTCCTGTAAACGGGACACCCGATATTTCCATAGATTATGCATGCGGTATTTTTGTGGATAATAAGCTGGTTAATCTCAGACAGAGAAACTTAAAAGCAAGTAGTGCCGGAAGTACCTTTATTACTCACAATCAGATCGGGATAGTAACCAATCTTTCCAAAGGACAGCACGATGTAAGTGTTGCCTGCTCAAGGCTAGGATCTTACAGAACAGCAAGTGATGTTGTATTGGCTATAGGAATAAATGCAGATACCAACATTAACAGTTTTATTACTCAGTCTTCCCTGAAAGTTGATGTGTATGAGGTTCCTCAGGTATTTAATCCAATTATAAATTAATCCAGGCATGAAAAAAATTATTATCATAAAGTCTTTATTTTTTGCAGTATGGGCAACTGCGCAAGTAGGAGTGAACACGCCAAATCCTGTGAACATGCTGGATATAAACGGCGACTTAAATGTTACAAGAGAAATCAGAACCGGTGGAACGAATCTGCTGAGAGGATCTGCCGGATCTGCGGGAACTATTCTTCATAACAATTCAGAGCTGAATGTGAATGACTGGAAAAGTATAAAAATTGCCGATGGGCAGGGAAGTATGTCTGTGTTTTCATTGAATACCGTTGCAGATCAGACTGGAGCAAGCTTTTCTAATCCTAACGGTTCCACCTCTCCTTATTCGGAAGGGACAACGATTACCTCTGAATGGACGGTTCTCCCGGGAACTGTTGACACTTTTTCCATTACCAATGCTGTGAATAAAGTGGCGTTTACCTTTCAGACCACTGCCCAAAAAACGGGAAACTCGAATGCTTCAACAGGTTTTGCATGCGGTATCTTCGTAGACAATTCACTCAGAGCAGTGAGGACAGATGTTTTAATAGGCTCGGAAGGAAGTTATAAGATTTTCAACCTTAACGCAACACTTACCAACCTTACACCTAAAAATAATTATAGTGTGAAGGTGGCCTGTACGAAAAGAAACCTTAATTCAGGAACATTGGGAATAGGAAGGGCGGTAAACACGGATTACCTGAACAATGAAATGTCTCAGTCTGTTTTAACGACCTCTGTTCTGCAGCCTTATTAATTTCATGATATATCATAAATAAAGACCTGAAGACATTATGTTTTTAGGTTTTTTTTGTAAAAAGATATAGATTGTTATGAATTTGTTGAATAAGTAAATGTTTTCGTCAAAAAAATGAATTATATTTGTCAACTCACTAAAATATTTTTTCATGGGAAAAAACTACCTTTTTAAAATCATTGCCGGGGTATTTTTCGGACTGATGGTTTCATGTGACAATTCTTCTTCAGATCAATTCGAGCCCAGTGCCAATACAGGAAACAATGGGAATACACCACCCCCTCCAGCAAGAGTTCTGGAAAAGATTACGTTAAATGGTGCTATCCAGGAAGAATATACAGTCAACGGTACTGCTTTTCAGAAAGGCATGCTTAGAGATGGGAATACCAGTAATTATTATACGGGCACTGTAACCTACATCAGCAATAAAATTGGAAAAATAAAGTTCCTTGGAAGCCTGGCAGGAAGCATGACTTATGATTTTAGCGTAAGTGAAGACAGCAAAGGCAATGTTTACAGTGCAACGTGTACCGGTACCGCTGCTACTGCAATAGACTCTTTTGTAAGTGATTACATATTTACTTATGATGCCAGCGGTAAAAAACTTGTGAAAATCCTTGAAAAAAGAAAGGTGGCTGGAAATACAGCATACAGCTTATTCACGGAAAGCACCTTTACCTATATGGGAGATAATATTTTTAAAGCTGAATGTGCGAAAGGAACACTGACAGCAACCGGAGCGCCTAATATGGCTACTGCAAAAATGACTGTTTACAGCTATCAGAACTATGACTCTAAAGTTAACCCGTTCTCTACGCTTCCTAAAACATTCTTTACTGCTTGGAGTCTTGTCCGCCCTGAGAATTTTTATAGAATTTCTCCGAATAACCCGACCTCGGTATATGTGATGCCGCCATCTCCCGCACCGGCAGTAAATACACCTATGACCTATCTTTACGATGGTTATAACTATCCCGTTTCGGATAAAGATCAAGTTCTTAAATATACTTACAGAACTCTGTAAAGCCCAATTGGTTATCAGTTTTACTGGAATATAAATAAAAACATAACTTTTGTTCAAAAAAAAGTTATATTTGTCAAAAAATAAACAATTACCTGGAAATGAAACAGCTTTTCTACTTTATTTTATTAATAGCAGGATTTTCATCAATACATTCCTGTAAAGACATGCTAGACGAAGACGGAGATCCTTTATTGGACCTGAATGAAACAGGAGGGCTTATCGGTCCAAGAGCATTATACAGAGAAATTACAGATAAGGATACATTAGCAGAATATCACTACAGTGGACTTTTGGTAACGAAAGTAATCACAGACAGTGCTTCAATCACCAATATTGCATACAGCGGCGACAAAGTAAGCCAAATTGACTTCAATGGATTTTTGGATCTGGATGGAAACGGAAAGCTTGATAAAGATAGCGTTTCTTACAGTCAGTTATTTACTTATGGGCCTAATGACAAACTGGTAGTTATTTCTGAAAACCGTTCTGTTTTCAGAAGACCTCCACCGGTGCCACCGGCAACTAATCCTGGTCCACAGACTCTGTTAAGAAAAACAAAAACCCATTATGAGCTAAAGTATAACGGTTCTACTGCTAAACTGGATTCTATTATTATGAAAAATGGTCCTGATGTTTCAGGAACGCAGTTTGCATTTATCAGTTATTCTAAAACCGGATATACTTATTTGGGAGATAATGTATCTAGGGTAGTAAGAAATTATGGACCTATGGCCGCAGGGGTATTTGGAAGACCTACCACCAGATTTGCATACGATTTCGTTAATTACGATACTGAGATCAGTCCATTTACACTGCTTCCTTCAGCATACAAAATTTCAAGGCTTTTATCAACTGAAATTAATGATAAGGAAAGTCATATCTTATCCCCGAACAACCCTAAGAAAAGATCGGTAACAGATCTTATACCTCCTATTCCGTCCCCGATTAACTGGACAACCAACTACAACTACGATCCGCAGACTTATATGACAAAAGGATTTGGTGTAAACTACATTTATAAACCTTTTTAAAAGAATCTTTACAATATATAAGCCCAATCTTTTGTAAGATTGGGCTTTTTATTTTTTATCCCTTAATTTTGCAAAAAATTTCTGAATGAAATATTTAATAGTCGGACTTGGAAATAAAGGTCCTGAATACGAAAATACACGCCACAATATAGGATTCAAAGTAGCTGAGAAAATAGCTGAAACATTGGAAGCTTCATTTAATACGACCAATTTCGGCTGGATGGCAGAGGGGAAATATAAAGGAAGAAAGGTTCTCATTCTAAAGCCGGATACCTATATGAATCTTTCAGGAAACGCTGTGAGATACTGGATGCAGAAAGAAAATATCCCATTGGAAAATGTGCTGATCATTACAGATGATCTGGCCCTTCCGTTCGGGACCTTACGGATGAAGATGAAAGGTTCTGATGCCGGCCACAACGGACTGAAAAGTATTAATGAAACACTTAATACCCAGAATTATGCAAGGCTGAGGTTCGGGATTTCTGCAGACTTTTCCGAAGGCCGCCAGGTAGATTATGTGCTGGGGACCTGGAATGAGGAAGAATCTGAAAAGCTGGGCGAAAGAATTGAAAAATTTTCTAAAGCCAGTCTGTCTTTTGTATTTGCCGGCATTAATAATACAATGTCAGCATTCAACGGAAAATAGGAATAACTAAAATACAACAAAAGACCATCGGAACATCCGATGGTCTTTTGTTGTATTTTAAAAATCAATTTCCAATCTAACTATAACATGATTTTTTATTTATATGTAATAAAAATGTACAGATTTTTATCTCTTAAAGCCAGGTAACAACTCCGGTTTCAACATCGTAATTGGCTCCGACTATTTTGATTTTACCTTCGTCTTCAAGCTTTTTAAGTGTTGAACTTTGCGTACGGATATCTTCGATGGCATTTTTTACGTTTTGCTGATTCAGTCTTTCCAAAAGTGAACCGTTTTTTGATGAACGTTCTTCGCCTTCTTCAATAATTTCATTAATGATGGGATCGAAATGATTGATTAAGTGGTTGAGATTATCCATTCCCATCCCCTGAATTTGCGCAGCGTCCAGACCACCTTTTAATGCACCGCATTTAGTGTGTCCTAAAACGACAACAAGCTTGGAACCTGCAACGTTACAGCCAAATTCCATTGAGCCTAAAATATCCTGATTGACAAAATTACCGGCAATTCTGATACTGAAAATATCTCCTAATCCCTGATCAAAGATAAGTTCCGCAGAAGTACGGCTGTCTATACAGCTTAAAACTACTGCAAAAGGCCACTGGCCTTCACGTGTTGCATTAACTTGTTCTAAAAGATCTCTGTTTGCTTTTAGGTTGTTCACAAACCTTTGGTTTCCGTCTTTTAGAAAATTTAATGCTTTTTCAGGATTAATGGTAGATTGGGTTTCGTATGTATGTGCTTTCATATGATTGATTTATTCTTTTTAAATTAAAAATTACTGTAATGAGCTTACATAGCTCTTCTGTGGGTGATAAGGATGTGAGAGTCTTCATCTGTTTCATAATCCTTGTATGAAGTTTTGAAGCCTAAAAGTTCCACATTAATATCTTCTTCTTTGGCCCGGATATTGGCGAAATCCTGGATCATTTCCAGTACGTCTGTAGCAATATATGAAGTTCCCCTTGCATCGATGGTCACAGTAGAATTAGGCTTCACATTTTTTAATGTTTTTTTGATGGCTGCCTTATTCAGGAAAGAAACTTCTTCAGCAAGCTTAATATTGATTTCATCGGCATCATTCAGCTTTTCTCTGCTCAGATAATAAGCACGCTTCATATTTCCCTGTAGGATATAGAATACGGAAATAGCCAGGCCAATACCCACTCCTTTAAGAAGATCGGTTGCCACAACAGCTACAACAGTAGCGACAAAAGGAATGAACTGGAATTTACCCAAATGCCAGAAATGCTTGAATGTGGCAGGTTTTGCCAGTTTATATCCTACAAGAATCAATACTGCAGCAAGTGTAGCAAGCGGTATTAAATTCAGTATGAATGGAATAGTAAGCACACATACCAATAAAAGGACACCGTGGATCACAGCTGAAAGTTTTGAAGTGGCACCGGCGTTGGCATTGGCAGAACTCCTTACCACTACAGATGTCATTGGCAGGCCTCCGATAAATGAACTTATTAAATTTCCGATTCCCTGTGCTTTAAGCTCAAGATTGGTGTCGGTAATTCTTCTCTGCTTATCTAACCTATCTGAGGCTTCAATACAAAGCAGGGTTTCAATAGAAGCTACAATGGCAATAGTTGCTCCTACTATCCATACCTTAGGATTGGTGAATCCATTAAAATCAGGCATCGTAACAAGATTTTTGAAATCATCCAAGGACTGCGGTACCGGCAATGAAACCAAATGCTGAGTATTGATCGCCAAAGAGCTGCCGGACAGTTTGAATGCTTCATTCAGAAGTATTCCTGCCACTACTGCAACCAATGCTCCGGGAAGCATTTTCATTCTTTTTAAAGCTGGAATTTTATCCCATGCAATAAGGATACCTACAGAAACCAGCGTTACCAGGATAGCTCCCATGTGTATGGCTCCGAATAATTCTGTAAAGTATCCGAGATTTAAACCATTGTCAAAAATAGATTCATGACCTTCGTAATCTTTATCGAATCCCATGGCATGTGGGATTTGTTTCAAAATAATGATGATACCGATAGCGGCAAGCATTCCCTCTATAACATTATTCGGGAAATAATTGGATATACTTCCGGCTCTGATGAATCCCAGGATTAATTGGATAAGTCCGGCAATGATTCCTGCACAAAGGAAAAGCTCAAAAGCTCCCAGATCTGTAATAGCTGTTAGAACAATAGCTGTAAGACCGGCTGCAGGACCAGATACCGATATATTTGAATTACTGAGAAATCCCACTACTATTCCTCCTACAATACCGGCAATTACACCCGACAAAGGTGGTGCCCCTGATGCTAAAGCGATTCCGAGACATAATGGAAGCGCGACTAAGAATACAACGAGCCCAGAAGGGAAATTCTCCTTGATTCCTCCTATAAATGATGTTTTTTTCATGATGTTTTGAAAAATACTATAACCGATTGATCTGTCTTTAGATAATCAATTATAAAAGATTGGAAATTTAATTTTAAAGCACAGGTATCCGATATCAGCGTTGATATGAATACTATGAAATCTAATGATACTTAAAAATTAAGCTTCCGGAGGCGGAGAAAATATGGTAAGTAGCGGCGACAGATGAAAGGAATCATCTATCAGCTCAAAAGATACCCCCTGAAGATCAGGCTCGGAAAACTTCACGTAATCAAATACGTCCAAAGTTTTCGGAAGGGTCTTTTCGTAAACAATAAAGGATGATGGGTGAGAATGTGGTTCTTCTTCATTGATGATTACATTGGTCCTTGCTATATCCCAGCCTGCAACCGCAGCAATGCCCGGCAGTGCTGTGAAGTTTAGGAAGAAGGTCAATACAATAATACTCCAGAATTTCATCTTACATTCATTTTAGAAAAACTAATCTGTTTTTCTGCTCATTACCCAATCAGAACTTGTAAGGTTGTAGATTTTTTGGATGTCTTTCAGAATTTTCTCGAAATCAATTTCCAAATCAATGATCTTACCTGTTCTAAGGTCAAATACCCAGCCATGTACAATAGGATATTCATCTATGATGTATCTTTCCTGTACGCAGGCCATTTTAATCACGTTGATGCACTGCTCCTGAACATTCAGTTCTACAAGTTTGTCATAACGTTTTCCTTCATCTTCGATAGCGTCTAATTCAGTCTGGTGCAATCTGTAAACATCACGGATATTCCTTAACCAAGGGTTTAATAATCCAAGATCCTGAGGGGTCATCGCTGCTTTTACTCCGCCACAGTTGTAGTGTCCGCATACGATAATGTGTTTTACTTTAAGGTGTTCTACAGCATATTGAATGACCGCTGTGGAGCTCATGTCTAAAGTATTTACAACATTAGCAATGTTTCTGTGGACAAAAACTTCTCCAGGTTTTGCACCCATAATCTCTTCCGCTGTAGCTCTGCTGTCTGAACATCCGATATATAAATAATCAGGATTCTGAGTTTTTGCCAGCTCGTGAAAGAATTCCGGGTCTTGTGAAATTTTAGACTCTACCCATTTTCTGTTGTTTTCGAAAATAATTTCGTACGACTGTGACATAATTTTAAAAATTAAAAAAGGTTTATAATTATTTATTTCGTTTAAATTATTTTCAAATTCAATAGATTAAATCAATAATTATGCAAAAATATAATTTTTGCCGAAATAGCAGCTACTTTTAACAAAATTTAATATTAAAATATGCTTAAAATCATGTTTAAAATGGCTGCTACATGGCGTTTCCATACAATTTCTTTAGAAAAAATGATTATTCACACTTCAAGAAACTTTGATAAAATTACAAACTATAAATGATAAAAATTAAAATTGAGGATTAAAATATTCTTAATTCTATAAAAAAACCGCCTCATTTTTGAGGCGGTTCAAATTTTAAACAGTTGTTATTTGTTATTGTTTAATAATTTTCACTATTGTTTCAGAATTATTGATTCTTACTAAATAAATTCCGGATATTAAAGATGAAAGATCTGTTCTTTCGTTTTCAAACTTACCTGATTTTACCAGCTGACCGGATAGGTTGTAAATCTGATAATAATATTCTTTAGCGATATCATTTCCTTTGATATACAGCATATTCTTCACAGGATTCGGGAAGAACTCAAGTTTGTTCTGAGCTACTTTTTCCTCGATCACTGATTTTGCAAGAACATTGTTTGCCTTAGCTAAAGCATTTGGCGCAACTGGGATGGTGAACGGTTCATACCTTCCTATTTCATTTCCATTGGCATCGTATTTAATTTCAGCACAACGGCAGGACATAGCTGCCTGAGGGCGGAAACCGAATGTTGGCGTTAAGAAATAATAAGGATTGGAAGTTGTTTTAAATAGCATCCCTAAAGAGCTTCCACCACTACCTTGGCTGGCGGATGTCCAGATACCAGAATACTGGAAAGCCTTTAAACCTGAGGTGCCATTAAGATAATCGCTCATCGCATTACCTCCGTTAAAACCTCTTATACCCGTATTAGGAAATAAACCTATATTGTATTCCGGTCTGTTTAATATATATCCATAAGCTACGGCCCCTTTTCCTGAATAATAGGCATATAGAGTACCGCCAATATAGTTATATTTAGCCGGGTCATAATTTTCATATTTCACCAGTGCATTGATATCTCCCGGATCTACACCATAAGCAGTATTAAATTGCTTATTATAGAACCAAGGTGTATTTCCTTTTGAAATAAAATTACCAAGGATAATTCCAGTGGAAACGCTTTCAAGATCTACTATTCTCCAGCCTGCAGGACATGGATCGTATGCAGATTTTTCGGTAGCATGCCCCCATCTTTCCGGCATGTTTCCATTCTCATCAGAAACCCAGTCTAATTTTGCTGTATCGGTTTGATATAGATAATTTAGTGGGTTGTTAACAGAATACTTTACTATTTTCTTCAGTTTATCTGCTTTTGAATCGGATGTGGAAACATTAGCGGCAGCTGAATAGGTAGGATAAGCCTGAGTATAAGAAGTTAAATAATCTGATTCAGGCATATTAGCTGTATAAGGTATTGCCCCGGTAGTAGCATTGGCAGGGTTATTTTGTCTGAATACATTATATGCAGCGTAATTGGTCCCATAGTTATAATAAGACGGTCCCGGATTGTAAAACACTGGCAATGGATCTTTTCTGCCCCATTGATAGTGTAAACCTCCACTTTCACTTATTTGAGCTAATCTGGCTAGTACGGCAGGATTTCCTGTTGGAAAGCTAGCTGTAGTAGGAGCAGCCAGACCTGATGCAAATACAGAACCGGAAGGTTCATAAATATGCTCATTCACCAGCTTATCTTTGGCTCCGAGATCCCTGTCCATAAAGGTCGTTTTCATAGGTACACCTGCACTGGTCATCGGATCTACAAACTGCTCGTTAGCAGGAATAACCCCTCCATTCCCAGCGTTTTCAGGATCTACATCATACTTTGTGATTATAGATCTTGGTGCCCATATATGCCAGCTCCATAATACCGGATCATTATGCTTGTTTGCTGACCAGGTTCCACTACCCATGTGGAACGCAACAACAGCATTACCATATGTTTTTGAATTTAAGGTAACTCTTAATATGGCGCTCTCTATAGGGCCGTCTCCACCTATAATTTCCATTGTTTTGATCAGACTCGTATTGGTGGTCCAAACTACGGATGAGGTTTTCGTGCCGTCTGCCGGGAAAGAGAAGTCCGTACTTAAATGGAGTTTATACATTGCATATGCCTTTCTTAAAGGGATATCAATAATCCTGTCATTATCCCTGTTTGGATCTATATTATTTCCGTTTGGATTGGGTGTTACCAGGTCAGAATTGGTATATTCTACATAACTGTTTGGAAGTTTGGTCCATGATTTTAAAGTTTCAGTAGAATAAATCTCGCTTCCTGAATAAACATATTGAGTGTCAAATTCCTGCGACATAGAGGCGGCGTTAGGGTCATAAATACAACGAACACCACCACTGCCTGTATAAGCACTGCTTGAGAATCTATGCCATCCCGGTCTTGGCTTGGATCCGCTCAAAGGATCTGATATTAAAGCCAGTCCGGCAGCTCCGAATGAAGGATAACGTACGCCATTGATAACTTCAGAGGCAGTCATGAATGTAGAAGTTAATAAACCTCCATCAGCACTCTGATCCTGGAAATTAAGAACCGGTGTGATCCATCCAGTTCCGTATTTTAATGGACCTGTTCCATTTGGGTATGATTCATAATTTCCATTAATAGGGAATTTGCCCAGATTCATTCCTGAAACCCCTGAAAAATCGAATCCAAACTGAGGATAAACCTTTATGCCCGGATAGTCTGCATTTAATGTAGTAGCATTGAATTCCGGGTTAACGGTATTTCCGGTATGTTTTCCCCAAGGGCTGTATCTGTTTTCATCCGGCATTGGAGTTCCGGAATTTCTTCCTCCTGAAAAATAACTTGAAGGGACTCTCCAGTTACACGGACATGGGTCATATGATGATTTCAATGCGTATCTGGTACTGGCTTCCCCAACAACAGCATCGTCTATATCGGAATAGTTACCCTGACGTGTATCTCCCCAAAGATCCCACGCGATTATATTTTCACGGTAAGGAGGTTCATATTTCTTATATTTTTGTTTCGAGAACCATGTAGTAATTCCTACTGATGTCCAGCTGTTATCACCGTTCTGTTTTAAAAAGTCTTCACCATCATTTGATAATGTCTGGTCTTTTGTAGCAACAAAAATTGGTGTTGCAATAAAGCTGATCGGGTTTTGAATGGAAAACCGGATGTTTCCGTTTGGCGTATCTGTCCCTGTATTGATTTGGGTAGAATATTTATTACCTCTTACTTTTATGAATTTAGACTGGAATGCCGGATCATTATAATTTAAATTGATCTCTCCATTAATAGGATACAGGCTTAAGTCTTTAAGTCCGAATGGCGGGAACGGGTCTTTTCTTCCCCACTGATACTGAAGTCCGGCGGATTTATGCCAGTCGTTTCCAACGAAACTTGCATTGGTAGCACCCAGGTTTCTGTCCATCCATTTCCAGTTCGTCACGGTATTTCCATCTTTATTCTTTTCAAAACCATGATGGTAGGTACTTCCATTGATTCCCGGATCATCGGTAACCCATACGTGCCATGACCAGTAGATTTTGTCATTTACTTTGTATGATATTACTGCATTACCTTCTTTTACTTTGTTGACCATTACCTTGATCCTGGCATTTTCTCCTGTCCCTTCTAAAGCAACGGATTTTATAAGTCCTGGTTCATCTTCCCAATACAGTCCTGCCTTTGCAAGTCCCTGCTCAGGAATAGGTGTATAGTTGCCACTGTCATCCTTCATAAAATCTCCACCTTTGGACCACATTTCGTGAGCTTTTTTCACAGGAATATAAAGACCGTCCACATTAGTATTGTTTTTTGGATCCTTACCTGTGAAGATATAACTGTTCGGAGCTTTGGTCCAGTCTGCATAATCAGATTGAGCGCCGGCATTTATAGTAAAGCAGGTAACAGGACAATCCTCCGTGGTTGGATTTCCGAAAATTCCTACATATTTTATAAATTTGTTGATCTCACTTTCTATATCCATCAAAGGTCTGGACGGACCATTCCAGCCAGTGATCACTTTTCGGTTTCTAATAGCTCCAACACCATACAGCGAAGCCTGGGAAGTATTACTTAATGAAAAATTCTCAGAACCCGGCCCTCTTTGTTTGTTATTAAGCGGAGGGTAGCCAAAATCATCAGTAGTATTATAATTGCTTATGGCAGTAAGGGAAACGTATTGTCCATTAGCTTTATAAACTCTTAGTCCTGTGATCTTACTGATTACAATAACTACCGGCTGCTGATTGGCGAAAACATCACCCAGCTTTTCATTGATGTAATTATAAAGGTTGTAGTATCTGTTAAGAAGAGAATTGGGATTGGTAAAGTCTAAATATCCTCTTCCCCAGTCTTCTCCTCCTTCTTCCGGAGGTAAGAACCAGTTACTGAAGTTAATAAAGAAACTTTCATTAGAAAATTTTCCTGCAAACATATAAACAGGATCGTGATAAGAGAACTCAAAGGGACTTGTATCACTATTCTGATAAATATATTTTTGGGAACTTGCAATAGTAGCAAGATTATTAGGGTTTGTAATATTAACAACCGGTGAATTAGCGTTGGCATTATCCAATGCTGCATTTCCCTGGAAAGATAAAACAATATCATCCAGTTTTCTTGCCAAATGCTGGGAAGTCACCCTGTCTTTTACTCCCGAAACGGTTCCGTTGGAGTTGTATAAAACCGTTCCGTTTTTTTTAGGCGTGAATAGAATAGTGTATTGGTTTTCATCCAGGTCGCAGTTGGCGTAAGCATAATTCGATTGTTTGTAATGGCTAACGGTTTTGTCCCAAACGACGGACTGCCAGTTGGTAATGGTGGCGTCTGAGCTTAATTCAACCTTAACGGAGTGCGTATTCAAAGCCGATTGAGGTAATTCAAAATTGGCTGTAAGCTCTTCATTATATTCATAGTTGCCGGCAAAAGTCTTACACCATAAAGAGACCCAGTTGTTTTGGGCGTCTTTGTACTTGATGGTAACTTTTACATCTCCGGCGGTATTGGGTTTCTGGAAGTTTCCTTTAATAACCACTAACCCCTTTTCATTCACATTTTGTGGAATGACGATAAGAGGATCCAGATCATAGACACTCGGTGGGAGAGGTGCCCTGTATTTGAATCCAATACTGGTCTCATGATGTCCGGGGACGGGAATTGCCCTCGGGAAAGCATGAGACGATGCAATACAAAATACTGCAGCAAAAATCTTTAGTGTCGATTTTTTTTTCATACGTATAAAATTAAAAGTGTTTTTGTGCGAAATAGGATACTAGGCTTAATAAGCTGTAGTGAATAACTAAAAACTGCAATATTCCAATCCCAACCTGATTATTGGTAAATGGAGCTTTGCAATAAATAAAATATTTACCGTTTTTTATATAAAGACTAGGTTGGTGATTTAAATCAGACTCGTGAAAACAGGTTTCAGGAATGATAAAAATGGGGCAATATAGAAAACTGCGCCATGCTTAGAAAGTGAATTTTTTTCCATGTTGTTGTGTTTTAAAGTTATATTGTGTTTTTTTGAAAAAGAATTTAAAATTTTAAGCTTGCTCAAATCATAAAAACTTTTTAACAAAAGTCGATAAAAAAATATTTCCCTACAATAGGGAAATTAATTTTTAAGGAAAATGTTATATAGATTTATAAATTTATAACAAGGATTTTTTATATTTTATTATTGATATAAGCTTCTGTAGCACTTTCTGTCGGGTAAATTGTTCCGGGATTTCCAACTACCACAGAATTGGCAGGAACATCAAAATTAACATACGAATTGGGTGCAATTAAAACATTGTTTCCGATAGTAATTCCACCTACAATTACGGCATTGGCTCCTATCCATACTTCATCACAAATTGTAGGGAAACCTTGAAGCTTACCTCTGTTTTGTTGGCCGATCGTAACGCCTTGCGCAATATTGCAGTTTTTCCCGATTTTAGCTTTAGGATTGATCACTAAGCTTCCCCAGTGGCCTAAGTAAAACCCTTCTCCAATTTCCGTTTCGGGATAAATCTGATAGCCGTATTTTATTTGATAATGTCTGAGGACAAACTTCCAGAATATTCCTAAAACAGGCTTTTTATTATATTTCTGAGCTTTTCTTAGGATATAAATAAAATGCAGATTCGGATTGATACATTTTTTCAAGATCTCAAATGAAGAGAGCCATTTTCCGCTTTCCCTGTAAAAATCCTTTTGTATGATAGTATAATCCATTTTAAGTTTTTTTATAATTCATCAATGATTTCCTGAAGCTGTGCCACAGATTTCTGCAGTACAAAAGGCAGATCAGTCATTGCAATTTCTTTTTCATAGTGAGCTGCAAGCTCATGGTTGGTAAGAAGCTTCTTCATCCCCTCATAAATTCCATCCTCTGAATTTGGAATAATGACACCCAATTTTCCTTCTTGGAGAAGATCTTTTATTCCTGAAACATCTGTAGAGACAATTGGTTTGTTCAAAATCAAAGCTTCCGCGATAATGGTAGGGAAACCTTCATGTCTTGAAGACATCACATAAAAATCAGCCCTTTTCAGATAAGGGTAAGGATTACTTCTGAAGCCTAGCATTTTTACAGTTTCCTGAAGACCCAATTGGTTAAGCTTGGTCTGAATATTCTCAAAATCAAAACCATCACCAATAATGATGATCTGGTGTTTCAGTCCCTCGTCGATCAGTTTTTTATGCACTTCCAGAAGCCTGTCGTAGCCTTTCTGCGGATAAACCGTCCCAATGGTGATAAAAGTAGGAAGACTACTGGAAAAAGGATAATCATCAATTGCCGTATTTGCCTTGTTGAGAGTATCATCTTTATCTATCGGGTTATAAATTTTAATAACCGCCTGCTTTTCCATATCAGTTTTTGCCACCTTCTGCATTTCCTCTTTCAGTTTATTGGAAATAACCAGTATCCTGTCAAAGCGGAAAAGCTGTCTGATCACATCCGGCGTATATTCTTTCAGATTAAAAATGTCGTTCTGTATCCAGATAATTTTTTTTGAATCCTTTTGAGGACTGGAAAGAAGTTCTCTGTACATTCCGTGAATAGCTGCTATTTCTACGTCGTACTTTTTATTTTTCAGAATAAACCGGTAAAGAAGAGTCGGAAACCAAAGAAATAGCTTCTGATAAAGCACTCTGAATGCTTTTACAGGGATTTCGTGAGGTCTGTTGGTGGTAATCATCTCACCCTTAAGAAGATATTGCAGATTGACCCATGACGGAACCTCCTTGATATACATTCCTGTATAAAGATTGATCAGCAGGTCTATTTCATACTTATCTTCAGGAAGGTTTTTGAGAAAGTTGATGAGAACTTTTTCTGCACCGCCATGCCGGAGAGAGCCTATACGAATAAGAACTTTCTTTTTTTGTGACATTTATTTTTTTACGGGTTTATAATTGTGAGGGAGATTTTTGATGAGGTATTTTTCTAAAGCAGATCGGTCAGCTTCCAGCTCTAAAGGGTAAACCGTGTTGTTGTCTAATAATTTTTCGCCATACTGCTCAATGGTACAGATAAATTTTGCAGGAGCTCCTGCATACACTGAATTATCAGGAATGGAACTGCTGACAACACTTAATGAACCTACAATACAATTGCTTCCGATAGAAACCCCGGGTAAAAGAATAGTGCCTTTTCCAATAAAAGTATTGTTGCCAATTTTTATTCTTCCGAAAGTTCTCCCGTTTTTATATTTCTCAATTCTTTTGGTTACCCGGCCATCTCCACCGTGATTGATGAAAGAAACACCTTCTGCAATCGTTACATTATCACCCATTTCTATAAGAAAACATTCTGAGCCAAAGTTTGGAATACCTTGAACATACAGATTGTCACCAACTTTCATTCCTCGATGAATGGCTACTTTTATAGCAGCATTTTTCACTAAGTCTTCATACAGGGAACGGATTTTCAATATGATTCTAAATAGGAGCATCATTATTGTGAATTTGTTTTTTATTTTTACAAAGAAAAAGAATTTCTATGATAAAAGTTTCCAAAATAGAATATTATTTGCCCGCCAAGGTTCTGACCAACGAGGATCTTGAGAAAGAATTTCCTGACTGGAGCTCTGATAGAATTCATGAAAAAATAGGGATCAGACAGCGCCATATTTCTTCAGACAACGAAACTGTTCTTGAGCTTGCTGTAAAATCTTCAGAAAAACTTTTCGCGAACTATGACAGGAATAAGGTCGATTTTATTCTCTTTTGTACCCAGAGTCCGGATTATTTTCTTCCCACTACCGCCTGTATTCTTCAGGATAGACTGGGCCTTAGAAGGAATATCGGAGCAATGGATTTTAATCTTGGGTGCTCCGGATTCATTTATGGACTGGCTTTTGCTAAAGGATTGGTAGCAGCCGGTATTGCGAAAAGTATTTTACTGATCACATCAGAAACCTATACAAAGCATATCAATCCAAAAGATAAAGCCAACCGAAGCATATTCGGGGACGCATCAGCTTCTGTAATTGTAGAGAAGGATGAAAATGCTAAGGATTATCAGTTCTGCCTGGGTACAGACGGGAGTGGTGCCGAAAATCTTATTGTAAAGAAAGGAGCTTTCAAAAAAGATTTTGAGCTTAATCCTGAAAATGATTTTGATCCGGAGAATCTTTACATGAACGGACCCGAAATTTTTAATTTTACCATCGAAAATATTCCGGGACTGGTAAAGGAAACTTTGGAAACAAATGGGCTGACGATGGAAGATATTGATCATTTTGTTTTCCATCAGGCCAATTCTTTTATGCTGAATTATTTAAGGAAGAAAACTAAAATACCGGCAGAAAAGTTTTATATCGATATGGAAAACACTGGAAATACTGTTTCGGCAACCATTCCAATTGCCCTGAAAGATATGATGGAAAAGGGAATGCTGAAAAAAGGAGACAGGGTATTGATGGCAGGTTTTGGAGTAGGATATTCCTGGGGAGCAACCGTGCTGGAAATTTGAAATAGAATATAATGTAGTAAAATAAAATATATGAAGACATCCGTTTTTTTAGAGAAATTGCAAGAAGAATTAGAAGAAAAGGAAACATTAACAATCGAAACAAACTTAAAACAGCTGGAAAGCTATGATTCCATCAGCCTGCTTTCTGTAATTGCATTTGTTGATGAGAGTTTCGATAAGAAAATTGATTCAAATTATTTTAAAGATATAGAAACTGTTTCTGATCTTATGAATATTATCGGTAAAGAAAACTTCGAAGATTAGTGAATCAGTTTTCTTTAAAAGACAAAATAATTCTTATTACAGGAGCTTCTTCCGGTATCGGGAGAAGCTGTTCTGTAGAATGTAGCAAGAGTGGAGCAGATCTTATCCTTATTGCCAGAAACGAAGAAGAGCTGCAGAAAACAGTATCTCTGCTGGCTCCGGATAGCAAAGCTGAAACCATTATTGCAGATATTACCAGAGCTGAAAATCTTGAAGAACTGATCGCTGAAAAAGTATCGGTTTTAGGTAAAATCTCAGGATTCATCCACTGTGCGGGGATAGAAAAAACACTTCCTCTGAAAAAACATACTCCCCAGCTTTATGCAGATATTTTTGCAGTCAATGCCATATCTGGTTTTGAAATTGCCAAAATTTTATCCCTCAAAAAATATAAAAGTGAAGTTGCCAGTTTTGTCTTCATTTCTTCAGTAGCAGGAATGGTGGGCGAAATAGGAAAATCAGCTTATTCAGCAAGTAAAGGTGCCGTGATCGCAGGCGCCCGGTCCATGGCTATGGAGCTTTCAAGAAGTGGAATAAGGGTGAACAGCATAAGCCCGGCTATGGTAAATACTCCGTTGCTCGAAAAAATGTTTGAAAACGTTGGTGAGGAAGCTGCAGAAGAGATCATTAAAAAACATCCGTTGGGAATAGGGCAGCCTGAAGATGTAGCCAACGCCTGTATTTTCCTGCTTTCGGATGCCTCAAAATGGATTACAGGCTCGAATCTTGTTGTGGACGGAGGATATTCCGCCCATTAATTTTTTTTGTAGAGATCTTCAAGAATTCCTTCCACTGCACTAAAGATTTTCTGATTGTCAAACTGGTCTTCTATGGTTTCCAGGTTTTTTCTGATCCTGGCAATAAGCTCCGGATCTGTAAGAAAAGTCTTCATGGCAGCATACATCTCATTCGTTTCATAATTGATGAGGTAACCGGTTTCTCGGTCTTTGATCATCACTCCTACATCTCCTGTATCGGTAGCAATAATAGGTTTCTGAAGGATTAAAGCTTCAGCGATTACCAGCGGCCAGGCTTCGGATTCGGAAGGCAGAATAAAATAGTCTGCATTTTTCACATAAGGATAGGGATTCATCTTATTACCACTCAAAATAAACGTATCCTGAACATTATTTATCCGGATCTGCTCGGTAAGGTTTTTCATTTCTTCACCGCTGCCTATAACGATAATATTATGATGGTAGCCTTCATCAATTAATCTTTTGTGGGCATCAATAAGTTTATGGTATCCTTTTCTGTCGTGAAGACGTCCTACGGAAACAAAAACAGGGCCCTGAGGAAGAGGTTCTATTTTTTCCTGTGCTTTTCTCTTGATTTCGTCAATAGGAATGGCATTGATCACTACACTTTCTTCAGGATACTTCAGTTCCGGATAATAGGTATGCATCAGATCTTTGATTTTCTGTGAACAGTAAATCATATGGTCAAACTGTGAGAAATTATCCAGAATATCAGGAACCAGCGGCTGTAATTTAGGTAGATTAATTTCAGAGTGAAACCATCCTAATTTCTTAGAGGCTTTGTTGCTGGAATTGATAACAGATGAAAATGCTGAATAAGTAGGAGCGATCTCTATATCGAATTTTTTGTTTCCTAAAAGACGGTCAGAGATTGTATGGCTTTTCAGTGCGCGGGAAAGTTTTAACCTTCTGCGAATCAATTGGATTTTTTGGATCAAAGGATTTTTGGATAAATCTTCTTTTCCGTCAGCAAAATATACCTTTTTAACATGTTTAGGGAATTCATCCCTTAGCTCACCCTGATTCAGATTCAGACATACGGTTATATCAAATTTTTCAGGACTGAGATTATTAAGAATACTGAGGATTACTTTTTCCACGCCGCCCATTTCCATGGAACGGTGTCTGAAAAGGACTTTTATTTTATGATTTTCTGCTGGCATTACCTGAAAAGTTTTTGTAAAGTAATAGAGATTTTTCTTTTTATCCTATATGGAACCGAATTCTGGTATTCCAATAGTTTGAAAATTTCCTGCTGTCCGGTATAGGTTTCCGGAATTTTCATTCCGTTTATGCTTTTAATATTCCTTCGTTTCATCGCATTGAAAACCACCTGGGCAAAATATTCGTAAGATTTTGCTTTATTCTCGTTTTGTGAAATTCCGCCTGTATGGGTTCTGTAAAGATAATTGGTGTCGTCGATAAAATAAACATCGCCTTTTTCATACATCTTTAAATAGAGATCCTGATCCTCAGAGATTTTCAGCGCAGCATTCATTTTCTCAGTCTGTTCATAAATATCTTTTCTGAACGTCACAAAATGAGCAATCTGAATAGGATAATTAAAAAAATACGGATCTTTATTCTGAACCTGCATGGCAGATTTAAACGGAGCGATAGGCTTCAGATCCTTATCACAGCTCATAAACCGCGAATAGGCCAATACTACGTTCTTTTTCTGCACGAATACATTTACTGCCTTTTCAATAGCATGAGGAAGAATAGCATCGTCAGGGTCTACAAAGCCGCAGATGTCTCCCGAAGCAAGATCAATAAGTTTACTTTTGGTAACTCCCACGCCGGAATTTTGTTCATTTTCGAAGAATTTAAACCGTTCGTCACCGGCAATGATGGCTTTTATCTGTGTCTTTTCTTCATCAGACGAGGCGTCATCCAGAATGATGGCTTCCCAATTTTTGTAGGTCTGGGCAAGTAATGAGCTGTAACAGTCTTTGAACAGCATAGCATTATTGTAATGGGCAATAAGTATTGAGAATTTCATCTGAATTTAAAGGGAATTGAATACTAAATCCTGCTTGTTAACAACCTGCGTATTGGCAGGAACATCTTTGAATATGGTACATCCTGCTCCGATAATGCAGTTGTCACCTATTGTAACACCTTTCAGTACTGTAACATTACTTCCCAGCCAGCAGTTGCTGCCTATTTTTATGGGAGCTTTAGTAAATTTAGAAGAATGGAGCTTGAAGGTAGGAGAAGTGTCATAGGTATGGTTATGATCATAAAGTCTGACATTTTCACCAAACAATGTATTTTCACCAATTGAAATATGTTCAAGGCAGTTGATTGAGCAGAAGTTATTCATAAAAAAATGGTCACCTATTTCTAAGTTGGCATCTTTCATCATCAGGATACAAGTGTAATTTCTGAATTCCACAGACTTTCCGATGCTCATGCTTTTTATATCCTTATCCAGGATAAAGCGTCCACCCACGCCCAATCTGATATTTTCAAAAAATACTTTAGGGTTTTTTTTCAGAATAGAAAGCTGCTGCCTTCTGTATATTTTTTCGAAAAAATTGTAGAACATACAGGAGTTTTTAATTTTTTTATTTCACTTGGGCCTCACAAATATAATCTGTTTTTACATAATTGAGAAAAAAATATTTATTTTTGCGGTATTAAATACAACACAGTGAGTGAAATAACAAGGGTTCTCAAGACATTTATAGGGTATTTGAAAAGACCCGATCTTTATCCGGAACTGGGCCGGAAAATAATTAAAAATACAGTCAACAGAGGCAATGCTTTCAAAGGAAAGGAAAAAACAAATTCCTGGGCTGCCGGAAAAGCTGTTTCCCAGGCAGAGGCTGTTTCAAAATTGTTTGGGTTTGATATAGATGCTTTTCGTAAAGATTATGCAGAAGTATTAAAAACTGCAGAACAAAAGGAAAAGGCATGTCCTGTAAAAATGGGTGGTCCCGGTGCTTTGGAGCTGATGTATTATGCATGTGAATTTTCCAATGCAAAGCATGTCGTGGAAACAGGTGTAGCATATGGATGGTCATCGCTGGCCTCACTTCTGTCTCTTACAAAAAGAGACGGAACACTGTATAGTTCGGATATGCCATACCTGGCACAGGATGGAGATCAATATGTAGGCTACGTGGTGCCGCAAAACCTTAAAAAAAATTGGAAATTATTCCGTTTTGCAGATAAAGAATCGCTGCCTAAGATTTTTGCTGAAAACTCAGTTTTTGATGTCCTTCATTACGATTCTGATAAGAGTTACAACGGGAGAATGTGGGCCTATGATGAGCTGTATAAGCATCTGAAAAAAGGAGGCGTTTTCATCAGTGACGATATTGGTGACAATTCTGCTTACCAGGATTTCTGTGAAAAAAACAGTATAGAAACAACGGTAGTGGAATATGAAGGGAAGTATATCGGGGTTTTTGTCAAATAGTTTTAGAGAAGATTAATTGTTCGGGATGTCCGGCCGTATTTTCATGACGGGCGGGAAAGTGTTTAAAGGTCTTCTAATATTTTTATCCCTAACTAATATTATTATAAAACTGTTGAACAGTTCTTGTGAATGAAGATAAGCCAGATTACCTTTACCAGATTCCTTGCAGCTATAGCTATAGTTATTTCTCATTTTAATAAAGATATGTTTGTTTATAAAACAGATTATATTTCAAATATCTTTTTAAAGGCGAATGTTGGGGTAAGCTACTTTTTTATTCTTTCTGGATTTATTATGATCGTAGCCTATCATAAAAAAGAAAAAATAGACTATATTGAATATTATAAAAACAGGTTTGCAAGGATCTATCCGTTATATGTAGTGGGACTGCTGCTCTACCTGGTCACCAGATATTCAAATTTCAGCATTATCAATGTTTTTTTATATCTGTTCGGGCTGCAGAGCTGGATTCCGGGTAAGGCAATGATCCTGAATTTTCCGGGATGGTCTATTTCTGTGGAATTTCTTTTTTATCTGATTTTCCCGGTGCTGTATAATTATTTTTACTCCAAAAAAAATAAAAGCATCTGGGTGGCAGGTATTGTGCTGTGGATTATTACTCAGGTATTCTCCCATCTCTATGAAGCTTCACCATCCTACAAAGGTCCACATACGGAAAGCCATGAATTTCTATATTATTTCCCGCTGATGCATGTAAGTGAATTTTTGGTGGGAAACCTTGCCGGATTATTCTTTGTGAATAATTTTAAGCAGAAAAATTATGATATTCCTGTAATTCTGGTCTTTGCATCTGTAATGCTTTCACTCATCTTTGTTCCTCTTTTTTATCATAACGGACTTATGGCAGTGCTTTTTATTCCGCTGATTCTTTTAATTTCCTGGAATAACGGGCTGGTGACAAAAATTTTGGCGTTAAAGCCATTGGAATATTTGGGTGAAGCGAGTTATGCGGTATATATTACCCATATCCCTATTCTGTATATCCTGAGGGAAATTCTGAAACGACAAAATTATAAATTTGATATTAACAGTGTGTTCTGGATTTATCTGGCTGTACTTATCATTACCTCGATGCTGTTCTATCAATTTATTGAAAAACCACTTAGAGATTATCTTAAAAAATTAAATCTCAGATAAAATCTTTATTTTTGCAGCAAAACAAACACAATGAAAAAAAATACGAATGTTCCCAAAGCATGTAGAGAATACAGACACACTAAAGATCCGGAAGCCTTTAAAAGAAATAATACGGAACTGGCAGCATTGAGAACTGGTACATTCATATTTTTAATAAAATAAAAGAATTCATGTACAAAACGTTTTCAGAACTGAAAAAAGGCCTCCGAAGAGATATCCCACATCTTAAAAAGATCAAGGTGGCATTACTGGGTGATACTGCTACACAGTTTCTCAATGTTGCTTTGAAAGGGACCGCTATGAACGAAGGCTTTGAACTTGAAATTTTTGAAGCTGATTTCGGTCAGATTTCACGGCAGATCTTAGATCCTACTTCGGAATATTATGAGTTCAACGCAGATTATACGATCATCTTTGAGTCTTCTCATAAATTATTGAACCAATATTATAAGTCCTACAATACACAGACTGCTTTTGCGGAAACCAAGATTTCTTATATTGAGGATCTTTACCGCACGATTCAGAACAGAACCAAAAGCAGGGTAATTTACTGTAATTTTCCGGCGATCAATAATCAGATCTTTGGTAACTTTTCCAATAAGGTAGAGTCATCCTTTGTTTTCCAGCTGAATAAACTCAATTACTTGCTTTCGGCGGAACTGGCGATCAAGAATGATAATTTTTTTATTGCAGATCTACTTTCGATCCAGAATAAGTGGGGAAGAGATTTTATGTTCTCTCCGAACATTTATGTGAACACAGAAATGGTACTTTCCCTGGATGCCCTTCCAATTGTTGCCCATCATATTAACAATATTATTTCCTCTCTTGAAGGAAAGTTTAAGAAATGTCTGATTCTGGATCTGGACAATACCACATGGGGCGGAATTATTGGTGATGACGGCCTGGAAAATATTCAGATAGGAAGTTTGGGGATAGGAAAAGCATTCACTGAGTTTCAGTACTGGATCAAAGCACTTCAGAGAAGAGGTGTAATCCTGGCTGTTTGCAGCAAGAATGATGAAGATAAAGCTAAAGAGCCTTTTGAAAAGCATCCCGATATGGTCCTTAAACTGGATGATATTGCTGTTTTTGTGGCTAATTGGGACAATAAAGCGGATAATATCAGGAAAATCCAAAGTATTCTTAATATCGGATTTGATTCCATGGTGTTTCTTGATGACAATCCGTTTGAAAGAAATATCGTACGCGAAAACCTTCCTGAAGTCTGCGTTCCCGAATTGCCTGAAGATCCGGCAGAATATCTGGAATATTTATACGGACTGAACCTTTTTGAAACATCCAGCTTCTCGGAGAATGATGCGGAACGGACCAAACAATACCAGGTTGAAGCACAGAGAGCAGTTGATCTGGACAGCTTTACCAATGTGAAAGATTTTCTGAAAAGCATGAATATGGTTTCAGATGTGAAATCTTTCAACAGCTTTTCAAAACCTAGAGTTTCACAGCTGACACAGCGTTCCAATCAGTTTAATTTAAGAACGGTGAGATACACGGAACAGGATATCGACAGCTTGATCAATTCCGGGAATCATTACACTATTTCCTTCACACTGGAAGATAAATATGGCGATAATGGATTGATCTGTGTAATTGTTTTGGAAAAGAAAGATCCGGAAACCCTTTTTATAGATACGTGGCTGATGAGCTGCCGTGTATTGAAGAGAGGAATGGAAGATTTTACGCTCAATACTATTGTGGAAACCGCAAGAAAACATGGATTTAAAAAGGTTGTGGGAGAATATCTTCCTACGGCAAAAAACCAGATGGTAAAAGATCATTATGAAAGATTAGGATTTACCGAGCATAATGGACAGTGGATTCTAAATGTCGACGAATATCAGTCAAAAGAAGTATATATTATTAATAAAAATTAAATAAAACATGGATAAGAACGAAATTTTGTCTAAGCTTACCAATGTCTTCCGTGACGAATTGGATAATGAAGATATTGTATTAAACGCAGAAACTACAGCCGAAGATGTTGAAGAATGGGATTCCCTTTCCCACATTCAGTTAATTGTTGCGGTGGAAAAAGCTTTTGGAATCCGTTTTACCTCTTCTGAAATTCAGGGATGGAATAATGTAGGTGAAATGGCTGATTCTATAGCTTCAAAACTATAATGAAATTTCATCATGTTGGAGTTGCCTGTAAAGATATACAGGCAGAACTCCAGAATATACGAACGCTCCATAAAATTATTGAAGAAACTCCTGTGGTTTTTGATGTCAATCAGCAAGCGGAGCTTTGCATGGTAACCGTGGAAGATGGTTTAAACATTGAGTTGGTTTCCGGAAAACCTGTAGAAAATCTTTTGAAAAAGAGAATTTCATATTACCATATCTGCTATGAAGTTGAAGATATTGAAAAAACAATAGAACATCTTACCCAAAACGGAGGCATGCTTATTTCTCCTCCTAAAGAAGCTATTCTTTTTAATAACCGGAAAGTGGCTTTCCTGATGCTTTCTTATGGAATTGTTGAACTTTTAAACAGTAACTAATGCAGTTTACATCATTAGTATTCATCCTTTTTTTCTCAGTTGTATTTGCTGTGTATTGGTGGGTTTTAGGTAAAAAGCTTAAAGCTCAGAATATATTTTTATTATTGGCCAGCTATGTATTTTATGCAAATTGGGACTGGAGGTTTTTAATACTTTTGATCATAAGCTCTGGGGTTAGTTATTATTTGGGATTAAAAATCTCTGAGAGTAAAACTCCTGGAAGAAAGAAATTTTTAGTTAATCTTGGGCTTCTTTTCTCCATTGGAACCCTGTTTTACTTTAAATATTTTAATTTTTTCATAGATTCTTTTGCACAGCTGTTCAATATTAAAAGTACACTTACTTTAACAATAATTCTTCCTTTGGGAATCAGTTTTTATACCTTTAGGATGATAAGCTATCTGCTTGATATCAAGAATAATAAATTGAAGGCAGAGACAGATGTGCTTGCATTTTTTAATTATATCGCTTTTTTTCCGAGTATGACTTCCGGACCTATTGATAAGGCCGGTTTGCTATTACCACAACTGAAGAAAGAAAGGGTTTTTACATTAGAAAACGGTTCAGATGCTGCCCGGCAGATTCTTTTGGGGGCATTTAAAAAATTAGTTGTTGCTAACAGTATCAGCCCCATTACTCAGGAAATATTTCAGAACTATGATCATCTTTCAGGCAGTACTGTTGCTTATGGAATGATTTTATTCCTTTTTGAGATGTATGCGGATTTTTCCGGATATTCTGATATGGCAATTGGCTTTGCCAAGCTTTTGGGATTCAAGATCACGAAAAACTTTGCCTTTCCGCTATTTGCACAGAATATTGCTGAATATTGGAGAAAATGGCATATTTCACTCACTTCCTGGTTAACGGAATATGTTTTTACTCCCTTGGTCATTCAGTTCAGAGATTATGAAAAGAAGGGACTGATTGCTGCTATTATTTTAAACTTTATATTAATCGGAGCCTGGCATGGACCAAGATTTACGTTTGTGCTATTTGGACTGCTGCACGGGCTTTATTATGTCCCATTGATTTTAAAAGATAAACTGAACAAGAAGAAAAAGTTTTCAAAGACTGTTCCTACCTTTCAGGAATTTGGAAATATTTTGCTGACGATGACGATGGTTTGTTTTGCCTTGGTCCTTTTCGTTGCCCCAACACTTAGTGATGCATTGGGAATGTACAGAAGAATTTTCAGTTTATCCGTTTTTTCAGTTCCAGAGTATATAAAAATTAAAATTTTAGGATTAATAGGAATTATAATATTGATGGACTGGCTTAATAAAGATAAAGAACACGGTCTTGAAATCAGCAGGTTTAAGCCTGTTACGAGAAGAGTTTTTTACGTATTTCTTATTTTCATGATTTTATATTTCGGTGTATTTGGTAATAGTAGTTTCATCTATGAACAGTTCTGATATGAAAAAGTTTTTATTTAAAATATCCTTTTATATTGTTGCAATTGTTGCCGTTCTATTGTTGCTGGGAAGTTATGCAGATGGTAATACGGATGATAATTACAGACATTTTACAGGTCCTAAACCTTCCAATATAATTATGGGAGATTCCCGCGGTTCCCAGGCTTTGGTACCGGATGTTCTGGACAGGAAATTTAAGGACAGGAAATTTGATAATTTTTCTCTCAATCTTACTGAGTCACCTTACGGCCAGATCTATCTTGAAGCGGTAAAGAAAAAGCTTCATCCTGATACAAAGGATGGCATCTTCATCCTGACTGTTAATCCCTGGAATGTATCTACAGGTAAAGATGTAAAAGATGCTAAAGAATATACTGAGAATACTTCCGCATTGGCAGATATGCATTTTTATGAAATGGCACCTAATTATGAGTATCTTTTAAAGCATTATCCTAAAAGCTGGTTTAATATCTACAAAGACAGGGAAGCAGGGGGAAGGTCCAATACCTATCTGCATAAAAATGGCTGGATGGAAGTAACGGTTGATATCAATCCTGCTGATTTAAGGAAACGAGAGGCCAGTAAAATAATCCAGTACAAAGAATTTGCAAGCACCCAAAAAATATCACAATACAGACTGGATGCCCTGCAAGACATCATTCAATACCTTGAGACTAAAGGAACCGTTTATATTGTAAGAATTCCCGGGTTTAAAGGAATTATGGAAATAGAAAACAAATATTCTCCGGATTTTAGCAAAAGAATAGAATCAATTGCTCAAAAAAAAGGAGTGAGATTCTTAGACTTTTCTATGCAATCCGATCAATATATCTTTACAGACGGAAATCATATGTACAAAGAATCCGGGAAAGTATTTACTGCCCAGATAGCCGATTCTATTCTTCTGGATAAGAAAAAAAATAACTGATATCCTATCCTGTTTTGAATAAAGACTGGAAGAGTGAAGATGGATGCCGGAAGTTACTGTAGGCTTCCTGCTTAAAACAGGTTTTTCCGGAAATTAATATTAAATAAGCCTGAACGGATACTTGGGTAATCTGTAACCAGATATTTAGCAATCATTCCCCATTTTTTGAAAGTCGGTGCAATGGCGATCTCAAAACTGCGAAGCATTCTATTGATGTGAATTTTTACATGTTGTGGAACGGTTTTCTCATTTTCAGCCCATTTATTTAATTCTCTCCAAAGCATAACACGCGTTTTGGCAGGATTTATTTTCCCTGAATCTACTTTAGTAATTCTGTTGTTCTCATGTACGCCTCTTAAGGCAATAGCTTTATCATTAATACCTGTATAAAGCTTAAGGTAATAAGCGAATCTTATCACGATCTCCGAGTCTTGGTGAAGTCGGAGAGAGGTTTCGAAAAATCTGTCCATTTTAGACAGTGAGGATTTCCTTAGAGTTAAAGTATCTAGATGAATAAGCCCGAAAGTTCCGCGTAAACTTATCAGTCCCTGATAAACATCTTCGGGATTGGTTTTTTTATATACGGTATCCAGTTTATCTTTATAAATAGGATAGTACTGTTCTCTGGCCTTTTCTGAATAATATTTTACCCCGATTGCCCCATACACACCTTCTACATCAGGATTTTTAAAAAGCTCTCTTTCCGCATCGAATCTGTTGGGCAAATAATAGTCATCCGCATCCAGAAAGGCGATAAAATCTCCTGTTGCTTTTTCCATTCCTAAATTTCTGGAAGCTCCCGCACCGTGATTTCCTTTGTCAGGATGCTGGAAAAGCTTAATTCTGTCATATTTTGCGGCGAGTTCCCGGCAAACATGAAGAGCATTATCCGGAGACTTGTCTTCAACTAAAACAACTTCATATACTTCTTCGAACTGAAGAGCTGATTCTACAGCCTGTGAGACATATGCTTCAGCATTATAAACGGGAATGATTACGGATATTTTCATTATTATCGGTTAAGATACGTAAAACGGTATTGTGTTTTTAATATTTGAGGGTTTTTGATTACCTCTAAAAAGATACAAAAATATTTATTTAATCCTGTTTTTAAGGATAAATCAAATGATTTATAAGTTAAATAAATCTTTCTTTTACAGTCTGAAGGCAACGGATTGGAATTTGCCCATTCATGTAATGATTTCCATAAAAGAAACTGTCTCTGGTTATATTGCGGTGAATATCTTATAATTTTTGTAATCCTGTTATGATCATGGACCCCTCTTATGGCAATAGCTTTATCTATAATCCCGGATTTTAAATAACCGTGATAGGCCAGTTTGATGATAAAATCGGAATCCTGATGTACACGAAGATTTTCGTTGAAGCGCAGATTGTTCTTCACCAGCACTGATTTTCTGAGGGTAAGTGTATTCAGATGGAAGAATGTTCCAAAGACTTGAGAAGTCAGCCCTAATAATCCCTTCAAAACAGTTTCACCTTCCGCAGGAAAATTAACGGTGGTCAATGAGACATCTTTAAACTTATCCTGAAACTCTTTTCTGCCTTTTTCAGATAAATATTCTACGCCGATAGCTCCGAAAACGCCTTCGGTTTTTGGTTCTTTAAAAGCTTCTTTTTCCACATCAAAACGAGTGGGAAGATAATAATCATCAGCATCTAGAAAAGATATGAACTCACAGCCGGCTTTTTCAAGGCCTAAATTTCTTGTGGCTCCAGCTCCATGATTTCCTTTGTCCGGATGTTGATATAATTGAATCCTTGAATCTTTTAAGATCAGTTTTTGGCAGACTTCTAATGAATTGTCGGTGGATTTATCCTCAACCAATACAATTTCTTTTACTTCTTCAAACTGTAAAGCAGAATCTACCGCTTTCCCCAAAAACTCGGATGCATTGTAAACAGGTATAATTACAGAGATATTCATGCCTTGCTGTATATGGCTTTTAATTTTTCACTGACCATAAGGGGATCGTGATTCTTTTTGATTCTTTCCAGAGAATTGGCTGATTTTTCAGGCAGCTGTTCCGGGTTGGTAAAAATACTCTCCAAAATATTTTCAAGCTGTACTTTCAAGGTTCTTTTTAGTTCTTCACGCTGTTCATCCGTAAAGTAAAGGGCTTGTTTCAAACGGTTTTGAGGAAGATGAATAAGCCAGCCGCAGTCTTCATTATTGATTTCCGGCAAGGCACGTATATCTGTCGTAATCACAGGAACGCCGGCTGCCTGCATCTCCAGAACAGAAAACCCATAGGTATCCGACCAGGTGGGCAAAAGACCAATATGAGACTGCTTAATCAGTTCCAGCACTTTTTCATTAGGGATATTTTCAAAAATTTCAATCCAGTCTTCTTTTTTCAACATTTCTTTAGTTTCCAGCGCTTCTTTTTCAGTTACCTTGGTTACATAATTGTCTGTTTTAAATGACGAAACAATACTAAGCCTGAAATTGTATTTCTGTCTTAATTTTTTTAAAACCTCTATCATTTCAGGGCCTCCCTTCAGGTGAAACTGTGTTCCTACGAAAATAAGATTAAAGATTTCCGTGTTTTGGTAAATCTCCTGTGAATTTCTCGGAATAATTTCCTGAGAAGGGTGGATTACTGAAAGCTTTGATTTTATGATTTCCTGAAATTCAGGGTAATTTTTTAGAAGCTCCAGCTGAATATTGGCAGCTGCATTTGAAATTGAGATAATTCCCAGGCAGTTCCTTTTGCCAATCTGTTTGAGGGCATTTTCTGTTTTCTCATTGCGAATGTGCTGAGGTTCGCTTTTCTGATGATCATTTTTGGTTTCAGGAAAACGTGGTACCAGGGTTTCAAAAGAAGTCACCCATTTCTGGGAAGAATAATTGATGTCGTTATAAAGGTGAAGAATATCAATTTTAGGTTTCTGATAAAAGAAATACCTTCCTTCAATATCCGTCTTTTTTCTTAATAAGATTTTTTTTACGGTAGACAGTGAATGAAAAAGATTGTTGTTCTTTCTTAAAAAAACATATTCACATCCAGAAACTTTATTTAAAATATTTCTTTTAATGGGATAGTCATTTTGTGTCAGTCCTATTTTCATTACTGTAAATGATTTTTATTGTTCTGAAACCAAAGCGCAAGAATCAACAGGTTCCAATGTTGATGATGTCTGTTAAGCTTTTTTTGCACTTCGTTAAAATCTAAAAAATTAAAGATATAGCTGTCCTTATTTTCAAGAAGTTCTTTACTTAGATCCTGAAGTTCAGTTTCTTTGAACCATTCTTTTACAGAAGCTCCAAAGCCGTTTTTTTTACGGACTGCAATTTCTTCTGTCCAGGCTTTGGAATAAGCCTTTCTCAATATAATTTTATCTTCTGTAGAATTAACTTTGTATTGCCATGGCATTTGAATACAGAATTCCGCAAAATCAATATCAAGAAAAGGGATCCTTACCTCTACAGAATTATACATGGAAGTTCTGTCGCCTTTCAATAGCATATTGGCCGGAACATACTTCTCCAGATCGAGTCGCATCAGATCATTAAAATCTGTATTAGTAGGCTTAAAGCTGAATTCCTGTCCTGGAATTTCCTCGGTAATTCCCAGTTGTCTGATTTCAGAAATGGTAAAGTAATTCCGGACCTTATTCTGATGGTAATCTATAGTGTCGCGATATTCTGCCCTTATGCGTCTTTCGGAACCCATATCCCTGAATTTACCGGCTAAAAGAATCATCTTTGAAAGATAGTCCGGGTAAAAGCCTTTTTGGGAAAGGTTGATGTTGTATTTATAAAAAGTATAGCCTCCAAAAAGCTCGTCGCCTACATCACCGGAAAGGATCACCTTAAGATCTTTAGCTGCTTCTTTGAAAATGAGATGGGTAGGGAGTAGGGAAGAGTCCATTAGCGGCTCATCCATATAGGAGTAAACTTCCTGTAAAGTTTCGGAAATCTTCTGTTTTTTATCTAAAAGAATATGATGATCGGTTTTATATTTATCTGCAATAGCCTGTGCATAAGGCATCTCGTTAAGATCTCCACTTTCGTAACCGTACACCAATGTTTTTATATTTTCTTTATATTTTGAGGCAACGGCAACAATGGTACTGGAATCCAAACCTCCTGAAAGGAAAGAACCTACGGGAACATCAGCTACCATCTGTTTTTTTATAGCATTATCTAAAAGATATTTAAATTTTTCAATACTCTCATCCATACTCAGTTTGGAAGTTTCGGTAGGAATGGTCCAGTAAGGTTTTATATCTATTTTTCCTTCTTTATAGACCAGAGTATGAGCAGGTTTGAGGTTGAAAATATTCTTGTAAATGGTTTTATGAGGATGAATGTAACCGTTTTTTAAATAATAGGCGATCTGTGCTTTATCAATCTCAGGTTTTATTAATCCTGATGCAAGAATGGCTTTAATTTCGGAAGCGAAAATGAACTCACCGTTTTTTCCGACAGCATAATAAAATGGCTTCTCTCCGAAACGGTCTCTTGCGCAGAACAATTCCTGTTTTTCTTCATCCCAGATTGCAAAAGCAAACATTCCCGGAAGATCATGGATCAGATTTTTCTCTTTTTTCTGATACATGGCAAGCACCACTTCGGTATCTGAACTTCCGTGATAAGAATAATCGGAATACTGATCTTTTATGGCCTGATAACCATAAATTTCGCCATTCAGCACGATACATTCTTTTTTTGTACTGGAAAACATGGGTTGTTTTCCGTTTTCAGACAGATCTATAATCGAAAGTCGGCGATGGCCTAAAGCCGCATTATCATAAAATTCATGGTGTGAAGAATCCGGACCACGATATGCGATGGCATCTGTCATCCTTTGAATTTCACTTTGATAGTTTCTGGCATTATGGGTTATGATTCCGGCTATTCCACACATTTGTTTTACTTTTTTTGATATTGAGAGGGAAGATATAAGGTAAATCTACCTGCTTTTATCACTTTATACTGTTCAGGATGATTTACGAATTTTAAAGGTACGAATTCTTTCGGGCTGAAAGGATAGTCGTTACTTTCAAGATAAATATAATCGTCCGGGGTTTTCCCCACTTTTTTAATGATATAATGCATATAATCTTTTAATGGGAAGTAATAGAAGATAGGAGGATGAGCATCAAGAATATACAGATATCCTATCAGGTGATTGCTGGAATAAATTACGTTGGACTGATTCTGCAGGTAAGGACGCAAATCTTCAAGGTCTTTTTTCCTTTGTTTATCCAGATACAGATCGTAGCCGTTCACTTTTACCTTTTCTGTCTGCTCCGTAAATATGAAATCTTTCCAGCCTTTTGTTTTAAGAGTATCCGGAAAACGATAGATCATAAAAGAAACTGCAAGAAGGTAGCCTGAAATCCAAAGTATATTTTTGTACAGTCTTATCAGGCATATGAATATAAGGACGAAATAATAATATTTGTAAGCAGGAAGCCGCAAATGAAACCAGGTTTGGGAACCAAATGCCAGACAATAAGGAATGATCAGAATTAGCAGAACCAGGTATTTGTTTTCTCTGGATTCTGTTTTGCTGGTCCAGAACCTTACAACAAGGAGGTGGGTGAACACAATAAAAGCAAAAATATAATACTCGCTTGAGCATATAAATAATCCTAAAGTAATGATCCCTATAACTGCTAAAACTTTATCCAGAATTTTAACGGAATTCTCCGAAAATCTGGATTTCCATAATAAGAAATAAGCTATTGCAGCAGGTAATACTGCATTCAGGAAAAGATAAATGCACCAGAATACCATGAAGGTTTTAGAGTGCTGCTTTTTATGAAAGCCAAGATAGTCTTTAAGGAATCTGAACTGATAAATAAAATTATCCAGAGTATCGAGAAAAGTGAAATATACAATGATTCCGGTAATAAAACCTGCCAGGAACCAGATGGTATTAGCTTTCCAGCGCTTCAGGTCACACAGAATGATAAAAACAAATATAGGGGCTATAACAATGCTGTGAGAATTCCCGTTGAACAAAACAAAGGATAGAACAAATCCGGCTAAAACCTGAATAACCTGTTTTTGGGTCATCAATGAGATCAATATCAGTGAAACGCCGGTATTGACCAATATGGTATTGCCAATATACTGATGAATAATAAGGTTACTGATAGCCCAGCTTTCAAATCCGAGAAAAATACCTAAAAGGCTTACTATAAAAATGTTGCCTTTTAAATTAAGGTATCTGAAGACGGAGAAGCAAAGCAAAAAATTGCTCAGCACCAACGTGGTTATAGAGATAATCCTGAAATGGTAAATATTCGGGGTATAGAGAAATTTAAATATTCTGAAAAAATTGGTTCTGTCAAAACTTAGGCTCTCTCCTTTATTTTTATAATATGACAAATAATAAGCTTCATCATTAAAAATAAATCCCTTGTCAAGATTGGCATAGGTAAGATATGCCAATAATACGGCCCCAGCCGCAAATACAAAATAAATAAGTATCTGAAGGGGATTGGGAAGTGATTTATTCATACCGGCTATTTTTTACATTCAAAAATAAAGGCGGAAGCAATATTCTTACTCATCGGGTGATACTGTAAAATCACATCCAGAAATTTAATAGGGAAGGTAAGGCACATCACAATGATCAGTAAAATATTGTGCAGAGGTTTAATACCAAAAGAAAATAACATGACAATCCATTCCTGTAAAGGCCAGAGCATTCCTCCTGTAGGGCTTATGGAGTGGATTTTAAGGTCTTTAAAGGCAGCGAACTGTACTTTGATCCCCTCATAGGTATATCTTTGGAAGTCATATGGAGAGGCGTGAAAAGCCTGCATAAAAGGAATCTCGCATAAGAGTTCTCCGCCAGGCTTCAAAACCCTGTGGATCTCTGCAATTACCGCCTGAGGATCCGGAACATGCTCCAGAACAGCAATATTGATAATCTGATCTATAGAATTATCTTTAAAAGGAAGCTTGGTAATATCGCAAACGACATTTACCGGATTGTAGGGGATAAGATCAACATTGATGATATCATCTCTTAGGTCCGTATATCCGCTTCCTAGATTGACAACAACTTTATCAGTATTTTTGGTTTTTTTAAGAACCCTACTTAAGAAAAAATATCTTGAAGGATATAAAGGGGCAATGATATAAATGAGAAGTTCATATAACCATACATATTTTTTGAAAAATGTTTTGATCTTGTCTAAAGAATCAGAAACAATGTCTTCATCGAATTCAAGAAATACAAATTTTCCGTTTTTGTATTCATAATTAAACTTAGCGGTATCAATAATTGATTCTATTTTGTCTTTCATCTGTGTTTAACGTTTAAGGGATATATAATATTGGGGATACTGATAATTTTAAGTGTTGACCGTTTTTTCGATAATGGTATACGGCCTGTTTCTCACCTCATTATAAATTCTGTAAATATATTCTCCAATAATTCCTAAACTGATCAGCAGGATAGAATTGAAGAAAAGAATAATAATGATAATAGTGGTATAACCAGCTACTTCAATCTCATTTGTAAAATATCTTATGATTGTAAAAAGGCTGAATACTATTGAGATCAGCAAACCGATATTTCCTAATATACTAATGATTTGAAGAGGAAGGGATGAAAAAGAAAAAATTCCGTCTTTAGCAATGTTAATAAGTTTTTTTAAAGAATAGCCAGATTGCCCCTCTATTCTTCCACTTCTGTCATATTCCAGACCGATCTGTTTAAAGCCCACCCAGGCCCTTATTCCTCTCAGATAAGGATTCTGTTCATTAAGGGTTAGCATTTTATCTTTTACATTCTTTGTCATGACACAGAAGTCGCCGGAATCTAAGGGTATTTTTGTTTCACTTATCGAATCAAGGAGTCTGTAAAATCCCGTATAGGCCAATTTTTTTAATCTGCTTTCCTTTCTTTTTTTTCTAATGCCATAGGCAACTTCATACCCCAGATCTAGTTGGGTGAAAAAACGGGGAAGCAAGGATGGGGGATCCTGTAAATCATCATCAATAATAGCAATATAATCGCCAGTAGCATAATGGAGACCTGTTTTTACAGCGATCTGGTGGCCAAAGTTTCTTGAAAGTTTAATTCCTTTGATATAGGGGTACTTCCTGGAAAGCTCTTCTACCACTTCGAAACTATTATCCGGGCTTCCGTCTTCTACCAGGACAACTTCCAAATCCCAGCCGGACTCCTTTTTTTGGACGTCAACGGCTTCTATGGTTTTGTGAAGAAATTTGGCCGAACGATAAACCGGTATTACGAGGGTTATTTTTCGATTCATTGTGTAATAAAGTTTAAAAATACATAAAATAATTATATTTTTAAAAACGTAGGTCCTTCCTGACTTACTTCTGCTTTTATTTTATTCAGAATATCGGCCTCTCCGGATATTTTTTTATATTTTTCCATCAGCTGCTTTGAAACACTAAGTTTACCCAGTGCCGAATTTTTAAAGATACTTTGGATCAAAGCTTTTTTTTCTAATTTCAGTGCATCCGGAAGATTGGGATTCATGATTTTGGTTTCAAGAGTCAGATCTTTATATCGGGTATAATCTACTTTATCAAGAAACTGTTTACCATCATGTACTACCTTGCTGCCCGGGGCGAGAATCACTTTCTTTTTGTGAAAATGTAGCCTGTTCACATATTCGTTATCTTCACCGTAATGAAAGAAATAAGGGTTGAATCCTCCAACGGTTTCTATCGTTTTTTTAGGCAATAGCCAGTGTGCGGCATTCACAAAACTGATTTCATAGTAAGGTTTCAGTGTCTGGAAATACAGATCAGATATCAGCCTGGTTTTTTCCCAGTTATGAGCAATATATTTATCTAAAAATATATCAAGCTTCTTTTCTGTTCCATCTACATGGACAGGACTTATGATTCCAACTTCTTCTTGATGGGGATGATCATGATATATTTCCAGAAGTTTTTCAATGCTGTCTTCATAGAGCCATGCATCCTGATTCATAAGGTAAAAAAAATCTGCTCCTTTTTGGTAGGCTGCTTCTATACCGGTATTATTGGCTTTCCCGAATCCAAGATTCTGCTCAGACTGTATGAAATGTACTTCAGGAAAATGTTTTTTTATATAATCCTGAGTTCCGTCCGAAGAGCCGTTGTCCACAACGATGCACTGTAACGGAACTGATGACTGTCTTAAACTGGTAAAACATCTTTCGGCCCATTTCATGGCATTGTACGTAACGATAATAACGTGAATACTGAGCATGGCGGTTCTAAATATACTTTCGGGTTATAGATTCCAGATATTCCTGGGGATGTATTCCTGAGAAAAATGTCTGTGTATCTTCATCAAAATCTACTTTATAAAAATCTCCTTCATCTACCTGTGAATAGAGCGCTGTATTTCCTGTTTCTTTTTCAATGGAAGAGATAATCTCTTTCAGATCATAATAATAAGGAAAGGCAAAGTTGACTGTTCTGTTGCTAAAACCTAAACAGTGGGAATCCAGAAATTTTGAAATATCCTCAATATCTAAAAGAAGTCTTCTTGCTTTAAGATGCAGGGAGAATTCCTTTTTGTTTGCAATCTGCGTTTTAAGAAAATTAAAAAGGGTATTCGGATTTCCTCCTTTACCTACCACATTTCCTACCCTAAGGATAAGGAAGCTGTCAGCATTGTTTTCGATATAATTTTCAACTGACTTTTTGTGTATTACATAAGCACTGTCCTGTTTAGATTGGTCATGAATGCTTAATGTAGAGAAATAGACCAATTTTTTTTCTTTATTTTCTTCATATACAGATTTTAAAAGAGAAAACTCTCTTTCAAATTCTGCAGCTCTTGTTTCCAGTGAGTTTGACACTCCGGAAGCAAAGAAAACCGTGTCGTTTCTGTCATAAGATTTTACAGCATTGGCTATCATACCATTTCCGATAATCATACGTTGTGTTTTTTCATTAAATGTGTTATATAAGGGGAGCAAAATTTCATATTATGACTTGTGAATCAAATGGCTTTATCTTAAAAAATCAAAGATATGAAAATAGTATTTCATTTTTATCCTGGTTATAAAACGATCAGGAAAAGAGAGTTTCATCAGATAGTCTTTATACTTCCTGTGGCAGTAATTGATGTATTCTTTACTCAGTTCAGTATTTAAATTTAATCCGGAAACTGCATTTTTCACAAAAGAATACCTCTTGAATATAACAAAAACCTCTTCACGGGTCAATGGATTTTCTTCTTCGGCAGTGAACTTTGAAAATTTATTAAATCCGATATTCTGCTGTGGATGAATCCTGTATTCTCCCAGAACCGAATCTTCTATCCAAACCGAATTGGTATCGGCAGCCAAAAGAAGAAGTTCATAATCGTGGATAATTGTTTCATTTACTCTTTTTAACGGCAGATGTTTTTTTAGAAAGGTATTACGGACCGCCATACTCATTCCGGGGAATACATTTCCCTGATATAGCAAACGTTTGACTATTTCCTGGAGGGCTCTGAAATGTTCGGGGTTAAAGTTTTCGATGTCCCAATAATTCAGGTTTTCCTTGTTATCCAGGGATTCACCGAAAAGTTTAATATTGTGGCATACCGTATTGATCTTCTTATGTTTTTCAAAAATTTCTGTGATCACTTCCGTTTTATTGTCATACCAGCGGTCATCCTGATCGCATAGTAATACAATATCACCGGAACATAAGCTCATGGCTTTTTCAAAATTACGTACATACCCCAGATTCTCCATATTCTGATATACCTTGATGATCTCTGGGTATTGTTCTGCATAGCCGGAAAGTATTGGCAATGTATTATCTGTAGAGCCATCATCACAGATAATGATTTCAGAAACCGACAGAGCCTGGTTCAGAATACTGTCCAGCTGTTCGGCAATATAAGCTTCGCCATTATAGGTACATAGTGCTACAGATGAGGTCATAGTATATAGATTTCTCAGTTTTTTTTCTGAAAAAGAGTGTAATAATATCTTTTCAGGGCAAGATATCCCGAAACAACTTTACCACCGGTTGCTTTATTGAATTCATGCTTCAGCTGTGAAAGCTGGGTCATATGAACGTCAATCATATGATAGGCAAGCCTGTCGTGAAGCTCATCTCCATATAATTTTTTTAATATGGGAAGCAGGCTTGTTCTTTGACGCAGAACTTTATAAGGATCGGAAGATAAACTTTTTTTATCGTCTTCTTTACGGTAATGGGCCAGTGGTTCATCAATCAGAAGTACCTCAGGATTGTTTCTGGTAATATACATCCACATCAGCCAGTCTTCATTAATACTTAAGGAAGTATCAAACGTAAATCCTTCAAGAAGTTTTCTGGAAATCAGAGCACAGTGTATGGGAATTGTAAATTTAAGGTTCCACCCGAACACGATATTTTCAAAGGTGGCAAAATCTTTTTCAATGCGGTTGTATCCCGGAAAATGAGTTTTGTTTTTGTAAATCGTGAACTGGCTTAGAATCAATGGATATTTTTTTTCACCGGCAAGGCTTTTTGCAAACTTTTCACGGTGTAAAGTGTCATCAGAATCCAGGAACTGTATATAGTCTCCTGAAGCCCGTTGAAGCCCTGCATTCCTTGCGGAGGAAATTCCCCCATTCTCTTTACTGATGTATTGAAAACGTCTGTCTTTTTCTTCCCATCTTTGGGCAATTTCTTCAGTATTGTCACCGGAACCGTCATTCACAATAATGCACTCCCAGCCAGTAAAGGTCTGATCTGCCAAAGACTGCAGACATTCATCAAGATAGGCTGCCTGATTGTAACAAGGAACGATTATGGAGATTGCAGTATTGCTCATTACAGGTATTTATAAAATTTGCATAAACCCAGCATGTTGCCCAGCTTTACCCATCGGGAGTTTTTGATTTGCTTTTTCAGATTGGTATTGTGGGTGACTTCCTTATCGTATTTTCTGCGGAGTACATAACTTTCTAAAAATTGCTCTTCTATATTAATCCCTCTCCGTTCGGCCATCTTTATAAGGGCCACCCAATGCCAGAAAGCCGCCTGGTCTTCACTTTTGTTGGAGATTCCTCCTTTATGCACCCTGTAGAGATAAAGGTCTTCGTCTATGTATTTTACGGGAGCTACCTCACACATCTTCATGTACCAGTCTTTATCTTCGGCAATTTTGAGATAAGGGTCTATCCCTGATGTTTTATTGTAAACAGATTTTTTTAACGTGGCAAAACTGGTGATCTCAGCATTAAAGTTCAGGTATTTTTTATCTAAGGCGGTAATTTGAGCTGCCTTGTGAACTCTTACCTTGTTTAACTGGTCATCACAGTAAACAAAATTGGAATATACCAAACCTACATCCGGATTCTGTATGTGTACATTAAATACCGTTTCGAGTGCAGTACTGATCAGTGCGTCATCAGGATCCAGGAAACCACATATTTCGGAACCGCTTAGTTCAATAAGTTTTCTTTTCGTAAATCCTATTCCTTTATTGCTGTCATTGGTGAAAATCTTAAAACGGGAATCTTTTTCAGTTATATTTCTGATAAGTTCCAGAGAATTGTCTGTAGAAGCATCATCTAAAATTATAGCTTCCCAGTCTGTAAGGGTTTGGGAAAGCAAACTGTCAAAACATTCTTTGAAAAAACGTCCGTTATTATAATTGGCGATTAAAACAGTTATTTTAGTCATTGCTGCTTTCTTTTGATAATATTTTTTTCAGGGCTTCCAGATAACCGAATCCATTTTTACGGTCCGGTTCCAGGATATTTCCTTCTGCCCACTCATTCCAGGATTTTACCACTAAAAATTTTTCGGGATAATTTTTATCTTTCAGAAAAGTTGTTGCTTTTTCTACCTGTTTTTCAAAAAGTGCCGGGCTGTTATTACCTAAAATAATACCGCGGTTACCACTTCTCGGGGTATTATCCCAATTGGAAATAAGACATGGGAAAGTATCAACATCCGTTTCATCAAAATGAAGATCATTAATTACATCCGGTGCATTCTGAATATCCACAGGTTTTTGAAAGTCAGTTGTTTTAAGTCCCAAAAGACCTTTAATTCTGTTGGTGTAATACTGTTTTGCAGTAATTAAAGGCTTTTTATTCATGTACGGGCGCCATGCTCGTAAAAAGGCATTTGATATCTTCCCCTGATATCCTAATGTCTTATATCCGTAATCGTCTTCTGTTTTGTTGCTCCCTATTAAATAAAGATCATCAAATCCATTTTCCTTGGCGAGACTTCTGAATTTTTCAAGATAGTCCGGAGCCTTTTCATGGATGTTGATTGGATCATAAACGATGAAAATAGGTTTATTATCTACTTTAATATATCTTTCATCTTTGAAGAAAGGCAGAAGATATTGGAAATGGGCTGTTAAATCTTCATCGGTAGGATATACCTGTTCAGCTAGTATTTTATTTTTTAAGCCATGCCAGATTCCCGACCAGGTTTCGTTAGCCCAGCAAAAACAGAATGGAAAGTCCGGTTTTCCGGATTCCAGTACTTCATTGGCAATACGCTCAAGCAGCTGTACTCCGTTTCCAAACCAATAATGGTAATAAATAAAACCGTGTACTCCATAATCGCGTGCCATCTGGGCCTGCTGTTCTCTCACTTCGGGAACGCGCAGATCATAATATCCCAGATCTGCAGGGCAGATAGGCTGCTCATGTCCTTCAAATAAAGGTTTCGCCTTTCCTACATTGGTCCATTCTGTAAATCCTTTTCCCCACCATTCATCATTTTCAGGGATGGGATGGTACTGAGGAAGGTAAAATGCAAGCGTTTTTATTTGTTTCATAAATTATTTTTCTAGTGTTTTTATCAGTTTGGCAGGTATTCCTGCAATCACAGAGTTCTTTGGAAAACTTTTGTTAACAACAGAATTAGCTCCTATGATAGAGTTTTCACCAATAGTAACCCCGGGTAATATGCAGACTCCTTCTCCGATCCATACATTGTCTTCAATAATTACCGGACCTTTGGAAGACAGAGGTCTTTCAGCAGGAACCCAGTCCAGATCTTCAGCACTGATATTTCCATGATAATGGTCCGAAATATATATCCTGCTTGCCATAAGCACATTATTGCCAATACTGATCTTATCAATGGCTCCGATGTGAACATCAGAATTAAAATTCACATTGTTTCCAATATGAATTTCCGGCTGGAAAGATTTTCCGTAAAAACGGTCCCAGGCCTCAAGCCTTAAGTTGAATAATGAGCTGAAATTATCACCTATGCTAATATATTGAGGATTTTTGATCCAATATGTTTCTGGAAGGCTTGATTGCTTTCCGAATGCTTTGAAATGAGTTTTTGCCCAATTGTTATTCTGCTGCTGTTTATATTTTTTATAAGCTTCAGAATGCAAAATTCCGAATAAAAATTTAATGATATGTTTTTTTATAAAGCTCATATTTTTCAGGTCTACTTTTCCAGTGATGAATAATACTCGTGAATCAGGCTGTTGATATTTCTTTGTTCTGCTTCTTCGAGTTCATAATAGAACGGAAGTCTCAAAAGGCAGTCTGTAAAATGATCTGAGTTCGGAATATCAATAGGAGAGTTATCTTTTAAAAAGAATTCGCTTTTGTTCAGACTCAGATAGTGGAACACAGGATGAATATCTTTTGTTTTTAAGAACTGAATGAGGTTGGATCTTTCTTCATAGCTTCTGCAGATGATAAAGAACATATGTGCATTATTGGTCGCATAAGCCGGTATTTCCGGCAGTGTTATAAATCCTTTATCTTGTAACGGTAATAGATTGCTGTAATACTCATTCCAGATCGTGATTCTTTTTTCCTGGATGGTACCCAGGTTTTCAAGCTGTGCATATAAAAAAGCAGAGAGTATTTCTGACGGGAGAAATGATGATCCAAGATCTACCCAGCCGTATTTATTGACTTCCCCTCTGAAAAATGCACTTCTGTTAGTCCCTTTTTCACGGATAATCTCAGCACGTACATTATATTCAGGATTATTGATAACGAGCATTCCCCCTTCTCCACAAATGATATTCTTGGTTTCGTGAAATGAGAAAGCAGCGAAATCTCCAATGGAGCCTAATGCTTTTTTGGTGCCGTCGGAAAAAGTATAATAACTGTCAATAGCCTGTGCAGCATCTTCTACAACGAAAAGGTTGTGCTTTTTGGCCAGTTCCATGATTTTTTCCATATCACAGGCAATACCTGCATAATGTACGGGAACGATTACTTTTGTTTTTTCAGTAATATGCTTTTCTATTTCTGCAGGATCTATATTGGGATTATCGGGATATGAATCTACGAAAACTATTCTGGCGCCACGCAAAACGAAAGCATTGGCAGATGAAACGAAGGTATAGCTGGGAACAATTACTTCATCTCCGGGCTGAATATCACATAAAATAGCAGCCATTTCCAATGCATCGGTACATGATGTGGTAAGCAGTACTTTTTGAAAGCCAAATTTTTCTTCAAAAAAGGAATGGCACTTCTTTGTGAAAATTCCGTCCCCGGAAATCTTACCGCTTTTTACCGCTTCTTCAATATATTTAAGTTCGTTTCCTACTATAAATGGCTTATTAAATGGGATCATAGTGTTTTAAATTTTGAATCTTTAATTTTTATAAATCTTTTTTCAATATAGGTGAAAGAAATGTAACTGATGAAAACAGTTAAAGCCGGAATACCAATATATATTCCGATATTAAATGCAAATATATTATTATAAAATGCTAATATCTTATAAAAAATAGGGAATAGCAAAAACATCACAAAAGGATGGTACATATAAATTCCATAAGAAATGTTTCCCAGATATGAAAAATATTTGTTTCTAAAGTTAAGTGGGTTATACTGATTGATGCTTATTAGGATCAACAGTAGAAATATAAACCCTAAAATAAGATTCTGAATATACAGTTTGAAAACAGGAACTGTAATGAATAATCCTATCAACAGCAGTGCAGCTATATAGATAAATCTACTCTTTGTATATTTTGTTATAAAATCAGAATATTCTGAATAAAAATAACCTCCCAATGAACCAATGGCCATATATTCAAATGGAATAATAGCGGCTATTGTACTAAATATAGAATTGTAAAACTTAAAATTAATCATTATGAAGGTTATCAAAATAGCTCCAAAAACAACTGCGATAATTTTCCGGCTAAAAAAAGAAACGATGAGAGGCCATATTATATAAAATTGTTCTTCTACCCCTACAGACCAGGATTGGGATGCTCCTACAATAACTTTTCCTTGGTGTAAAGCAACATTAGGGAGAAATAAAGCATAAAGAAGTATCGTTTTTAAATCATAATCCGATAAGCTAATAACTAAACTATAGTAAGAGGAAGTGTTGGAAAATAGTGTAAAAGAATTGACTAAAATGGGTATTAAAATAAAAGATATAAGAAAGATAATATAGTATAAAGGCCATATTCTGAATATCCTTCTCAGATAGAATTTTTTAAAATCTATGCGGTTGTTTTTCTTTTTTTCTGATAACAAAAGATACGTGATCAGAAAACCACTGAGTACAAAGAATAGATGTACACCGTTCTTACCTAAGTGTTCGATGAAATAGGCTGTATATTTTGAATCAAATAAGGAAGCTAATTTGTCCCGATATTTGAATAACTCAATATGGTGCATAATGACAGAAAAAGCAGCAATTGCTCTTAATTCATTTAATCCACCAAAAAAAATGTGTTTTTTTGAGTCCATCTACTTATCGTATAAATTTTACAGGATTTCCTACATATAATCCCGGTTCATCAATGTCTTTGATAACAACACCGCCGCCTCCGATCTGGGTTTTGGCAGTCATTGTAATATTATCTATAATAGTGGAATTAATACCTATAATGCACTGTTCTTTCACGTTTACAAAACCTGCAATAGCAACAGATGGAGACAGAAAAGAATGTTTTCCTATCACTGTGTCATGAGCCACTGTGCATGAAATATTCATTAATACATTATCTTCAATCGTTACATTCTGGTCAATAACACAGCCGGGATATATGACCGATCCCTGTCCAATGGATGCAGACTGATCTCTATAACAGGAGGAATGAATAAATGTATGAAACGGAACTTTTCCTTCAAGGCTTTGAAACAGTTCTTTTTTTGCATCAAGATGCTTATAGCCAATGGCGATTAGAATTACATCAAATTCATTTTGCTGATATTTTGTAATTACATCTTGGTTTCCTCCAATAACTGGAATTTGATCAATAATAGTATTCAGCGGCTGAAACTCATCAAAGAAAGCAACCACCTTATCGCTGGAATCATGATGGATATGATACGCAATCTGCTGTCCTAAATGTCCCGATCCTATGATGGCAATTCGTTTCATATATAATGTATTATTTCTTTGAAACTTGAAATCCTGTTTTCTGCATAAGGAAATATATTCTCTCTGTCAATCAGTAAAGTATTCATTCCTGTTTTTTGTGCAGGAATCACATCCAGTTTTAGTGAATCACCAATATATAGAATATTTTCAGGATTTACACCAAGTTTTTCAATAGCAAGGTGATAAAAATCTACTGAAGGTTTTCTGCAATTTTCATTCTCAGAAATAATAATTTCGTCAAATATATTTTCTCCAATTAATTGATCTGTCAGATTTTTCAGCGTTGAATTGAAGTTAGATAAAACCGCTTTTTTGATATTAAGTTCTTTTAATATGCCGCAGTCATCAAATGCTGCCCAAGGAAGATATGAGCAGGCGGAGAAAATGTCGGATAATATTTTTTCTGTAGGAATTATACCCAATGCTAATAATAATTCAGAATTAAATTCTGTGTAAAAGTCTTTTGTTGTTCTGTCGGGAAAATTGATGATTTCAGAGACCATTTTATGTCTCAAAAATAATGCTTCCTTTTCTACAGAATAATGGTGTTTTTCAAGCACTATAATTAATTGATCCCACAGGGAGGGCTTGTGAATTAATGTATTAGCAGCATCCAATAATAAAATTTCCATATTTTAAAAGATATAATGAGGCGATGAATTATCTTTTAAATCATCAATATTAGATTGGTTCGGATAAATAACATCCATTAAAATTCTAACTGCAACTCCTTCAATAATATTGGTTTTGCTAGGAAGAATATTGTAAAGATGTTCTTCTAATGTATATTTAACATCTTCAAAACCAAAATTAGATCGGATGGAATTAGTTCCGGAAATCCTGCAGTTGACTTCGAATGGAATAATGTTCCCCTGCTCATCAACAATAGATTGAAGGTTTGCACTTCCCACAAAATCATTTTTATCGACAAGTTCTTTTAGTATTATTTCCAGTTCTGTGTCAAAAGATCTATTTACAGTACATTCGCTGGTAGCTCCATTTTCTAAGGTACGTTCAAGGTTTATAAAACCATGAAGCTCATTATTTTTGTTGACATAAAATGCAGTGGTAATTTCTTTTCCCTGTATAAGTTTCTGTACCATATAAGTTTCATCAAATCCAGATAAATCCTTAGGGTTAATATGTAGTCCTCTTGATCCTCTTCCTTCCCGAGGTTTTACAATATAATCTATGAAAGTACCTTGAATATAGTCTTTTGGAAGATAGGCTTCTGCAAAAGGAAGATTATTTTCTTTATGATGTTCATAAGATAAATATTTATCTAAATATTTTTTTGATGTACTTACCTCGCTTACTACTGCCTGAGCCTTCAGTTTGTCTTTATGTAATGCCAGATAATATACTTCATAGTCGGTAGATGGAATGATCAAATCTATCTTTTCCTTTTCAATGATAAAGTTAATGATATCAATATAGTTGTCCGCCATTGCATAAGGGACCTTATAAAATGCATCACACAGGTGATTGCCTGCAGAAAAATCTATTACATTGCAGCCAACGAGACGAATAGGAAATTGAGTTTTAATAATGTTTCTTAAAATACCCTGACCTACATTTCCTCCGATTCCTGTGACTAATACCGTTTTGTTTTCCATTGTATTAATTCTTTTACTCCTTGTTCCAAAGTGGCAAAGGTATGTTGATATAAAAAATGGTTAGATTGTTTATATTCTACTGATCTTGATAGATCCTCTCCCTTAAAATCGATGGTACAGTTTGTTATTTTTTGTATTATTTGTGCGACTTCTTTATTACTGTAATTCTTGGGTGAAATCCCCATTATAATAAGGTTTTCAGTACATAATGCTGCTTTTCTCGCAAGTGAGGCAACATCTTTTGCATGTACATAGTTTTGAATTCTTGTACCGTCTCCTAAAAGTGTTATATTATTTTCTTCTATTGCAGATTCAATAATTTTAGGCAGAAAGGTTGTTTCTTTCATTTCTTCATCATACATGGAGGAAATTCTTATAATTCCATATTTAGAGTGTTGCTCAACTATTTTTTCACCCCAGAGCTTACTGATTCCATAAATGGATTGAGGAGAAGGTTTCGTTTTCTCATCAATAACTCCAGATTCTATCGCATCATAAACTGCAACGGATGAAAAGAAAATGATCTTGGCCTGTATAAATTTACGGCAAATAGACTGGATTAATTTAATGTTGACATCATAGAGCTCATCACTTTTATGTATGTCATTTGTGATTATAGCACTTACGATATAAACAATGTCATAATTGGGATTTAAATGGTCTATGTTTGAAATAGAAAAGCTCTCAACGTGCTGATCAGATGGTTTACTATTGTATAAGACATTAACTTCATCGTTGACATGCTCAAGAATCAATCGTTTTGATAAAATGCTGTGAGCACCTACAATCAATACTTTCATAATTTATAAAGTTTCAATTTCCGGAATGTTAATAGAATATTCTTTATCGTGCCAAGTGGCAGCTCCTACGTCCATCCACGGCTTTTCCATTTGTTTCTTTAGAAAACCTTTTTCCCAATTGTGAGGAGTATCAATCTTTTTTACTTTGATTATAAATGTAGCGTCATTCAGGTTTATTCCATTCATGTTAGCCCAAAATGCTGTAAAATCCCGAATTCCTTTTTTAAGATTATTTTGATTTATTATGTTGTCATTAGTCCGGAAAGACCATTTTGCCCAAGTGGGCCCATAAAGATATGAACCTGTAGTTCCATCCTTTTTAATTATTGGGAGCCAGGTTTCCTTACCATTTTCATCTATGTAAGATAATGCTATAATATGATTGTATTCGCTAAAATGATAATCCATAAAAACAGCATGATGGGTAATTCCCAGATAAGTTTTGGATGGCTTTTCTACTGCGCTTGAGAGTTTGCTTATTTGTTTTCCTAGTAAGGTATTTTCAAAACCTCCTTTTTTTCCTATTGAATTATAAGAAACAATTACCTGTAGCAATATGATGATACACAGACTTATTTTGATAAGAGAGATTTTGAGGTCTTCAAGGGTGTAATTCTGAAGGATTTTCAATTTATCCTCATCAGGAGGAATTACAGGTGGTGTATAGCCGCAGTTTTCTTCCGTACAGCGCTCTGTATTTCTGTTTTGGGCGACATACTGATAGACTATTTTTCCTATATGATAAATTCCAGGAATGTGTAAGATCCAGCTTAACGGCTTTAAGTAAGTAATGACATTGAAAACCTGAATATATGTGTCCAGTCCTTTATAAACTTTTCCGTTTCGTACAGAATGAATGTCATCCAGAAGTGTATCTGTAGGGATATTCTTTAATAATTCATTTTGTTCTGCGTAATACTGTACCGTTTTGAAATCAATCCTTTTTGCAATATCAAAGTGTTGGATAGTAATTTTAGTACGGTTGCATAAAGGGCATTCACCGTCATAATAAAAGGTAAGTTTTGCAGGTTTTTCAGAGGTTTTAAATAATTTTTCCCACCAGGAAACAGGAACCATCAATAGGTAAATGGCACACATCCCTAGTCCAAACCAAGGAATAGGGTAGCAAATTACTATCCCTAAATGTAATCCTAAACCTATTATTAACATTGGAACTCTCCATTTTTTGCGAAAAAAAGTAAACAGGAGAGTGGTCTCAAATGCTAAAGTTAGGTACCCAAGAAATAACATCAGATATTTTTGATCGAGCACATAAGGTATAGAAATATAATTAGTGTTTGGAACAGAAGTAGGTAGCCACATGCCTAAACCTTTTATCCAAAATACTGATGTAAATTTATATAGTATAGAGTCAAAATACACAATGGCAATCCCAACAAAAACAGGAATGAGGTAAGATAAAACACTTACTTTTTCAGGAGGGCTGTACTGGAATCTGGTATTGGAATATTTATACTTTAGCAGAAGCCTGTCCAAAGAGAGGTTTCTGGATATAGGTAAAAACATCAGGAGAAAGTTCATCCCAAGATAGGCATAAAACATATGATACTCATAGCTATTGATGCTGCCAATAAGAATAATGGTCATCAGATAATTGACAATGGTTGCCAGTCTTGTGAAGAGCCCCAGCATTATAAAAATGAGGGCAATCATCCATATTTTTATAGGGATCCCAAAGTCGATTTCCGCAGGATCTAAAAAAGGAATTTTATCGAAGATCAGATGTTTGAAATAATTGAGCTGAACAACTTCACAGAATAACACCAATGTGTAGGCAATCCTGAAAATGGAAAGCCCAAGCCCGGAAATTTTTTTATTATAAAGTCTTTTGATCATCCTGTTCTAAAATTTTGGTGAAAATTTCTTCCGCATATTCATACGATGAAAATTCCTGAACCTGCTGTACCGCATTTTTTGAAAAAGCTGCATATTGGTTTTTATCCAGTTCAAATATTTTTCTGATTCCTTCTGCCAGCTGGCGGCTGTCTTTCATAGGAATTTTGTATCCGTTGTAATCGTCAATGACCATATTGGTTAATACTCCTGTGTTGAAGCCTACAACGGGGGTTCCACAGGCTAAAGCTTCCGAAACCATCATCGGGCCGGAATCTTCAATAGAAGAGTTGACAAAAACGTCCGTTGCCTGATACAATAATGATAACAGTCTGTAATCCTTGATATAATCTATTTTCTGCTTCTTAAAAGTAACCCTGTCAAATTCTTTATTTATACTGTTGGAAACAACTAAAAGATTTATTTTATTTTTCAGATCTTCCGGAAGCTCCTGATCCAAGATTTCTAAAGCTTCAAGAAGATATTTAAAACCTTTACGGGGATCTTCCATATTCTGTGCTCCGGTAAGGATATAAAAATTATCCTCCGATAAAGAGAAAATATTTTTAGCGATATTTTTGTTCTTATCGTTGAGCAGGGTAGTATCTATCAGGCTGTTGATATTGTAGATGATCTCCTGCTCCCTGTAGATTTTTGATTTTTTTGCCTGTTCCAGGGTTAAACCCGATCCCGCAATAATTTGAAAAGAAGCTTTTTGGGCATTTTGATATTTTCTTTCCAGATTATCCTTTGCCACGTGTTTTTGAGATTCATCGGGAATTGCCGGACAGTGATCACAATTGTTCATATAGCCTTCACATCCCCAGGAAAAATGACATCCTCCTGTAAAATGGTTCATATCCACTGTGATATTGTATATTTTTGCCCGCGTGGCTTTTTGAATGTTGAAAAGATCCGTACTGTTAAGAAAATCAATGGTCATACCAGTAAAAATATAATCCGGGACGAAGCCCACAGATTTTAACAGACTTTCCACATTGATATGTTCTGTAATTTCATCTTTGCTCAAAAAAGAATATTTACTTTCTGTTATCAATGCTTTTTTTACTGCAGCCTGAGGCTGTGTCAATTTTGTTTTTATTTTCCGTATTGCCCTCTCTGTTAAAGATAAATTTTTAGTAACAGGAGGATGCTGTATAGGAATATAAGGTTTTATAAAATCATCCGCTTTCGTTTTATTCTTTACACACATCACCACTTCATGTCCCATATTTTTTAAAATATGAGCTACTTTGTACATGGCTTCATAGGCGCCGTTTACATCGCCTGTAGATAAAACTAATATCTTTTTCATAAGTACTTACATCCATAGTACAGGAGGATGAATGATGCCATTATCAGTATCTCCCGTAAGAAAGTTTTCATGCCCTGTTTCAACGATACTGATCTGGATGCCTCCCTTTATATAATCATAAAGTTCGACCCCCGGAGTATCTAATGCTACAGAAAGTATATACGTGTTGGGGATAAGCTTGTTGCCCTCGATCTGTATAGACAGGCTGTTCTCATGCATATCGTCAAATGTTTTTCTTGTAATGAAAATAACATTTTCAAACTTGTCTAAGATGGCAATATTGACGCGTACTCCCTTAGTAACACTTCTGTTGATATAGTCTATATTGATGTTAATATCATCGGTATGACTGAACTCCATGGTCTCAATATTCTTACTATTGAAAATTTTGACATTGTGAATCTGAGCCTTTTTACTCAGGTCTTCAATGTATTTGAATTCAGAGTTTGGAGATAATTCATGGATGATATAGTTTTCCAGAACCTGATTGATACTTCCTTGGTCTGCAAGCATACCGTTCTTCATAAGAATACCGCTATTACATAACTGTTTTACGGCAGCCATATTATGGCTTACAAATAAAATGGTCCTTCCCTCTCCTCTGGTAACATCGCCCATTTTTCCAATACATTTTTTCTGGAAATCCGCATCTCCTACAGCCAAAACCTCGTCAACGATCAGGATTTCAGATTCAAGGTGTGCGGCAACTGCGAATGCAAGACGCACATACATCCCCGAAGAATATCTTTTTACCGGAGTGTCTATATATCTTTCCACTCCTGAGAAAGCAACGATCTCGTCAAATTTTCTGGTAATCTCTTTTCGAGTCATTCCGAGAATAGCACCGTTGAGAAAGACATTTTCACGCCCCGTCATTTCAGGGTGAAAACCTGTACCAACTTCCAGTAAAGAAGCAATTCTGCCGTTGGTGTGTATTCTTCCGGTGGTAGGCTTGGTCACCTTACTCAGGATTTTCAGCAGGGTAGATTTTCCGGCCCCGTTTCTTCCGATGATTCCTACAGCACTGCCTTGCTCGATTTCAAAATCGATATCACGGAGTGACCATACATATTCAGAATTTCCTTTTGTTGCTCTGTCGTTGGCTTCTCCGATTTTTAAATATGGATCTTCCTTACCTCTTACTTTGTGCCAAAACCTGTTCAGGTCGTGAGAAAGCGTACCTGTTCCCACTTGTCCGAGACGGTATTGTTTTGATATATTTTCTGCTTTTAAAGCCAGCATAGTTTAATTGGAATTTAAAATTAATAAAAGATGGTGTTCCTAAACGGTGTCCATGAAAGTTTTTTCAACCTTATTAAAAACAACAACGCCTATCATCAGAAGGACCAAAATGATCACTGAGCTGACTCCCAGCATTGCAGGTGAAAAATCTCCGGAACCGATCCATGCATATTTAAAACATTCAAAAATGCCTGTCAGTGGATTATAGTAAGCCAGTTTTCTGAAAATACCCTGTAAGGCAGATACCGGATAAATTACCGGAGTTGCATACATATACAGGCTTATCCCGAATCCCAACAACATGCTGAGGTCTTTGTATTTGGTAGTAAGTGAAGAAAAAATCATTCCAACTCCTAAAGCGAAAAAAGCCATCAGGATGATGAGGAATGGTGTGGCAAGAACCCAGATGTTAGGATGAACTTCTCCTTTGGTAAGGTAATATATCCAGGCCAGGATGAATAAAAGGAATTGTACTGTAAACCGCATCAGATTGGATATTACTATTGACAAAGGGGTTACGAGTCTTGGAAAATAAACTTTTCCAAAAATACCAGCATTCCCGGCAAATGTATTAGACGTTGCAATAAGTGAGGTCGAAAAATAATTCCAGAGGGTAACTCCTGCAAGGTAAAATAAGAGGGGAGGTCCATCTGTGGGAAGTTTAGCTATTTTACCAAAAACTACAAGATATACCACCGTAGTCAAAATAGGGTTAATAAAAAACCAAACCGGGCCTAATACAGTTTGTTTAAAGCTGGAAACAAAGTCTCTTTTAATAAACATATAGACTAAATCTTTATATCTCCAGACCTCTTTAAGTTTTAAGTCCAATAAAGAATGATCGGCATCAATCGTTTCTGTCCACTTCTGCTGTGGTTCATTCATTTGTGTAAGTTTTTGCAAATTTAAAATATTTAATTCTTATTTAGTATTTTTAATTAGTGAATAATTATTCACATAAATCCGAAAATAACAACTAATATATTAATATTTGTTATTATGAACAAAAAACTATTAGCCATAAAGCTAATATTTTTTTAATTATAGTGTGAGTTATTATTTTGCTTAGAATATTCACTGGAACTATTTATGATATTATTCACTAAGCTTGGAATCCGTTAATGGCTTATTATAATTTATATCCTTCTTTCTCTAAAACGGAAGGAACAGGAAGGTGCAGTACTTCTTTGTGCGTTTTTTCAGACACAGGATTGAAAAATGATCAGCTCAGGCTGGAAAACTGATGGTAAGTGTTGATCGAAGTATTCTATTTTCTTACCTCAAACTACAAATATGTTCAGCACGAAATCTTTCACAACAATACAACTTTTATTGAATTTTTGATGTTAGAATAATCAGGTTTGGAAACCCAGCTGCCAATTTCAGAAATACCGGAATTCTATTGTATAACTGTGAAAAAATACATCAATATATATTCCGGATTAAGGAAGATATGAGTTTTTTTACATTAAAAAACTATCGGCTATAAAGCCAATAGTTGTTATAAAGTTCAGAATATGATAATGTTACTTTCTGACGAGCTTCTTAAGGTATTCGCCGTAGCCGCTTTTGCCATATTTTTCAGCAGTTTCAAGCAATTTTTCTTCGTTGATGAATTTATTATGGAATGCAATTTCTTCAATACAGCCTATTTTGAAGCCCTGTCTTTTTTCAATAACACTTACAAATTCAGAAGCATCATTCAGGGAGTCAAAAGTTCCGGTATCAAGCCAGGCGGTACCTCTGTCCAAAACACCTACTTCAAGTTTTCCTTTGCTTAAATAAACATTATTGACATCCGTAATTTCAAGTTCTCCTCTCGCGGAAGGCTGAATGTTTTTTGCGATCTCCACTACTTCATTATCGTAAAAATATAAGCCGGGAACTGCATAATTCGATTTAGGATTTGAAGGTTTTTCCTCAATAGATATAGCTTTAAAATCATTGTCAAATTCTACAACTCCATACCTCTCCGGATCGGAAACGTGATAAGCGAAAACCACTCCGCCATCCGGATTGGTTTTATTCTTCAGCAAAGTGCCCATTTCAGAGCCATAGAAAATATTGTCTCCCAAAACCAATGCAACAGGATCATTGCCAATAAATGTATCCCCTAAAATAAAGGCCTGTGCAAGCCCGTCCGGACTCGGCTGTACAACATATTCTATATTACATCCAATCTGGGATCCATCACCTAAAAGTTTGATAAATCCTGGTTGGTCATGAGGGGTTGTAATGATCAGAATATCTTTAATTCCAGCAAGCAACAAAGTTGAAAGAGGGTAATATATCATTGGTTTGTCGTAAACAGGCATCAACTGTTTACTTACTGCAATGGTAAGAGGGTAAAGTCGTGTCCCGGATCCTCCGGCTAATATAATGCCTTTCATCTTTTGTGTGTGTTAATTATATTGATTTTCGTAGTATTTCTGATAATCGCCACTGGTAACATTTTCCAGCCACTCTTTATTTTCAAGATACCAATCGATAGTTTTTGAAAGTCCTTCCTCAAAAGTCACAGATGGTTTCCAGCCTAGATCTTTATTAAGTTTAGTCGCATCAATAGCATAACGCTTATCGTGTCCCGGTCTGTCTTTTACGAAAGTGATTAATTTTTCAGAATGACCTTCCGGTTTTCCTAACTTAGAATCCATTTGCTTGATCAATTCTTTCACCAAATCAATATTCTGCCACTCGTTGAATCCTCCAATATTATAAGTTTCACCGGTCTTAGCTTCATTAAAAATCTGATGAATACCTTTTGCATGATCGATTACAAATAGCCAGTCTCTTGTGTATTTTCCGTCACCATAAATTGGCAATGGTCTTTCATTAATAATGTTTGAAATGCACAGAGGAATTAATTTTTCAGGAAAATGATTCGGACCATAATTGTTGGAACAGTTAGATATGATGAATGGCATTCCGTAAGTATTTCCATAAGCTCTTACCAGGTGGTCAGACGCTGCTTTTGAAGCTGAATACGGAGATTGTGGATCATAAGCTGTAGTTTCCAAAAAGAATCCTGTTTCGCCAAGACTTCCATATACTTCGTCCGTAGAAACATGATAAAATAAATTATTTCTTTTCTCATCAGGAAATCTGCCATGCGTGTGATCCGGATTGAGAGTCCAGAATTCCTTACATAGATTAAGAAGGTTGGCAGTTCCGTTCACATTGGTATTAATAAATGCCATTGGGTCTGTAATGCTTCTGTCTACGTGGCTTTCTGCCGCTAAGTGCACTACAGCGTCAGGGTTGTATTTTTCGAATACTTTTCTTAATTCTTCAGGTTTTGTAATGTCTGCCTTTTCGAAGACGTAATTAGGCTCGTTTTCAATGTCCTTAAGGTTTTCCAGATTTCCGGCGTAAGTAAGGGCATCAAGATTAATGATCGTTGTTTCCGGATTATTTTTTACGAACTCTCTTACAACGTGAGAACCTATAAATCCGGCTCCTCCGGTAATAATTATATTTTTCATCTATTTATTTTCTATGGTCTTTCTTCCTATACTTTTATAATGAAACCCATTCTGTTGTGGGATTTCTAACGGATACATATTTCTTCCGTCAAAAATGACTTTGTTTTTCATTTTCTTAGCCATCAGTTCAAAATTCGGATTTTTAAACTCAGGCCATTCCGTAGCTATGAATAAAGCATCTGCATCTTCAAGAGCATCATACATTCCCTTCGCATAATGGATCTTATCACCAAGAAGTTTCTTTACATTACTTTCTGCTACCGCATCATACGCAGCAATTTCTGCGCCTTTCTCTAATAAAAGAGCAATATTGTCCAAAGAAGATGCTTCACGGATATCATCTGTGTTAGCCTTAAATGCCAGACCCCACATGGCAATTTTCTTTCCGCTGATATTTCCTCCGAAGTATTTCTCAATCTCTGAAACCAGAATTACTTTTTGTGAAGTATTTACTTTTTCAGTAGCCTCAAGGATCTGGAAATTGAAATCCTCTTGTATCCCGGATTTGATAAGGGCTTTTACATCTTTAGGGAAACAGCTTCCGCCATATCCGATACCTGGAAATAAAAAACGATGTCCTATTCTGTCATCACTTCCCATCCCAAGTCTCACTTTATCTACATCAGCACCTACTTTCTCACAGTAATTGGCAATTTCATTCATAAAAGTGATTTTTACGGCAAGGAATGAGTTGGCGGCATATTTCGTAAGCTCCGATGATTTTTCATCCATAAAGATGATCGGAATTCCTGTATTGGTAAATGGCTGATAAATCTGAGCCATAATATTTTTTGCTTTTTCAGAGCTGGCACCCACAACGACCCTTGAAGGATTCATGGAGTCTTCCACGGCAAACCCTTCTCTTAAAAATTCGGGATTGGAAACTACATCAAAAGGGATGTTCGTTTTAGAAGCAATTACTTCTCTTACTTTATCCGCGGTTCCTACGGGAACAGTACTTTTATTTACAATGACCTTATATTCTGTCATCATTTCTCCAATATTATTGGCAACCTGGATGACATATGAAAGATCTGCAGAGCCGTCTTCTCCCGGTGGTGTTGGCAGTGCGAGGTATATGACTTCGCTTTTGTCTAAAGCTTCTTTAAGATTGGTGGTGAAAAATAATCTTTCGGATTGAATGTTTCTAAGAAACATCTCTTCAAGGTTCGGCTCATAGATGGGAACAATGCCGCTTTTCATACCTTCTACTTTCTTTTCATCAATATCAACACAGTATACTGAATTGCCAAGTTCTGCTAGGGTAGTACCTGTAACCAGCCCTACATAACCTGTTCCTACAATTGTAATATTCAAAATGTATGTTTTTAAATTTCAGGACAAAAATAATAAAAATACTTTCACCTGCCTATTTAATTTACCTTAATCGAAATTTTAAGGTATTTACTTGATAATTAAGTAGATTTTGCTTTTTTAGAAAAAATGCGTATATTTGCAGTGGATTTACAGGAAAAATGGGAAGGCTTCGGAAGAAAGCCTTTTTTCGTACTGGTAAATCAAGATAATTAATGTATGGAGTTTAGAAAAAGAATTGAAGAATTATTAAATGAATTCCTTGAGACCAGAAAGGATTTATTTCTTGTTGATCTGAAATTTTCTGCAGGAGATGATATTACTGTGATCTTGGATGGTGATAATGGGGTGACTCTTCAGGACTGCCTTGATGCAAGCCGTGCGATAGAGTTTAATATGGATCGTGAGGAACATGATTTCAGTCTTCAGGTAATGTCTGCGGGACTAAGTGAGCCGCTCGCCGCTCCGAGACAGTTCAGGAAAAATATCGGAAGAGAAATAGAAGTATTGCTGAATGATTCTTCCAAAATTGAAGGTGAGCTGGCAAAAGTGGATGAGGAAAAGATTACACTTATTTTACGCTACCGAAAACCGAAAGAAGTCGGAAAAGGGAAAGTGGATGTGGAGGAGGAAAAAGAAATTCCTTACTCTGAGATAAAAAAAGCGTTAGTAATAATTAAATTTTAAAAGAAAAAAAAATAAATGGATAATATAGCGTTGATTGAATCCTTTGGTGATTTTAAAGACGAAAAAGGGATAAGTAAGATTGATCTTATGGCAATTATTGAAGATTCACTGAAGACCCTTTTGAGAAAAAGATTCGATTCAGATGATCATTTTGATGTAATTGTGAACCCTGATAAAGGAGATTTTCAGATATTTTTAAATAAAACGATTGTTGAGGACGAAATGTCTGAAGATGACGATCTGGAAATTGAGCTTTCTGAAGCTAAGAAGATTGACCCTACTTTTGAAGTAGGTGAAGATTTTACAATGGAAATTCCTGTTGCCCAACTGGGTAGAAGAAATATTCTTACCTTAAAGCAGATCCTGGCCACAAAACTTCAGGAACATAATAATGCAATGCTTTATGAGCAGTTCAGAGATAAAATTGGGGAAATTGTTATTGGAGAGATTCACCACATCCGTCACAAACATGTGATCTTATTGGATGATGAGGAGAACGAATTCATTTTGCCAAAAGAAAATCAGATTCCATCCGACTTCTTTAAAAAAGGCGAAAATATCAGAGCTATTGTTGAGACAGTAGATTTTAAAGGTTCAAAACCACAGATTATTATTTCCAGAACTGCACCTAAATTCCTAGAGAAATTACTGGAGCTGGAAATTCCTGAAATCCAGGACGGAACAATCATGCTTAAGAAAGTAGTAAGAATTCCTGGTGAGAAGGCAAAGATTGCAGTAGATGCTTATGATGACAGAATAGATCCTGTAGGTGCTTGTGTGGGAGTGAAAGGATCCAGAATTCATGGGGTTGTAAGAGAGTTGAGAAACGAAAACATCGACGTGATTCAGTGGTCTAAAAACCCTGAAATCATGGTGAAAAGGGCTTTAGGAAATGTTACCATCAACAAAATTGATATCAACGAGGATGCAAACTATGCACTGGTTTATACTCCGGTTGAAGAGATTTCCAAAGTGATCGGAAAACAAGGGCAGAATATCAGGCTGGCTTCTTGGTTATCCGGATATGAAATAGATGTTTATAGAGAATCCAGCGAGGATGACGATGTTGATTTGAGAGAATTTAATGACGATATTGAGCAGTGGATTTTAGATGAATTTAAGAAAGTAGGTCTTACTACTGCGAAATCAGTACTGGATAAGGATACCGAAAGCCTTCTGAATATGGTAGATCTTGAAGAAGAAACCATCGAAGATGTAAAACGTATTCTGAGAGAAGAATTTGAAGATTAAGATTTTAATGAATTTTAATAAACAGTAAAAAAGAATACTTTAATTTTAAGAATTAAAAAAAATAGTAAATAATATAGATGCCAAAAATAAGATTAAATAAAGCGGTTAAGGAATTCAATATTTCGATGTCCAGATTAGTAGAGTTTTTACAGTCAAAGGATTTCGAAGTTGAAAACAATCCTAACGCTCAATTAGAAGAAGCGGCATATTCTGCATTGGAGGCTGAGTTTGCCAAAGACGGCGAACAGAGAAAGGCTTCCCATGAGGTGGTGATCACTAAAGTTCCGGAAGAAAAACTGGAAATTGAAGAAAAGAAAACCCCTGAAGTAATAAGAGCTAAAGCAAATAAACCGGAAACTAAAATTTTAGGTAAAATAGATCTTGAATCTAAAACTCCTGAAGTTGAAGAAACTCCTGCGGCGCCAGCACCCGTAGCAGTACCGGTTGAAGAAAAGAAAGAAGAAGTTGTGGCTGAGCCGGAAGTTAAAGCAGCTCCTGAAAAACAGGAATTCAAAGTTCTGGATAAAATCGATCTGTCCCAAATAGAATCTAGAAATAGACCTGTAAAAAAAGATAAACCCAAAATGGAGGAGAAAAAAGAAGAGGAAAAACCGGCAGAACCTGTGAAAGAAACTCCAAAGCAGCCTGAGCCTGCTGAAAATAAGGCAGAGCCTCAAAAACCAGCTGAGCCTGAATCTCAGGAACCTCAGAAAATAGAAACTGTTTATCAGAAGCTTGACGGTCCTAAGATCGTTGGTGAAAAAATTGATTTAACACAGTTTGCACCAAAACCTGGTTCTGGTGCTAAAAAGAAAAGAAAGAGAATTGAGAAACCCGGAGGACCAAATCAGCAAGGCCAAGGGAATAATCAAAACTCAGGAAATAATAACAATAACCAAGGAGGCCAGGGTAATCGGCCGCAAGGTCAGGGAGGCCCAGGAGGAAACCGTCCACCAGGACAGGGAGGTCCAGGAGGGAACCGTCCGCCAGGTCAAGGAGGTCCGGGAGGTAACCGTTTTGGAAATAACCAAGGAAACCGTCCACCAGGTCAGGGAGGCGGATTCAAAAAAGGTCCAGGCGGAAACAACAACAGACCAGGGCAGAGAACTATGCCTGTTGAGCTTACCGACGAACAGGTTAAAAATCAGATCAAGGAAACTCTTGAAAAATTAACCAATAAAGGAGGTAAATCCAAATCTGCTAAACACAGAAAAGATAAAAGAACCTACCGTAGAGAACAGGATGAACGTCAGCAGGAAATTGATGCTCAGGACAGATCATTAAAAGTTACCGAATTCATCACAGTAGGTGAATTGGCTAGTTTAATGAATGTTTCCCCAACAGAAGTTATTTCTGCTTGTTTCTCTTTAGGTGTAATGGTAACAATGAACCAAAGACTGGAAGCTGATACTTTGTTATTAGTTGCAGATGAATTTGGTTATAAAATAGAATTCTCAGATGCTGACCTTGAAGAGGTGGAATCTGAAGAGGATATGGATACTGAGGAGGATCTTTCTCCAAGAGCACCAATCGTAACGGTAATGGGTCACGTTGACCACGGTAAAACGTCTTTACTTGACTACATCAGAAAAACTAACGTTATTGCTGGTGAGTCAGGAGGAATTACTCAGCACATTGGAGCCTACAACGTAAAATTGGAGAACGGACAAAGAATTACATTCTTAGATACGCCGGGTCACGAAGCATTTACCGCGATGAGAGCCAGAGGTGCTCAGATCACCGATATTGCAATTATTGTAATTGCTGCTGATGATGATGTGATGCCTCAAACGAGAGAAGCAATTTCTCACGCACAGGCTGCAGGAGTGCCAATGATCATTGCCTTGAACAAAGTGGACAGACCAAATGCTAATCCTGATAATATCCGTCAACAACTTTCCGGGATGAATATCCTGGTAGAAGAATGGGGTGGAAATGTTCAGGCGCAAGAAATTTCTGCGAAATTTGGTAACAACATGGATGTTCTTTTGGAAAAAGTATTACTTCAGGCAGAAATGCTTGATCTGAAGGCTAATCCTGACAGAGCAGCTCAAGGAGTTGTTATTGAGGCTTCACTGGACAAAGGAAGAGGATACGTAGCTACTATGTTGGTACAGACCGGAACCCTAAGAGTTGGAGATTATGTAGTGGCAGGTAAGAACCACGGTAAGGTAAAAGCTATGCTTGATGAAAGAGGCAGAAACCTTAAAGAAGCCGGTCCTTCAATTCCTGTTACTATTTTAGGTCTTGATGGAGCACCAACGGCAGGTGATAAATTTAAGGTATATGCAGATGAAAGCGAAGCTAAAATAATAGCCAATAAGAGAGAGCAGTTACAAAGGGAACTTTCAATCAGAACTAAGAAGCATACTACACTTGAAGAACTTGGAAGAAGAATTGCTTTAGGTGAATTTAAAGAATTGAATATTATTCTTAAGGGTGACGTGGATGGTTCAGTAGAAGCATTATCTGATCAGTTACAGAGATTATCTACAGCAGAAATCAACGTTAATATCTTACATAAAGGGGTTGGACAGATCACTGAATCAGATGTTAACTTAGCAACTGCTTCTGACGCAATTATTATCGGATTTAATGTTAGAGCCGGTGCTAATGCTAAAGAATTAGCTGATAAAGAAGAAATAGAGATCAGAACTTATTCAGTAATTTATGCTGCTATTGATGAGGTTAAAGAAGCGATGGAAGGTATGCTTTCTCCTGAGATCAAAGAACAGGTAATAGGTAATGTTGAGATCAGAGAGGTATTTAAAATCTCTAAAGTAGGTACCATTGCAGGATGTATGGTTCTTTCAGGTAAAGTAACCAGACAGTCTAAAGTAAGGGTATTAAGAGATGGTATCGTTAAATTTGACGGAGAGCTGGAAAGCTTGAAGCGTTTCAAAGATGATGTAAGAGAAGTAACCAAAGGTTACGAGTGTGGATTGAACCTGAAAGGTTATAACGACATTGAAGTCGGAGATATTCTTGAAGTTTACGAACAGGTAGCTGTTAAGAAGAAGCTGAAATAATAGTTTTAACAATTATAATAGAATAGAAAAGCCACTTTGTAAAAAGTGGCTTTTTTTGTAATCGCTTTTCTCAATGTCACGAAATGGCATTGATATAAAAATTATTGTATTATTTTCTTTTTGTATTGGGTCGGAATATTTTAAGCAAGTGTTTAATTTATTTAACTTAAATATTAATTAAAGAAATTTATATCAGTAAAAACTTTATCACTTACTAGTATTGATTTTATGTGAATGCTTATTATTATTGAGTTTTTTTATAATTCAATTTATATTGAAAATAGTGAATTATCTGGATTTTATCTGTTTTTTTTATCCGTAACTAAGTGATATTCATTATTTTGTTTTTATACTTTTTTTATCAACAGATTAATTTATATTAATTCTAAATTGAATAATGTTCATTTTGGTAAAATAGAATTATTTTAATTAATTTAATGTTTTAGTTTTGGTTCTTATAATTATTTATTGTTTTCTTTGAATAATAATTATTCATTAATATGTGATTATTGTAATAATGATAAAATTTAGTTCTATTTTAATTTTTGTTGTTTGTAAATATTAGGATTTATTAACATATTTGTCGGATGATTATTAAAATTTGTTAATATGAATATTAAATTACGTGTGTTGAGTATTGGTGTTCTGTTTTTTATGAATGGAGTGTACGATGCTCAGAAAAAAAAGATTGACACTGCTAAGACAAAGGATATTGAAGAAGTTGTCATTCTTGGTTACAATAGAACTTCCACAAAACCTAAAGATGTAAGTGCAAATACGACAGTTAATGCTGAAGTTTTGGAGAACAGGCCTAATGTAAGTTTCTTGAATTCATTACAGGGTTCTGCTCCGGGAGTAACCATTGCATCAAATTCAGGTTCTCCTGGTTCTGCAAAAATTGATTTAGTGATTAGAGGTATTTCGTCACTTTCAGCAGATACAGAACCATTAGTGATTATTGATGGTGTACCTACAGGTGCTAATCAATTTAGGAATTTGAATTCAGAGGATATTGAATCTATTTCAATCTTAAGAGATGCTGCTGCTACTTCTATTTATGGTAATAGGGGAGCGAATGGTGTATTACTTGTAAGAACTAAAGGTGGGAAATTCAATTCTAAGCTGAAGTTAAGTTATTCTGCGTTGACCGGGGTAAGTGTAATGCCTAAGAATAAATATAATATAGCAGATTCACATCAATTACTTAGGATTCAAAAAAATGGTGGTGCATTGAAAGGTGCAACGATGACTGATCAGCAAATTGCTGATTTTGATATAAATACTAATTGGGAAAAAACTTTCTTTAAAGCTGATGTTACACAGCAACATAATATTTCAGCGACTTTTGGAGGTGAAAACACATCAGTATATTCCTCTCTTGGGTATTTAGAGCAAGGTGGTCTTGTTCCGAATACTAAGTTCCAAAGATTTACATTTAGAAATAATATTACAGGTAGATCCGAAGATAAAAGATTTAATTATACCGCAATCATTGGTTTGGGATATTCTAAAAGAAGTCAGTTAAATCAAGAAAATAACTCCGGAATAAATGGAAATGTTGTTCAAAATCCATTGCTAGGATCTTTTATTGCTTTACCGTATCTAAAATCAGGTCAGTATGGTAGTGGTAGGGATTTATTTAATGCTATTGGGAATGCTTCTTCAGCAAATGGAAATTTTGCTTATGTTTTAGAGGATGTATTAAGAGGGGATCAGTCTGTATTTGGTAAATTTAATGAAACTTCAATTTTTGCAAGTGCAACTACTTCTTATAAGCTTACAGATGATATTACTCTAAATAACAGAACAGGAGCGGATGTTAAATATGCAAACTCATTTGCAGGAAGACATCCTAACGGCTACCTTTCAATAGTTGTAGCTTCAAATGCAGGAATAGAATATGGAGGGAGTGAAACGATAAACAATTCAAGAGAATTAAACTTTACAACCGTAACGAGTGTTAATTATAATAAAGTATTTGGAGATCATACTATAGGGCTCGGCGCTTATATGGAATATAATAAGGTTCACTTTTATTCTAGCAGCCAGGTGCAAAACGGATTGGATCCAAAGACGTTCGCAATCGGTACCGGAGTAGGATATATTGCTTTTGATCCGGATAAAGACATCTATTTACCAGCAGTAGGTGCGAATAAAGTTACGGCTGGAGCATTGTCTTATTTTGCTACTGCAGATTATGATTTTGCAGATAAATATGGTTTCAGTGGAACATTGAGAAGGGATGGAAGCTATAGATTTGCCCCAGGAAATAAATGGGGAACTTTCTGGTCTGTTGGAGGACGCTGGAATATTGATAAGGAAGGATTCATGAGTGGTTCATTCTTCGATATGCTGAAATTAAGAGCCTCTTATGGTACGCAGGGAAATGCTAACGTTATTGCTGCTGGAGATGATACAAACCCTTTATTGCTTGCAACAGGTATCAGTAGAGAAATTAATGTTGTAGGAAATGGGTATGGGAATACACCGGGGTACTTTTTGAATAATTTTGCCAATGCCACGGTGCAATGGGAAGAAATAAAGCAGGCAAATATTGGTATGGACTTTAAGTTGCTTAAAAACAGACTTGAAGGAAATATAGATGTCTACAGAAAAAATACAGATATGCTTTATTATAATATTCCATCTTCTGCCATCCTTGGTCAGTATAACTACAGAGGGAATTATGGAAGCCTTAAAAATGAAGGTGTAGAATTAGTATTAAGATACAATGTGCTTGTTAATCCAAACTATAAACTGAGTGTCTTTGCTAATGCATCATATAATGAAAATAAAATTACTAAACTTTTAGTTCCTGTAACGACAGGTTCTTTGCTTCTTGAAGAAGGCGGTACTATTAATGAGTGGAATTTAGTGCCTTATCTTGGAGTTAATCCTAATAATGGAAATGAACTATATCTGGATTCAAACGGAAACGTTGCTGAGCAGGCTTTAGATAAAGACAGAAGAAAAACAGGCAAGAATTATTTTCCTAAATACACAGGAGGCTTCGGTTTAAATAGTGAATATAAAGGGTTTTTCTTAGATGTCCTATTCTCTTTCCAGGCTAAATTCTGGAGATCAGATAACCAGTTGTCTTGGGCTTTAAATCCTGCTTATATGCGTGCCGGATATAATGTGTCCGCGGATTTACTTAACGCATGGACACCAGATAATCGCGACACAGATATTCCTGCTTTAAATGCACCTGTATCAAGTATAACAGATAGGTTATTGTTTGATGCTTCATATTTAAGAATGAAAAATATCACATTTGGGTATAATGTTCCAAAGAAATTTTTTAACGAGAATGCTGTAATTAAGTCTGCTAAGATTTTTGTTCAGGGTGAAAATATTATGACATGGACTAAGTGGAGAGGATATGATCCTGAAGGATTGGGAACATTCCCATTAAGTGTATATCCTAACCCGAGAACATTCTCACTTGGGGTTAACTTAGATTTTTAATTTACAATTAATGAATTTCAATATGAAAAATATTTTTAAAATAGCAATTTTATCTGCATTTGTTTCTCTGAGCTTGTCTTCTTGTAACGATGCTTTGGATATTATTCAAGATGGGGAACTGAATGCGGAAAATACTTTTGTAAATACCGAAGATATGAATAAGTATCTTAACGGATCTGTATATGCCGGTTTAGATATAACTAATAATTTATTTCTCTCAGCACAATTGACGGATGAACTAGGAATGGGGCCTCAGAATTCAGAATTGGCATTAAGTGCCCATCAGTTTTATCTGGATGTTACCAATGGCCCGACAGCTAATATTTGGTTAGGTAACTATACAACCATCAACAGAGTAAACAGGCTTATGGAAGGTGCTGCTAAAATAACACCACCTGCCGCTGATCAAGCTAAGTATAATAATATATTGGCTCAGGCAAGATTGGTGAGAGCATTTTCTTACTTTACGCTTCTGTCCTATTTTTCTACAGATATGAAAGATCCTAATGCTTTAGGTGTGATGTTGATTGATCATGTCCCTGGATTATCAGAAACGGTGCCAAGAGTTAATAATTCAGCCATTTTTTCTTTTATTGATGCTGATATTGCATATGCTGAAACTAATTTAGCAGCAGTTAATGGCGATTATTTCAGAATAGGTAAGAATTTTCTAAATGCATTTAAAGCAAGATACTATCTGTATAGAGGAATGTATCCTCAGGCTAAAATTGCCGCACAGGCTGTATTGAATACTTCTGGACTTGTTTTGACTAGCCCATTGTCTTCTTCTATTCCAGGTGCTATTCCTGGTACTTTGGCTCAGAATAATGCTGCACATAAGACATTGAATGATTATTTGACTAGAAACCCTTATGTTAAAATGTTGAATAATACCATTCAAGGAGAGATTTTATTTGCATTAAACAGACCTATAGTAGGGGCATGGGGAAATATTGGCAGTTTATTTGCGTCAAATTCATCATCATTAAATGGTTCTATATTATATGATATGGGGAGAAAGACGTTTAATTTACTGAATGTTCCTGGTGACATTAGGAGATATGCTTATATTGATCCGACGGCTAAAATAGATGCTAACTATGCTACTATTACTACTTATAGAGAGGCAGATGTGCTAGTTATAGATAAATATCCTGGAAGGCCTAAGTTGATGCCGGATCCAGTTTCTACAGATATTTACAGAGAAAAAGTGGTATCTCAGGCGCCATTAAGAAATGATCTTCCTGTTTTCAGACTTTCTGAAATGTATTTTATTCTTGCAGAATGTGCAGTTGAAGAAGGTAATTTTGCTGGTGCTGCTGGATATATAAAGAATGTTAGGGATGCTAGGAGTTATACTACCCCTGTTACCCTGCCTGTTTATTCCGGTAAGCCGGCAGCTTATGCAGATATTCTTTTAGAAAGAAGAAAAGATCTTTATCTGGAAGGGCACAGGTATTTGGATTTAAAAAGATTGGGAGCAATTGCTGGAGTTGCAATTGACAGACATCCAACAGATGATCTTAAATCAATTCCTGTAACGATTCCAATTGATGATTATCGTATGAAATCTTTACCTATTCCAAGAGCTGAAACTCAAGGGAATCCAACAATTCAACAAAATCCGGGATATTAATTTTTTTAAAAAATTAGAAATGAAAACAATAAATTATTTATTCATATTACTCTTCTGTTTCACGGTATCTTGTACAAATGATGCTATTCATTACGAGGGAGAGTCCTATCTACACTTTATTACTTCCGGTTCTGATCAGTTTGTAGAGCAGGGCATTGGACAGAAAGACGTTAATATACCGTATGGCACAATTTCTACTGTTTCAGGAGATAATGAAGTCAAATTGGTTGTGGATCCAAGTTCAACGGCAAAAGAAGGAGTAGATTTCCAAATTGTAAAAGGAACGGATAATCCTTCAGGAAAGAATAATGGTATGTTCACCATCAGGTTATTAGAAAGTGGTGCATCTGTTAATGCAAAGAAAGCAACTTTCACATTACAGTCGGGTACCATTAAAAATGCAATTATTGACTATCAGTCTTATACCATGGTGATGTCATTAAAGTGTTCCGCAACACTTATGAATGCTAATTTCAAGAACACAGTTGCTTTCTGGAATACTGTAAATGGTAATTATGATATTGTTCAGTCTTCTACAACGAAGCAATTGAAAGTTAAAGACTTTTTGGATACTGGCGTTGATTTGGTTTTAGATTATAATCCAGATACCTATATTGTGACAGTTCCGGATCAGTATACGGGGTCCAAATATGGTTCAGCTCCTTATGCTGGAGCAGAGATTTGGGTTAAACAATCTACTGATGCAGCGCAGATTTCATCTTTTAATCCATGTACAAAAATTTTGACAGTATATGCAAACTATTATCTTAAAGGTACTACAGCTGGATATGGGAACAATCAAGAGCGTTTTGTAGGGAATTAAATAGGTTTTTAGAAATAATATTAATAGCCTGTTTAAATTTTATCTTTAATAAAATCTTTAGTTATAGAATCAAGTTTTCTCATGCTAAATAGGATTTTATTACATTATAATGGTATGGTTTCCTACCTTGTGTAATTTGAAATTTAAACAGGCTTTAATTTAAGACAACGGATATGAAAAAAATAGGACTTTTATTATCATTATTAAGTGTTGGTTTTTGCTTTTCTCAAATTAAAAACACAGCATTGAATACGCTTAACTATGACAGGTTGATGTCACAAGCTGTTAATAAAATTGGTGTAAGTGGTCTGGCTGACAATGAATATGAAGGATCGCCCTTTTTAGATAAAGAATTTTTACCTTCAACAATAAAGGGTGAAACGGGTACATTTCTTTTAAGATACAATATTTATAATGATGAAATTATTCTGAAAAAAGATGAAAAATATTTCAAGGTGCCTAAAGAAGGAATCGAATATTTTAATATAAATAATAAATATATCATAAGATTAATTAATGATGGTTACTATATTCAATCTTCCTCTGAAAAAAATAATTTTAGTATTGTGAGAAAAGAAATGGTGAAATTTTCAAAAGGAAAAATTGCCGAAAATACATATGATCAAAGTATGCCAGCTAAATTTTCGAATATAAAGCCTGACTATTTTTTATATAACTCAGATACTAAAACCCTGATTCCTTTAACTCTAAAGGATCTTAAAAAATCATTTAATGCTAAAAGTTCTGATCTTGATTTATTTTTTAAGCAAAATAAATTAAAGAAAACGGAGGATTATAATGCATTGCTTGAAATGCTTTCGAAATAAATTTATTAAAAAAGGTAAAGAGGATAATGTTTTTCTGTTTTTGCTTGCTAATCATTATATTTATTCTTGATTACCAGTTACTTTCTTTATATTAATATTTTGATTTTAAACTACTTTTTCAAAAATGTAATTTATACTAATTCTAAATAATATTTTTCGTATTAATAATAGTTTGTTAAAAAAATCAACTTGAATGAAAAAATAATATTTTATACAAATAATGCTAAATAATCTTGCTTAATTCATATTGTTACTAAGATTATTAGCAGAACTAATTAAGGGACAGTTGTTAATAACACTGTCAATACACTTGTGAGTGTTAATATTTATTAACATATTTGCGAATTAAATATATTAAAATTTGTTAATATGAATGTTAAACTACGTGTATTAAGTGCTGGAGCTCTGTTTTTCTTAGGACAGGTTGCTTTTGCACAAACAACGAAAAAGGACACAGCTACTACGCAGATTGACGAAGTAGTGATGGTTGGATTCGGACAAAAAAAATCTGTTAAAGAGGTTACAGGTTCTGTAAGTACAGTTAAGGGTGACAAACTTAACGATTTGCCAGTTGCTTCTCCTGACAAAGCATTAATGGGTAGGGTTACCGGAGTGCAAACTGGTGCAGCTTCAGGGCAACCAGGTGGTATTGTAAATATCCGTGTTAGAGGGAATACTTCCGTTAACGGGAATAATAGCCCAATCTTTATTGTAGATGGTGTAAGGATTGCTTCCGGAGATTTGACAACCTTAAATACAACCTCAAATATTTTAGCAAATTTAAGTACAGATGATATAGAATCAATGACTGTCCTTAAAGATGCGGTTTCAACATCATTATATGGTGCTGATGCAGGAGCTGGTGTAATTATCATTACCACAAAGTCTGGAAAATCTGGTAAACCTAGATTTAATTTCTCAACCAATTTCGGAGTAAACAAAACAGCGTTTAAACTTCCTAATGCATTGTCAAAAGATCAGTGGCATGGTTTAGCTGCCCAAACGATGCTTAATACACCAAATGTATTTGGGTATACATCTTATCAACAAGCATATGATGCTCTTTTTGATCCAAACGAGGATCCTCTAGGATATGCAGCTTATGGAGATGTAAATACTAATTGGCAAAAAGAGTTGACTAGAAATGCTAGTCAAAGCGAAACAAACTTTTCTGTAAGTGGGGGTAGTGATAAATTTAAATATTATTCTTCCATAGGAATGTTTAACCAAGAGAGTGTTTACAAAGGAAGTGATTTTAAGAGAGTTAATGCATCAACTAAAATTGAATATAAAGCAACTGATAGATTAACAATTAATACTGATTTCCAGTTTTCAAATAGTAAGATGCGTACATTGAATGATGGTGGTGATTTTGCTAATCCTTTGCTTGCTCAGTATTTTAACCTTCCTGTAGATCCTGTTAGAAATCCTGACGGAAGTTGGTATTATGGTGTTGATAACTCTTTACCTTCAGGTAACTTCAACGTAGCGGCATTACAGGAACTTAACTCCAGAAGAGCAAACACAACTAGAGTATTTGCAAATTTAGGCGTTAACTACAAAATTCTTGATGGGCTTGTATATAGAATGAACTTCGCTCCTGAATATATCAATGTAGAAGAAGATCTTTATTTGTCTCCGCTTCATGGTGATGGATATTCAGCCAAAGGGGACTTAACATCTAATGCAAGAAGATATTTTAACTTCAATATACAGAACATATTAGAATATTCTTTCAGAGTAGGAGAGAAGCATAAGTTTGTGGCCAGAGCAATTCAGGAAGCTTATAAATCAGATTTAAGAAGTATAAATGCCGAAGGACAAGTTGTTGCCCTTTCTTCACTTCAAACTCTTGATAGCTTCGTTAAACCTGTTGCTGCCGGAGGAGCAAAAACCATTACTTCAAGATCTGGTTATGCAGGACAGTTAAACTATAACTTCGATAATATTGTTAACATTGATGTTGCATACAGAAGAGATGCAATGTCTAACTTCTTCCCAGGTCAGAAAGGAGGTAACTTCTATTCTGCAGGAGCAAGTGTAGATTTGGCTGAAATTTTTATTCCTGACAATGACTACGTAACAATGTTGAAATTGAGATCTTCTTATGGTAAACTAGGAAATCAGATTTCGGCATCTCCGTATGCTACTTATAGTTATGGAGTAAATTATAATAATAATGCTGGTGCAAGTTACGCAGGGTTTTATAATCCAGGACTTAAATGGGAAACTGTTAAGCCTTTCAATGCGGGAATTGATGTAGGATTTTTAAAGGATCGTATTACTTTAACAGCTGAATATTATAATAAGCAGACAGAAGATCTAATCTTTACAGTTCCATTATCTCTAGCTCAAGGTAATTCAGGATATACAGATAATATCGGAACATTGGTAAACAAAGGATTTGAATTTAGCGTAAATGCTGACATTTTAAGACCTGAAAATCCAAAAGGATTCTCTCTTAGTATGGATGCAAATTTATCAACACTTGATAATGAGCTGACAAAAATTTATGGTGGAAAAGACATTATTTCTGGAGCTACTATTTTGAAAGAAGGAGAATCTATCAACAGCTGGTATATGAGAAAATGGGCTGGTGTAGATCCTACTAACGGAGATCCACTATGGTATGTGAATGGAGTTGATGGAGAAACAACTAATAATTACAACAATGCTCAGAGAGCGGTACAAGGTAACCGTTTAGCGAAGTATTTTGGAGGTGTTGGTATCAAAATGTCTTATCAAAATTTCACATTATCTGCTCAAGGAACTTATAGTTTTGGAGGAAAAGTATATGATGACTGGGCTATTTATACAATGAGTGATGGTCAATATAACTTATTCTATCCAGGATATGAAGACCAATTAAACTTTTGGACGCCTGAAAACCCAAATGCTTTAAATCCTAAGCCAATATATGGAGGAAATAAGCTTGCAAACAGAACATCTTCGAGATTCTTATATAAAGCAGATTATCTGAGATTAGCTAATTTAAAAATAGCTTATACCTTTGATTCTGACTTCTTAAAAGGTTCAAATCTTAATAAAGTAACGGTTTACGTTATGGGTAACAACCTTTGGACTCATGCATATGATAAAAATTTAAGATATGATCCGGACATTGCTCTTGCTGGTACAACAGGCTTGAACTTACCTCCTTTGAAATCTTATCTAGTTGGATTTAATGTCGAATTTTAAAATTTAGAAAAAATGAAAAAATATATAATAGCGTTCTCAGTTATTGCCTTCAGTGCTACTACGATGATTTCATGTAGCGATGAATTTCTTGAGACACAATTTAATCAGAGTAAGCCTCAAGAAGATATTAAAACAGTTGAAGAACTTCAATCTTTCGTATTTGGTGCTTATGGTACAATGAGAGGAGCTTCTTACTATGGTTGTGATTTTGTAACAATTCCAGAATTGCGAAGTGATGCAATGTATTCTAATAACCGTTCAGGTTATTACACTACTGTATCAAACTATACAATGCTTTCTAACGATGCTTATGCATCCGGTCCTTATACGGCAATGTATACAGTAGTTGCTAAAGCTAATATAATTCTTGCTACTTCAAATAACTTAACTTGGGGGCAAACCGTTAATCCAACAGAAATTGCTGGAAAAGTAAAAGCTCTTAAAGGACAAGCTTATGCAGTGAGAGCACAAGCTATATTTGATGCTTTAAGATTATATGGACAGCAATATTCGGGAGGTACTACAGGGGTAGTTGTTCCTACTCAATATAATCCTGCGGCTAATATGGCTCGTTCTTCAGTGGCCGAAACTCAGGCTCAGATTGAAGCTGATTTTAACAATGCAATTACCAACCTTGCTGGTAATTCTAATCAGGATTTTAGTGATAAAACCGTTCTAAACGAGTTTTCTGTTAAAGCTTTGATGTCTAAATATTACTTATACAAAGGAGATTATGCTAAAGTACGTTCATTAGTGAATGATGTGGTAGCCTCAGGAAAGTATAGTGTTATTCCTCGTGATTCGTATTTGACAAGCTGGACACTTAATAATGCTGCTGCAAACTCTGTATTTGAATTGGCAGTAGGCCCTATAGCAGCTTTAAGCTCTACAAGTATTAACGCTAAGATTAGTCCTACTAATGGATATCAGAATATGCCGGTTAAATCTGCTGTTGTAACTTCTATGTCTACACAAGATATTAGACGTTCAATATTTGCAGCAAGTGGTAACGTAGGAGGTACATTTATCGCAAAAAAATATCCTAACAGTAATGGAGAAGACAACATCAGAATTTCAAGATATGAAGAGGTTATCCTTAATGGTATTGAAGCTGAACTTAATGGTGGAAGTATCGCAAAAGCTCAAACATATTGGGAGTTAATCCTGAAAAATAGATTAGCTGATATAGTTGACACTAATGGGGTTGTGATAAAAAGTATTGCTCAGCAAATTGCAGAATTAGGTCCTATCGATATGACTAAATTAAAATCAGAAAGAAGAAAAGAACTTGTTGGAGAAGGATTTAGAATGTGGGATTTATTAAGATGGGGAGGACCTATTCCTAAAAATGCCACTAATGGGAGCGTTACAGCTAATATTGCTATCGGAGATAACAAGTTAGCATTCCCAATTCCACTTGCGGAAACTAACGTAGCTGGAACTTTAGTTAAATCTAACCCAGGTTACGATAACTAATTTATCAAATTTTAATTGATATATAAACCCACAATTTTATTGTGGGTTTTTTGTTTCCTTTTATTTCTTATTTTTGCCATACAAAAATGAATAATGAAGTACATCCTTTTTATAATAATCTTCTTCGGTTTTGTAGCGAAAGCCCAGGTCGTTAATAAAACAGATATTAAAAGCCCGCAAAAAGAAGAAGACACCCTTGTCATAGACACCGGTAAAAAAGATTCACTGAAAATCTTTAAGCCTACTATTAATGATTATCAGTATCAGACCCAGTTTTCTGAAAAGAAGATTTTTGATACCGTACTGACTTTTGATAAGACCCATATCTTTTCACAATATAACAATACAGATAATTTTGGTCGAGCTCAGGTAGCCAATATAGGAGCAGGATTCAATCCTTTGGTGTATGAAGTGAATCCGGAGCAGAACCTAGCCTTACTTCCTTCCAACAAGTCATATATGATCATCGGAGCTGATGATGTAAAATATTATGATGTAAAAACACCTACTGCCGCCTTTATTTACCATACTGCCATGAAAAATGGTGCCGCATTGAAATCTACCTATACCCAGAATATTGGGAAAAGATTTAATTTTGCTCTTGAGTATATGGGACTTCGTTCCCAGGGATTTTATAGAAATTCATTAGCGTCGAATAACAATACTTTATTTTCCGGACATTATGTTTCCAAGAGTGGAAATTATGAATTGTTTGCTCATTATCTTCACCAGAATGTCAACAATCAGGAAAGTGGAGGAATCACAGAAGATGAGCTTTTTCAGAATGGTGACAGCAACTATAAGAACAGGCAAAATGCTCAGGTTAATCTGGCTTCATCAAGTTCTCAGTATTCATACAGAAGATACTATCTGAGTCATCAGTTTACACCGTTCAATTCAGAAAAATTTCCATTCAGCATAAGACATACGTTGTCTCATCAGGGTAATAAATATTTTTACAATCAGGGAGCAGTAGAACCTTACTGGTATGATAACGTTTCAGAATTAACCAACGGTTTTCCTCTTACCACAAAAAAATATTCGGATAACTTCAGCAATACATTAAGTCTTGTTTTCAATAATGAAAAATTCAAGCTTGATGGTGGAGTACGTTATCAGATGCTGAAATTTGGAGTGAGAGACATTGCGACTGTAAATGGAGTTACTCTTCCTGGCGAATTTAAAGAAAATAGAATTGGAGCGGTAGGAAATCTTCAGGTGAAACTTTGGGATAAGTTCCAGCTGAAATCCTTTTTAGAATTTTCCAATGGAAGCCAGTTCGGGAGTTATCTAAGAACTGCCAATACCATAAAGTTTGAGCCGGTGAAAGATTATTTTGTGAATGCAAAAGTAAATTTTCAAAGTGCTTATCCGTCATTTAATTATCTTTTAAATACTTCCGTTTACAATAAATACAACTACTATCTGGAGAATGCAAAGAATCAGACTGTAACAGAGATTGGGGGAAGTGTTAATCTAAAATGGTTCAAAACAGAAATTTTTGCCAACTATTTCAGAATAGATAATTACACCTATTTCAATGCTGATGGAGCGCCGGAACAAAGTAGCAATTCATTAAACATTTCCCAAATCGGGGGAGATGCTACATTTAGTTATGGGAAATTTCATCTTAATACAAGACTTCATTTCCAAAATGCTTTGACGAATAAAGAACTTCTTCCAATGCCTAGTTTTATAGGAAGAGCCAATTTCTTCTTCCAAAGCCAGGCATTTAAAAAAGCAGCGGAAATTCAGGCAGGTTTGAAGGTATATTATTTCTCAAAATTTGCCTCAAGAGATTACTTCCCGATTTTAAACGAATATATTCTGCCAGATGCCAATTCATTTTCTATCGGAGGACAGCCTATTGTAGATCTGTATATTAACATGAAGGTTAAAAAAATGTTCTTCTATGTAGAAGGCCAGCAGATAGGAACAGTAATTTCCAATAATAAAGCTTACGCATTTCCACACTATCCGGTTTACGATTTTAGATTGAATATTGGTATTGTGTGGTATTTGTTCAACTAAAAGCAAAAACAACGTTGAAAACAATAAATAAGATATCATTTAATGATATAGAAAGCATTCCACAACTGGTAAAAGATTTCCTGAATCAGAAAATTGAAGGCTTTGAAAAAAATACCTTTTCTTTAGATCACTTTAAAGATCAGATTCATCTCAAACAGAATTCTTTTACACAGGATCAGAGAAATATTCTTTCTGATGTTTTGGAAAAGCAGCTTTCAGAACTTACCCTTTCTTCAAAACAGAAAGGAAATCTGGAAAATCTAAAATTGCCCAATACATTTACTATAACTACCGGACACCAGTTAAATCTGTTTTCCGGACCTGTTTTTTTCGTCTATAAAATTTTACAGACCATTAAAACCTGTACTTATCTTAAGGAAAATTTCCCGGATTTTAATTTTGTTCCAATATATTGGATGGCTTCTGAAGATCATGATTTTGCAGAGATCAACTATTTTAAAACAGAACATAATTATTACGAAATCAACGAGAAGTCCGGTGGACCGGTAGGCAGGATAACGATCAGCGATACATTCTTTATTTCTGAATTTGAAAAAGAATTTAAAGATTCCGTATTCGGAACAGAGCTGATTTTAATGATGAAAGAAGCTTATAAGCCTGGGAATACATTGACAGAAGCTATTAAAATTTTAGTGAACAGACTTTTTTCTGAATTTGGACTGTTGATTATTGATGGTGATTCCAAAGAACTTAAAAGCCAGATCAAAGATATTTTCAAAGATGAGCTGCTGAATTTCAGCTTACAAAAGAATTCAAAAGAAAAAGTAAGTTTTCTGACAGAAAAGTACGGAAAAGTACAGGTTAATCCCCGTGATATCAATCTTTTTTATCTTTCTGAAACCAGAGACAGAATCGATTTTGACGGTGAAAAATATATTGCAGTAGACACCAATAAAAGATTTACGCAGGAAGAAATACTTCATGAGCTGGAAAGCCATCCTGAGAAATTCAGCCCGAATGCTTTAATGCGGCCGGTTTATCAGGAAAAAATACTTCCTAACCTTGCTTACATCGGGGGAAATGCAGAAATCATGTATTGGCTGGAACTTAAAGACTATTTTATAGCGGTCAATATTCCTTTTCCTGTTTTAATTCCAAGGAACTCCATGCTTTTCATTAAAGAAAAAACAGTTGGGAAAATTGAAAAACTGGATCTGAATATCGAAGATTTTTTTGGGAATTTCACTGTTATTACCAATCAGAAAATCCTAAAAGACAGCAATGTATTATCAATATTGGAAGAAAAAGAAATACTTTTAGAAAAAAGCTTTTCCGAACTCAAAACGATAGCAGAAACTACAGAACGCTCTTTTGGGAACATGGTAAAAGCAGAAGAAGTAAGACAGCTGAAATCATTTAAAAGAATGAAAAAACGTCTTTTGCATGCAGAAAAAATAAAGCAAGGGGAGCTGCTCGAAAGACTGGAAAACCTGTTTTTAGATGTTCATCCTTCAAAAACATGGCAGGAAAGAGTCTATAATTTTAGCGTATTCTTTTCAGACTATGGTTATTCATGGCTTGAAAATTGTTGGGAAGAAATGGTGGTTCAAGAATCCAAATTAATAATTGTTGCCATTTAATTTTAAAGAAGTATTTTTGTAAATTATAATTATCGAGTATGATAAAAAGGTTTTTTATTTTGTCCAGTTTATGTATGGTTTTGGGGGTATCTGCCCAGAACTCGCACACCGTTGTAAAAGGAGACAATCCTTATAATATTGCAAAAAAATACGGGATTACTGTAGATGAACTGCTAAAGCTGAACCCAAAATTCAAAGACGGTAAGCTGGCTATAGGAGACGTGGTTATGGTAAAAGCTGAAAAGCATACTGCTCCGGCTGCCAAACCTGCAGTCGTGGAAAAAGCAAAACCAGGTCATGCAAATGCTCAGGTTGGAAAAATTATTCTTCAGCCTAAACAAACGATTTACGGAATTACAAAACAATACCGTATTTCTGAAACCGATTTAAGAAAGCTGAATCCGGAACTTGACGCCCATATGAAAATAGGGGATGAGATTACTTTACCTCTTGAAAGTATCAAAAAGTATGGCGGAGAACAGCAGGCGGTTCCTGCGGCTGTAGTTACTAAATCTACAGAAACTCATACAGAGACATCCGCGGCAGTTACAACACCTGCAGAAGGAGAAGCGTATGTGATCCAGTCAAAAGATAATTATTACAGAATTACAAAACAGTTTGGAATTAGCCAGCAGGAACTTTTTGCCTTGAATCCGGGATTGGAAGAAAAAGGCCTTAAGCCGGGCGAAACCATCAAAATAAAAAGAACAAATACGGATGCGGCTGTGGTTTCCGAACCCGTAAATCCGAAAACAAAAATAGATTCAGGAAGCGAAAAATCTACAGCAACTGTAACTGCTGTGGCAGATGATTACGTTACCTACACCGTTCAGCAAGGAGATACTGTATTCTCTATCGTTAATAAATTCGGTGTTTCAATCGATGAGCTGATTGCTCTGAATCCCGATCTTTCCAAAGGACTGAAAACCGGAATGGTCTTAAAGATCAAAAAGCAGGATCCGGCTTATGTGAAAAAGAGTGGAGATGCATTGAGCGTTGTTTTAATGCTTCCTTTCGGATACAGTACCAATGAAACCCAGTACAGAGCAATGGCGCTGGATTTCCTTACCGGAGCTAAACTGGCGATTGAAAGAAATGCAAGAGGCGGTCAGAAGCTTGATATCAAAATTGTGGATTCAGGAAACGAAGCCTCATTTAAAAATTCAATGGCCCAGATCAATCCGGATAATACAGACCTTATCATCGGCCCATTCTTTAAATCCAATGTGATTGATGTTCTTGATTTTACCAAAAATCAGAAAATACCGGTTGTAGCACCTTTTGCGAATTCTCCCGAACTCTACAATTATAATAACCTGATCATCGTTGAAACCAATGACCAGACCTATGCAGATAAAATTGTTGAAGAAGTAAAAGCGGTATATTCGGATCAGAAAATATATGTAGTGGCAGACAGCAAAAAAGAAATTGCAAACTACATTAAAGGAGGTCTTGAAAAAGCAGTTAAAAATCCAAATATAATGGTAGTAAACTCTCCCGCAGAAATTCAGTTGGATCAGAATATGATGACAGGACAATCCGCTCCGGTTATTGCTATTCTGGCCAGCGATAACGATGCTGCCGGAGAAGCTTTTGCCAATAAAACAATTGCTCTTTCCAAAGAAGTACAGGGAGTAAAAGCATTCAGCATGTACTATTCTCCTGTTTTCGAGAAGAAAGTAGATGAGCTGAGCCAGGCAAGCCTTGTGTATCTGATGGACAGAAAGATTAATGCAGATGGTAGTTTCGAGAAAGAAATCTTAGCTGCCTATAAAAGTAAATACTGCAAAATACCTCCAAAATATGCCATCGTAGGCTTTGATGTCGTGAATGACATGCTGACCAGAGAAAATAAAAAAGGAGAAATCTTTAAGCAGATGAATAAAGTTCAGACCCAGCTTGCTACCAAGTTTGAATTTGTAAAATCTAAAGCAAACGGGGCCTATGTAAACACCGGTTACCGAGTGATAAGATTAGTTCCTTAACCGATTTATGCCTTTTTAAAAGGATATTTTTAACATTATCTTTATATTTGCATAATATTTAATTCAATACATGAAAGCACTTGTATTTCCTGGGCAGGGTTCTCAGTTCGTAGGAATGGGAAAAGAATTGTACGATTCTAGAAAAGACATAAAGGACTTAATGGAATCTGCCAATGAAATTTTAGGTTTCGATATTCTTTCCTTGATGTTCAATGGTACGGATGGAGATCTTAAGAAAACAGAGGTTACCCAGCCTTCAATCTTTATACATTCAGTAGCTGCTTTAAAAGCAGTGAACGGTCTTGGAGCCGAAATGGTTGCAGGACATTCTTTAGGAGAATTTTCAGCCTTAGTCGCCAATGGAGTTTTATCCTTTGACGACGGCCTGAAATTAGTATTCGAGAGAGCAAAAGCAATGCAGGAAGCCTGTGATGCCAATCCAAGCTCTATGGCTGCAATTTTAGGTCTTGAAGACGCTAAAGTTGAGGAGATCTGTGCACAGATCAGCGGTATTGTGGTACCTGCCAATTACAACTGTCCCGGACAATTGGTAATTTCAGGAGAAACGCCAGCTGTAGAAGAAGCATGCATAAAGCTTAAAGAAGCAGGAGCAAAAAGAGCTTTGTTACTTCCTGTAAATGGAGCCTTCCATTCTCCGTTAATGCAACCGGCACAGGAAAGACTGGCAGCAGCCATTGAAAAAACAAAATTCAGAAAAGCAACTATTCCGGTTTACCAGAATATTACGACTACAGCCGTGATTAATCCTGAGGAGATCAAGCAAAACCTGATCGCTCAGCTTACAGGTCCTGTAAAATGGACACAGTCTGTTCAGAATATGATCAAAGACGGAGCCTCTAATTTCGTAGAAGTTGGTCCTGGAAAAACCCTACAGGGATTGATCAAGAAAATTGACGCTTCTGTAGATGTTGCTTCTGCAATCTAATTAAAAAAATATGAGCGGAATATTTTCACCGGGAAAGCTTATGCTTACTTCAGAATATTTCGCGATAGACGGAGCTCTTGTCCTGGCGGTACCAACCAAGCTTGGACAAGAGTTTTTTTTTGATGAAAAAGACGACGAAAAATCCTTGATCTTTTGGGAAGCCCATCATCAAAACAAATTATGGCTGAAGGCCGTCATTGATTATAAAAAATGGCAGATCCTCGAAACCAATCTTTCTTCAAGCGCTGAATTTATTCTGAGAACCCTTCAAAATGTTCAGCAGCTTTCTAAATCTAAATTTAAGAGCGATCATACTTATTATCTGAAGACTAATCTTCAGTTTCCTGCAGACTACGGGCTGGGTAGCAGTTCTACTTTAATGAACAATCTTTCAGTGTGGGCGGATATTGATCCTTTCCATCTCAACAGCATAAGTCTGGGCGGAAGCGGCTATGATATTGCGGTTGCAAAAGAGAAATCTGCTGTTCTTTTCAGAAGTAAACCTGAAGTAAGCTATGAAAAAGCAGACTTTAATCCACCATTTAAAAATGAGTTGATTTTTATTCATCTAAATCAGAAGCAGGACAGCCGTGAAGGGATCAATTTTTACAAGTCAAAACAAAAGTCACAGATACTCGTTGATGAATTTTCGGATATCACAAGAAAAGTTTTGTTATGCAAAGAATTGGAAAAATTTTCTGAACTGATGATGATTCATGAGCAAAAAATTTCAAAATTCCTTGAAATACCCACAGTTATGCAGAGGTTTTTTTCAGACTGTCCCGTTTTTGTCAAAAGTTTGGGAGCCTGGGGCGGAGATTTTGTAATGAGTGCCAAATTTCACGGCTATGAGGACTATTTTTGGGGAAAAGGTTTCAATACTGTTTTCGAATGGTGTGATATAATTGATTTATAATCAATAATTTACAATCCTGTTTTTTTATTTGTCATTCTGACTTATATCATTATATTTAAACCACCTTTAACAAATAATTAATATTAATTTTGTTGAGCCCAATAAAGAAATAGAAAATATAAGTAAAATGAAACACGCTAAAATCATCCAGGATTTAGAAAAATTAGGGATTAAAGGGAATTATGAAGTCGTCTATAACCCGTCTTACGAAGAGTTATATCAGGCTGAGGTAGCTCCTGAAAATCAAGGCTTTGAGAAAGCTGAACTTACGGAATCTGGTGCAGTATCAGTAAAAACCGGAATTTTCACAGGTCGTTCACCTAAAGACAGATACATAGTTCAGGATGATGTTACAAGAGACACAATTTTCTGGGATGGGAAAGTAAACCTTCCTACTACAGCAGAAAATTTTGATGCTTGTAAAGGATTAGTGCTGAACCAGCTTTCTGAAGCTAAAAAAATCTATGTCGTTGATGCTTTTTGTGGTACCAATACAGATACCAGATTAAAAGTAAGATTTATTGTAGAAGTAGCGTGGCAGGCGCATTTCGTTACTAATATGTTTATCCGCCCGTCTCACTACGAGCTTGAAAACTTTGGAGAGCCGGATTTCACAGTAATCAATGGTTCCAAAACCACCAACCCGAACTGGGAAGCTCAGGGACTGAATTCTGAGAACTTCATTATGTTCAACCTTACTGAAAAACTACAGATCATCGGAGGTACTTGGTACGGAGGTGAAATGAAGAAAGGGATGTTTGCCATGATGAATTATTACCTTCCATTGAAAGGAATGGCTTCCATGCACTGTTCTGCCAACGTAGGTGAAGAAGGTGATGTAGCGCTTTTCTTCGGTCTTTCCGGGACTGGAAAAACAACTTTATCCGCGGATCCTAAGAGATTCCTGATTGGTGATGATGAGCACGGTTGGGATAATAATGGTGTATTCAACTATGAAGGAGGATGTTATGCTAAAGTTATTGACCTTTCAGAAGAAAAAGAACCGGATATTTTCAGAGCGATCAAAAGAGATGCACTTCTTGAAAACGTAGTGGTAAACAACGGAATTGCTGACTATAAAGACGGATCTATCACAGAAAATACAAGAGTATCTTACCCGATTTATCATATCAACAAAATTGTTCTTCCTTCTAAGGCAGGACATGCTAAAAAGATCGTTTATCTTTCTGCCGATGCATTTGGAGTATTGCCTCCGGTTTCTATTTTAGATGAAAACCAGGCACAATACCACTTCCTTTGCGGGTACACTTCCAAACTGGCGGGTACAGAAAGAGGAATTACTGAACCGGAACCATCTTTCTCTCCTGCGTTCGGAGAAGCTTTCCTTACCCTTCACCCAACCATGTATTCTAAAACATTGATCGGAAAAATGAAGGAGCACGGAGCTAAAGCTTACCTGGTAAATACGGGATGGAACGGAACTGGAAAGAGAATTTCTCTTAAAGATACCAGAGCAATCATTGATGCAATCATTGACGGTTCTATTGAAAATGCTCCTAAAGCTCAGGTTCCGATTATGAACCTTGAAATTCCTACACAGCTTCCAAATGTTTCTGAAGGCATCCTGGATCCTAGAGAAACATACAGCAGTGCTGCAGAATGGGAAGAAAAAGCAAGAGATCTTGCGACAAGATATATCAAAAACTTTGAACAGTATTGCGATACTGAAGAAGGGAAGAAGTTAATTGTTTCAGGACCACAGCTTCAGCAGCAGACTACTTAATACAGCAAAAGCCTCATCACCCGATGAGGCTTTTTATTTTAATGATATCAGAAATGTCATGCTGAGCGGAGCCAAAACATCTTATCCAAAAACATTGCAATTCTGTTTATTATTTCAAGCTTAAAATCGCTAGTCTGTACCCATCCATTCCAAAGCCGGACAATACCGCATCCGTATTAGCTGCCGTAACAGATTTCTGACGGAATTCCTCTCTTTTGTAAATATTACTGATATGAACCTCTATTTTCAGTTTTCTGATGTTTTTCAGGCAATCCGAGATAGCATACGAATAATGAGTATAGGCTCCGGGATTAATTACCAAAGCATCAAAGTCATCTTCCTGTAACCTGTTGATAATCTCTCCTTCAATGTTGGACTGATAATAACTTAATTCATGAGATGGAAATTCAGTTTTTAATTTTTCCAAATAATCCTCCATAGAAATATTTCCATAGATTTCAGGTTCTCTTGTTCCCAGTAAATTAAGGTTCGGGCCGTTTATAATTAAAACTTTCATGTTATAAATTTAAATAGTTTAGTTTGATTATAGAACTTTTTTTTGTACTAATTATCCATTTTGATTCTTTGTATTATATGTAATGATATTTGTCATGTTTAAATATTTCGTAATTCTATAACTCTTTGAAATTCTAAGTTTTGAATAAAATTTAAGTTAATTTTTGGAAATATTTCATAATAAAATTTAAAGTCTACTTGTTTTGTAGACTAATTGTTTTTAGATTTGCAAACATATTTCGATCGGCTTATAAAGAAAGATGGAGGGAACTGACCCTGTGAAATCTTAACAACCTGCCCTGGGCAAGGTGTTACATTCAGCCTATAAAGGAAAAATAAGCACTTGGTTTATCGTATTGAGCGATGCCCTTTGCTGTCTTTTCTGCAAAGGGCAAGTTTTCAATATATGATAAATAAAATTGATTATGATTAGTAAAAATTTAATTAATTCTAAAGTTTGGATTCCACCTGTTGCTGTATTTTTCTTAGGAATAATGGGCGTACAGGCTCAGACCCAAACTAAAAAAGATACGGTTAACGAAAAGGAAATCGATGAAGTGGTTGTCATTGCTTATGGTAAGGCTAAAAGAACAAGTTATACCGGTTCAGTAGCTACCATATCCAGTGATAAAATCAATAACAGACCGGTTACCAATATTACAAAAGCGCTGGAGGGGCAGGTTCCGGGAATTCAGGCAGTAAGTGCCTCCGGACAGCCGGGTTCTACTGCTTCTGTGAGAATAAGAGGGGTTGGCTCCATAAGTGCTTCAAGTGATCCGTTGTATGTGGTAGACGGAATTCCTTTTGACGGAAACATCAATTCCATCAGCCCCAATGATATTGAATCCATCAGTGTTTTGAAAGATGCAACGGCAAGTTCATTATATGGTTCAAGAGGAGCTAACGGGATTATTATCATCACAACAAAATCTGGTAAGAAAGGAGAATCAAGAATCAATTTTAATATCAGTCAGGGATTTTCCAGCAGAGCGGTAAAGGATTATAAGCAGGTAAGCACGGATCAATATTTTCAGCTGTATTGGGAAGCATTGAGAAACGGGTATAAATCGGGACAGATCACTTCTCAGCAGGCAGCACAGATGGCGAGTGATAACCTGACAACTGCTTTGGGAATCAATCCTTACGGAGCTGGTTTTCCCAACCCTGTAGGGACAGACGGAAAGCTTGTTCCCGGAGCAAAAGCATTGTGGAATGATGACTGGAGAGATATTCTTCAAAGAACAGCTTCCAGAAGCCAGGTGGATTTTGATATCAGTGGAGGCAGCGAGAAAAGCAATTATTTCTTTTCATTAGGATATCTTGATGACAAAGGAATTGCTATAGAATCTGGATTTCAAAAATTTTCCACCAGGTTAAAAATTAATTCGGAAGTAAAAAAATGGCTGAATGCAGGTGCTAATTTAAGCTATACCAACAGTATTCAGAATGCGCCGCCGTCTTCAGATTCGAGAACAGACAATATCATTAATGCGGCAAGGGTAATTCCGTCTTTCTATCCGTATTATGAAAGAAATGCAGATGGAAGCTATGTGCTGGATGCTGGAGGAAATAGAATTTATGATTTCGGGAAATACCGGCCTACAAGTGCATTGCAGAATCAAAATGCAGCGGCAACACTGCCTCTGGATAAGAACGAGAATAAAGAAGACAATTTCTCAGGAAAAGGTTTTTTAGATTTTACTTTCCTTCCGGAGCTGAAATTTAAAACTAGCTTTTCTGTTGATTTGGTGAACTATAACGGTCATTACTATTCAAATCCTCTTATCGGAGAAGGCAGTGAGATCGGTGGTTCTGTAACGAAATCAAACAGTAGAACATTATCTTATACAACCAGTAATATTCTGACTTTCGATAAAAAATTCGGGAAGCATCACCTTAATGTTTTAGGAGGACAGGAATTCTATAAATATGATTACCAGACGATATCCGGTTCCAGAAGCCAGTTTTCGCTTCCTTACTATTATGAGCCTGATGCAGCAGCTCTGTTGGGAAGCTTTAGTGGTAACAGCGACAAATTCTCTTTGTTGAGTTTCCTCGGAAGAGCGGAATATGATTTTAACAATACTTACTTTTTATCAGTATCCGGAAGGGCAGACGGTTCTTCAAGATTCTTTGCAGATAACCGATGGGGAAAATTCTGGTCAGTAGGAGCTTCATGGAAAGTTTCAAATGAAGATTTTATCAAGAACCTAAATGTCTTCAACCAATTGACACTGCGAGCAAGTTATGGCGGACAGGGGAATGATAAATTAAGAAGACCTAACGGATCCTCTCTTTACTATGCTTATCAGGAATTGTATAAATTTTATAATAATCTTGGCGAGCCGGGAACTGTTCTGGAAAAAGTACAGACCAATGATGTGAAATGGGAAACCAATCTTAATTTAAACGTAGGTCTTGAATTTGCCGTTCTTAATAACAGGGTGAAAGGGAATATAGAATATTTTAAACGTAAGAGCCAGGATCTTTTGTTTAATATGCCGGTTGCCCCATCTCTGGGAATCAGTGATTTCCCTTTTAATGTAGGAACAATACAGAACACAGGCTTTGAATTTTCACTTTTCACAACACCGGTTAAAAATGATAATTTCCAATGGAATGTGGATGTTAATCTAAGTACCCTGACCAATAAAATAACGAAGCTTCCTAAAGGATCTGTCATTACGGGAACCAAACGTCTTGAAGTAGGTGGTTCTATTTATGATTTCTTTATTCCTGAATGGATGGGAGTAGATCCATCCAACGGAAAACCTCTCTGGAGATACATTTACCAGGATTCGAATGGAAATACAGTGGACGGAACCACTTCCGAATATGCAAAAGCAACCAAAACAGTACAGGGATCGGCGTTGCCTAAAGTAATGGGAGGGGTTACCACGAGTATTGCTTATAAAAACTTTGATCTTTCAGGATTGCTGACGTTCAGCATTGGAGGGAAAATCCTTGATACGGATTATACATCATTAATGTCTAACGGAAGCGCCGGGGGACGTGCATGGAGTGCAGAAATGCTGAACAGATGGACTCCGGAAAACCCCAATACCGATGTTCCTGCGTTAAGTACAACAACGAATAACTGGACTTCCACTTCTTCAAGATTCTTATATTCCGGAACCTATGCCAGACTTAAAAATGTGAGCCTGGGCTATACACTTCCTTCTGATTATTTTGAAAAATTAGGACTGAAAAAATTCAGAATCTATGTTCAGGCAGAAAACCTTTTGACTTTTTACAAGCATAAAGGAATGGACCCGGAACAGGCACTGGATGGAACAACCTATTACAGATATCCTGCCATGAGAACGATAACTTTCGGTCTTCAGGCGACTCTTTAACCTATTAAAATTGAAACAATGAAACAATTAAAATATATATCTTTTGCCCTGATCGCAGCATGGTCACTGACAAGCTGTGAAAACGAACTGGAAACGGCTCCTACAGATCAGGCTAACGGTGCAGAGGTTTTCAAAACGGCCGAAAGCGCAGAAACGGTAATCAATGGTGCCTGGGCAAAACTGAATGATGACGGGCCCACTTATGCCAATATCGGTTACTCAACAGTCTTGAGGACAAGTGATGCCATGGGAAGTGATGTAGCGGTTCTGACCAATAAATACGGATTTCCGTCTGCCTATGCTTTTACGGAAATGATCAACAATACAGCTTCAAGACCGCAGTTTATATGGTCGACATTATATTCAACCATTAATAATATGAATAATGTGATCACCCGTATTGACCAGACCGAGGGAAGCCAGGAGAAAAAGAACCAGGTAAAAGGGCAGGCTAAAGCATTGCGGGCCTTCTGTTATCTGAATCTGGCCAGCTTTTACCAGTTCAGCTATTTAAAAGACAAAACAGCTCTTACAGCACCTATCTACACACAGCCTTCAACAATCGGTTCAGTTCCGAAGAAGAGAGCAAGTCTGGAGGAAATTTATACCCTGATTAAAAGCGACCTTACGGAAGCAGATAATTTATTGGACAATTATACCAGGAATAATAAAGATAAGATCAATAAAGCTGTGGTAAACGGACTTTTAGCCAGAACTTATCTGAATACCGGTGAATGGAGTAAAGCGGTTGCGGCTGCAAAGGTTGCCAGAACAGGTTATCCGCTAATGACAGCTGAAAAATATAAGGAGGGTTTCAATGACATCAGCAACGGTGAATGGATCTGGGGACATGGACAAACTCAGGAGCAATCAGGGGCAAGCTATGCTTTCCACTATCTGGATGTGTCTTCTTCGGGAAGTTATTACTACAGTTTTATGGCAGATCCGTTTTTCAAAAATTTATTTGATACCAATGATATCAGATCCCAGCTGTTTCAGTGGGATGGTCTGCCGGGTAGGGAAGGTCTTTTGAGATATTCCAAGTTTAAATTTAAAACAGGTCTTATCGCAGATATTGTACTGATGAGAGCTGCAGAAATGTACCTGATCGAAGCTGAAGCAGAGGCAAGAAACGGAAATATTACCAATGCCGTTACAGTTTTAAATGAATTGAAAACAACTAGAAATGCCAATCCTTACACTGGAACTCTTGCCCAGAATGATGTAGTAAAAGAAATCCTGATTGAAAGAAGAAAAGAACTTTTCGGGGAAGGATTCTCTCTTTCAGATATTATCAGAACGCAGGGGACAGTGGTGCGAAAGCCTTATGTAGATGCCAGTGGCCAACCGATAAAAGTACAGGTTACCACTCCGGACGGAACGGTAAAAACGGTGAATGGTAGAGGACATTCTGTCTTTAATTTTCCGGACCAGACTGCTTTTGGGGCGAATAGTAAGTATTATCTATTTAGTATTCCGCAGAAGGAGATTGAGAATAATCCGAATTTGTAGTTGTTTAGATTTGATTTTTTTAAAGCCGTAATGTTCAAACATTACGGCTTTTCTATTAAACTAATTGGTATTAATAACTTGAAGGAGTTTTGGATAGTCACCATCTTGTCCAAAATTTTCTGTATTTGCATTGGTTCCGACGATATGCTTTTGATGACAATCAAAGCATATTTTTGCTATCCCAATAATTGCTTTTTGTTTTTTGAAAATCAAAATATCCCGATAAATAGGAATACATGCATATTCAATATTTTCACTTACAGTCTTTTCAATAAATATTTCATTGATTTTTTTTAAGTTTTGAGTTTTTATTACTGATTTTTTGAAACCAATTTTTTCCAGACTTTTTATAAACTCCGTATCATTTATATCCTTGGGAGTCTTGTTAATAAGTATGTCAAGTTTTAACTGATCTTTTTTTGAGCGATTCTGACTACTATCTAAAATCATAACTGCATTTTCATCAATACTAATATGATAATGATCTATCGCATCATAATCAAAGTATAGTTTTCCATGCTTTGGAATGAATTTTTGTTCAACAGGTTTATTTGATTGCTGTCTATTTATACTGCTATGTTCTTTTTTACAACCTAAAAAGAAGCTAAGAATGGCTAATAGCAGAAGCCTCAACTTTAATATTGTTTCATCTTTCCATCTAAGTTTTATCATGATTTTTATTTTTTATAAAACTCCCTGTAAAAATTCGTTTTATAGGTTTTCAGAAGAAGTAATATGACTTTCAATCTTATTTTCAATTTTAGTAAAAATAGAATTATCATCATTTTTAATACATTCTATTTCATTGAAACCATCCTTCTCTGAACTGAATGTTAGTGTTGATTTATGTATAAGTAAATTATTCTCAAAATAGCAATCACTCATTTTTGACTTTGAAGAAATATATAATTTGTAAATAGTGTCTAAATCTTCTTGTGTAAGCTTTATATATAATTTTATACTTTTATCTAAATCATTTTTAGAATATTTCTTGTATTCATATATTCCAGTTGAGCTGTTGTAAACACGTTCTTCCTGAATAACTCCTAAGTCATAATCTGCGGTATGATATATAAAGTCTTTTTTACTTTGCTCTGAGCTGTACAAGCTTGAAAAGCATTAAATAAAATTATTATGTATATATAATTCTTCATAACTGATGAGAATAATTACTCCCAAAAATAAAGAAAATATACCGCTCTTTCAAAAAACACTGCAATGTCAAGAATATATTAAATACCCCATATAAATCTCCCGTTTTAGAAAAAAACTTTACCTTTGTCCATATGAACCTGTTAAGATGGATACTCGCATTCTATTTCATGGCATTATCACTGATGCCCTGCGAAGATGTACACCGTCCTTCAGGGCCTTCAGAAATCAAACTATCATTCAATATTCAGGAATCCCATTCAAAAGATAAAGGAGATATCTGTTCACCAATGTGTACATGCAGTTGCTGTCAAATGACGGTATCTTCTTTCAAAATGGATTCATTGTTTGAAATTCCAAGCCATGTTCAGGCTTACTTTTCAAAGAAAATTCTTTTCCAGAAAAACAATTTTGCTTACCAGATGTACGACCATATCTGGCAACCTCCTAAAATTTAATTTTATTGATTATTAGAAAGTTAGGCTTTCTATCTATTGAACTTTGCAATACCATTGCAGAGGTCTCCGTGATATTTTTGCAACGGCATTATCGTCGTATGCAGTTATTACCAATAAAAAATTAAATACAGATCGTGTTAGATAAAATCATAAAATTCAGTATCAAAAACAAGGTGGTAGTGGGTATCATGACCCTGCTTCTCATTATCTGGGGAGTATGGAGTGCTACAAGGCTACCCATAGATGCGGTTCCTGATATTACCAATAATCAGGTGCAGATCATCACAGTATGTCCTACACTTGCAGGACAGGAAGTGGAGCAGCTTGTTACCTTTCCTATAGAGCAGAGCATTGCCAATGTTCCGGATATTCAGGAAACCAGGAGTATTTCAAGATTCGGGCTTTCCGTGATCACCGGGGTATTCAAAGAAAATGTAGACGTTTATTTTGCCAGACAGCTGATCAATGAGCAGTTGAAGCTGGCCGTAGAAGAAATCCCCAAAGGAGTGGGAACGCCGGAACTTGCCCCTGTAAGTACAGGTCTTGGGGAAGTGTATCAGTATATTCTCCATCCGAAAAAAGGCAGCGAAAAAAAATATTCTGCCAAAGAGCTTCGCACCATGCAGGACTGGATTGTCAAAAGACAGCTGAACGGAACGCCGGGCGTTGCAGAAATCAACAGCTTCGGAGGAGAATTGAAACAATATGAAGTAGGGGTAAATCCTGACCGCCTTAAAGCAATGGGCGTAAGCATTTCCGATATCTTTACAGCCCTAGAAAAAAACAACCAGAATACCGGTGGGGCTTATATAGACAAAAAACCGAATGCCTATTTCATCCGTGGAATCGGTTTTGTAACCTCATTGGAGGACATTAAAAATATTTCCGTTAAAAATGAAACAGGAAGCGTTCCGATTTTTATAAAAGATGTTGCAGATGTGCGTCTTGGAAGTGCAGTACGTTACGGAGCACTGACCTACAATGGTAAAGTAGATGCGGTAGGCGGTGTTGTCATGATGTTGAAAGGAGCTAACAGTAACGATGTTGTCGGCCGCATTAAAGCTAAAATCCCAACTATTCAGAAATCACTTCCCGATGATGTGGTGATAGAACCATTCTTAGACAGAACAGATCTTGTAGGAAGAGCCATCAATACCGTAGAAAAAAATCTTATTGAAGGTGCGCTGATCGTTATTTTCGTCCTGGTGGTTTTCCTTGGCAACCTGAGAGCAGGATTGATTGTAGCGTCTGCCATTCCATTATCCCTTCTTTTTGCTTTGGGAATGATGAATGTTTTTGGAGTCAGTGCTAATTTGATGAGCCTCGGGGCCATAGATTTCGGATTGATTGTGGATGGCGCCGTAATCATTGTTGAAGCCACTTTACATCACTTAGGTGTAAGAAAATCGGTACGGAATCTTACCCAAAATGAAATGGACGAGGAAGTTTTCCTTTCCGCATCAAAGATCAGAAGCAGTGCGGCTTTTGGAGAAATTATTATCCTTATCGTTTATATCCCGATCCTTACACTGGCCGGAGTAGAAGGGAAAATGTTTACCCCGATGGCTAAAACAGTAGGATTTGCCATTTTAGGAGCGTTGATCCTTTCACTGACCTATATTCCGATGATGAGCGCCCTGTTCTTGTCCAAAAAGATTTCGCACAAAGAAACCTTTTCAGATAAGATGATGAACTTCCTGCAGAAGATCTATCAGCCGATTTTGCAGAAAGCTGTTAAAGTAAAATACATCATTGTTTCGGCCACAGTTTTCATTTTCGTCGTCAGTGCCTTTATTTTCAAAAATATGGGTGGCGAATTTATTCCGCAGCTGCAGGAAGGAGATTATGCATTCCACTGTATCCTGCCGCAGGGAAGTTCACTCAGCCAGAGTATCGAAACCTCCATGCAGGCTTCAAGACTTATCAAACAGTTTGATGAGGTGAAAATGGTTGTGGGAAAAACCGGTTCTGCTGAGGTTCCTACCGATCCTATGCCTCCCGAAGCCTCCGATCTGATTGTCGTTTTAAAACCACAAAAAGAATGGAAATCAAAAAAATCATACACAGAACTTGCTGATGAGATTAGTGAAAAATTAGAAACTATTCCCGGAGTGTTCTTTGAAAAGAACCAGCCGATTCAGATGCGTTTCAATGAGCTGATGACGGGGATCAGACAGGATGTTGCCGTTAAAATTTTCGGTGAAAACCTGGATTCGCTGTCTATTTATGCAGATAAAGTAGGAAAGATCATCCAGACCGTTGACGGTGCGACGGCTCCGCAGATTGAAAGAATAAGCGGACTTCCCCAAATCAACGTAGAATACGACAGAACGAGAATGGCCAATTATGGTTTAAATATAGAAGACGTAAACAATGCTGTAAGTACAGCCTTTGCCGGAAAAGCAGCCGGACAGGTTTTTGAAAACGAAAGGCGTTTTGATCTTGTTGTCCGTCTCGACAGCCTTCACAGAACGAATATCGATGATGTGAATAATTTAATGATCTCTACCGGGACAGGAGCACAGATTCCGCTTTCCCAGGTGGCTAATGTCAGCTATAAACTGGGGCCTGCACAGATCAGCCGTGAAGAAGGAAAAAGAAGAATTGTGATCGGTTTCAATGTAAAAGACCGCGATGTACAAAGTGTGGTGAAAGATATTCAGGCGAAATTAGATAAACAGATCAAGTTACCTTCCGGATATTATTTTACCTATGGCGGACAGTTTGAAAATCTGCAGGAAGCCAGCAAGCGTCTGATGATCGCGGTTCCGGTTTCCCTGTTTCTGATTTTTATGCTGCTCTATTTTACCTTCCACTCGTTTAAGCAGGCTGCCTTAATCTTTACAGCCATTCCGATGAGTGCTATCGGAGGAGTATTTGCCCTTCTTTTAAGAGATATGCCATTCAGTATCAGTGCCGGAATCGGGTTTATTGCCCTTTTCGGAGTCGCAGTTCTTAACGGGATTGTTTTGATCGGAACCTTTAACCAACTTGAAAAAGAGGGCGAAACAGATGTGTTGAAGAGAGTATATGAAGGAACGAAGACCAGATTAAGACCTGTTTTGATGACTGCGACAGTAGCTTCATTAGGATTCCTGCCTATGGCGATTTCTACAGGAGCGGGAGCTGAGGTACAAAAACCATTGGCGACTGTAGTCATCGGAGGATTGGTAACCGCTACATTCCTTACTTTATTTGTTCTGCCGATGCTCTATATTATTTTTAATTCAAAGATTCCACGAAAGATGAATAGAATTAAGCCCATCACTACAGTTATTGTTCTTGGATTTCTGATGTTCGGACAGACGTTCAGTGCGCAGACCAGACAGATTTCCGTAGATCAGGCCGTAGAAATGGCTGCCGAAAATAATCTGGTTTTAAAATCAAAAGATCTGAATATAAAATCTGCAGAAGCTTTGAAAGGCACAGCAAAAGAACTTCCCAAATTAAATTTTGAAGCACAGCTTGGGCAATACAACAGTCCGAAATTCGACCAGTCATTTGCCATTTCGCAGAGTATTCCTTTTCCTACGCTGTTCAAAGCAAGGAGAGAATTGATCACTGAAAATATAAAAAGCAGGCAGATCGATAAAGAAGTTTCGGCAAACGAACTTACAAAACAGGTAAGAACCTATTATTATCAGATCGAATACCTTCAGTACAATAAATTCAAACTGAAAGATCTTGACAGCCTTTATCAAGATTTTATCAGGATCGCGACCGTAAGATTTAAAGCAGGAGATATCAAGAAGATTGAAATTAATACAGCAGAAACCCAAAAAGGAGAAATCAATCTGCTGCTGAAACAGAATGAAGTGTATTTAAACAATGCCTATAAAAATTTAAAGACATTACTGAATACCTCCGAGAATTTCGAAGTTCCGTTTAAAAGCGATTATGAACCTTTGAAGACAGAAAATATTCTGGACAGTTCATCGGTAGCCAACAATCCTACGGTTAAAGCTTTTTATCATGAAATGGAAATGGCCGAAAAGAATAAAAATGTGGAAAAATCCCAGGGACTCCCTGAATTCAGCCTTGGCCTGACGAGCCAGTCACTGATAGGTTTACACACCAAAAACGGACAGGAGGAATTCTATAATGCAGGCGACCGTTTCAATTCATTTTCTGTTGGAGTTGCCATTCCGTTAACGTTTGGAGCAACAAAAGCAAGAATGCAGGCTCTGGAATATGAAAAATACGCCGCTGAAACCAATGCGAAGATGCAGCAGAAGCAACTTTCGACACAGCTTGAAAATGCTTTCGGGCAGTATCAGCAGGATATACAGCAGTATGAATATTATGTAAATCAGGCCATTCCGAACGCGGAAAAAATTGTTAAAGCTGCCCAGTTAGGCTACAAAACTGGGGAAATCTCTTACGTAGAATATCTTTTTGCCCTGCAGACTGCCACCAATATTCAGTTGAAATATTTAGAATCCATTCAGCAGGTCAACCAATCTGTAGTTACCATTAATTCAATTATCAATAAATAACATGAAAATAAAGCACAATATCATATATCTGACCGTCACGGCACTTTTACTTATAAGCTGCGGAAAAAAAGAAACGCCGGCAGAAAACCCCGAAGTAAAGACTGAAAAAGCTGAAGCCGGTCATGAAGAAGCAATGCAGACTATCGCTTCATTAACGGAAGCACAGATCAAATCGGTCGGAATATCTTTAGGTCCCATAGAAATGAAGGAACTTACGTCCACTGTCAAAGCCAACGGTCTTCTGAGAGTTCCCAATAATAATAAAGCCACCATCACCTCTCTGTACGGTGGAGTCATCAAAACCCTGAATGTACAGGTAGGAAGCATCGTAAAAAAGGGACAGGTGATCGCAACCATCGCCAATCCTGAATTTATCCGGCTACAGGAAGAATATCTCACGACGAACAGCAGAATTACCTATGCAGAGCAGGAATACAGAAGACAGCGTGAGCTTTTTGATAACGATGCAGGCGCCAAGAAAAACCTGCAGAGTTCAGATGCAGAGCTTAAAACCCTGAGAACGAAAAAAGCTTCCCTTCTGAGACAGCTTCAGATGATGGGAATCAGTCCGGGAAAAGTAAATAATGGGAATATGAGATCCGGATTGGTCATTACCGCACCAATCAGCGGAACCGTCAGCAGTATTTCAGCACAGATCGGAAGCTATGTAGATGTTTCGTCACCTGTAGCGGAGATTATTGATAACAACTCGATTCATCTTGATCTGCAGGTTTTTGAAAAAGATCTTCCTAAAATGAGAGTAGGGCAGATCGTGCATTTCAAGCTGACCAATAATCCTGAAACAGAATATGATGCCATGGTGTACAGTGTAGGGTCTTCCTTTGAAAACGAAAGTAAAACTGTTTCTGTACACGGGACAGTGACGGGTAATAAAGCAGGTCTGATCGATGGCATGAATATCACCGGGATTGTAAGCCTGGATAAAAATACAACGCCTGCCGTTCCTAATGAAGCTATCGTAGAGGCAGACGGAAAATATTACGTCTTCATCCGTACAGATAAAAAGCAGGAGGAGCATGAAGAGGAAGAAGGTGGAGACGATCACAAAAATGAGAAAGGAGAACCTGTCCAACATCAAAGAACCTTGAATTTTGAAAAAGTAGAAGTGATAAAAGGGACATCAGATATGGGTTATACAGCCATTACACCTGTAAAAGGAATTCCTGCTGATGCGAGAATTGTAGTGAAAGGAGCTTTTTTCATTAATGCTAAACTTTCCAATTCCGGTGGGCATGAGCATTAAAATAAGGAAATGCTCATTAATTTATAGGAACAGGCCAGAAAAACTACCGATTTTTATGCCTAAATTAGAGGGGTTTACGGTACGTTTTCAGAGGTCAGAATATAAAAAACATTCTAATATATTATTATTCAGTTATGCTGTTAAATAAAAAAATATCCATCTGGTATTTCATCCGTGAAATAAAAAATCAAATTCTGTATATGGGAATATTTGCCGTGTCCATAGGATTATTAGATCTTCTTCCATGGTTCCGGAAAATTTCACTTCCCCTTAATATTCCGGCCCTTTTGGGAACGGCTGTTTCATTGCTGCTGGCGTTCCGGACTTCCCAATCCTACGAAAGATGGTGGGAAGCCAGAACAGTCTGGGGTGCCATAGTGAATGACTCAAGGACGTTGATGAGGTTGATCATCCAGTTTTTTCCGGCAGGAGAAGATAAGATCATAAAAGAATTTGCAGAAAGGCAGATCATCTGGACCTATGCACTTGGTGAATCTCTGAGAAGACAGCCTTTTTCAGACAGAGTTCAGAATTATCTGGATGACCATCAGATCAAAGCGGCGAATATTCCGAATGCTCTTCTGGATGGACATTCCAGACAACTCACAGAAATTGCTTCTTCAAAAGGTCTAACGGATTTTCAGCAGATGCAGCTGAATGACATTATCACCAGGCTCTGCGACAGTATGGGAAAATGTGAAAGGCTGAAGAATACGGTTTTTCCAAGGTCATACAGTATTTTGCTGCATACCCTAATCTATGTTTTTGCAGCCATCCTTCCGTTTGGACTGGATGATTCTCAGCTGGCTGTTGAAATATTAATAACCTTCCTTATTCCGGTCATGTTTCTTGCGATTGAGAAAACATCCATTATCATGCAGGATCCTTTCGAAAACGGACCTGTAGATATACCTGTGACCGCATTGGCACAGACCATTGAAATTAATATTAAAGAAATGATAGGAGATCAGAATATTCCTGTTAAAAAAGATAATTCTTTGTATTACGAAATGTGATCCATTAAAATAATCGTACAAATGAAAAAAGATATAGAAACTAAACTCATCGATAAAAATACCAAGCCCACCAGCATGCGGATTCTGGTGTATGATTTTTTGAGTACACAGGAAGCGGCACTCTCCCTTTCAGAAGTGGAAAATCATTTTGATCATGCGGACAGGACTACCATTTACCGTACCTTGAAAACCTTCGAAGAAAAAGGAATTGTCCATAGCATTCAGGAAAATGCCACAACAAAATATAAATTATGCGATGACGGCTGTGATGAGAAAACACACAAAGACTGGCACCTGCACTTTTACTGCAAAATATGCAAGCAGACCACCTGCAGGGAAGATATTTCCTTTCCGGAAAATGTTCAGACCAATTTCAGAATCGATGAAATAAGACTTTTTGCCAAAGGAATCTGTGAGAACTGTCTCGAAAGTTTGCAATAGTATTGCATTGAGTATAGCCTTAATTTTACATTAAAATAGTATTTATGGAAGAATGTTGTAGCACAAAGCCTAAAAATAAAGAACCTCATACACACAATCATTCCGAAGGAGACGGACATGATCACTCCCATGATACAGGAGATAAAACACCTTTTCAGATGTTTCTTCCTGCTATCATCTCTTTCGTGCTGTTGCTGATAGGAATAGCATTGGACAATTATATAAAAACAGAATGGTTTACAGGCTGGGTGCGTTTGGTCTGGTATCTGGCGGCCTATATTCCTGTAGGATTTCCCGTATTAAAGGAAGCTTACGAAAGTATCGTTCACGGAGATGTATTCTCCGAATTTTTCCTGATGGGAATCGCTACAGTAGGCGCATTTGTGATCGGGGAATATCCCGAAGGTGTTGCTGTAATGCTTTTCTATTCTGTAGGAGAAGTATTCCAGGGAATGGCCGTTTCGAGAGCCAAAGGAAACATCAAAGCATTGCTGGATCAGCGTCCTGATGAGGTGACGATCGTTGAAGCCGGCCAGCCAAGAACCATTAAAGCCAGAGAAACCAAAATAGGAAATATCATCCAGCTGAAGCCTGGAGAAAAACTGGCTCTTGACGGTGAACTGATGACTGAATCCGCTTCATTCAACACCGCAGCGCTCACAGGTGAGAGTAAACCGGACACTAAAACAAAAGGAGAAGCCGTACTGGCTGGGATGATCAATATGAACAGCATTGCTCTCGTAAAAGTGAATACCGCTTACGAAGACAGTAAGCTGAGTAAAATTCTGGAACTGGTTCAAAACGCCACCGCACAGAAAGCTCCGACAGAATTATTCATCAGGAAATTTGCAAAAGTATACACCCCGATTGTTGTATTCCTTGCCATAGGAATCTGTCTTTTGCCTTATTTCTTTGTGAATGATTACCAGTTCAGAGACTGGCTGTACAGAGCCCTGATCTTCCTGGTGATCTCATGTCCTTGTGCATTGGTGATCTCTATTCCTTTAGGATATTTCGGAGGAATTGGAGCAGCAAGCAGAAACGGGATTTTGTTTAAAGGAAGTAATTTCTTAGACAGTATCGCAGAAATCCAGAATGTGGTGATGGATAAAACCGGAACTATGACGGAAGGTGTATTCAAAGTACAGGAAGTAAGCATTCAGCCTGAATTCAATAAAGAAGAGATCCTAAAATTAGTCAATGCCCTGGAAAGCAAAAGTACACACCCTGTAGCCACAGCAATCCATAATTATGCAGGAGAGATTGATCATTCTCTTCCCTTGGAAAATGTAGAAGAAATTGCAGGACATGGCTTAAAAGCTTCAGTTAATGGAAAAGAATTATTGGTAGGCAATTTTAAGCTGATGGATAAATTCAATATCAGCTACGATACCAATCACGCCAATATTGTCTACACGCTAATTGCCATAGCTTATGATAAAAAGTTTGCAGGCTACATCACCATTGCAGACAGTATAAAAAGCGATGCCAAAGAAACTGTTGACAACCTGCATAGAATGGGCGTAAAAGCCACTATGCTGAGCGGCGATAAAAGTACTGTTGTTAAATATGTGGCAGACCAACTGGGTATTGACAGTGCTTTTGGAGATCTCTTACCGGAAGACAAAGTCAATAAAGTAAAAGAAATCAAAGCCAAAAATCAAACCGTAGCCTTTGTAGGCGATGGCGTAAATGATGCTCCGGTAGTAGCACTTAGTGACGTAGGAATAGCTATGGGAGGCCTCGGAAGCGATGCCACGATTGAAACCGCAGATGTCGTTATCCAGGATGATAAACCGAGCAAAATCCCAATGGCGATCAATATCGGTAAGCAGACTAAAAAGATCGTTTGGCAGAATATTGTTTTAGCCTTTGCAGTAAAAGCTGTAGTCTTAGCGTTGGGGGCTGGAGGCCTTGCAACGATGTGGGAAGCCGTATTTGCAGATGTGGGAGTAGCGATGCTGGCTATTTTAAATGCGGTGAGGATTCAGAGGATGAAGTTTAATTAGGGAGTAGGGATAAAGGAGTAGGTTGCAGATAGTAGGTAGCAGGTGCTAAATAAAGGTTTTAGGCTGTAAGATAATTAGCATCCAAATTATTTTATCGGAGATAAAATCCTAGCGCCTTAAAACAGTCTTTTTGTAATCTCTTTCGCGCCTTTGCGATTAAAAACAATACATCATCCATTAAAAAAATATGAAACGCCAAACCTTATAGGTTTCCAAAACCTATAAGGTTTTTTATTACAGCAAAAAATCTGCGAAATCCCATAATCCGCGGGAGGAAAACTATCACAACTACAAGAAACCTTATTTTTCCCTAATCCCTAATCCCTAATCCCTAATCTAAAAATAATCAATGACATTCATCATAAATAATCCATAAACCCAATTTGAGTAGTATATTTGTAGAACAGAACTGATCATTGAGACTTTTTATTTCCATATTCATCATTTTTACCATTGCATTACGCCCAGTTTTGCCATTGGTGAACTATGCCGTGAACTATGATTATATTGTAAAAAACCTCTGTGAGAACAGAAATATTCCTCAGTCAACGTGTAAAGGGAAGTGCTACGTCAGCAAAGAATTGGCGAAAACGGAAAAGCAGTCCAATAATTCCCAGGTCATCAAAATATCCGTCCTGGATGTTTTTGTTTCCCACGATACCCTTTCATTTTTAGGTCAGAAAGAATCTGAGCCTGAAGATGAGGCTATACACTCAGATTATAGTATTGATCATGCTTCGGAATACTTTTCCAGGATATTCCATCCTCCTTTAGCTTAATTTCAACTATTCTTTTAGTTTTTAATCAAAATATCCTCGGATTTTATTGCTTAATCATGTTTTTTTTAACAATCTGCAGTAGAAACGGGTGATTAGCTTTGTATTAAAAATTAATTCACACATTCATCATACTATCAATTTCAATTTACCATTAAAATGAAATCAAAAATTATTTTGACTGCACTATTGTCAGTTTCATTATTCGCTTGTGGCCAGGAAACCCCTAAAGTAAAACATAAAAAGAGCACTGCCTCTTCAAAATCGACGGTTAAAAAAGTAAAATTTGCCAATGCGGAAGATCCTATCTGTCACATGAAAACGGAAGATGATATGAAAGATACGGCAGTCTATAAAAATAAAACGTACGGTTTTTGCAATAGCCTATGTAAAGACGAGTTCAAAAAAAATCCTGAGAAATATGCCCAAAAATAATAAGACCAAAAACGGAACCAAGAGAAAGGTGATCATTCCGATTGCGATTTTCGCTCTTCTGTTTCTGGGAATAGGTGTTGGAATGGGATATTTTAAGAAGAACCTGTATACCGTAATGAAGGTTCCCGATTTTGAACTCACCGACCAGAATAATAAAAAAATCACCAATAAAGACATGCTGGGAAAAGTATATCTGGTAGAGTTTTTCTTTAGCAGATGTCCTACGATTTGTCCTGTGATGAACCGGAATATGAGATTTATTGAAGATGAGGTAAACAGTCCTGAATTTGGGATTATTTCAATAAGTATAGATCCGGAAAATGATACACCTGCCACATTGAAAGAACATGCTAAAAGTGTAGGAGCCAAATCCCCGGACTGGCATTTTCTTACCGGAAACAGAGATTATATCGGAAAACTGGCAGACCAGTTCAATATCTATGTGGGAGATAAGGAAGACGACAGCGAAAGCCTTAACCACAGCGGAATGATCGCCTTGGTGGATAAAGAAGGAAATATCCGTTGCAGATACAATAAAGACAATATGCCCATCCTGTATTACTCAGGATTGAATTATGAAGATCCTGAGGAAAAAACCCCTAAACTTAACGGGAAGTATCATCCAGATCGGGAAATATTGATCGAGGATATTAAGAAATTATTGAAATAGAGTAGGGAAAGGAAGATGGAAGAATGAAGCTGGAAGTTAATGATGCGGATAATGATGAATGATGGTCATTAATGTAAATGATTAAAAGACCAATGAAATTGTGGTCGTGGAGTAGAGGAGTCTTAATGTAGAAAGTTAATGACTGGAATAATGATTGGTGAAAGTCATGAATGCAGATGATTAAAAAGATAAGATGATGAAGTGTAGTCGTCTTCAGACAGAAATGACTTCCCTTTTCCATCCTCCTGCTTTCCTTCTATAAGTATAAAAATATTGTTAAACCATAAAACAAAACGTTATGAAGATTTTGAAAATAGCAGCTTTAAGTGCCGTATTCGCCGCACAGTTTGCTTTTGCGCAGTTTAAGCAGACACCGCTTCCTTATGCATACAATGCACTGGAAGGTTCGGTAGACGCACAGACAATGGAAATTCACTATTCAAAGCATGCTGCAGGTTATGTTGCCAATCTGAATAAGGCAATTGCGGGAACACCTCAGGAAAAGCAAACCCTCTTCCAGATCCTTTCAGAAGTTTCCAAACTTACGCCGGCAGTAAGAAACAATGCAGGAGGACATTACAACCACGAACTTTTCTGGACCGTTCTTACCCCTGTAAAAGACACCAAACCTTCTGAAAAGCTGGCTAAAGCGATTACGGAAACTTTCGGAAGCATGGATGCGTTCAAAGAAAAGATCAGTAAAGCAGGTGCAGACCGTTTCGGTTCAGGATGGGCATGGCTTTCTGTGGATAAAAACGGAAAATTATTCGTTTCTTCTACAGCGAATCAGGATAACCCTTTGATGGATGTAGTAGAAGAAAAAGGAACTCCGATTTTAGGAATTGACGTTTGGGAACACGCTTATTACCTGAAATACCAGAACAAAAGAGCAGACTATCTTACTGCCATCTGGAATGTGCTGAACTGGAAAGAGGTAAGCAGAAGATATGATGAAGCCCTAAGCAAGAAATAACAGATGAATTTAATTTGCAGCATATTCCTCACTCTTTATATGGCGTTCAGACCTCTGATCCCATTGGTGGAGTATGCTGTAAATTATGATTATATTTCCACCGTTCTCTGCATCAATAAAAGCAAGCCGGAGCTTCACTGTAACGGTAAATGCTACCTGAGCAAAGAACTCGCAAAAACGAATAATTCAGATTCTTCACCTTTAAACAAAACCAAAAATTCAGGACAGAAAATTCTTGATATCTGTACGCTTCCTGAAATTACAGAAATAAAAAAAGCAGAAAGTTTTCTTTCTCTGAACTTCAATTTTCTCTACGAAACAGCCTATTCTTTTCTGTTTCTCAAACACATATTCAAACCACCGGTTTTTTAAGTTCAATTTTAATCATTACAAAAACCACAAAGAACTGAAGGTTTTAAAAAGCTTAAGTGTTCTTCTATGCAGTTTTTCCATACACTTTAAATAACTAAAGTGTCAAAAAATTTTTGTGCCTTTTGTGGTTTAAAAAATGAATGTTCACCCATTCAAAAGTATTTCTATTTCAAAAAATTCAACTTAAAAAATCAAAATGAAAACCTATAAATTTTTATCATTATTCTTTATTGCCTTTAGTCTATTCACTTTATCCTCATGTCAAAACAGTGATGATGACGATTCACAGGATACTTCAACCGGAAACCTTCAGATCAAATTTGAAAACGGATTCAATAATCTGGGCGATATTGTATTAAACCAAACGGTGCAGATTTCAGCAGCAGGGCAGAAGCATAACTTTTCAGCCCTGAAATATGTCATCAGCAACATCACACTGATTGACGAAGGCGGAAATGAATTCAAATACAATGAAAACAATCCCGACAAAGGCGCTTTCATCATAGATCAGGCCGATGCTGTTGCAGGTGTTGTTTACCTTGATCTGAACGGAATTCCGAAAAATAATTACAAGAAAGTAAAATTCGGACTTGGGATCAGTCAGAAGGCTTACCTGTTGGGACAGGACGGTCAGGCAGAGTTCTGGACGAAAGCCAAGCAGAAAGGAATGTCCTGGTCATGGGCAGCCGGCTATGTCTTTGTAAAACTGGAAGGTAAATATGGAACTGCTTCCCCAGATACAGAATTCATGAATCACACCGGAAACATGGGAAATGTAACGGCTAATAATACGCCGGATCTTTACCGGGAAATTACGTTGAATCTTCCGACAACTGCCAGAGTAACTTCTCAGATAAAACCTTCTATCCACATCCTTGCAGATTTGAATCAGTTTCTGAGCGGGAGCAAAACACTTTCCCTTACTACAGAAAATAATATGATGATGGGTTCAAGCCAGCATTTGGTGGATGTTACCAATAACCTTACCGCAATGTTTAAAGTAGATCATGTTCATAATGATTAGGATTTTATTAAAAACAATGCTGCTGGTCATTATTTTTCTGAGCTGTTGGTCCTGTTCAGATGAGGTAATGCAGCCACTGGAAAAAGATGAGGTCTATTCATTGCATTTTCCGTCGTACTTTCCGGAAATGACGTTCGATGCATCCGGTAATCCGGTGACAAAAAACGGAGTAGAGCTGGGCAGAAATTTATTTTATGAGGGCAGGCTTTCCAGAAATAATACCATATCATGTGGTTTCTGTCATATTCAGGAAAATGCTTTCACGCACCATGGCCATACCGTGAGCCATGGAGTGGACGACAGAATAGGGATCCGTAATGCACCACCCATTCAAAACATGGCATTCCTGAAAAGATACATGTGGGACGGCGTAATCCATAATCTGAACGAACAGCCGATCATTCCGATCACGGATGCCAATGAAATGGACAGTTCCATGCCTGAGGTGATTTCTAAATTAAAGGATGATCAGAAATATAAAAAACTCTTCATGGCAGCTTATGGTGATGAAAATATAACCGGTGAAAGAGTCTTGAAAGCTCTGTCGCAGTTTATGGTCAGCATGATTTCCGCAGATTCAAAATATGACAGGGTTAAACAGGGAAAAGAAAATTTTACCTCTGAAGAATCCCAGGGAATGGCTCTATTCAGTCAGAAGTGTGCTTCCTGCCACAGCGGAGAACTATTTACCGACGAGAGTTTCAGGAATACGGGAATGTATTACAATGCCCAGTTCAAAGATGCGGGCCGCCATCGTGTAACCCTTGATCAGAATGACTGGATGAAATTCCGTGTACCAAGTCTCAGAAATGTAGAATATACCGCACCTTATATGCATGACGGAAGGTTTTATACGCTGGCCGCAGTTCTTAATTTCTATTCAGATAGTGTGGAAGACAATCCCAATCTGGATCCGCAGCTGAAACAGAACGGGCATATCGGAATTGCGATGAATACACAGGAAAAGCAGTTTGTCATTACCTTTTTGAAAACCTTATCTGATAAAAACTTTATTTCTAATCCAAAATTTGCAGAATAAACAGAATGAGCATGAAAACAATAATTTTTATACTGAGCCTGACATTATCTTGGGCCTGTCAGGCTAAAACCATCAACGACAGTCTGTATATCGCAGATCCTATAAACAGGATTGTATTTGATGACTGTGATGCTTGTGGCTGTGCGGCAGGAAACGGTTCTTCCGGTTTTGAGTCTTTACTGAATCCTCAGTTTATCGGGATCAAATATTTTGCCCAGCATTATAAAGCCAAAGAAAACCTTTTTGTAAAAGATCTTACACAGGATCAGTATTTCAATACCCTGCAGGTTTGGGGAAAAATTCCATTGACAGAAAAGCTGAGTGTATACGCTAGCCTGCCATTTCATTTTCATGAGAAGAGAACAATTCAGGGCGATATCGACATTAATGGAATCGGAGATCTGAACCTGATGGGAATTTACCGGATCCTCAGTTCCAAAGATCATTTCCATCAGCTCAACGGTGGTTTGGGGGTGAAAATTCCTTTGGGAAAATTTGATGAAAAAGGAGCTTCAGGAGTCAATCCAAGTTTTCAACTGGGAACGGGAAGCTGGGACTACCAGGCTGCTTTGAACTATAAGTTTCAAAAGAATAAGCTGGCTGTGCTGATCAACACAGATTACACCGTAAAAACAGAAAACAAAAAGAATTACCGTTTCGGAAACCAGTGGAATTATGCCGCAACAGCTTTTTATCAGCTTGCAGGAAATGAAAAAGCTATTTTCTCTGCCAAAGCCGGACTTCAGGGCGAAGTCTATGATAAAAACAAACAGTTTGATGAGGTATTGCCTAATACAGCAGGAAGCGCTTTATATGGAAAGCTTGGTTTTGAGGCTTCGTATAAAAAGTTCAGCCTGGGTGGAGAAGTCATGCTGCCTGCTTATTCCAATCTGGCAAGCGGGGACATTGAAGCAAAATCCAGGTTCAGTGTTTTTATCAATTTTGGAATTTAATATAATGGCCAAAGCCACCAGGTACAGATTGTTCAATCTTTAGTCTCGTAAAAATTTCAAACTTTAATCTAAAAAACAGGTGGCTGAGATTCCCGAGCCACCTGTTTTTAATACATCTTCTTAATATTTTCTGTTTTTCATAGTGTTGAGAATTAATTTATTATGCCGTTATTGCATATATTAAGTTATTTTCTATCTTTGCCGCAATCTGGTGCGCTGTAAAAAGCACTTAAAAGGGAACCTGGTGAAAATCCGGGACAGACCCGCTGCTGTAAGCTCCACATCAAAGTTTTTGAAGAGTATATCCACTGTTTTTTTTATGGGAAGGATTTCAAAAACGGAGTAAGTCAGAAGACCTGCCAGAAGATAAACGTTTGATGCTTTCGTGGAATAAAGCTTAGGACAACAATGATTCTGTGCAGTAACAGCTGCGCTTTATCTTTGCTATCTTATATCCATTAGCGTCAGCATTATTCTCAATGAGCTAATGGTCAGAAAATGTACTGCTTCACAGTTTAAAAAAGGAGTTATCACATTATTTGTGATGGCATCTCAACTTATATTCTCTCAATCCGGAGACACCATCCGGGAAAAAACCATCCTCCCGATTCAGCTTTACAAAAAAGATTTTAAAGAAATCCTTCCTGCCCAGATCCTGTCCGGCGAACAGCTGGAAAGACTGAACAGTCAGTCGGTGGCCGATGCCTTACGGTATTTTTCGGGAGTTCAGATCAAAGACTATGGCGGAATGGGCGGCCTGAAAACTGTCAATATCCGTAGTATGGGAAGCCAGCATGTGGGTGTTTTCTATGACGGTATCCAGCTGGGAAATGTTCAGAACGGAATCGTGGATCTTGGAAAGTTTTCACTGGATGATCTTGAAGCCATTTCTTTATACAACGGCCAAAAAAGTGAAATTTTTCAGCCGGCAAAGGATTTCGGATCTTCCGGATCGATTTATCTTCAGCCTAAAATACCAGTTTTTAAAGGGAATCAGAAGACCAACTTAACGGTGAAGCTGAAATTAGGCTCCATCAGTTTATTTAATCCTTCCTTCCGTGTGGAACAGAAGCTTTCAGAGAGAATTTCGGCAAGTTTCAGCTCGGAATTTGTACAAAGCGATGGATTGTATAAGTATAAATACGAAAAGAAAAATTCTGATGGATCTGTTGCCAATGATACCATTGCAAGAAGATATGATTCCTACATCCGGGCGAAACGTTTCGAAGGCGCCTTAAACGGAACCATTAATGATGGAAGCTGGAGCGTACGCGGCTACGGCTATATTTCCGATCGTGGAGTTCCCACAGCCATTGTTAATAATAATTTCACGCCTAAAGGTCAGCAGATGCTGGATGAGAGCTATTTTGTTCAGGCCAGTTTCCGCAAAAAACTGTTTCCAAAATTCGAAACACAGTTCAAAGCGAAATTTGCTTATGACTACACCCGGTTTTTAGATACGGTGAATGTGGCAACAACCGTTCTTCCGATAGATAATTCGTATGTTCAGAGAGAGCTTTATTTTTCCAATTCCAATATCTATTCTATTAATCAAAACTGGGATGTAAGTGCGAGCTTTGACTTTCAGTATAATAATCTAAATGCCAGTCTGAGAGATTTTTCATACCCTACACGATATACTTCACTCGTTGCTTTTGCTACAACCTATCAATGGAACCGGTTTAAATTTTTGGGAAGTATTCTCGGGACTTTCGTTCATGAAAACGTAAAAATGAATGCGAAGTCTCCTGATAAAAACGAATGGACCCCTTCCGCTTTTCTGAGCTATCAGCCTTTAAAATCCAAAGAGCTTACCGTAAGAGCTTTCTACAAAAGAGTCTTCAGGATGCCGACTTTCAATGATCTGTATTACACCATGATCGGGAATGTGATGCTGAAACCTGAATACACAAATCAGTATGATGCAGGTTTTACCTACGAGAAGCTCTTTGACCATCAATTTTTTAAAGGTATTTATGTGAAAGTGGATGGCTATTATAATGAAGTTGAGAACAAGATTATCGCTGTTCCTACCACCAATCTTTTCAGATGGATGATGGTGAATTTGGGTGAAGTGAAAATCATCGGGGCAGACGTGAATGTGCAGGCTGAATTTGACATTAATAAAGTGAAACTGAAACCTTTGGTAAGCTATACCTATCAGCGTGCCGGGGACTATACTGATAAAAGTGACGATTATTACGGTGACCAGATCTCCTATGTGCCATGGCATGCATTGACTTTTACCATGATGGCAGACTATAAAAACTGGAGTTTCAATTACAGTTTTATGTACACCGGAGAACGCTATGATGCCCAGCTGAATAATATCAAAGCCAATTATCTCCAGCCATGGTACACGCATGATTTATCCGTTCAGAAAAAATTCAACTGGCATTCTCACCAGATTAAAGCCGGTTTTGAGGTCAACAATGTCCTTAATCAATACTATGACGTGGTCAGGAATTATCCGATGCCCGGAAGAAATTTTAAACTTATTGTAAGCTTTACATTATGAAAAAACTAAACTTTTGCCTGCTGGCTTTTACTCTTTTCTTTCTGTTCTCATGTAGGACGGATGACAATATAGTTCCTTCGGAAACCAAAGAGGTAAGCAACGGAGAAGATACACCTATTAAAGGGTTTTATCTTCTGAACGAGGGAAATATGGGGAGCAACAAATGTACGCTCGATTATTTCGATTATGCGACAGGAACGTACCGTAAGAATATTTACGGAGAAACCAATCCTTCCGTGGTTAAAGAGCTTGGTGATGTGGGAAATCATATCATGATCTACGGAAGTAAAATGTATGTGGTGGTAAATGTTTCCAATAAAATTGAAGTGCTGGAAGCAAAAACGGCCAAACGAATCAAAACCATACAGCTGCAGAACTGCCGTTATCTGGCTTTTAAAGGTAATAAAGTCTATGCCAGCAGTTACGCAGGTCCCGTTGAATTGAATCCAAATTCTCCTCCGGGAAAAGTAGTGGAAATTGATACGACATCCCTGAATATTGAAAGGCAGGTAGTAGTCGGGTATCAGCCTGAAGAGATAGAAGTGATGGGAGATCAGCTTTTTGTAGCTAATTCCGGAGGTTACAGATTTCCGAATTATGATAAAACCGTTTCTGTCATCAACCTCAATACATTCACGGAAACAAAAAAAATTGATGTAGCCATTAATCTTCACCGTATTAAAAAGGACAACTACGGAGATCTGTACGTGAGTTCCAGAGGGGATTATTACAATATTCCATCCAGTCTTTTCCTTGTGGATGCCGCTACAGGAACCGTGAAAAAAGATTTTCATGTCGCTGTCAGCGGAATGACGATCGTGAATGACAAGCTGTATTATTATGGGAATGAATTTAATTACAATACCCATACATACGTCAAAACCTTTGGAATCATCGATGTCAAGACAGAGCAGGTGATTTCCAACAAAATTATTGACCAGCAATATGTGGACGAGATCAAAGCACCTTACGGAATTGCTGTAAATCCCTATACAGAAGATATTTATCTAACGGATGCGAAAAACTACGTGACCACCGGCTATGTATACTGTTTTGATAAGACCGGAAAATTCAAGTGGAAAACAGAAGGCGGGAATATCCCTGCTCACTTTGCTTTTTTATATAAATAATCAGATCAGAAAAAATGGAAAGAAAAACAAAACATATTTTAAAAACGATACTTCTCTCTTCAGTCCTGCTGGGAGCTGCAGCCTGTAAAAGCGACAGCGAAGAAGTGGTAGAAGAAGTAACTTTTCCTGCTGAAGTACTTAAAGAATCCTATACGATCGACAGGCTTAAACTTTTGAGTATAGACCCTAAAATTGAAGGTAAACTAACCTGGAGCATTAACGATTCTGTGATTTCCGATTATCTGCAACTGGATTTTGTCAGTTCCACTGTGCAAAATTATCCTTTGACCTTGAAAGTAGAGGTGAAAGGAGCGGCGAAGATCTATAAGTCCACGATCATTGTGAATAAAGAGCTGACCCCTTACAGTAAATATATATCAAATGTTTTTGATTTCCGTCCGGCCACGGGCCAGTTCATCAATGAGATCCCTGAATATGTAAACGGAAACACAGAGGCTGATATGATCAAAAGGGCCAAAGAATCCTTAGTAGGCGAAAATGCTACCATGATTACGCTGGGAGGTTTCGGCGGTTATGTTGCTTTTGGCTTCGATCATACCATTCCTAATCTTGAAGGAAGAGATTTTAAGATTCTGGGAAATGCTTTTTGGGGAAACAGTGCCAATGCCACCCGGTCAGGATCATGTGAGCCCGGAATTATCATGGTGGGCTACGACAAGAATAAAAACGGAAAACCGGATGAAGATGAATGGTATGAAATTGCGGGCAGCGAATATTTTAAAAATTCAACGACAAAAAACTATACTATAACTTACTTCAAGCCCAATGAGAACAAGCCCCCCGTTCCCGGAAGTGAGTTTTGGCAGACTGATGTGGAGTACATCAAATGGCAGGATAATTTTGGGAATTCAGGATTTAAAACTAAAAATACCTTCCATACACAAAGCTATTATCCTTTGTGGCTTTCCGGTGCTTCTTACAGCCTTACGGGAACCAGATTGAAGGATAATTTTTACGACCAGAGCGGGACGGGGGCTTATTGGGTAGGAACATCTTATGATTACGGCTATGCAGATAATGCGCCGAACAATGATGAGGCTTCCAACATCGACATTTCCTGGGCTGTAGATAAAAGCGGGAATTATGTAAAGCTTCCCGGTATCGATTTTATCAAAGTATACACCGGAATCAATCAGGAAGCAGGATGGCTTGGGGAAGTTTCTACAGAAGTGGCAGGAGCTTACGATCTGCATCTTAAATAAAATAAATTTTAATATATAATTCGAAAAAATGAAAAAGTTTTACCTTTTGACCATGCTGTTCTTTTTTGCGTTCTTTACGAATGCACAGGTGGCAGTACAGGGAGTACCCAGAAATGATATTCAGGGTATTGGCAGCAACCAGCTGAATACAACAGTAACCACCAATATCAACTTCTCCGATATTCAGTATTGGGTAGGTAGCGGTACTAATGAAGCGGCTTTTGTGGTTCAGTGGAACGACAGCAAGAATCCTGATGCCTTGGTATGGGGCTTCCGATGGAACGGAAATGCTACCGGAGAAGATATGCTGAAGGCAATTGCAAAGGCAGATCACAGATTTTTTACATTGTTTTATCCGGGAACCCAGTTCGGAACAGCCATCGGAGGAATGGGGTTTGACCTAAACGGTCAGAATACCAACGCACTTTATAAAAACGGGAATACAACCTATCCTCTTTACCCTGTAAATGGCATTGTAAATACAGGTGCATATGATTTCGATGATTTTACGGCTGCTGATGCCGGGGATCATTGGGGATCAGGATGGTACAACAGCTACTGGTCTTATTGGGTAAAAGATCCTACGGATGCTGATTTTGGATATTCAGGAGTAGGGGCTTCTTCCCGTGTGCTTCAGAACGGTTCATGGGATGTATGGAATTTTAGCCCAGGGTTGGCTTCTTTTCCTATTTCTTCAACGCTGACACCCGTATCTGTTTATGCTGCTTCTGCTTCTTCTGTTTCTACCAATTTTACTGACGGTTACTTTATGGTCAATGAAGAATGGTTCGGGCATACCAACGGTTCTGTAAATTTCATTGGCAATAATGGGCAGGTTAATTACCGTGTGTACAGCAATGCCAATAACAATCAGGCCTTTGGTGCTACAACGCAATACGGAACAATCTACGGAGATAAATTCTATTTTATTTCGAAGCAGGCTGCAGATGGCGGAGATACTCAGTATACTCCGGGAGGAAGGCTGGTAGTAGCGAATGCACAAACGATGCAGAAAATTGCAGGATTTAATAATATTGGCGGCGGCGACGGAAGATCCTTTGTAGGAGCTAATGAAAACAAAGGATACATCGGAGCTTCGAATGGTATTTTTGTATTCGATATCGCGAATATGCAGGTTGGAAGCCTGATAACCGGAACAGGCGGAGGCGGTCAGTATGCCGGCCAGATCGGAAATATGATCCGTTCTTCAAAATATGTATTTGCCGTGAAGCAATCTGCAGGAATTTTAGTCATTGACCCGGCGACAGATACGCTGGTGAGTACGATTCCGGGAGCTTTTCATTCTATTGTTCAGGCTAAAGACGGAAGTATCTGGGCCATTCAGGATCAGAAAGTGGTGAATATTCATCCTACGACTTTTGCAACCACTTCTTACAATATTCCTACGACCAAATATTTGGGTTCATGGGGAGCGTGGAATGCAGGAAGCTTTTCAGCGAGCAGCAAACAGAATGTTTTATACTGGATCAACTCAGTTAACAGTTTTGTTTCAGGAACACAGATCGTAAAATTTGATGTAACGACAAAAGCATTTAACGAAAGTTTTGCGACCATTCCGGGACAGACAGGTACTTACAAACAGATTCCTTACGGGGCAGGACTCCGTGTGAACCCAACCACTGATGAGCTGATTCTGAATACTACTGAAAGCGGTTTTGGAGCACACTATCAGAAAAACTGGATCCATACTATTGGCGTTAACGGAACCATTACCAATACAAAAACACTTAATGATTACTATTGGTTCCCTGCTATGGCAGTATTCCCTGATAATACGCTTCCTATGGTGAGCAGTACATTTCCATCTCAGGTTAATGTGAATAATGCTTCTGTAATAGACCTGAAAACAATAGTTTCTGACGAAGACAATCTTTCATCTGCTATTGTAAAATCAATTAAGTCAAACTCAAATCCGGCTGCAGTTTCTGCAGTGATCAATGCGAATGACGAACTGGTTCTAACTCCGGTTGCTTCAGGAACGGCTGATATTAAGATCAGTTTTAATTCAAATGGAAGGGTAGTAGAGAAACTGCTTACTGTCAACAGTACAACTTCTACTTTGGCCACGGCAGAAGTGAAGAAAATTGAATTCAGTATTTACCCGAATCCGGTGACAGATATTTTAACTCTTAAAACTCAGGAAAAGATCCTGAATGTTACCATTTATGACGCTTCCGGTAAAATAATAAATGCACCGCTGAACAACGGCCAGATCAATGTAAGTATGCTTCCGAACGGAGTATATATTCTAAAAGCTGTAACTGATAAAGCAGCATATCAGCAGAAGCTGATCAAGAAATAACCATCACAGTCTATATATTTCAATGAACCGGCGGCCCATTTGGGCCGCCGGTTTTTTTACTTTAAAGCAGGTAGTAAAAGATTTCGGCAGGCTGAAAGCCTGCCGAAATCTTTAATATGTATTATTATTTAATTATTGATTCTGATCTTACGGGAATAAGTTTTTTTGTCTTTCGTTTCTATCGTCAGTATATAAATTCCTTCAGGCTGTGGAGAAGACAGTTCAAAAGTTTTGGAAGTAAGGGTAGAGCGGTGTACCTCTTTGCCGGAAGTATTTCTTAGGGTAACTTCAGACCCTTCCAATGGAACAGTACCACTCAGAGTAATCTGTCCGGCCCTGCTGTAAGCCATAATGGTGGCAAGAGGATCCTGGTAAGCATAATACACCCTGAATCCGCCACCCAAGCTTAGTACACCGCCACTCAGTCTTATTTTAACTGCGTTGTAGGAGCTGACGGGAACAAATTCAATAGTTGCTCTGGAAGGATTGTCGGAAAGCTTCAGTAAGTTTCCGGTTATCATTTGACTGTCATTGTTGGCTGTCGTTCCGCTCATCGTCTCTATGTATATGCCACTTAGGAGCTGAACAGTGAGAGGAATATCATTGGTACCGATACCAATGACTAATTTAGTATTGATTCTCACTTCAGGGAATCTCAAGGTCTGTTCAACACCACCTAATAAAACGGTGCCCATAACCATAGTAGAATAGTTGTCTTCGTTATCGCCCAAGGCATTCAATGGATTTTGCACGGCACATCCCAGGCATACTCCATAGACATTGGAGAGTTGATCATGGGCATAGATTCTGTTTTGCGCCTGTGTATTGCCCGATTGGAATAAAAAAGCTAAAAATAACGCGGCCTGAAAAAGACGGCCCTTTGAAAGTAAAATGGATTTCATGCTATAGAGATTTTTGGTTAATGCTTTATCCAAATTTAAGCATAAAAGTGAAGGTGGGCAATATTATTTCTATTTAATGTGAATTATATAATATTAATAACTAAACAGAGACTTATCAGATTTATCTATGAGTTCACCCACCTTATTTCCAAAGGAATTATTTTTTTCTCCCTTTAATATTAGGTAAAAAAGCAGTTATTATACCCATAAGAGGTAAGAATGCACAGATTTTAAATACATATTCAATGCTGGTATCATCTGCCAAAGCTCCCAGAACAGCAGAACCGATTCCACCCATCCCAAACATAAAACCAAAAAACAATCCGGCCACCAATCCAATTTTATTGGGCAAAAGGTCTGTAGCATATACCAGAATTGCAGAAAAAGCCGAAGCAATAATTAACCCGATTAAAACCGCAAATACCACAGTCCATACTAAGGGAAGATATGGAAGACAAAGAGTAAAAGGTGCTGCTCCAAGTATAGAAACCCATATGATTTTCTTTCTTCCGTATTTATCACCCAGCCTTCCTCCTAAAATGGTTCCAATAGCAACCGCTGCAAGAAACATGAATAAATATAATTGGGAATCCTTTACAGAAATGTGAAACTTATCAATGAGAAAAAACGTAAAATAATTAGTCATGGATGCCAAATAAATGTACTTAGAAAATACCAGTGCCAGCAGAACGGTAATAGAAAATATAACCTTTTTGCGGGACAGTTCTACAGTTATGATATTACTGGAATGCTGCGTTGCTTTTTTAAGAGATAACCTTTCCGCATACCAGTTCCCAATTCTCCATAGCACTATAATTCCTATAAAAGCAGCGATAGCAAAAAGGCTTACATAGCCCTGCCCCAGAGGAAGTACAATTAAAGCAACCAATAGAGGACCAATAGCACTCCCTGAATTTCCACCCACCTGAAAAATGGACTGGGCAAGTCCTTTTTGCCCGCCGGATGCCAATTGGGCAACTCGTGATGCCTCTGGATGAAAAATGGAAGATCCCATCCCGATTAATGCCACTGAAATCAGGATCATATAATATTGATGGGCTGCTGCTAAAAGTAACAATCCTGCCATTGATAATCCCATTCCTACTGCTAAAGATCTTGGATTCGGCTTTTTATCCGTATAAATTCCAACGAAAGGCTGTAAAATAGATGCAGTAAGCTGAAACACCAATGTAATGATACCAATCTGAGAAAAGGACAGGCTGAATTCCCCTTTTAGAATAGGATATAATGAAGGGATTGTAGACTGTATCAGATCATTTAAAAAATGAGAAAAGCTGATCATAAATAAGATCGGGTAAACAATTTTGCTGGTGTCAATTGCCTTTGACTGTAGATTTTCCATGAATTGTAATTTTATTCATCATATCATCTGATGAATTTTGTTAAAAATTTATTTTAATACACTCTGTCAACGATCAGTTGTGCAATACGCGCTGCATTTTCAGAATCTTTATTTTCAATAGACTTATAAAGATCCGTATGTATTTTTTGTGAGATTTTAAAAGATTCTGTGTTATTTTTATGACTGGTTTCAAAAGTTCTGAGGATATGCTTACTTGCAATTCTGTAAATTTCTTTCAAAAGAGTATTGCCACAGGCTTCAGCAATAGAGATATGAAAATTAATATCAGCTTGGTAGCATTCCAGCGCCTGGTTTTTCTTCGCAAACTGATCTCTGAGATCCAGATACATTTTAATCGTCTCTAGCTCCTTTTCACTTCGGCTGGTAGCTGCTTTTGCCGCTATCTTTGAATCTAAGAGAGAACGCACCTCATACACTTCGTTGAATTCAGCATTGTTGATCTGATCCTCCAGTGATTCCTGGATGTTCTTCGAAGTAACAAATGTACCCACACCCTGCTGTACACTCAGGACTCCTTTTATTGATAAAATTTTTATTGCTTCACGGATACTGGAGCGGCCTACACCATAGATCTTCATCAGTTCCGGTTCAATCGGAAGTTTATCGCCTACCGCATATTCTTCATTGGTAATCCCCTGAATTAATCTGTCTGCGACTTCCTGTGCTAATGTTTTTCTCTGGATTTGCATAAATACATCTTATCATCTGATGATTGCAAAGGTATGACTTTTAATATTTCTGACCATAATTTTTAAAAGAATTTTATTTAGAGAAAGAATGACAAAAACAAGTTGTATCCACAAAGCTCATCAATAGAAAAAGAGGCTATTATTTAATTCCGGTTTTTTACATATACTTCATTTTAAAAAACACCAGTAAAATGACTTTACAGGTGTTTAGCTTTAGAATAATTGTTAGATAAAGAATATTTATCTTAATTCAGACCATGTAGTGCTTACTGCAACACCAGTACCAATATTAATTCTATAAACTCCCCCTGCCGGAACCATAAAAGTAGCACTTCCCCTGATGCTAGGCCAAGACTGTTCTATTGCCACCAGCATATTATTAACATAGCACCACGAAGTCTGATTATTACTATCATTACCAGTGGTGTACATTACTGTAATTGGATAAGGTAAGGTGTTCGTATAATTTACACCATGAAACCTGGAAGCTGATACATCAACTAGAGTTGAGGCCAGTGCACCAAGATGCACCCACTTTGTTCCGTCATTGTAATAGAGGCCGGGTGTTACATTGTTAGGAGAAGTTCCTGCCGTAGCTGTATTATATATCACCATACCTTGTACATGAGCAGTAAGCGGAGCGGCCAGATTGGTAGCGGTAAGTGCAACACGGTTAGGTAAAAATCCCTTATTGTTAGCACCAAGTTCTAGGCCGGCATTTACATTAGGACTACTGCTGCCTATGCCCACAGTATTTTCAATAATAGCACCATTGGTCGGTGCCGCAATACCAATATAGCCGTTGCCTACAGAGGCGTTACCGTTAATCGTTAACCGATTAATAGGTGTATTTGTGCCGACACCTACATTGCCTGTTTGAGCATCTACCATAAGGTTATTGAAGGTAGTCAATACAACAATGAATAATAATTTTTTTTTCATGAGAGCTATATATTAAAATATTAAAAATCGGATGATGCATATCCATGTTCGAAAAAAATTAATATTTTTTTCGCTTACAAGAGATAAGAAAATTAACAACGTCAATTTTGTTGACCTGTGAAGGGTGAATACTGCTTTCTTAATTTTGCTTATTAAGTATTTCTTTCAGTTGTTTTATTTCTTCAGCCATTTCCTGTACAGATTTTATTAACATTGGTACAAGTTTACTGTAATCAACCATCCACGGTTCTTTTTTTTCATCAGCACCTCCGGGAGTTACTGCCTGAGGATATATCTTATATAGTTCCTGGGCTAATACTCCTGTAGCTAAGTCCTTTTTTTGATCTGCCTTATAGTTATAGTCGTAGATCCCGATTTTTTTTAATGTTTCCAATCCAAACTGCGAGGGATGTATATTTTCTTTTAAACGCATGTCGGAAGTGGCATTATAAAGCACCCCTGTAGCTGTGTGTGAGATAGAACCAATAGGTGCACCATTAATGTAAAAATTAATAAGCTGACCGGTTGAGGCACTAACTGATTTGGTTACGCATAGTGGAGCTCCTGCTCCGTTACGTTGTATGCCAACCCAAGCATCACCACTGGCAGTCGTATAAGTCTCAAAACCGTTGATATTGGATGTTCCATGCCATATAGAGCCAGATTGGACTTCTGTGCCTGCCAATGATTTTATATTTCCTCTTACATCCAATTGAGCTTGCGGAGCATCTGTATTGAGGCCTACAAAACCTAATTGACCATCCTGGCCTGACATTACAAAGGTATTAGGAGATAAATTCCCAGCTGCATCTACTACCTGTAAGCGAATATCTGTAGCCTGATTTCCTCTGATATATGTATATTTATTGTTACCTCCTTCTATGTCATATCCAAAAAAGGCCCTACCATTCACAACAATGCTTCCTGACTTAGCTATGTTCGAACCTCCAAATGGATCAAATTGGGCAATGATACCCTTAGCAAACGGTGCGGGGTTATCATCCGATGTAGCTTGTACATGTAAAGCGCTCAAAGGAGTATTAGTTCCAATCCCGGTATTTCCCTCGATAATAGCACCATTAACAGGTGCTGAAACTCCCGTATAGGTTAAACCTACTGAAGCATTGCCGTTAACGGTCAGCTTATTGGTCGGTGAGGATGTACCAATGCCTACATTGCCGGATTGCGCATGTACTTCGGCACTAAAAATTATTAATGCAAGAATAAGAGCGTTCTTTTTTTTCATAAATAAAATATTTTAGTTTATTAAGCGTAACAAAAGCTAGAATTTTTAATAGAATTCTAAATCCGAGCTCTTCTTCTATACAGAAGAAGAGTAATCATGGAAATTAAAATTTGTATTTTTAGAATCATTTTTAAAATTATTACTGTTGGGAATGTAATAGTAACTACTATCGCCAGGTAAAGATATTTGGTTTAGTTAACATAATACAAAATGTACTTGTACGTTTATCTCTATGATAATGTAGAACAAAAACCACATGTTTAAGGTTGCTTTATTCAAAGAAATTACGCATGGTTTTGATAAATGCTTCTATATTGACCATAAGCCCCGATACACTTTCTAAAGGCAAGGTTAAAAGTATTTTCAAAAACCTCTTTGGTCAACTGTAGATGTGTATTTGTAATTTATATTCGGAGGTATCTAAATAGGAGTAGAGGAATTTGCTTTCTTCATTTGTTCCTTTTGTTCGATTTGCTTTAGAGTTCCAGCGCAGTGGTTCATATTCTTTTCCTGTGGATACTTCTTTGGGAATATCATGGAGATTCGCAAATAGATTGGTTTCGGTCCCACTCACATAGCTTTTGGCTTTCTTCAAATAGAAGAGAAGTGAATAATTTGCAATCATGATTTCACGTATTAAGGTTAAATAAATTAACACTGTAGTGAAGATGAATCAATATGTTAATGTAACTAACATATTTCATGTAATTAATTATGGCATTTCCAGTGGGTGGGTTGCTCGTTGTAATTGACTCACTGAATAACTCACTTTTTATTTGTGAAAAATTGAATATTTGGGTGACCTTATATATAAAAAAACCTGCAAATCATATGATTTGCAGGTTTTTACATGTTTCGATTAGAAACTTTGTAGCCCGTAGGGGAATCGAACCCCTCTTACCAGAATGAAAATCTGAGGTCCTAACCGATAGACGAACGGGCCATCTATCTAACACTAAATAATTAGCGGGTTAGATTTTTTGTTTTTATAAGTTTCAACTCTTATTAACCACCCGGTTAGCAGTGATTAAATTTTGTAGCCCGTAGGGGAATCGAACCCCTCTTACCAGAATGAAAATCTGAGGTCCTAACCGATAGACGAACGGGCCTACTATACTTTTACGCTAATTTATTAACGTGCTTTGTTAATTTGCTTTTCAAGTTAGCAGCTTTGTTCTTGTGGATAATATTTCTCTTAGCTAATTTATCCAATAAAGCGATAACCTTTGGCAGTTGCTCTGTAGCAGCAGCTTTGTTCTCTTCATTTCTTAAGACTTTAAGAGCAGTTCTAGCAGTCTTGTGATAATATCTGTTACGAACTTTTCTAACTTCGTTTTGTCTGATTCTTTTTAATGCTGATTTATGATTTGCCATATCGTTCAAATGTGAGTGCAAAACTATAAACTTTTTTTTAATCTGCCAAATTATTTTTTAAAATTTTTCAATTTTCTTCGGACAGGTATTTTCTGAGTTTATCTATTGCTTGTTCTATTTTTAAATTCTCTTGTTCTCGTTCTATTTTCTTGATCGTGCTGCTTAGCATGATCATCGCATTGTTCCATTCTCCAGTGGTATTGGTAAAGGAAAGTCCGTCAATTGTTACTTCAAAGGCAACCCTTTCTCCCGTCCTGTAAAGTCTGAAACTTATCTTATCATCCCTGCCTGTAATCCCCTCTTCATTGATTTGTAAATCATAACTTTTTGGGTTAGAGTGGATTTTCTTAAAAAGAAGTTTTGCTTCCTGTATTTTTAAATCCGGCATGATATCAAATTTGGTAGCCTATAGGGGAATCGAACCCCTGTTGCAAGAATGAAAATCTTGAGTCCTAACCACTAGACGAATAGGCCAAATTTTGAGGTTGCAAAAGTAATGATTAACTTTTTAACTTCAAAATTATTTTTTACGTTATTTAAAAACTTTTTGGATAATAGTATTCTTGATTCCCTTGGATTCAAGGTCTTTTTGAAGCTTTACAGCATCCTCTAAAGTATATACTTTACCATACGTGTAATAAAACACTCCATTGTCTTTATTTCTCTCCACATCTTTCAATGTCTGAAGAATAAACGAATTGCCATTCAATTTGTCGCCTGTATAGACCTCTATGGTATAATACCCCGTCAGCAGTTTTTGATTAGGCATAAATCCTACGGCATAAGCATTTCTGAACCCTGCATCCTTAGCTGTTTTAAGGTTGATATCTCTGATCGAAGCCATATTGGTAACTCCGTAGTAATATTTGTACTGTCCGTTGTCTTTAATAGGGAGAATATAGTTTAAGCCCTTTAATGCCGGATCTCCGTCGTTGTATTTAACAGGGGAGCTCAGCAGTAAAATCCTGAAATCATTTTTTAAAGGAGATTCAGCAGGCTTTTCAGGTTCGGGTTTTTTGGCAGCGATAGACGATCCGCCTGTTTTTCTGTCAATTGCTTTTTTATAATCGATGATCGCATTATAGATACTTTCCGCAATTTCGGTTTGTCCCTTATCAGAAGCAAGATAATGGCTTTCTTCAGGATGGTTGATGAAACCGGTTTCTATCAGTACAGAAGGCATCGCATTCATACGAAGTACGTGAAGGTTTTTCTGGAAAACACCTCTTGAAAATCTTTTATCCTTATTTACAAAATTACCTTCAACCAGTCCGCCAAGTAGCAAACTTGATTCAAGGTATTTGTTCTGCTGAAGTTTTAGTGCAATAAGAGATTCCGGAGAGCTTGGGTTATAAGATCCGAAGGTCTGTCTGTCTTTTTCATCAAGAAAGATCACATCATTCTCTCTTTTTGCCACTTCCAGGTTTTCATCATTCTGGTTGGGCCCCTGTACATAAGTTTCAGTTCCGTAGGCTGTAGGTCTTTGTGAAGAATTACAGTGAATGGAGACAAAAAGATCGGCTTTGCTCCTGTTGGCCAGATTGGTTCTGTCCGAAAGAGAAGGATATTCGTCGAATTTACGGGTATATATAACTTTGAAATCTCTGTTTTTTTCCAACATGGCCCCAACTTTGAGAGTAACGGCAAGTGTAACGTCTTTTTCTGCAACCCTTCCGATATCTGCATAAGTCCTGTTCGCTCCGTGGTCACTTCCCCCATGACCAGCGTCCAAAACGATCGTAAATTTCTTTTGTGAAAAAATTAAAATGCTGGAAAGAAGAAGGAGAAATGATAAAATTATTTTAAATTTTTGTTTGTACATCTTACAGTTTTAAAAATTATACTAATTTTGAGCCTTAATTAAAGAATAAAATTGGCCAAAACCGTCCTCAAAAATATATTACAAATTTTAATTATCCTAATTTTTAACAATTTTTTAGCACAGAAAACCCCTGAAAAATTGCCTAAAAATGTGGTTAATGATACTATTCCCAAAAAGGATACCATTATTGTAAAAAAGGAAGCTTTAGATGATGTTCTCCGTACAAAGGCGGATGATCAGCGTAGAGATGTTCCGAAAAAAATGACATTTCTGAATAAAAATGCCCAGGTAAAATACCAAGACATGCAGATAGATGCAGATTATATTTCTATTGACGACAACAAAAATCTGATCTATGCCCGCGGAAAACAGGACTCTTTAGGGAAGATCATAGAACCCGTAATTACCACTCAGGCTGGGAAAAAGTATGAAACCAATGAGTTCAGCTACAATACCAAAACCAAGCAGGCTATTGCTTTTAATGCCAGAACAGAAGAAAGCGAAGGGGTAATCACCGCACAGAAAACCAAAAAATATAATGATTCTGTTTTTGCCATGAGAAACGCAGATTATACAACAGATGAATACTATATCAAGAAAAAAGATACGGCCTCGGATTACTTTATGCGGGCATCCAACATCAAGCTGATCAAGACGAAAAACAAATCGCAGATTGTTACAGGCCCTATTCAGATGTATATAGAAAGAGTGCCCACTCCTCTTATTCTTCCGTTTGCCATTCTTCCGTTTTCAGAAAAGAGGGCAGCAGGTATCCTGATCCCGAGTTTTGGGGAAAGGGAAGATGTAGGATTTTTTCTTAACGGATTGGGATATTACCAGCCAATAGGGGAGCATTTTGATCTTAAAATACTGGCAGATATCTATACCAAAGGAAGCTGGAACCTAAGACCGCAGATGAATTATCTGAAGAAATACAGGTATTCCGGAACTTTTACAGCGGATGTCGGAACCATGGTGAGAGGAATTAAAGGTTTGGATGATTATACCAAAAACAGCACATACAGAATTGCATGGACGCATACTCAGGACACAAAAGCAAATCCTTTCCTGACTTTCAGTGCTTCTGTGGATATCGTAAGTACCAAGTTTTACAACAATCCACTCAATAACAACTATATTTTCAATCAGAACGTTCTGAATACACAGCAGAGTTCAGCGGTAACAGTCACAAAAAGATTCCTAAAGCTGCCTGCAACCATTACCGGGACAGCCTCCTATTCTCAAAACTTTGCCACCGGGCTTGCAGATCTTCGTCTTCCTCAGATGAATGTGGCAATCAATCAGTTTTATCTGTTTAAATCGAAAACAGGAGTGAGACAGGGTCTTCTTGAAAATATTACAGTGAACACAGGTTTTAATCTGACGAACTTTGTAAATACACAGGAAAACGAGCTTTTTACAAAGGCAATGTGGGATAAGATGCAGACAGGACTGAAAAATAATATTGCATTGGGAACCAACACAACGGTGGCCAAATATTTCACGTTCAGTTTAAGTGCCAATATTGATAACGCTTTAACGACTAAGACACTTAAAAAATATTATGATCCTGTAAAGAATGCGGATGTAGACGAAATTCAGAAAAATATTGCCGGATATTCCACCTTCTCTTCATCTGCCAGTCTTCAGACCACTCTTTATGGTATGCTGAAGTTTAAAAAAGGTTCTGCGGTAGAAGCGGTAAGACATATGATGACACCAAGTCTTAGCTTTACCTATTCACCGGATTTCTCAAGCCCCGGTTTCGGATATTATAAAAACTATTATAATGCAGAGGGAGCCCTGACCCCTTATTCTATTTTTGAAAAAGGAATTGTGGGAAGCCCGTCAAGCGGAGTGGTAGGAGCCTTAGGTTTTAATATTGGAAACAATATTGAAATGAAAGTAAAATCTAAAACCGATTCTACCGGTGTAAAGAAAATAAAAATCTTTGAATCTCTTAACCTTTCAGGGAACTACAATTTTGCAGCGAAAGATCATCCATGGTCTGTATTCAGCATCAACGGACAGTCTTCTTTCTTCAATAATAAATTAAATGTGAATACCAGTCTCTCACTGGATCCTTATAAAATTGTCTTTGCTCCGGGTGCAACACAGGGAGTGAGAACGGAACAGTTTGGACATTTCAGTGTACAGGGTTTCAACGTACAGTTATCATATCCTTTAAGCAGCGAACTCTTTGGCGAGAAAACAGATTATGCCAAAAAGTATCCGGCAAAAGGAGAAATAAGAAATGAAAATTATTATTTTGACGATGATAATTATGCCCATTTCGACCAGGCATGGACTTTGAATATCAATGCCAACTATGCTTATTCAAAAGGATTGTCGGCACTTGGTACTAAGATTGCTTCTGTAGGTCTGGACGGCAGCATTAAGCTAACCCCTTACTGGAATATCAACGGGAGTACGCACTTTGATCTTGTGACGAAAGATCTTGCTTATACAAGAATCGGGTTTACCAGAGATCAGCGGAGTTTCACGATCAACTTCAACTGGGTTCCTTTCGGACAGTATAAGGTATATGACTTCTTTATCGGTATCAAAGCTAATATCTTAAGTGATGCATTGAAATACAAAGACAGAAGTTTTACACAGCCTGGTGCACCTTTCTAATATCAGATTGACAATTGTAAATATAAATTTTATATTTGCAACCAAAATAAATCTCATGAAATCACTGTCGCCCAAATTGGTTAACAAACGAATGCAGATGATGGTAATTATATGCTGACCTTTGAAAAAATAAATATCCACATATGAAACAAATAATCAACACAGTTAATGCACCTGCAGCAATCGGGCCTTACTCACAAGCTAATATGGCCAACGGAGTTTTATATATTTCCGGACAGATCCCTGTAGATCCTGCAACTGGTAAACTGGTAGAGGGAATTGAAAAGGAAACGCACCAGGTGATGAAAAACCTTGAGGCTATTCTTACTGAAGCGGGAATGACGTTTAAAAACGTAGTGAAAGCTACCATATTCCTTAAAAGTATGGACGATTTTGCAGTAATGAACGATATTTATGCTTCATATCTTGATGCAGACAGCTATCCGGCCCGTGAAACGGTACAGGTTTCCTGCCTGCCTAAGAATGTTGATATTGAAATTTCTATGATCGCACATCAGGATTAATGAATTTTATAAGAAATACAATTGCGGTTCTTGTAGGCCTTGGAATAGCCGGGCTGATTATTACTCTTGGTATAAGGGTTTTTCCGCAATGGATCACTTTCGAAGCTTTTGCTCCCTTTGAGCACTGGCAGAGATTTCTTTACAGCATGAGAGGCGATAACGCATTTTTCGGATTTCTGCTGTTTATTTCAGGGCTGGGAACAACGATAGGAGGAGTGGCTACTGCACTTATTGTAAAGTATGCTAAGGTAGCGTATGCTATTCTTATCGGTTTTATTATGCTGTTCATAGCCATGCTGGATGTTATTGTATTTCCATACCATCCTACATTTTATAAAATCTCTATTTTCCTTACGTTTTTCCCGTTTTCGTGGATTGGAGGAAAGATTGTAGAGATTATTTATGAACGGAATAAGAAAAAGAAGATCGCTGATAAAATGAACAAAACCAAATAAAAAAACGCTGCAAATCTGCAGCGTTTTTTTGTTGATATGAAAGACTATTGTCTGTATTGATTAAGGCATCTTGAATCCTTTGGTATAGATTCTTCCGTAGTCATCCACGAATTTCACCTGTACATTGCCCTGGTATTTATCCAGGATCTTTTCTACATCTTTCTGTGAATTGACAGGCTTACCGTTGATCTCTATAATGATATAGTTGTCCACGATTCCGATTTTAGCCATCTCGCTTCCTTCGCTTACATTTTTAGCAACGACTCCGCTGTTCAGCCCATATTCTGTTTTAAACTTTTCATTAAGAGGATCAAAATCTGCTCCTATTTTTTCCGTTACGCTTAAATCATCTTTAGTACGGGTGGTTGTTCCTCCTTTCTGGTCTTTAAGGGTCACCGTAGTTGTGTTTGGCTTACCGTTTCTCAGATAAGTTACCTGAACCTTATCACCCGGACGCTTACTTCCGATAGACATGGAAAGGTCGGCGAAGTCCGTAATATCATAAGTGTCTATTTTAGTAATGATATCTCCTTTTTTCAGACCTGCATCTTCAGCACCGCTGTTATCCCCGAATCCGGTTACATAAACTCCTGAACCTGCTTTGATGTTTGTTTTATACTGCTGGTTGTAAGCAGCTACCTGCTGGTCATTAGAAAGGTCTAATGATGAAACTCCTAAGAATCCTCTCTGTACGATTCCGAATTTCTTGATATCTTCAACAATTTTTCTTGCTAAATTAGCCGGAACAGCAAATCCGTAACCCTGGTAATATCCTGTAGTAGACTGGATTGCAGAATTGATCCCGATTAGATCACCATTGACGTTAACAAGGGCTCCTCCTGAGTTACCAGGGTTAATCGCTGCGTCAGTCTGGATAAAGCTTTCAATAGGATTGGTAGCTTTGCCCTGGCCTCCCAGGATGCCAATTCCCCTGCCTTTAGCAGAGACAATACCTGCTGTAACAGTAGAGTTCAATCCCAGTGGATTTCCTACTGCAAGTACCCATTGCCCAACCTCAATATTGTCTGAATTGGCAAAATTTAAATAAGGAAGTCCTTTCTCTTCAATCTTAAGTAAAGAAATATCCGTGTTTGGATCAGTTCCCACAAGGGTAGCGATGTAAGACTTTTTGTTGCTTAAGACCACTTCCAGTTTATTGGCTCCCGCAACAACGTGATTGTTGGAGATGATATATCCGTCCGGTGAAATGATTACACCGGATCCCATCCCTGATGGCATATTGTCCGGAGCCTGCTGCTTCTGTCTCTGTTGTCCTCTTCCTCCGAAAGGATCTCCGAAGAAGAAATCAAACAGATCCTGCTCTGAAGCTCTGCTCGTTGATCTGCTCTGGTAATTTTTGATGGTAACAACAGCCGGAACTGTAGTTTTTGAAGCCTTTACAAAATCATCGCCTACAGCTCCGGTATTCATTCCTACAAATGAGGCATTAGGGGCTGCTGCTGTGAAGTAAGACTGGTCACCGTTATTGGAATGCTGACCGAAGTATTGTAGTGTCCCAACGGTAGTAGCTCCTGAGACAATTCCCACTACTGCAAATGGTAATAGTTTTTTTAAAGTACTCTTCATTGTATATCTTTCTTTTTTATTTATTGATTGTTATTTCTTGTTTTCTCGCAAACAAATTTAATGCTAAATAAGTAAGCAATTAACATGCTATGTTTCAATTTTAACTAAAATTTAACTGCTATTATATCATTTTATACATTATGTCATAATTTTAAAAGGTGTATTAACTAAACTTAAAAAATTATTAAAGAAAAAATGTCACATTTTGCAGGCCGGAAGGAAATAAATTATGTTTTTAAGGTACAACAATTAATCCAAAATCATTCATAGCCATTCTCATACTCTTTATTACTGCTCACATGTACATCCTATTCAAATGAAAAATGATTATATTTGCAAAAATATTTTTCTCACTTAAAACGTTTATAGCATGCAACTGTATAACACCTTAAGCGCAGAAGAAAGAGCTCAACTTATTGATGAAGCTGGTAAGGAACGCCTTACGTTGTCTTTCTATGCGTATGCCAAAATTGAAGATCCCAAAAAATTTCGCGACGAATTATTTATAGCCTGGAATGCCCTTGATGCTCTTGGCCGTATCTATGTTGCCCATGAAGGTATTAATGCTCAGATGAGTGTTCCCGCGGATCAATTTGAGGCTTTTCGCAATACGCTGGAGGCTTATGACTTTATGAAAGGAATCCGTTTAAATGTAGCGGTTGAGCAAGATGATTACTCTTTTTTAAAACTGACCATAAAAGTCAGACATAAAATTGTTGCAGATGGTTTGAACGATGATACTTTTGATGTTACCAATAAAGGAATTCATTTAAAGGCTCAGGAATTTAATAATTTGCTTGAAGATCCGAATACAATTGTTGTTGATTTTAGAAATCACTACGAAAGTGAAGTAGGTCACTTTGAAGGGGCTATTACTCCTGATGTGGAAAATTTCAGAGAAAGTTTACCGATTATCAACGAGCAGTTACAGGATTTTAAAGAAGATAAAAACCTGTTAATGTATTGTACAGGTGGAATTCGTTGTGAAAAAGCCAGCGCTTACTTCAAGCATCAGGGTTTTAAAAATGTTTTCCAATTAGAAGGCGGAATCATTGAATATACCCGACAGATTAAAGAAGAAGGGATAAAAAGTAAATTTATTGGAAAGAACTTTGTATTTGACCACCGGTTAGGGGAAAGGATTACAGATGATATTATTGCGCAGTGCCACCAGTGTGGAAAGCCTTGTGACAATCATACGAACTGTGCTAACGATGCCTGCCATTTATTATTTATTCAATGTGATGAATGTAAAGCTGTGATGGAAAACTGCTGCTCTACAGAATGTTTGGAAATCATACATTTGCCTTTGGAAGAGCAGTTGAAATTAAGAAAGGGATTACAGGTAGGAAATAAAGTTTTCAGAAAAGGAAAATCTGATGCACTGAAATTTAAAAAATCAGGTGACCTTCCTGATAAGCCTTTAGCAAAAGCTGAAACAAAGAATATCCGTCAAAAAATTGCCATCAAGAAAGTATTGGTTGGAAAGGCAGAACATTATTATACAAAATCGAAAATCGGACAGTTTTTAATTGAAAACAAAGAACTTTCAGTAGGTGATAAGGTATTGATTTCAGGCCCGACCACTGGTGAGCAGGAATTGACCATTACTGAACTTTTTGCAAACGGAGGTCCCTGTGAAACGGCAAAAAAAGGAGATCAGATCACTTTTGAACTTCCTTTCAGAGTTCGTTTATCAGATAAAATATATAAAATTCTTTAAGTTGTAAAACGCCTGATAAAGATGTTAAAAGCAGAACTTAGAAAAAAATATATGCAGAAAAGAAAAGCCTTGTCAACTGATGAGGCTTTCTTGTTATCTGAAAAGATTTTTGAAAACTTTGTTGATTTTTTTAAACCGGTTTCAGGTCAGAATGTCCACATTTTCATTTCGATCGAAAAGTTTAAGGAAATAGATACTCAACTATTCATTAACTATTTTTTAAGCCGGAATATCAGAGTTTTTGTGCCTAAAATTGTCGATGCGAAATTAATATCCGTAGAGATTTTTAAGGATACAAAATTCGAAACGAATCATTGGGGTATTTCCGAGCCTGTTTCTAATGAAGATTCCGGCATTTTAGATTTTAACTGGGTGATTACGCCATTGCTGTATTGTGATAAAAAAGGAAACAGAGTAGGCTACGGAAAAGGATTTTACGATGCTTTTTTTGAAATGATTCCTTCTGAAACAAAAAAAATCGGAGTTAATTACTTTAACCCCGATGAAAATATTGATGATGTCTGGGAAAATGATATTCCGCTGGACTATTTGGTGACACCTACTGATGTACTGTCTTTCTTTAACGGATCTGAGTAAAAATCTAAGAAATAAAATTTGAATTCTTTTTTGATCATTGGGGTAGAAAGCAAAATATATTGAGCATTTTTCTCAAAAGTTCCCAGGGATTTATTTTTTGAATCAAAATATTCCAGATTGAATTTCGCATAATCTAAAGTATCCTTTTTATAGAATTCTTTGTAAACATTCAGATTATTTACTTTCACCGATTTTACTTTAAGGCTGTCCAGCTCGTGAAACAGTTTTTTGAATGTAGTAGAATCGGGTTTATGAAAATAGCTTTCCATCTGTGAATAGATCACTGTGTCAATCTCTGTATTCCTATTTCCAGACAGGTATAATGTAGAAAGATCAAGAAGTTCCTGTACTTTCTGCTTGGTGATGGAATTAATCGCCTGCATGCTGTCCATTTGTACGGCAGGATAGCTTTTTACGTTGGTGCTGTTTCTTAATTTATCCAGATCACTTACTTCCGTCTTTTTATTATTACAGGAAATAAATGCTAAAAAAAGTACTGTGAAAATTAAAAACTTATTTATTTTCTTCATCTGTGGATGCGATTTTAAATTTAATAGATATTATTTTTCCTTTACTGTCCTTTTTCATCTCTATAACATTAAGGTTTTTCAGAGAGGTAGTAGGTGTTGTTACCAGCGTAATGTATTTTTGCTTGTCAAGCCTTTCTATACCATACGTTTTATTGTCGTATACCTGATAGATAACCGCACTGTTGCTGATCAGGTTTTCCAGTTGATTTCTTTTCTGTTTGATCAGGGCTACCTGTTCTTCAGGATTACCTCCTTTTACATCTTTAATGGAGAAGTAATAGGCAGCCATCTTGTAGTCATCCGGTTTCAGTTCAATCATTTCCTCATCCGGAGCATTTTCCAGATTCCTGTTGACTTCCAGGTATTCATAGAAAGGAGCGCTGATCTGCATTTTGATGTTTTTATCCTTAGTAGAATAATAAAAGCATTCCCCAGGCTTTAATTTATAGAGAAGCGGAGATTCATTTGTTTTGATTATCTTTATTTCAAGAGTATTGATGACAGAAACACCTCGGTCTTTATCAATAAAACAGTATTTGTAAGTTTTCGAAAATATTTGATCTTTAAATCCTAAAACTCCGGTAATGGCAATTAAAATTGAAGTAACGATAGCCCAGGCATTTTTTTTAAGCAAATTTTTTCTTGCTGCAGATGGTTGTATTTCTGTTTGGGTAGCTGTTGATGTATTTTGTTTAACTGTTTGATTTTCAGTATTTGATTTTTGTAAATCAATATTTTCCTGAGGCTGGTATTCAGTTTTTGGTAATTCAGGAGCCGAAGAAACTGTTTTTTCTAATTCTATGATTTCTTCCTGTTCAAGATCTTCATTTTCCTGCAGTAATTCTCCTGCAAAAAGATGTTGTTTCTTGAAGTCGTACCATGAGTCGTATCCTGCATAAATACTCAATAAATTGAGCATATCGATCCTAGGTAATTTGGTGACCGGAGAAGTTTTGAAATAAGTGTAAAATGATTTTTCACTGATGTTGCCTTTAGCTTTTTTGCGAAGGTCTTCCTGGAAATATATAATATCTATCCCTTTCCATTTTGAAATATCATCATGGGAAGAGTTGGATTCTTTTAAAAATTCAGTCTGAACATCTTTTTTTAGCTGTTCAAAATGTAATAGATCTAAATCTGTCAATTTTATTAAATAATTAAATTGTTGATTATCAGTATTGTTTTTTTGTAAAACTATTTTACAAAGGTATTACAATTATTTTTCATAAACAACTTTTGTATCTGGTCTACCTTTGTCTTGTTCAAATAACAGAACAGAAGAAATTTATAAAAAACAATATTAACAAAATTAAATTTAATTTATTATGAAAAAGTCGTTATTCGTAGCTGCTATCGCTGCAATCTCTCTAGTTGCTTGTAAAAAAACTGAAGCTACTTCTACTGAAGGAGCAACTGATTCTGCTGCTGCTAACGTAGCTGATTCTGCTGCTGTAGTTACTGATTCTGCTGCTAAAGTAATTGATTCAGCTGCTAACGTTGCTGTTGATGCTACTAAAGATGCTGCTGCTGCTACAACTGCTGCTGGTGCTGATGCTGCTAAAGCTACAACTGAAGCTGCTGCTGACGCTGCTAAAGGTGCTGCTGATGCTGCTAAAGGTGCTGCAAAAGATGCTGCTAAAGAAGTTAAAGACGCTGCTAAGAAATAATTCTAGCATAAGCTTAACAATAAAAGAACCGTTTCACCCTGTGAGACGGTTTTTTTATGCTTTATACCTTAACCTCTCTGTCATTGCGAGCCGAAGGCAAAACAATCTCATCGGGCTAAATACTAAAGTCTTACCCCTTCTTTTGTCTCAACGACTCATAACAGGTAATGGCTACTGCATTGCTCAGGTTCAAAGAGTCAATACTTCCTGCCATCGGAATCAGCGTATTTTTTCCTTTTCCAACCCAGAAATTACTTAATCCGGAATGCTCGGTTCCGAATAAAACGGCAGAACGCTGTTTGAAATCTCTTTTATAAAGATCTTCAGCGGTCTCATCCATAAGAGTAGTATAAATATTGAAATTGTTTTTCTGTAAGAATTCAAAGGTTTCTTCATTTTCAGCATCATACACTTCCATTCCGAAGAGACATCCCACACTTGAGCGTATCACATTAGGATTATAGAAGTCAGCTTTTCCATCTGCAACAATTAGAGCATCAACTCCGAAAGCCTCGCAGCTTCTCAGGATTGCGCCAAGGTTACCGGGTTTTTCTACACCTTCTACAATGATGATGGTAGAATTTTCTTTGGGAATAAATGATGAAAGGAGATTTTCTTTAGTTTTATAAATTCCGATAATTCCTTCAGAGCTCCCCCTATACGCTATTTTTTCATATACCTTTTCACTTACATAATGGATCCTGCCTTCCGGAAGTTTTCCTTTAAAGATATTTTCACAGATAAAAAACTCGACAGGTTCGAAATCATACTGCAAAGCTCTTTCATTTTCCTGCTGTCCTTCAACCACAAAAACTTTTGATTTTTTACGAAACCTATTATCAGCCAGAAGCTTGGTGATGTTTTTTATTTTATCGTTTTGAAAACTTTCTATCAACATGCTACAAAATTATGTAAAATTTGTGATTACGTCTGCCTGGTTTTAATGAAAAGGTTTTTTCCAGTAATTTGAAATGGTATTTTATTCCTGCATTTATTGTAGATAACCAGAGCTATGATGAGCAAAATGGATAAAATTTTAAATAAATTTCCATACATATTGCCTGAAACATTTTCTGAAACATTAAATATTTCCCAGTAGAGATTCATGAAAAGATGAAGAAAAATTGCTGTCCAAAGATTAAAATCAGTTTCAAAATAAACCCATGAAAAGAAGACTGAACCTAAAAAGGTAATGAGAAATATTTCAGTAAGCTCTGTGAAGCTGCTGCCCTGGTATAAATGCACATGGGCAAACAATAATGATCCGAATAAAGCAGAAGTAATAAATCCCAGCCTGGTAAATCTGTATAGAATCCCTATAAGAAATGCTCTGAAAATAAGTTCTTCAAAAAAAGGGGATGAAATGCTGTTAATGAAGAGGGATTGAAAACTAATACTTTGTACCAGCTTAAAATAGATAAAATAGCCGGCTAGCATGGGAAGTGTGCCCATAAAAGCTATGGAAAAACCTTTTAGAATGGGTTTGTTGATTGAAAAAAGGGTGGTAATATTCTTCTCCGGGAATATGATTTTTAAAGTAATGATAAGTGGGAGCATTGTGATACAGTATGCTGCAACATGGGCGACAGCTCTGCTTCCGGATAATTCTTTAACGAAAATCTGAATACTTTTAAAATAAAAAAGATCAACGAAATAGTAGACAGAAAACCCCAGAATAAAAAAGAAGAAGAAGGAAATAGTTTTGTTCATTGCTTATAATTTTGAACAAAAATGAAGATTACAGTAAGGCTGGTCAAATGAAAGTGATGAATGACAAAAGAATGTGACGGATAGCAAATATCAGACTTTTAAAGGTCTTAATTTTGGAATAATCAACGAAATAAAGCTTCTTGAAACGGGGATCTCAAAATCATCAGAAAGAAAAAGTCTGTAGCCCTGTGCATTTCCTTTAAGACTTTTGACCTGATTTAAATTAACAATATAGGAGCGGTGACATCTTTTTACAGAATCTGTCTGAATCTGATTCAAAAGGTTTGAGAGGCTTATTCTGACTACAAGTTTTTTTACCTGCCCATTTTCCGAAAAATAGATCGAACAGTAGTTTTCCATAGACTGTGCACAGATGAAGTTCTCTTCATGAATCTGCAAATCCGTATTATTTGCAGATATATTCAATACTTTATTGAGTGTGGCAACGATTGAATTAGCATGACCTGCAAGCTGCTGGGAAACCTCTTCTGCAGTTTTTTCGTGGATTGTTTTTAAATAGATATACCTCGACAATATATAAATAGTTGAAATTGGAATTCCCAGGGCCAGACAATACAGAAACATATAGAGATAGTTGCTAAAGCTCAGCGTAACATGACTTATGAACAAAGTATTGTAAAAATAAGATAGGATAGAGGCTGAAAGAAGAATACCTGCCATCTTCAGCAATTCGGAGCCGATGTTCCAGTCTCTGAAACGAATAATACTAAGTTCTGCAGCAAAAAAAGCTGATCCAAATATAATGGAGTAAGGGAAAAGCAACAGGTATTTATACTGATGCCGGAAGTTTTCCGTTCCAAAAGGCTGAAAAACAATCAGGAATATATAGATTAAAAGGCCGGCAGTAATTGATGAAAGCAGGATCTCCTTATAAGATTCAGATTTTGGATAAGAATATGCTGCAAAGGAAAACATATAATAATCTTTGGAATTTAATTTTTAAAATTACTTAACAATTGGCATTCACGCCTTTTTTGGGAAACTGCGGGCAGTACCAGGGATATCGCAAAAATAACAACGCTGATGATTAAAATGATATGATTCTTTTCAAGTCATTAGTTTTCCGTTTCCAGAAAGTTACCGTTGTCAATAAGGCTTTGAGGCAGGTCTTTCTTGTTCTTGATTCCTAAAGATTTCAGTTTCTGCGTCTGGATGACCAGGTTGTCGTTTCCTGTAGAGAGCTGCTTGTAAGCATCGTTGTATACATTTTTAGCCTGATCAAGATTTTTCCCGACTTTCTCAAGGTTTTCGACAAATCCAACGAATTTATCATACAGCTTTGCTCCACGATCAGCGATTTCCATAGAGTTTCTGTTCTGGTACTCACGTTTCCATAGATCTGCAATAAGCTTTAATGAAGTAATCAGGTTGCTCGGGTTCAGCAGAAGGATTCTTCTTTCATAAGCAAAGTTCCAAAGGTTCTGGTCTGCCTGCATAGCGGCAATATAAGCTGGTTCACTGGGAATGAACATCATGACGAAATCCAAGGACTTTCCATAATCATCATAGGCCTTCTGGCTCAGCTGAAGGATGTGATTTTTGATAGACCCCAAATGCTGGTTAAGCTTCATCGCATAAACATCCTGGTCATTCTCATCCACCAATTCTGTAAAGGCTGTCAGAGAAACTTTAGAGTCTATGATTACATTTCTTTCATCCGGATATTTTATGACAGCATCAGGACGCATTTTTTTACCGGAAAATTCGGAAAACAGCGCTTTGTTGTCTTCATCGCGAAGTTCATGCTCAAGGAAATATTCTCTTCCTTTTACAAGCCCGGATTTTTCAAGAATACTTTCAAGGATCATTTCTCCCCAGTTCCCTTGGGTTTTGCTTTCTCCTTTTAAAGCTCTTGTCAGCTTTTTCGCGTCTTCTGAAATCTGCTGATTCAGCTCAGCAAGCTCTTTTACTTTTTCTGCCAGAGAGAAACGTTCCTTATTTTCCTTTTCATAGGCTTCATTTACTCTGTTTTTAAGGTCGGTGATCTTTTCCTGGAAAGGTTCAAGAATGTTTTTTAAATTATTTTGATTTAAAGTCGTGAACTTTTCCGTCTTTTCCTCTAAAATTTTGTTGGCCAGATTTTCAAACTGAAGTTTGGATTCTTCCTGAATCTTGGTGATTTCTTCCTTTTGGTTATCAAGAGACTGTTGTAGGCTGTCATTTTTAGCAGAGAGTTCAGAATTTTTAGCAAAAATATGCTGCTTCTCCGAGATAAGAGTTTCTATTTGCGAGGTTTGCTTTGCATTAAGCTGTTTCTGCTCTGAAAATTGTGCATTTAAAGAAGCGTGTTCGGCAGAAATTTTTGCGTATTCATTTTTCAGATCATTCAACAGGTCGGTCTGCTGCTGGTTCTGCTCCTTTTCTTTGTTGATATTTTGGCTCAGCTCCTGGACTTTCAGATTAAGATTTTCCAGGTCTGAATGATTTTTGATATGCAGATTATTCAGTTCATCATAAGAATTTCTTGAAACCGTAGACGATTTTAAAACAAAATATAAAATAACGGCTCCCAGAATTCCGCCGGTAATAAATCCAATAAGTAAATAGGTCATCTCCATGTTTCAAAATTACAAAAAGAAAAATTGATTTCTTTTACGGGAAACCGTTAAAATTTTTTAGAATGGGTTGGTAGTTATTATTTATAATATTCAATATCTATCATATGAATCTGGAAAGGCAGATTATTTTTTAATAAGATTAATTTATCGGGATTTTTGTGCTTGTCTTTATGAGATGTCTGAAATCTGTAAGCAATGGTTTGGGCACTCAATAGATCTTTTACATCATACCCTGAAATAAATCCTTCTTCATTGTAATAATAATCGACAAATGAATGGCTTTTAAGTTGACCGCTCTGATTGTCATAAATCATGCGTTCGTTGCTTTTTATTCTTAAAAGTTCATTATACCTATATTTATCTTTTGATACCAGCCTGTTCTGTAAGTCATACAGGTCGATGAGATATCCGCCCTTTTGATGAGTAATTTTTGCTCTGAGCCTGACTTCTCCATCTCTGCTTAAAGAATACCCTGTTTTTAAACCGTTTTTAAACTCATACTCGGTAATTTGCCGGTCTTTATTGCTTTGATATGATTCTTTTGTAGCATTTCCATCTTCATTATAATAACGGGTTTTCACAGAGATTAAGGAATCAGCAGGTTTATCTTTTATGGAATCGCTGTATATTTTGATTGTAAGTGAACGTATTTTTCCCTTATATCCTGAATTAATGATTTCAGGGTGTTTTTTATTTTGAGCTGTACAAAAAATACTTAGATAAAATAAAAACAAGATGCTAAGGTTTCTTTTCATTTTGAGAGATAGAATGTTTCTGCTTATTAAATATGATAAAAAAGTGAGTCCGGAAGACTCACTTTATATTTGTTGATCAGATTATGGAGTGATGGTAATCGGATCTGGAAAAGGTTCAAGAACCAATGGTTTACACATTGCGGCTACTTCGCATCTTCCACCCATACATATATAATTAGTCATAGTGGTGGTGCCGTCAGGACATCTGATCATGGCTTCACCAGGGCATCCTCCCGGGCATTGTGCCGGATATAAATTTCCGCCGAATACTTCTTTCAGTTCTGTTCTCGAAAGTTTTGATACGTTCATTTTTTTCATGGAATTAATTTTTTGATGGTTTTAATTTGTATTAATCTGAAAATGAACCTCTAAGATAATAAAAAAATAAATCACGATGGAGTTACATAATGATTTATTTTAGATAGATGTTTAAAGAAAAATGTTTTCTATGGATTCTCTTTAGATATTTCTCCGTGATGTTTTAAATACAAAGGCAATGCGGCAGATCCGTACCAGGGGAAGATTTCATAGCCGAAGACCCCGGCCTGTACTGCAGGATCAGTTTTTACCCATTGCTCGGCTTCTTCTTTGGATTTTGTATTGAAAATAAACATACCGCGGTAGTTTTCTTTGTTTTGTTCAAGGAAAGGTCCGGCCACCACAATTCTTCCTTCGTCAGCCAGCTTTCCGATGTTTGCCATATGGCCTTTCATCAGTTCTCCCATCTTGGCTTTGTCATCAACTTTTGTAGGGCCGGTAGTGAGCATCACGATCGTATAGGGTTTCATTCCGTATTTATCAGCACCGAGAGATGTTGCCAATTCCTGGTTGAATTTTGGTTTTTCTGTTTTCTTTTCCTGGGCAAAAGATAAAGCTGCCACTAAAAGAGTGAGGGATAAATAAATTTTTAATTTCATAGTAATGCTTAATTATAAGTAAAATATCTGAAATCTGATGTCCATCATCTGATATCTAAATTTAATCTTTTATTCTTAAAAATTCTTTAGCAAGCTCAATCATTTTAGGATCGCCGGTATATTTACCATGCTCATCGGAAAGTTTTACTGTAGCAATCCATTCCTTATTCGGTGCTTGTACTCCGATCAGTTTCATGACGATATTCATTGGTTTTAACCCGACGTCATTGGTAAGGTTGGTCCCAATCCCGAACGATACGCCTATCTTTCCTCTGCAGTAATTGGTGATTTCTTCTACTTTTTCCAGGTTCAAAGCATCCGAGAAGATAATGTATTTAAATAGAGGGTTGATCCCGTTATTGATGTAGTGGGCTATTGTTTTATCTGCAAATTCCAATGGGTCACCGCTGTCATGACGTACGCCGTCAAACAGTTTGGCAAATTTCTTATCGAACTGCTGGAAGAAAACATCGGTAGTATAGGTATCTGAAAGTGCGACTCCAAGATCGCCTCTGTAAACATCCACCCAATGCTCAAGGGCCATTTCATTGGCCATTTTGAATCCATATTCAGCGGCATGGAACATAAACCATTCGTGCGCATGGGTACCAATTGGTTTCACTCCGTATTTCATGGCAAAATGAACATTGGAACTTCCAATAAAAGTTGATTCTTTACTATGCGTTAAAGCTTCCATTACCAGATTCTGTACCTTATAAGAATGTCTTCTTCTGGTTCCGAATTCTGCGAAATTTACCCCTAATCTCGCCAGTGAATCTGCTTTTTCCAGTGTTCTGTTCATAACGATCTCATTGGAATCTCTTTCCATATGATTCATTTCATAATGAAGCTCGCTGATTAAAGCAAGAAGAGGAACTTCCCAAAGAATGGTTCTGTACCAAAGTCCTTCAACGGTTACGGAAAGCTCACTGCCTTCCTGGCGTATTTTTACTTCAGACGGATCATAATGATAACCTTCTAAGAAATCCAGATAAGGGAGATCTATATATGGACAGGTTCTTGCCATGAATTTTTTTTCCTCCTTGGTCAGCTTTAATTCTGCCATTTTATTGACCGCTTCTTTTAAGGCAACATCAAAACCTTCCGGAAACTGATGCTTTCCTCTGTTGATGAATTCATATTTTACAATGGAGCTTGGAAATAATTTTACCACTGCATTTTGCATCGTTATTTTATAGAAATCGTTATCCAGAATAGAGTTTAATCGAACGTCGTGCATAATATGTGTAATTTTAACGCAAATATAGTTATTTAAAATAAAAATCGCCTAAATGTAAGACGATTTTTTTAATCAGTTGATTTTTGCAGGTTACTTTCCTAAATAGGAATTGTACATCCATACTTCTTTTTCCTGTTCAGTAATGTAGTCGCTCATCTGAGAATTGGTTCCTTCATCTCCTGCGGCATCTGTAATGTCCAGAAGCTCTCTCTGCAGATCGATTACTACTTTGAAAGAATTCAGAATAAGCTCAACACTTTTATGGGCATCTGTTACTTCCTTACTTTCTTTAATGGTGGCTACTTTTAAATAGTCTGAGTAGTTGTGGGCTGGGGTGGCACCTAGTGTAAGGATTCTTTCTGCGATCTCATCGATCTTCAATACAAGGCTGTTGTACAGCTCCTCAAATTTAGGGTGGAGGGTAAAGAACTGATCTCCTTTGATATTCCAGTGTGAACCTCTTGTGTTTTGATAAAATATTGAATAATTGGCTAAAAGAATATTTAATTTTTCTGAAATATTCTTACAGTCAGCTTCTTTCAGGCCGATAATGCTTGCATTTTTCATATGTTTATTTTTTATGCTAACAAATTTAGAAAATATTATGCCGAAAACACAGGTTTACGATTGATGATACTTATCTTTGATATTTTTATAATTGATCTTAAAAATGCAGTCATTCCGAAATATAGGACTAAGAAATTTTTTTATATCGTTTGCTGTTTTTTTTACGGTGTGTTTATCATACTATATAAACTCGGTTTCAAAAACAGGAGGTCATTATATTTATCTTTTGGATGATGCCTATATTCATTTAGCAGTGGCGAAAAATTTTGCGCTCCACAATGTCTGGGGAATTACAGAATATAAGTTTTCTTCCGCCTCTTCCTCGCCATTATTTACATTTATCATCAGTGTTCTAATTAAAATAGTTGGGAATAATGATCAGATTCCGCTGTATTTTAATGCTGTTTTCAGTGTTGGGATTATTTATTTTCTGACCCAATATTATGGAGATATTTTTAATGATATAAAAAAGACATTTTTAGCGGTAATCTTCACGTTATTTTTTGCTGTTCTTCATTTACAATTGCTTGCGGGGATGGAACATATCTTTCAAGTATTTCTTTTTGTAGTAAATATCTTTTGTTTTTTCCGGTGGCATAAAAATAAATGGGCACTTGTTGGTTTTTATGGTACCATTCTATTGATGGGGCTAACGCGCTTTGAAAGTATGTTTTATTTTACAGTAATGGCTTTTGTTCTGATCTTACTTAAAAAATGGAAGGACGCTGTTGGAGTGCTGCTGGCTGGCTTTATCCCGATTCTTATTTTTTGTTATTTTAATAATCAGCAGTCTGGCTACTTCTTTCCCAATTCTGTGGTGGTAAAAGGAACAAAACTGAGTTTCGATTCACATTTCCTGATTCAGCTTAAAGCTATTGTGCGTGATAATTTTTTATTGAATATCAGCTTTTATAAAATAGGTCTGTTTCCTCTTTTATTATGTACCATCTTTATAGGTAGAGATTTAAAAAGTAAAACGTTCCGGGAGGCTGTTGAGAATAATTTTTTTCTTATTATATTTTCTTTAACGACGATCTGTCATTCCATGTTTGCAGATTTTAAAGGACTCTTTCGCTATGAAGCTTATCTTCTTGTGGGATTTTCAATGGCGCTTATTCCAAAGGTTAAAGATCTTTTCTTGGATTTTAAAAAGTATTGCAGAACAGAAATTCTTATCAGCATACTGATTGCCATGAATATTCTCCTTTTAATTTATAAAGGCTGGATCGCTCATCAGGTAATTGATAATGGAGGGAAAAATATTTATGAACAGCAGATACAGTCTGCGAGATTTTTACATACTTATTATAATAACTCTAAAGTAGTGGCCAATGATATTGGGGCTATTAGCTACTATACCGATATTCATTTGTTGGATATTATCGGTTTAGGTTCTGAAGAGACAATTGTTTTTAATGAAAACAGAAAAACTTTTGATCATAAGTTTGAAGATTTTCTTACCCATTACTGTCTGAAAAACAAATATGATATAGCAGTAGTATATGATGGATGGTTTCAGGGACATATCCCGGGAAATTGGAAAAAAGCAGCCGTTCTGAAGATTAAAAATAAGGTAACTGTTGCCAGGCTGGAGGTATCTATATATTCTATTAATAGAGATAATTTTCAGCAGCTACAGCAAAATATAAGGAATTTCAACTGGGATAAAAATGTAACGGTCATATTGATGGATTAAACGTAACTAGCTGTTAATTAATTTTTAGTAAGAAATGTTATTTACATCTAAGTGTTTGTTAATTAAAAAAATATTCCTATTTTTGCACCCTAAAATAAAAAGCAATTAAATGCCTACTATTCAACAATTAGTAAGAAAAGGAAGAGCCACGCTTGCCAAGAAGAGCAAATCGGCTGCCCTTGATTCTTGTCCACAAAGACGAGGTGTATGTACGAGAGTATATACTACCACTCCTAAGAAACCTAACTCTGCACTTAGAAAAGTTGCAAGGGTAAGACTTTCTAACGGGAAAGAAGTCAACGCCTACATCCCGGGCGAAGGACATAATCTTCAAGAGCACTCGATAGTATTGGTAAGAGGCGGAAGGGTGAAAGACCTACCGGGAGTACGTTACCACATCGTAAGAGGTGCATTAGACACTGCAGGTGTAAATGGAAGAACACAGAGAAGATCGAAGTATGGAGCTAAGAGACCTAAGCCAGGTCAGGCAGCTGCTGCACCAGCAAAAGGAAAGAAAAAATAATCATTAAATAAGGTACAGAAGCAATGAGAAAGACAAAAGCGAAAAAAAGACCGTTGTTACCAGATCCGAAGTTTAATGATCAATTGGTAACTAGATTCGTAAACAACCTGATGCTTGACGGTAAAAAGTCAATCGCATTCAAAATTTTCTATGATGCATTAGATATCGTAGAAACTAAAAAAGGAGATAACGAAAAAACTGCACTTGAAATCTGGAAAGATGCACTTACTAATGTAATGCCTCACGTAGAAGTACGTTCTAGAAGAGTAGGTGGAGCTAACTTCCAAATCCCTATGCCAATCAGAGCTGATAGAAAAATTTCTATGGCAATGAAATGGTTAATCAAATATTCAAAAGCTAGAAATGATAAGTCTATGGCTTTGAAATTAGCTAATGAAGTAGTAGCTGCTTCCAGAGAAGAAGGGGCTGCTTACAAAAAGAAATCTGATACTCACAAAATGGCGGAAGCTAACAAGGCTTTCTCACACTTTAAATTCTAATTAGAAATGAGTAGAGATCTTAAATTTACAAGAAATATTGGTATTGCCGCACACATTGATGCTGGTAAAACTACCACTACAGAAAGGATTTTATTCTATACAGGAGTAAACCACAAAATTGGTGAAGTTCACGATGGTGCTTCTACAATGGACTGGATGGAGCAGGAAGCAGAAAGAGGTATTACTATTACTTCTGCTGCAACTACTTGTTCTTGGAACTTCCCAACTGATCAAGGGAAGCCTGTAGCTGAAACTAAACCTTACCACTTCAACATCATCGATACACCGGGACACGTTGACTTCACTGTAGAAGTAAACAGATCTTTGAGAGTATTGGATGGATTGGTATTCTTATTCTCTGCAGTAGATGGAGTAGAGCCTCAGTCTGAAACAAACTGGAGACTTGCTGACAACTACAAAGTAGCGAGAATGGGATTCGTAAACAAAATGGACAGACAGGGTGCTGACTTCTTGAACGTTGTAAAACAAGTAAAAGAAATGTTAGGATCTAATGCAGTTCCAATCGTTTTACCAATCGGTGCTGAAGAAGATTTCAAAGGTGTTGTAGACTTAATTAAAAACAGAGCGATCATCTGGGATGAAGCTGGACAAGGTGCTACTTTCGAGGTAGTTCCAATTCCGGAAGACATGAAAGATGAAGTTCTTGAATACAGAGAGAAATTAGTAGAAGCTGTTGCTGACTACGATGAGACTTTGATGGAGAAATTCTTCGAAGATCCGGATTCAATCTCTGAAGACGAAATCAACGAAGCTCTAAGAAAAGCTACTATTGATTTATCTATTATCCCAATGACTTGTGGTTCTTCATTCAAAAATAAAGGAGTACAGTTTATGCTGGATGCAGTATGTAAATATTTGCCTTCACCATTGGACAAAGATGATATCAAAGGTACTGACCCTAGAACTGACGCTGAAATTACAAGAAAACCAGACGTAAACGAGCCTTTCTCGGCTCTAGCATTTAAGATTGCTACTGACCCGTTCGTGGGAAGATTAGCATTCTTCAGAGCATACTCTGGAAGACTAGATGCAGGTTCTTATATCTTGAACACCCGTTCAGGTGATAAAGAAAGAATCTCAAGAATCTATCAGATGCACGCTAACAAGCAAAATCCTGTAGAATATATTGAAGCAGGAGATATTGGTGCAGCGGTAGGTTTCAAATCTATCAAAACAGGTGATACAATGTGTGACGAGAAAAACCCAATCGTTCTAGAATCGATGGTTTTCCCTGATCCGGTAATTGGTATCGCTGTTGAGCCTAAAACTAAAGCTGACCAGGATAAAATGGGTAACGCTCTAGCTAAATTAGCTGAAGAAGATCCAACATTTACGGTTAGAACAGACGAGGCTTCAGGACAAACGATTATCTCTGGTATGGGTGAGCTTCACTTGGATATCATTGTAGATCGTATGAGAAGAGAGTTCAAAGTAGAAGTAAACCAAGGTCAGCCGCAGGTAGAATACAAAGAAAATCTTACAAAAGTTGCTCAGCACAGAGAAGTTTACAAAAAACAATCTGGTGGTAAAGGTAAATTTGCGGATATCGTATTCGAACTTGGACCAGCTGACGAAGGTAAAATAGGTTTAGAATTTATTAACGAGATCAAAGGTGGTAACGTTCCTAGAGAATTTGTTCCTGCTATTGAAAAAGGCTTTAAAGCTGCAATGAAAAACGGTCCTTTGGCTGGTTTCGAAGTTGAAGGTATTAAAGTAGTTCTTAAAGACGGATCTTTCCACGCAGTGGATTCTGATGCACTTTCTTTTGAAATGGCTGCTAAATTAGGATTTAAAGAAGCGGGACGTGCTGCTAAGCCAGTAATCATGGAGCCTATTATGAAACTGGAGGTTGTAACTCCGGAAGAATATATGGGTAATATCATTGGTGACCTTAACAAGAGAAGAGGTACCATCAGTGGTCAGGAAGAGAAAAACGGAGCTGTTGTAATTAAAGGTTCTGTTCCACTTTCTGAAATGTTTGGATATGTAACCACTCTAAGAACACTTTCATCAGGAAGAGCTACTTCTTCTATGGAATTAGAGAAATACCAGGCTACTCCACAAAACGTTGCTGAAGAAATCATTGCTAAAGCAAAAGGTTAATTTTTTAAACTAAAGAAATGTCACAAAGAATCAGAATAAAACTAAAATCTTACGATTACAACTTGGTAGACAAGTCTGCTGAGAAAATCGTAAAAACGGTAAAGGCTACTGGTGCTGTTGTAAACGGACCAATTCCATTGCCAACAAATAAGAGAATCTTCACGGTGTTGAGATCTCCACACGTAAACAAGAAAGCTAGAGAGCAGTTCCAATTATCAGCTCACAAGAGACTGATGGATATCTACTCTTCTTCTTCTAAAACTGTTGATGCTCTAATGAAATTAGAGTTACCAAGCGGTGTAGACGTTGAAATTAAAGTGTGATAATTGCATACTTTGCAATGATTATAGAATCCGTTCCTTTTTAGGAACGGATTTTTTTTTGAATATTGAATATAAAACTGCTTGGTTATAAAATAAAAACTATTAAAATCACACCTTTTCATCATTTAGCTCTTTATAGAGATAAGTCTACTTTTCCCTGTTCCTTTTAATGATGCTCCAGGATCCTTAAAATATCCCTATAACAGCTCTGGGCTCATTTATGATCTGATAATGCTTAGTCATATCCGGGTGAGATATGTCAGCTTGATTTATTTATTTAGAATTAATAAAAATAATAATTTCGTAAAAAATTATCAGATGAATAAAGTAGTATCCTTTTCTTTGCTTGTATTGGGTGGGATTTTTGTAAACGCACAGCAAGTGAATGATTCTATTAAAAAATCAAAAGAGATTGATGAAGTAGAATTATTTGGTGAAAAAAAGAAACAGCCGGTAGGCTTAGAAGCTATTACAAGGCTTCCCTTGAAAACCAGAGATCAGATCCAGAGTATTTCAGTGATCTCCCATAAAGCCATTGAAGAGTTGGGAGCCCTTACAGTAACTGATGTTGCTAAAAATGTACCAGGCGTAACCCTGTTCTCAAGCTATGGAGGAGGAAGTGAAAGTATGTCTATCAGAGGGTATCGAGGAGTGCCTGTATTGAAAAACGGAGTTCAGATGGATTCGGATTTCCGTACAGCAGGAATGATCACAGATATGCAGGGTGTTGAAAGCATTCAGGTTATTAAAGGATCAGCAGCCGTGAGCCAGGGAATAGGAAACGGTTTGGGCTCAGCAGGAGGTGTGATTAATGTAGTAACCAAAAGACCACAGTTCATAGATCAGACCAGTGTAGGTTTCCGCTACGGAAGCTGGGATTTTTACAGACCTACAGTAGATTTTCAGAGAGTTTTGGATTCTCAGGGTAAAGTAGCTGTAAGGTTTAATGGAGCTTATCAGAAAAATAATTCTTTCAGATCTCATGTTGAAGGAGAGAGAATTTACATCAATCCATCCGTATCTTATCGCCCGGATGATAAAACAGAAATTAATGTAGAGATGGACTATCTTCATGATAATCGTACTCCTGACAGAGGAACCATTAATACAGCACCGGGTGATGTGGAAGCATTATACCATATGCCGAAAGGGAAGTTTTTAGGATATACTTCTGACTATTCAAAAACAGAGACCTTTAATTTTGCCACAACAGTGGTTCGTAAGCTTAATGATAAACTAAAAGTAAGAGCTGCATTTATTAATTCTACAAGCAGTTCAGACAGTGAAGCCTCTTCCATATCATTACCGACTAACGAAACGAATTATAATATCCGGCAGCATACTATCGGGAAATCTCAGGGAGAAGATATCAATAAAGTATTGCAGTTGGATTTCATTGGTGAGCAGGTGAAAACAGGATTCATCAATCATACTTTCCAGGTTGGATTTGACTGGAGGGAAACGGAAACATCAACCGTCACCTATGAAGCCTATAAAAATTCCATTGCCCCTGAAAATTTAATTACTGCCCGCCCAACAAAAATTGGTTCTATAACGTATGGTGCCAATCCTCTTGATATTTTCGATGTTGTCAACGGAAATATCCCGAACCAAGTTCCTGTCAATGTAATTTATAAAAATCTTGGGCGTTCAAACCCTGTCCTTACACCAAGCATTGGTGCTATGGCTCAGGATGTAATGTCAATCAGCAAATATGTGAAAGCCCATTTGGGAATCAGGTACAGCAGACTGAACGGGTCTTCTAATGAAACGGTAGATACATGGAACCCATCTTTTGGAGTGATCGTTTCACCGATTCAGAATATCAATATTTTCGGATCCTACACCACGACTACCTCTTTAAGAGCTTCTAATAATATCCTTCAGGCAGGTGGAAAAGTAGGAGCATCGCATACAAAGCAGTGGGAAGCCGGAATCAAATCTGACTGGTTCAATGAAAGATTGAGATTTAATGTTACTTTATTTGATATTAACACAGATAATCTTTCATTCCAGATCCTTGATAAAAATTATCAGCCAATAAAAGATGATAAAAATAATATCCTTTACGGACTTGCCGGTAACCTGAGAAGAAAAGGAATGGAAGTAGAGTTGATCGGAAGAATTCTTCCTAACCTTCAGGTAATGTCCGGATGGGCATATCTGGATGCCCAGTATCAGGAGAGTCCTGCCTATATCAATGGTTCTGCGCCAATGAATGCCCCGAAGCACACCGCAAACGGATGGTTGAACTATAAATTTATAACAGGAGCATTAACGGGTCTGGATGTGGGAGCAGGAATCTATTATGTAGGGAAAAGGCCTGTGGATGAATGGACTCAGAAGACATTTACAGCAGGCCATCTTAACAGCGTAAAAGCTGGAGATAAGCCTTTTGATATGCCGGAATATACTACAATAGATGCACAGGCAGGGTACACCCTTAAAAATGGTTTGGGGCTAAGAGTATTCTTCAACAACATTTTCGATTCTGTGGGATACAGTTCGTACTTCAGAGGAGGGTACATCGATCAGATCCAGCCTAGAAATTTTGCAGTACAGGTAAACTACAAATTCTAATCTTATGAAAAATATAAAAAAAATATTTTTGGCTTTTGCTTTTGGAACACTATTCGTATCATGCCGTTCCGAAGCAGAGCTTTCCGACGAAGAACTAAAATCCATATATGAAAAAGAATTCAGGGATTTCTATAAAGCCAACCATATGAATAATGGCTGGCCGCAGAATACCTGGAATAATGGGATGCCCGGTATAAAGAAGATCCGCTTCGGAAAAGATTTACCTTCAGTCAGTACAAAAGCCATTCAATCTGAAGAAATACCCTTCGGAAAAAAATAATAAACATTCATTCATATCAAATTTTAATTAGAAAACATTAAGGCAGTCCTTCTGTCTTAATGTTTTTGTTTTTTTAAACCATTCAATCTTATTTAAGGCACCTGAAAGATGAAAAGTAAAGCAGGATCAATAATCCGGTTAAATTTTTCATTCTTTTCCACTGTTTCCCAAGTTTCTTTACTTCCGATTCAAGTTAATTCTATAAATTTATTATTTAAAAGAATTGATAGTATGAGTCATAAGAACAATAATCTCTTTGAGAAGTTTTCAGATTGGGCAACCAAATTTACAGGAAGTTCATATGCATTTATCGGAGCCGTACTTATTGTTGTAGTATGGGCAGCTTCAGGACCTATTTTTGATTATTCTGAAACCTGGCAGCTGGTCATTAATACCGGTACTACCATTATCACTTTCTTAATGGTCTTTTTAATTCAGAAAGCCCAGAACAAAGATTCCAAAGCCATACAAATTAAGCTTAATGAGCTTCTTGCGGCTAATGAAAAAGCCAGCAACAGAATTGTGGATATAGAAGACCTTACGGAAAAAGAACTGGACCAGCTTCACTGCTATTATGAAAAGTTAGCCGATTTTGCGGAAGAAGACAACGATATCCATACCTCGCACTCAATAGATGCAGCTAAAAGAAATCAGAACTACAAACATGATATCTTTAAAACAAAGCATGAGGAATGGCTTCAGAAACAGCAAGAAAAAAAGGAATCGTAATGATTCCTTTTTCTTTTTTGTATATGTTAAATATTATCTTTTCAGGAAATACCCGAAGTAGCTGCAGCTTCCCGACAGGCTCTTCATGGTTTCCGAATCTGCATATTGGGACTTCAACTGCGCAAAATACGTTCTGTATTTCTGATTCCTGATATTATCAAGTTCAGTCTGGTGCGCCTGTTCCTTTTCAGAATACTGAGGATCCGAATAGCTGATTTTTGCTGCATTTTTTGCCTCATACTGATAATACTTTCCTTGCTCCGCGCTGGCCATCTGGAAAAGGACTCTTGCTCTCTGTTCTTTGTCTTTCGATAGCTTCAGGGTCTTTTGGTAATAATTGATCGCGAGGTCAAAATTATCCGGCTCCACATAAGTGGTATAAAGGAAGTTCTTATAATAATATTTATAAGGATTTTTTCTGTCCGTATTCCAGAAATCGTACTTTCCGCCGTTGGTGTTATCAATGTCCATCACAAACAACTGGCGGTAATATCCTAAGCTGGAAGTGTTGTACAATAGGTTTCCGATAAGCTGGCTGGCTTTTGCTGCCTTTTCATCTGTTCCGCTACCGATTTTTTTAAGCTGGATCAGCGCATCCGCCAGTTCCAGTTTATTCATGCTGGCTTTAATGAAAGGAAATGCAGAATAATCTTCGGCTTCCATACTTTCAGTTTCAGGACTTCCAAAACTTTCCCATACATTGTGTCCGAAAACAAGATTCGAAATATCCCTGAATCCATTATATTCGCCGGCTGCATACTGCTTCGGAGTAATTTTTTCACCTTTATCCGTCCAGTCATAATTCATTCTTGGAATTCCAGCAAATCCCTGGGCTTTTTCATAATAAGATTTAGCCTTTTCAAAATCTGCCTGCTTCATGGCTCTGTCACCATAGATCATGCTGAAGAAAGCATCTATATTGCCTACATTGTCCATATTCTTGGCGATGATCTGCTGTTCAAACTGAGTCTTATTCGGTTTTTTGTAAAAGTCTTCAACACTTTTTACCAGACTGGAATTCGGGTTATACTGAAGATCCGAAAGCTTATTGCTCATCAGGAACGATTTTCCGTCTTCTCCCTGCAGGAAATAGCGGTTGGCAAGAACATCTTTAAGGAAATCTGCCGTAGATGGAGTTTCTCCATAATAATCATAATCAGATACGGCAGTACTGTCTTTTTTCACTTCTTTCTTTACAAAATAATCAGCATAGTCTTTCATCAGATGATCCTCAAATTCCGCATCGATCTTAGGATGCGAAACAATATCATTCAAAACCTTCATTCTTTTTATTTCTTCAAGATATTCCGGGTTTGTTGTTTTGATATCCTCCAGAATCTCCGAGCTTCCTTTGTAATCTTTTTTCAAAAACTTAAGATAAGCATCTGCTATCTGCCAGTATTCATCCTTAGATACTTTTTTAGTTTTTTCTGTGAATTTTTCCAGGTCGTCCAGGTAATCTTTGGTCTTTTCGTCGTATCCGTAACCTGTTTTTGTATAGAAAGGAATTCTGTCCGGGTTGTTCAGCAGTTCATCATCGCTCTGATCATTCTTTTCTCCAGCCACGCTGTCGGACTTTGATCCTCCGAAAAGGTTTTTGAAGAATCTTACAATCTTCTGCCAGAATGAAAGCTTTTCTTCTTTTTTTACTTCAGCAGGTTCTGCCTTTGCATCCTTGGAAGTTGTGTCATGGTCATCAGCATTTCCCTTCTGCATGTACACATTGTCGGAAGCATCCGAAGTATAATAATAGATTGGCAGATAACTTCTTTCCAGCTCGTTGATACTTCTTACCGCCATTACTTTAAGGATCTCAGAATCCGGATTAATGTCATACATCTTTTCCATGATAGGAATGGGATTCGTAAAGCCTTCATAGCCCAATAAGAAGTAAGCCATATTCTTTTCATCATTGGTGCCAGCCCTCTTCATAATATTGCTGAAAGAAGCTGTATCCGAAAGTTTCATCGAGACAAAAGCAGATTCCTTACGGTCTTTGCTGTTCATGAAAACCTGGAAGAAGTTCCAGTTCGCATCAGCGTTCATTTCCTTTCCTCTCTGGGCACCGGCAAGCTGGTCAAGGGCCATAAAATATACCGTACCTTTCTGCTTGATCGGTTCTATGTACGTTCTGAAAGCCTCCAGGGCAGCGTCATAGTTTCTGGTGTAATGATTGAAACGTACCAGCTGATATCCGTAACGCTGCTTGATCTCCGGATTTCTTGCTGCATTGTATAGAGAAGTCAGTGCATTGACTGTCTTGGCGTAATCAATGGATGTAGCATTTTGCTTTTTTGAAGGACCATAGCTGTAAAATGAGTCAGGACTTTCAACATAATTAATGCTCATATAAGGTTCCAGATACTTGGCTTCAATTAAATAATCGATGCCTTCTCTGTACTTTTGGTAGAATCCTGTTCCCAGTTTCTGTAGCAAAGGATTTGTTGGTGCTCCGTTTTTCAAAGCATTAAGATCGCTCATGCTGATCTTGTATACCAGGTTTTCTGTTTCCGCGTAGTTCAGTTGGTTGTTGAAAAACTTTTTCCACGTTTCAATATTGTCGTCAGGAATCGGGTTGCCTTTGTAGTCTCCGTAAAACCTGTTAGAATAAGTGAGCAGGAAGGGCAGATAAGATTTATCCTTTATAATGCTTTGTGTAAAAAGATTGAAATATTCATAATCCGGGTCTGACCACGCGCAGGCGTCAGATTTGGTGTAAAACAGCGATAGAACCGCCATTGAAAGAATATACTTTTTCATATAGTTGATAGGTGTTTTTATTTTGTAATTCAGTTTCAACAGGTTTAAAGCTCCATGATCTGCTCAATCAGCAGAACCATAAATTTAGAAATTCCTGTTACTTACAAATTTACTATCTAATTGATAATAAATTATATTAAAATCATGTATTTTTTTCTCCAGAAAACGGGTAACATCCTGAAGCTGGTCATCTGATATTTCTTCAACCTTTATCCTGAATCCTTTACTTAGAAAACTTCCGAAATAGAAACCGTCTCTGGTGATTTCAACTTCATTATCCGAGATCTTTTTAAATCCGGGGTTTTTAAGGTCTTTTCTGGATAAAGCATTAATGAGCTTATGCTTTTCAAGATGATTGGTAACAATTCCCCAGGAGTAAATCGGCAGTGCTACTTCAATTTTTTTAACAGGATAATCCTCCAGTTTGGAAAGGTAGCTTTTTAAAACCGTCACGTCCAGAATAGAATTTTTGTTGGAGTTCTCCAGTGGTGAAGAAGTAGAGTAGCACATCAGGTAGACTTTTTCTACCGGTGGTACTCCGGTCTGACCTTTGTCTTTAACCTGATGAAGGCGTAGGGTACAGGTGATCTCTTTTCCGGAAACTCTTTTCAGCTCCTTTAAAAATTTAAAATAATCATTCCTGGTTCCGGCTGTCCAGTCACAGTCAATCTGAATTTCATTATGAATCTTTAAATCATATTCTTTGGCTTTCTTCTGAATCAGATTATGAATGTTTTTTGCAAGAAACCTGATCTCTTCCGTAGAAATATGATACATGGACTGGTTCGTGATAAAAACAGTCGGCACGATTTGCTTATCTGTCTGAAAACTCCTGTCTTTGGTTATAACAGCAACCGGCTGAAATTGTCCGCCGGATTTATCTATGTCAAAAAATCTGGTGTACAGATAGGGAACTTGACCCTTGTCTAAAGCTTTTTTCTCTTCCTGATCCAGCTTAAGATTTGTTTTCCAGTAATAAAAAGTATAAGGATGGTTCTTTTTCCTGCTGCACGAAACAATGAGAAGCAGGACAAGCAGGACCTTTAATACTTTCATCGTTTATACAGTTTGCTTTCGCAGGAACAGATATCCTGTGTTCCGCTTTCCATGCTGGAGCAGCAGTCTTCAGATTTCTTAATGTTTCCTTTTTTATCCGTCAGGTAGATGTTATCCTTATCGAATTTCACATAAAAATTTTCACCGTATGTTTTGAAATCTACCTTCATTACTTTTGGATTGTATTTTCCGGCATTTACTTCCTCGGTGGTTTCAGTGCTGTCCGCCTGATTTACCTGAACAAATCCGAAATAAACATCACCGTTTTTCTTTACATCCAAATAATAAGATGGGGTTCCCGATCCGCTGAATCCTTCAATGATATTAAAGCTTCTGTAGCCTACAAACGGTGCTTTTGTCTGAGCAAAGGATAAAATGCTGATGCACAAGATCACTAAACTTAAAATCTTTTTCATATATTTTTTTTCAAAAGTAAAAATATTTAATCAAAAATTAAACCGTAAAAACCCGGAGATTGCTTATTTAGGGCATTTATAGGATCTTTTTAACCACAAAAGCCACAAAAGATTCTTGATGAATGAGATTCACATAAAGAAAATCTGAGATTTTCGTAAAGCTTAAGTACTTATATTCACAAAGCTTGTTGATTAAAATAACTTAAGTGTTTAAATGACTTTTGTGGTTAAATATTTAATCAGTTAAAAACAGAAAAACCACTCCAAATAGGAATGGTCTTTATCATTGATTTAAAAGTTAGATTAGAAAACAGTCGCTGCCAACTGAATTCTTGCGTATTTATTGGAAGGATTCCACATCGCCATCATAGAAACCGGCAGACTGTAATGTTCCGTAATTTTAATGGTCTTACCTGCTTTTACTCCTACATTAACGATATCAAAGCTGTTTTCACCATTGCCATAGAGGAAATGTTTGTCGTTGAGGGCAAACCCAGCACCAATAAACGCATCCAGATTCACTTTCTCCCCGGCGATAACCGGATAGCTCGCCTGAATATAGGTAGAGTATCTATTTTTCTTATAGCTTCCATCAGATTCCAGAACCACTTCGCCCGCATTGGCTCCTCCGTACAGCATGATATCCGCTTCAATATTCAATGGGAATGATGGTCCGAAAGTATAATTGGTCCTAAGGTCAATGATGTGGGCAGTTCTTCTCTGTGAGTAACTGAAAATGTCGTCTGCGGCTACAGCGGTATTAATGTTTCTGGAATTATACAAATCCCACAATCCAATATAAAAACGGTTATGGGAGTATTGGATGTAGTAGTTGATCTCCTTATAATGGGTGCCGTCTTTATCGTCAGCTAATGCCGAGGCGCCCCAAATACCAATCTTCCATTTCTTTTCAGAATCCAGAGCGTAAGAAAGATTTCCCATCACTACAGGTTTATCAGTAATGATAAGGCCTCTCCATAAGTGATTATTCTGAATATTGGCGGTAAAGTCCAGCCTGTTGCTCTCCTTAGGTTCCTCGCTCTCCTGAGAGAATAGTTTTCCTGTGCCCAAAATAATCAGGCATGCAATTTTTAAAATTTTCATCGGGTATTTTTTAATGTATTATTCCAAAAAGAACGGCAGCGATAACAGCGCCCAGAATGGGTCCGGCAACTGGGATCCATGCGTATCCCCAGTCACTGCTGCCTTTTACTGGAAGTACTGCATGCATAATCCTTGGAGCCAAATCTCTTGCAGGATTGATGGCATAACCGGTTGTTCCACCCAGTGATAAGCCAATGGCCCAAACCAGTAAGGTAACAGGAAGAGCTCCTACAGAACCGAGTCCTACTTTAGCGGTCGGATCCGCATTCAGAGAAATGCTAGGGTCCGAAAAATGAAAGATGACAAATACCAGTACAAACGTTCCGATAATCTCACTGATTAAATTGGAAAATGTGTTCCTGATAGCCGGCCCGGTACTGAAACAGGCAAGCTTTGCGCCTTCATCTTCCGTAATGGCAAAATGGTCTTTGTTAAAAAGCCAGACCAGGAAAGCTCCCAGCATTCCACCGAGCAGCTGTGCAGCAATATAAGATGGAACCAAGTCCCACGAGAATTTTCCTGCAACTGCCAGTCCGATCGTTACAGCCGGGTTCAGATGGGCACCACTTGCCGGACCGGCAACGGTGACACCGACAAAAACTGCCAGTGCCCAGGCTGTCGTAATGACGATCCATCCTGAATTATTTCCTTTAGTATCCTTTAAGACAACATTGGCTACAACACCGTTGCCTAATAATATAAGAAGCATTGTTCCTACAAGTTCTGCGGTAAATGGGGTCATGAGTAGTTTTTTTAATATTAAGGATTAATCTTCGATCCAGCTTTGGGAACGTTTTACAGCTTTGTTCCAGAAATGAATCATGTTATCTGCTTTTTCTTTATCCACTTTTGGATGGAAATCCTCGTCTACAACCCATTGAGATTGTATTTCATTAATATCCTTCCAATATCCTACTGCTAAACCTGCAAGATAGGCTGCCCCTAAAGCTGTGGTCTCAAGCGTTTTTGGTCTTGTGATCTTAAAACCGAAAAGGTCAGACTGTATCTGCATCAGAAGATCACTTGCAGAAGCTCCGCCATCTACTCTGAGTTCCATACTGGGTGTTCCGGAATCTGCTTCCATGGATTTTACAATATCGTACACCTGGAATGCTATTCCTTCCAAAGTTGCCCTTGCAATGTGTCCATCAGTTGTTCCCCGGGTTACTCCTACAATAGTTCCTCTTGCGTACTGGTCCCAATACGGTGCTCCTAATCCGGTAAGTGCAGGCACAAAGTAAACACCTCCGTTATCTTCAACACTTGCTGCCAGATCATTCACTTCTTCTGCGGAGCGGATAAGTTTCAGCCCGTCTCTCAGCCACTGTATCGCTGCTCCGCCTACAAATACACTTCCTTCAAGGGCATAATTTACTTCTCCATTGATCTTCCATGCCACTGTTGTTAACAGGTTGTTTTTAGAAGAAACAGCTTCTGTTCCTGTATTCATTAATAGGAAACATCCTGTTCCATACGTATTCTTTACCATTCCGGGAGTAATACACATCTGTCCGAATAAGGCGGCCTGCTGGTCTCCTGCAATCCCTGCAATTGGTATTTTTGTAGAAAATAAAGTGGTTGCAGTTTCTCCATAGATCTCACTGCTCTGTTTTACTTCAGGAAGAACAGATTTTGGAATATCAAACAGATCCAGAAGATCCTGATCCCATTCTAAGGTATGAATATTCAGAAGCATGGTTCTGCTGGCATTGGAAACATCGGTGATGAACATTTTTCCGCGCGTAAGCTTCCAGATAAGCCATGTGTCAACGGTTCCGAAACATAATTTTCCTTCTGCTGCTTTTTCCCTTGCTCCTTCTACGTGATCCAGGATCCATTTTAGTTTGGTTGCTGAAAAATAGGCATCCAGGACAAGTCCGGTTTTCTCTTTGATGATTTCGGCATGCCCCTGCTCTTTTAATTCATCACAGTACTTAGAAGTTCTTCTGTCCTGCCAGACAATAGCATTGTAAATAGGTTCACCGGTTTCTTTATCCCAGACAACGGTTGTTTCACGTTGATTGGTGATACCGATGGCAGCTACTTCCAGCCCGGAAATGCCTGCTTTGGCGATAACTTCTGCGGCAACGGATATCTGGGATGACCATATTTCGTTCGGATCATGCTCTACCCATCCCGGAGTAGGGTAGATTTGTTCAAAATTTTTCTGGGAGATATATTCGATAGCTCCGCTGTGATTGAATAAGATGGCTCTAGAAGAAGTTGTACCCTGGTCTAAAGCGAGAATCAATTTTTCCTTCATACTGCAAAGTTTTAATTATGAGTAATAGTTTTGGGAGAGTAAGGGGTTAATAAATACCCTTGTGCTAATTCAATAAATTCTTTTTCCTGTTCAGTGGCCCATTCCTGAGAATATCCTTTTTCTTTGGCAATAAGCTGTGCAATAGTATGTGCACTGTCGATCGCAGCTCTTGCATCTAAAAATAAAAGACGGACTCTTCTGGCGAGAATGTCTTCAATGGTTTCCGCCATTTCGTATCTTATGGCCCAGACTGCTTCTGCAATAGTAAAAGCATGGTCAGGATGAATCTTTTGAGAATATTGAGGATCACTGCTCTGCAATGATTTTATGGCTGGAATATCGGATCCGTAAACATACAGATGACTGGTGCGGTCTACAAGTTCTGCTTTCATATTACCATGAATAGACATATTTTCTGTTTGAGAAGGTCCTCCATTTAAATGAAGGATCTCTACAGCTTTATCAATAGTATCTTCCGCCATTTTACGGTAAGTGGTCCATTTTCCGCCGATGATGGAAACCAATCCTGTATCGGAAGCAATGACTTTGTGGCTGCGGGAAACTTCCTTAGTGCTTTTGCCTCCTTCTTTTGGAGCGGCAAGAGGTCTTAATCCTGCAAACATCGATTTTACATCTTCTCTGGTTGGCTTCTTCGCTAAATATTGTCTTGCTGTGTTTAAAACAAAATTAATTTCAGATTCCAACGCGTGCGGCTCAAAGCTTGGGCTTTCCAGAAGGGTATCTGTAGTTCCTACCAATGCTCTGTCGTGCCATGGAACAACAAAAAGAACCCTGCCGTCTGATGTTTTTGGAATCATAATCGCATCGTCACTTTTCAGGAATGATTTATCCAATACTAAATGGATACCCTGGCTTGGAACTACAAATTTACCATGCTTAGGATTGTTCATATTCAAAATGTCATTCGTGAATACCCCTGTTGCATTGATAACTGCTTTCGCACGAAGCTCGTACTGCTGGTTGGTAAACTGATCTTCTGCTTTAACTCCGTTTATTTTTCCGGAATCATTTTTCAGAAGACCGGTTACTTTCATATAATTAACTGCACTACCTCCTTTTTCGATCAGAGTCTGGGTTAAATTGATTGCTAATCTTGCATCATCAAATTGCCCGTCTTGATATACCACGCCACTTGCAAGGTTATGCTGTTCAATGGTTGGCAATTTTTCAACCGTTTTGGATTTGCTGATGTATTTTGTTTTTCCAAGACTAAGCTTTCCGGCAAGGAAGTCATAAATAGATAATCCTATTTTATAATAAATACCTCCCCACCAAGTATAATTAGGAATAATAAATGACTGGTTTTTTACTACGTGTGCTGCGTTTTGGGCCAAAAGTCCTCTTTCTTTCAGAGCTTCTTTTACAAGTCCTATATCTCCCTGTGCAAGATATCTTACGCCACCATGTACCAGTTTGGTGCTTCGGCTGGATGTTGCTTTGGCAAAATCGTGGGATTCAAGAAGCAGGGTTTTGAATCCTCTGCTGGTTGCATCCAATGCTGAACCCAGGCCGCTGGCTCCACCTCCGATAATGATGAAGTCCCATTCCTGAACACTGGATAATTTATTAATTTCTTCGTTTCGTTTCATAAATGTTTCGTTTATGTTTCGTTTTCAAATGTATAAATTAAAAATGAAACTAAAAAGAAAACAAATGAAATTTTATCGGTCTCGAAAAAAAATGGTATTTTTGATGAAAGAATCAGAATGGAAAAGTTAATACCAAGGCACGATGATATATTAAAGGAACTGGATGAAAAGGGGCATGTTCTTGTACAGGATCTGTGTGAGAAGTTCAATGTTTCGTCGGTTACGGTCCGAAAGGATCTGAATTATCTCGAAAGCCTGGGCTTGCTTTTCCGAAACCATGGTGGGGCAAGTAAGCATGTAAGATATGCTTATGAAAGAAATGTAGATGAAAAGGAAAACATCAATGTAGAAGCTAAGCAGAATATTGCGAAAGCAGCTTTAAAGCTTATCCAGGAGAATGACTGTATTATTTTAGCTTCAGGGACTACGATGCATTATTTAGCGAGAATGCTGGTGAACTTTGGATCTCTTACGGTTTTAACCTCTTCTTTAAGGGTGGCTATTGAGCTATGTAATAATCCTAATATTAATATCATACAGTTGGGTGGCGAAGTCCGGAAAAGTTCGACTTCCATTGTAGGTTCCATTTCTGAAGGAATTCTCAAGCAGTTTTCCTGTAATAAACTTTTTCTGGGAGTGGATGGGATTGACATTGATTTTGGAATCAGTACTTCAAATGCTGCTGAAGCCCATCTGAATCAACTTATGATAGAATGCTCCGAAAAAGTGGTCATTCTCGGTGATTCTTCAAAACTGAATAAAAAAGGGTTTGGCAAAATTGCTCCTCTGGATAAAGTTGATTATCTGATTACGGATAACGGGATTGGAGAGGAAGATAAATCTGCGTTGGAGGAAAGGGGGGTTACGGTCATTGTAAAATAGGTTTCATTTAGTTTATCAAATAATAAATATTTAAAATAGAGACAGTCTGGTTTCAGAAAGTCCCTATTTTAAATTGAAAATTAGTAGGCTTATACGTTCCAGAAAAATCTTTCTTTGTTTTTGCTTTCCGCTCCAAGCAATGTGTAGAATTTAATGGCCCTTGTATTGAAGCTCGGGGTTTGCCATTGGATTATCGAGCAGCCTTCTTCTTTTGAGCAGGCTCTTATTAATTCCATTATTTGCTTTCCTGTTCCGTTTCCTCTTGCATTCTCTTTTAGGAATAAGCAGTCAACATACATATAATAGCTGGCATCCCAGGTTGAAAACTGCTTGAAAAAGGTTGCATATCCTATTATTTCAGTGCCGGACTTGGCGATCAGACATTTTATATTTGAATCCGGATCAAGGATATATTTAGAAAGCAGTTCCTTTTTGTTTTCTTCCTTAAAAGAGCTTCTTTCATACAGAGCATGGGTTTTACACAGTTCAATAATGGAGCTCAGGTCTTTTTTCTCGGCAAATCTTATTTTCATATTTCTTAATTAATAATTTAACAGGCACATACGAATGTGGAGCCATTTGTAGGATTAGTTCCTTCTGTAGCATAGCCATCGAACTTCCACCATTCAATTCCTCCCATTAATTCAAGGACTTTAAATCCTAATAGAGTCATTTTTAAAGCTCCTTTTGTAGAGGCGTTACATCCGATCCCATCACAATAGCAGACGTATATTTTTGATTTGTCAAGATGCTGGGTATTCTCTTCTGTCATTTCCCGATGAGGAAGATTAATTGCGGATGGAATGTGTTCTTTGCTATAGCCATCTGACCTTCTGGTATCTACTGCTACATAATCTGTACTGTTTTGAAATGCATCATATAAGTCTGAGGGGTCCATTTCATACATTAATTTTTTCTGGTAGAATTCAATTTGTTCTTGCATAATTTTTAAATTGTTTATAGTGCAAAACTATACCCAGGCTTCTTTTTTTCCTAAGATTGAAACTGAATGCTTTACAGCTTTAATTGAAATATTTTCAGATATTGTTTTTCGGTATATTGTTAACTTTGCAGTATGGAAATCAAGTTTTTAAAGCTTATTAAAACAATTGCGGAAGAGGGAAGTATTGCCGGTTCTTCTGAAAAACTTTTTTTGACGCAGTCTGCATTAAGTCATCAGCTTAAGGATCTGGAAATCCAGCTTGGTTTTAAGGTGTTTTACAGAACACGGAACAAATGGGAATTAACTGAAGAGGGAAATGTGCTTTACAAAACTGCCTGTACGGTAATGGATAGTATTGGTAACGGTCTAAATGCTATTCAGCAGATAAGAGCTGGAGCAGCAGGTACAATCAAAATCAGTACGGAATGTTATTCATTCTATCAGGGATTGCCATTATTTATTCAAAAAATGAAAGTGTTATATCCTGAAATTGAGGTGGATTTGGTATTAGAGGCTACTCATAAGCCTGTTTTAAAAGTAATATCCAATGAAATTGACATTGCAGTCGTTACTTCAATGCCTTCCAGCAATAAAGAATTGGTAAGCATTGAGATTTTCGAGGATGAAATTTTTGCTGTCCTTCATCAGGAGAATCTTCTGAATGATTCGGAATACCTGACTGCTGATGATTTTCTGGATGTTCATTTAATTATTCATTCTTTTCCGCTAAAAACAGTTTCTGTTTATGAGGAATTTCTGAATCCAAACGGAATAGTTCCGGCGAAAATTTCTTCGGTTCCCTTAACGGAAGTTACTTTGGAAATGGTACAAGCTAACATAGGGATTACCTGTATGCCAAAATGGGCATTAAAGTCATTTAAGCTATCTGATGAATTGAAGTTTAAAAAAATCGGAAGTAAGGGCTTGAAAAGAAAGCATTACCTGGTAGTAAGAAAATCAGATATTGGAAAAAAATATATTAATGATTTTCTTTTGAACTTCAAAGAGTATTTTCAAAATTTCGGATAGTTTTTAATTCGAAATCGCTAATTGATTAAAAATCAAAATATTTTACTCTAAATATTTGTCAGTTATAAAAATATTCATAAATTTGCACACTCCATTTTAGGGGCGTAGTATGCCTATATCAAAAGTAGAAATTACTTCAGACCTCCTAAAAATGTGGAAATTAGAAAGATAAATTTTATTTAATATAAACAATGTCAGGTATTATTGGTAAAAAAATCGGTATGACGTCTTTGTTTAACGAAGAAGGAAAGAATATTCCTTGTACAGTTATTCAGGCTGGTCCATGCTCGGTTTTACAGGTCAGAACCATAGAAAAGGACGGCTACAAGTCAGTTCAGTTAGGTTTCGATGACAAGAGTGAAAAGAACGTAGGTAAAGCGTTAGCTGGCCATTTCAAAAAGGCTGGTTCTGCTCCAAAAGCTAAGTTGGTAGAATTCTACAGAGAATTCGTAGACGAAGTAAAAGTAGGAGAAGAAGTAAAAGTTGATTTATTCTCTGAAGGAGAGTATGTTGACGTAACAGGAACTTCAAAAGGTAAAGGTTTCCAGGGTGTTGTTAAAAGACATGGCTTTGGAGGTGTAATGCAAGCTACTCATGGTCAGCACAACAGACTTAGAGCTCCAGGTTCTATCGGTGCTGGATCGGATCCTTCAAGAGTATTCAAAGGAATGAGAATGGCGGGTAGAATGGGAGGTAAGCAGGTAACTGTACAAAACCTTCAAGTATTAAAAGTGGATCAAGAACAAAATCTTTTAGTGGTAAAAGGTGCTGTTCCGGGAGCTAAAAATTCTTATGTAATTATCAGAAAATGGAACTAGTAGTATTAAATACATCAGGAAAAGAGACCGGAAGAAAAGTAACTCTAGACGAATCAGTATTCGGAATTGAGCCAAATCAGCACGCGGTTTACTTAGAAGTTAAACAGTATCTTGCAGCACAGAGACAAGGGACTCATAAATCAAAAGAAAGAAGCGAAATTACTGCTTCTACTAAAAAACTTAAGAAGCAAAAAGGATCTGGTTCTGCTAGATATGGTGATATCAAATCTCCAACTTTCAGAGGTGGAGGTAGAGTATTCGGACCAAAACCAAGAGACTACAGATTCAAATTGAACAAAGCTCTTAAGAGATTAGCTAAAAAATCTGTTTTATCTCAGAAAATGAGAGACAACAGCATCAGAGTAATGGAAGATATGAGCTTAAACGCTCCTAAAACTAAAGATTTCATCACGATCCTAAATGCATTGGCATTGAACGATAAGAAGTCTCTATTTGTTCTTCCTGAAGCTAACAAGAATGTGTATTTATCTTCAAGAAACTTACCTAAAACTAAAGTAATGAACTTCAACGAAATTAGTTCATATGACTTAATGAATGCAGGTGAGATCGTATTCTTAGAAGGTGCAGTTGAAAAATTCCAGGAAAATTTAAAGAAATAAATCATGTCACTTATTATTAAACCAGTTATCTCAGAAAAGGCTAATTACCTTACAGATTTAAGAGGTTCTTATTCTTTCTTAGTAGATCCTAAGGCTAATAAGATCCAGATTAAAAAAGCTGTTGAAGCAGCTTACGGTGTAAAAGTAGCAGACGTTAACACAATGATTTATGCTCCGAAGGTTTCTTCAAAATACACTAAAAAAGGTCTTCAAGTAGGGAAGACAAACAAATTGAAAAAGGCGGTAATCAAGCTTGTTGAAGGTGAAGTTATCGATATTTTTGCTGTAAATTAATTATTAATTATAAATAATAGTAATGTCTGTTAGAAAATTAAAACCTATCACCCCAGGACAGAGATTCAGAATTGTAAACAATTTTGAGGAAATTACTACCAACAAACCAGAGAAATCTCTAACAGTTGGTATTAGTAAGTCAGGTGGACGTAACCAAACTGGTAAAATGACCATGCGTTACACCGGAGGTGGACACAAAAAGAAATACAGAATTATCGACTTCAAAAGAAACAAGCATGATGTTGAAGCAACGGTAAAAACTGTAGAATATGATCCAAACAGAACTGCATTTATCGCTTTATTAGAGTACGCAGATGGAGAGAAGAGATACATCATCGCTCCAAACGGTATCAAAGTAGATCAGAAAGTAGTTTCAGGAGAAAGCGTTGAACCAAACGTAGGTAACGCAATGAAATTGAAAAATATTCCATTGGGTACTGTAATTTCTTGTGTTGAAATGAAGCCTGGACAAGGTGCTATTTTAGCAAGAAGTGCTGGTTCTTCAGCTCAATTAACTTCAAGAGACGGAAAATATGCTATCATCAAATTGCCTTCAGGAGAATCCAGAATGATCCTTACTGAATGTTATGCAATGATTGGATCTGTTTCTAACTCTGATCATCAGTTAACTGTTTCAGGTAAGGCTGGTAGAAGCAGATGGTTAGGTAGAAGACCTAGAACTAGACCGGTAGTAATGAACCCTGTAGATCACCCAATGGGAGGTGGTGAAGGACGTTCTTCTGGAGGTCACCCAAGATCTAGAAACGGTATGCCGGCTAAAGGTTACAAAACCAGAAAGAAAAACAAAGCGTCTAACCGTCATATCATATCTAAAAGAAAATAATTATGGCAAGATCACTTAAAAAAGGACCATTCATTCATCATACTTTAGATAAGAAGGTTCAGACAAACATAGAGTCTGGTAAGAAGACAGTTATTAAAACTTGGTCTAGAGCATCGATGATCTCTCCAGACTTCGTAGGACAAACTATTGCAGTACACAACGGGAAATCTTTTATCCCTGTTTATGTTACAGAAAACATGGTAGGTCACAAGTTAGGCGAATTTTCTCCAACAAGATCTTTCAGAGGTCATGGTGGTAACAAAAATAAAGGAAGCAGATAATCATGGGATCAAGAAAACAAGATAGTTCAATCGCAAGAAAAGAAGCTAACAAAGACGTTGTAAAAGCTTCATTAAATGACTGCCCATCATCTCCAAGAAAAATGAGATTAGTTGCTGATATCATTAGAGGAGAGCAGGTAGATAAAGCTCTTTATATCCTAAAATATTCTAAAAAAGAAGCCTCTAACAAATTAGAGAAATTACTTCTTTCTGCTATGGCAAACTGGCAGACTAAAAATGAAGGTGCTGATATTGAAGAAGCAAACCTTATCATTAAAGAAATCTTCGTGGATAGTGCAAGACAATTGAAGAGACTAAGACCAGCTCCGCAAGGTAGAGGGTATAGAATCAGAAAAAGATCTAACCACGTTACATTAATCTTAGGTAATAAAGAAAATTAATCAAGGTATGGGACAGAAGACAAATCCAATTGGTAACAGATTAGGTATCATCAGAGGATGGGATTCTAACTGGTTTGGCGGAAACGATTATGGAGACAGAATCGCGGAAGACTACAAAATCAGAAGATACCTTGAGGCTAGATTATCTAAAGGTGGGATTTCAAAAATTTATATTGAAAGAACACTAAAATTAGTAACAGTGACGATCACTACTGCTAGACCGGGACTTATCATCGGTAAAGGAGGTCAGGAAGTTGATAAATTGAAAGAAGAATTGAAGAAACTTACAGGTAAGGATATTCAAATCAATATTTTCGAAATCAAAAGACCTGAACTTGATGCAGTATTAGTGGCTGACAGCATCTCTAAGCAAATTGAAAACAGAATTTCTTACAGAAGAGCTGTTAAAATGGCAATGGCTAGTACAATGAGAATGGGTGCTGAAGGTATCAAAGTTCAAATCTCTGGTAGATTGAACGGAGCTGAAATGGCAAGAAGCGAATCTTTCAAAGACGGAAGAATTCCTTTGTCTACTTTCAGAGCTGATATTGATTATCACTGGGCTGAAGCTCATACTACTTATGGTAGACTAGGAGTAAAAGTTTGGATCATGAAAGGAGAGGTTTACGGTAAAAGAGATCTTTCTCCACTAGTGGGACAACAGAAAAAAGGAGGTCCTTCAGGAGGCGGAAACAGAGGAGACAGAGACAACAGAAGACCTAGAAAAAATAACAATAATAACAATAATAATTAAAAATTTTAGGTTAGAAATTTTGAATTTTAAATTACCGTTACTTTTTTAAAATATAAAAAATCTAAAATCTAAAATCTAAAATCTAAAATTTAGAAATTATGTTACAACCAAAAAGAACCAAATTCCGTAGAGTTCACAAGATGAAGATGAAGGGGATTGCTCAAAGAGGTAATCAACTGGCTTACGGAACTTTTGGAATCAAAGCTATAGAAGGTGCTTGGATCACTGCAAGACAAATCGAAGCTGCTCGTATCGCTGCGACAAGATATATGAAGAGAGAAGGTCAGCTATGGATCAAAATCTTCCCGGATAAGCCAATTACTAAAAAACCAGCCGAAGTTCGTATGGGTAAAGGTAAAGGTGCTGTGGAATATTGGGTAGCTGTAGTAAAACCAGGTAAAATTATGTTCGAAATCGGAGGAGTATCTTACGAAATCGCTAAGGAAGCTTTAAGACTTGCTGCACAGAAATTACCGGTAGTTACTAAATTCGTAGTTGCTAACGATTTTGTTAAACCTCTATAATCTTTGATACAATGAAACAAGCTGATATTAAAAATTTAAGCGCGGGTGATATTCAAGCAAAACTTGCTGAATTGAAAACTCAATATTCAAAACTGAAATTGGCTCACAAGATCAGTCCAATTGAAAACCCGATTCAAATCAGAGATTTGAGAAGATCGATCGCTAGACTAAACACTGAGTTAACCACTAAACAACAATAAGATTTTCATACATTATGGAAAGAAACTTAAGAAAAGAAAGAATCGGAATAGTTTCCAGCAATAAAATGGAAAAGACCATTGTTGTAAGTGAGACTACGAGAGTGAAACACCCGATGTACGGTAAATTCGTATTAAAAACGAAAAAATATACTGCACACGACGAAAACAACGAATGCACAGAAGGTGATACAGTTCTTATCCAAGAAACTAGACCTTTGAGCAAGAGCAAGAGATGGAGATTAGTAAGAATCATTGAAAAAGCTAAGTAATAATGTTACAAACAGAATCAAGATTAAAAGTTGCTGATAACACAGGTGCAAAAGAAGTACTAGTTATTAGAGTTCTGGGAGGAACCAGAAGAAGATATGCTTCAGTTGGTGATAAAATCGTTGTTACTATCAAGGATTCTACACCATCAGGAAATGCTAAAAAAGGTCAGGTATCTAAAGCTGTAGTAGTAAGAACTAAAAAAGCAGTTAGAAGAAAAGATGGTTCATACATCAAATTCGAAGACAATGCTTGTGTATTACTAAACGCAGCGGGAGAAATGAGAGGAACACGTGTTTTCGGACCGGTTGCTCGTGAGTTGAGAGACAAAGAATATATGAAAATCATTTCATTAGCTCCTGAAGTACTTTAATTTTTAAAATTTTTAAAAGAAAATGTCAAAGTTAAAAATAAAAAGAGGAGATAACGTCATCATTACTACTGGTAAGAAAGATATCAAAGGTAAGACTGGTGAAGTTATTGAAGTGATCAAGAAAGAAGGAAAAGACCCTAGAGTAATCGTTGCAGGACTTAACATCGTTAAAAAACACGTTAAGCCTTCAGCTTCTAACCCTCAAGGTGGGATTACTGAAAAGGAAGCTTCTATCCATATCTCAAATGTAGCCCTAGTTGGTAAAGACGGAAAAGCTATCAAAATCGGTTACAAAATCGATGGAGATAAGAAAGTAAGAATCGATAGAAAAACGGGTGAAACTTTATAATTTGAATTAACACATGGAATTTATAGCAAGACCCAAAAATATATACAGAGAGAAAATTGTTCCTGCAATGATGGAAGAATTTGGGTACAAATCTGTAATGCAGGTACCTAAATTGGAAAAAATCATCCTATCTCAAGGATTAGGTGATGCCACTGCAGACAAGAAAATCATTGATTATGCTGTAGAAGAATTAACAATGATTACTGGCCAGAAAGCAGTAGGTACTATCTCTAAGAAAGACGAAGCAGCTTTCAAACTGAGAAAAGGTATGCCTGTAGGTGCTAAAGTAACATTGAGAGCTCATAAAATGTATGAATTCTTAGACAGACTTACTTCTTCTGCTTTACCACGTATCAGAGATTTCTCTGGTATCAAAGCAGACGGGTTCGATGGTAGAGGTAATTACAACTTAGGTATTACTGAGCAGATTATCTTCCCTGAAATCGTAATTGACAAAGTGAAAAAAATCCAGGGGATGGACATCACTTTCGTTACAACTGCGAAAACAGATAAAGAAGCTAAAGCATTATTAACTCACTTCGGTTTACCATTCAAAAAGAACTAAGAGATGGCTAAAGAATCAATGAAAGCGCGTGAGCGCAAAAGAGAAGCACTAGTTGCTAAATACGCTGACAAAAGAAAAGCTTTAAAAGAAGCTGGTGATTATGAAGGACTTCAGAAATTACCTAAAAATGCTTCTCCTGTAAGATTACACAACAGATGTAAACTAACAGGTAGACCTAGAGGATACATGAGAACGTTTGGTATTTCCAGAGTAACTTTCAGAGAAATGGCAAACAACGGTCTTATCCCGGGAGTAAGAAAAGCCAGTTGGTAATAATTACTAATTAATCGGGACAATTAAGTTGTCTGGATACTAAAGAATAAAAATATCAGACCCAAGATTTTCTGAAGTCTGATATTTTAATCTTCAAGTCCTTTCAATACTGATTGTCTTTAACCAATAATTTTAAAATAGAAAAATGGTAACAGATCCAATTTCAGATTTCCTAACAAGAGTAAGGAACGCACAAAGCGCAGGCCACAAAGTGGTGGAAATTCCTGCATCGAAAATCAAAAAGGAGATTACTAAGATCTTATTTGACCAAGGGTATATCTTAAACTACAAGTTTGAAGATAACGCTGTTCAAGGAGTGATCAAAATCGCTTTAAAGTATGACAAGCAAACTAACAAACCGGCTATCAAGTCTATTCAAAGAGCTTCTAGACCAGGTTTAAGACAGTACAAAGGTTCTACTGAACTTCCAAGAGTACTGAACGGTTTGGGTATAGCTGTTATCTCTACTTCTAAAGGAGTAATGACTGACAAGAAGGCTAGAGAAGAGAAAGTAGGCGGTGAAGTAATCTGCTATGTTTATTAATTTTTAATCAGAGGAAAATGTCAAGAATTGGTAAAGCAATTATAACAATTCCAGCTGGAGTTACTGTCACTGAAAATAACGGTGTTGTAACAGTTAAAGGTCCTAAAGGAGAACTTTCTCAGGAGCTTACAGCAGGAATTACTTTAGAACAGAAAGATGGTGAACTTAACGTTAACAGACCATCTGAGTCTAAACAACACAAAGCACTTCACGGTCTATACAGAGCGTTGATCAACAACATGATCACTGGTGTTAATACAGGTTTCGAAAAGAAACTGGAACTAGTAGGGGTAGGATACAGAGCTTCACACACAGGTCAAAAACTTGAGTTAGCTTTAGGATTCTCTCACGGTATCGTATTAGAACTTCCAAGCGAAGTAAAAGTAGATACATTGACTGAAAAAGGTAAAAACCCAATTATTACTTTAGCGTCTCATGACAACCAACTTCTAGGAATGGTAGCTGCAAAGATTCGTTCTTTCAGAAAGCCTGAGCCTTACAAAGGAAAAGGTGTAAGATTCCTTGGAGAAATTGTTAGACGTAAAGCTGGTAAATCTGCTTAATAAATTATAAGTATTATGGCATTAAGTAAATTAGAAAAAAGAATAAGAATAAAAAGAAGAGTAAGAGGAAAAATCTCTGGATCTTCTGAATTGCCAAGATTATCTGTATATAAAAGTAATAAGGAAATTTACGCTCAGTTAATCGATGATAAAAATGGTACAACTTTAGTTGCCGCTTCTTCAAGAGAGAAAGGTGTTGATGCTAATGGTACCAAGACTGAAGTTTCTGCTGCTGTTGGTAAAGCTATTGCTGCCAAAGCTATCGCTGCAGGAATCGAAAGTATTGTATTTGACAGAAACGGTTTCGTTTACCACGGAAGAGTGAAAGCTCTTGCTGATGGAGCGAGAGAAGGAGGACTTAAATTCTAATCATAAAATTTCGGAAAATATGTTAGGACTAGATAATATAGAAAGAGTAAAACCGGGAGGATTAGAATTAAAAGATCGTCTCGTAGCTGTTAACAGAGTAACAAAAGTAACCAAAGGAGGTAGAGCTTTCGGATTTTCTGCTATCGTTGTAGTAGGAAACGAAGACGGAGTAATCGGTCACGGTCTTGGAAAATCTAAAGAAGTAGCTTCTGCAATTGCTAAAGCTGTTGAAGATGCTAAGAAAAACCTTGTGAAAGTTCCTGTAATGAACCACACAATCCCTCACCAGACTACTGCCAGATACGGTGGTGCAGATATCTTCTTAAGACCTGCTTCTCACGGTACAGGACTTATCGCCGGTGGTGCGGTAAGAGCGGTATTGGAGTCTGCTGGTATTCACGATATCCTTTCAAAATCTAAAGGATCTTCTAACCCTCACAACGTGGTGAAAGCTACTTTCAAAGCGTTATTGGATATCAGAAGACCTGAAGAGATCGCTAGAATGAGAGGAGTTTCTTTAAGTAAAGTGTTTAACGGTTAATATTAGAACAATGGCAACAATCAAAGTAAAGCAAGTAAGAAGCGCTATTGGAAGAACAAAAACCCAAAAGAGAACGCTTGAAGCATTAGGATTTAAGAAACTTCACCAAGTTGTAGAACACGAAGCTACTCCTTCTATCTTAGGAATGATAGCTGCAGTTAGTCATTTACTTGAAGTTCAAAAATAATTTTTAACAAAAGAAATTAAAATGAATTTAAATAACATAAAACCTGCTGCAGGATCTACTTTCAATTCAAAAAGAATTGGTAGAGGTCAGGGTACAGGAAAAGGAGGTACTGCTACGAAAGGTCATAAAGGTCAGAAAGCTAGAGCTGGTTATTCTCAGAAAATCGGTTTCGAAGGTGGACAGATGCCTTTACAAAGGAGATTACCTAAATTCGGTTTCAAAAACGTAAACAGAAAAGAGTTTAGAGGAGTAAACCTTGATACTATCCAAATTTTAATCGAGAACAAATCCATTACTGGAGATATCACGAAAGAAGTTTTAGTAGAAAACGGTTTAGTTTCTAAAAACGAATTAGTGAAAATTATGGGTAGAGGAGAATTGAAATCTGCGGTTTCAATCTCTGCTGACAAGTTCACTAAATCTGCTGAAGAGCTTATTGCTAAAGCAGGTGGAAAAGCAATTACCTTATAATACTTACTAATGAAAGAATTTATACAAACCCTTAAAAATATTTGGAGCCTAAAGGAATTAAGAGATAAAATTCTCTTTACGTTAGGTATTATCCTTGTGTATAGATTCGCATCTTATATCTCACTTCCCGCAATTAACCTTGCAGAAGTGGGAGATCTCTTAGAGCATTATAAAAATCAAGGCGGTAACAAGCAAGGAGCAGGTCTCCTTGGCTTGCTTTCGTCGTTTACGGGGGGGGCTTTCAGCCACGCTTCCGTAATGGCGTTGGGAATCATGCCTTATATTTCTGCTTCTATTATTGTTCAGTTGATGGGGATGGCTATTCCTTATCTTCAGAAACTTCAGAAGGATGGAGAGTCTGGTAGAAATACATTGAATCAAATTACTAGATGGTTAACGATTGGTGTTTGTCTTGTACAAGCTCCTTCTTATTTAACGTCTATTACTCAATTATTCTTACCGTATGCTCAGTTCTCTTCTGCATACTATGTAGAGCCAAATTCTATCATGTTCTGGTTACCAAGTATTGTAATTTTGGTTGCCGGTTCAGTGTTCGCAATGTGGTTAGGTGAGAAAATCACCGACAAAGGTATCGGAAACGGTATTTCCATCCTTATTATGGTGGGGATCCTATCAAGATTACCTGAAGCATTCGTACAGGAAATGGCCGTGCAGAACGGAAAAGGAGGAATGGGATCTATCATGATCCTTATAGAAGTAATATTCTGGATGCTGGTAGTTCTTTTAGCAGTAGTATTATCTGTTGCTGTCAGAAAAATTCCAATTCAGTATGTAAGCAGAGCTCAAGCAAGAGGAGGTGTAAACAGAAATCTTATGCAGGGAGCAAGACAATGGATCCCATTGAAAGTAAATGCTGCTGGTGTAATGCCGATTATCTTTGCTCAGGCATTGATGTTCGTACCAGGACTATTAACGAAATTCGATGAGTCCAATACTTTTCTTGCAGGTTTCAAGAATGTTTTTAGCTGGCAGTACAATGTATTGTTCGCGCTATTAATTATTATCTTCTCATTCTTCTATACTGCAATTACGATTCCGGTAAACCAAATGGCTGATGATTTGAAGAGAAATGGAGGTTTAGTACCGAAAGTAAGACCCGGTAAAGAAACAGCTGATTATTTAGATGATATTTTATCAAAAATTACCTTGCCAGGTGCAATATTTTTGTCTATCTTTGCAGTCCTTCCAGCAATAGTGCATGGAAGCTTTGTTCAGACAGATGCGTTCGCCCTATTTTTCGGGGGAACATCACTATTGATTATGGTTGGAGTTATTTTAGATACCGTTCAACAGATTAATACATATCTGCTGAATCATCACTATGATGGCTTAATGCAGTCTAAATTATCAAGAACGACTGGATATTAATTTATGGCGAAACAAAAACATATTGAACAAGACGGCGTTATCACGGAAGCTCTTTCCAACGCCCAGTTCCGTGTAGAGCTGGAGAATGGGCATATACTTATCGCTCATATTTCCGGTAAAATGAGAATGCATTATATTAAACTTTTACCTGGAGACAAGGTAAAACTAGAAATGTCTCCCTATGATTTATCGAAAGGGAGAATCACATTTAGATATTAAGACAAACGCCAAATGGAATGTATGTTCCATTTGGCTCTTGTTGAAAAATAAATACTATCAAAATGAAATCGTAAGATTCATTGGTCAGTAAAAAAAATAAATATTTCAAATGAAAGTTAGAGCATCAATTAAAAAAAGAAGCGCTGATTGCAAGATTGTACGCAGAAAAGGTGTACTATTCGTAATCAACAAGAAGAACCCAAAATTTAAACAAAGACAAGGCTAACATTAAATTATGGCGAGAATTGCAGGTATTGATTTACCAAAAAACAAAAGAGGTGTTATCGGTTTAACTTACATCTACGGAGTTGGAAGAAGTACTTCTTCCGAAATCCTTAAAGCTGCCGGTATCAGCGAAGACAAGAAAGTCAACGAATGGAATGACGATGAATTGGCTGCAATCAGAACATATATCTCTGAAAACATAAAAGTAGAAGGAGAATTAAGATCTGAAGTGCAATTGAACATCAAGAGATTGATGGACATAGGATGCCAACGAGGAATACGTCACAGACTAGGACTACCTTTAAGAGGCCAGAGAACGAAAAACAACTCTAGAACCCGTAAAGGAAAGAGAAAAACTGTTGCTAACAAGAAAAAGGCAAGTAAATAATCGTTAGGAATTATGGCAAAACAAACTAAAGTAGTTAAAAAAAGAAAAGTAAAAGTTGAAGCTATTGGTGAAGCGCACATTCAGGCTTCTTTCAATAACATCATCATTTCTTTAACAAATAAAAGCGGAGAAGTTATCTCTTGGGCTTCTGCCGGTAAAATGGGTTTCAGAGGTTCTAAAAAGAATACTCCATTTGCTGCTCAAATGGCGGCTGAAAATTGCTCTAATGTTGCTCACGAAGCTGGATTAAGAAGAGTAAAGGTGTATGTGAAAGGTCCTGGTGCAGGTAGAGAATCTGCAATCAGAACAATCCACAATTCAGGTATTGAAGTTAGCGAAATCATTGATGTGACTCCTATGCCGCACAATGGATGTAGACCACCGAAAAGAAGAAGAGTTTAATTTTTAGAATTTACCCATTATGGCAAGATATATTGGACCTAAAACTAAGATTGCTAGAAAGTTTGGTGCTGCAATCTACGGAGATGACAAAAACTTCGAAAGAAGAAAAAACCAACCGCCAGGACAACACGGTCCTAACAAAAGAAGAGGTGCTAAAAAATCTGAATATGCAATTCAGCTAGCTGAAAAGCAAAAAGCTAAATATACTTATGGTATTTTAGAAAAGCAGTTTGCTAACTTATTTGAAAAAGCACACAGAAGTAAAGGTGTAACAGGTGAAGTTCTATTACAGCTTTGTGAATCAAGATTGGATAACGTAGTATTCAGATTAGGTTTTGCTAAAACAAGATCTGCTGCTAGACAGTTAACTTCTCACAGACACATCACTGTGAATGGGGAGATCCTTAACATTCCTTCTTATTTAGTAAAAGCAGGTGATGTGATCGCTGTAAGAGAGAAATCTAAATCTCTTGAGGTTGTTACTGATTCATTAGCTTCTAAAGCTAATTATGAGTGGTTACAATTCAACGATGAGAAGAAAGAAGGTACTTTCGTTTCTGCTCCTGAAAGAATCCAGATTCCGGAGGACATCAAGGAACAGCTTATCGTCGAACTTTACTCTAAATAATTTTTTAATCAAATTTTTGCTCAACCCAATAATATGGCAATTTTACAATTCATAAAACCCGATAAAGTAATTTTACTTAACTCTGATGAATTTAAAGGTCAATTCGAATTCAGACCATTAGAACCAGGTTTCGGGCTTACAATCGGTAATGCTTTGAGAAGAGTGTTGCTTTCTTCTCTGGAAGGATATGCTATTTCATCTATCAAAATAGAAGGTGTAGAGCACGAATTTTCAACTATTCCAGGAGTAATCGAAGACGTTACCGAAATTATTCTTAACCTTAAGCAGGTAAGATTAAAAGCTTCAGCAGAAGGCCAGGCCAACGAGCAGGTAATTGCTAAAGTTTCAGGTCAAACAGTTATTACTGCTGGTGATTTAGGAAAGTCTATCAACGGATTTGAGGTGCTGAACCCGGACCTTTTGATCTGCAACCTAAACAGTGATGTAACTTTCGAAATTACTTTCAATATAGAAAAAGGAAGAGGGTATGTTCCTTCAGAACAGAATAAGTCAAACAATGCACCTGTAGGTACTATTGCTATTGACTCTATTTTCACGCCAATTAAGAAAGTACAATACAGCATTGAAAATTATCGTGTAGAGCAAAAAACAGACTACGAAAAACTTGTATTAGATATAGAAACTGATGGTTCCATCAGTCCTCAAAATGCTTTAACTGAAGCTTCTAAGATATTAATTTATCACTTCATGTTGTTCTCTGATGAGAGAATAACTCTTGAAACTGAAGCTGTAAAAGCATCTATCCAATATGACGAAGAAACACTTCATACAAGACAATTACTTAAGTCTAAATTAGCAGATATGGATCTTTCTGTAAGAGCCCTTAACTGTCTGAAAGCAGCTGAAGTAGAAACTCTTGGAGAACTGGTTTCTTACAGTAAGTCTGATTTGATGAAATTCAGAAATTTTGGTAAAAAATCTTTGACAGAACTAGAAGAATTAGTGCATTCAAAAGGTCTTAACTTCGGTTTCGACGTTGCAAAATATAAGTTAGACGCTGATAAATAATTAATAATGAGACACGGTAAAAAATTCAATCACTTAGGAAGAACAGCTTCTCATAGAAGTGCTTTACTTTCTAATATGGCTTGTTCTCTAATTGAGCATAAAAGAATCAACACTACTGTAGCTAAAGCTAAGGCTTTAAGAGTATATGTTGAACCTCTATTAACAAAGGCAAAAGAAGATACTACACACAATAGAAGAATTGTTTTTTCATATCTTCAAAGTAAAGAGGCGGTTGCTGAACTTTTCAGATCAGTAGCTCCTAAAATCGCAGAAAGAAACGGCGGTTATACAAGAATCATCAAGACTGGTTTCAGACAAGGTGATGCTGCTGACATGGCTCTTATTGAGCTGGTTGATTTCAACGAACTTTACAATCCTAATGCTGAGGAGAAAAAAGCTACAAGAAGAAGCAGAAGATCTGCAACTGCAAAAAAAGCTGAAGCTGTAGTAGCTGAAGCTCCAAAAGCAGAAGAGAAAACTGAAGAGCCTAAGGCTCAGGCAGCTGACTCTGCAGAAGAGAAAACTGAAGAATAATATTCATTCAGATATAATTGAAAAGCCATCCAGATTCTGGATGGCTTTTTTATTTGCCGGCTTCTGCGAAGAACAGTAAATTTATTTCAGCAATGAAGTGAGTTCAATATTCACCATTGACAATTCAGTATCACATTCACCATTATTTTCTAAACCCCGATTCCGGAGTTTATCTCGGTTTAAATTTTCGTTCTCTTCAATTCAATCACATTATTTCCTTGTTCCAGATGAAGACTATCACCTTTTACCCTGGCAGTCATATCATCTTTTTTGTAGATGACCTCACCGTCTTTTGTGTCTGTTTTAGGTAATGTAAATGTCTTTTTGTTGCTGGTGATCGCTACAGTATTTTCCTTAGAATCATTTTTGAATACTACTTTTACTAATGTTCCGTCTGTAGCCTTGTAAACGAAATCTGTTTTCTCTGTCTTCTGACCGTTCACTTCAGTTGTTGAAGAACTTTGGGTTACAGAATCAATTTTCCCATTGTTGTCGGTGATCACCGTTTCTGAACTGTCAATTTTAATTACGCTTTTGTTTCCGCTTTCACTTTTTTTGCAGCTGGTTAATAATAATGCCACAGCTGAAACTGCTATTAAAAGGCTTTTTCTCATGATATTTATTTTTTTATTGTGTAGGGTTAATTGTTTTTCTATTGTAATAGAATTTTAACTAAATTTAATAGAAACAAAAAACAAACCAATAACCCTGAACTCAAGCCACTAAATTACACAAAAGTGTAATTGATTCCGCCTTGTTTTCTTGCGAAATTTGTCTTAAACAAAAAACAATGAGCATTTCTATCGCCATAGTAGAAGACGAAAAGAACTACAACAACGCGTTGAAGAAGGTCATCAATTACCAGCAGGATATGCACGTGACTGCCCAGTTCTTTAATGGAAAGGAAGCCCTGAATAATCTTCCCGGTATTTCCCCAGATGTTGTTATGATGGATATCCAACTGCAGGATATGCTGGGTATCGAAATCATTGAAAAGCTCAGAAAAGAAATGACAAAGACACAGTTCATCATGTGTACCAGTTTTGAAGATGATGAAAAGATCTTTAATTCATTAAAAGCAGGAGCCATGGGATATCTCATCAAAGGTGAAAGCATGGACAAGATCCTTTCTTCCATCCGCGATGTATATAACGGCGGTGCCCCCATGAGCCTGTCCATCGCCCGCAGAGTCTTAAGTCATTTTGAAAAAAAACTTCCCGAAATTAAAGATTTTGATGACCTCACAGAACGTGAAAAAGAAATTCTCGAGCTCCTTTCACAGGGACTCCTTTACAAAGAAATTGCCGACAGAAAGTTCATCAGTATAGACACTGTAAAAAAACATGTAGGAAATATCTACAGAAAGCTGCACGTGAGCAATAAGGTAGAAGCAATAAATAAATTTAACCATTTTAAAAACTAAGAGACATGAGAACAATTAAACTATTAAGAATTATTTATCTAATAACTTTAATGTTGTTTTTGATAAGTTGCAGGAAGGATAAGACCGGAGAAATAAAGGATAGAGCTTTAGACCAGCCGGATCAAAAAGCTAATGCTGCTCCTGTTGATTCTAATGGAGATAGTATATATATAAAGAAATTCGATTTTCTAAGCTTACAAACCATATTAACAACAATACCGGATACGGATGTAGATAAGTATTATGGGAAATATTCAACTACATATAAACCACATTTAGGATTGGGAAAAAAATACCCATATTCTTTTGATATAGCTCCCAGTGTAGGAGAGGAAATGAAAAAGATGGTGAAGAATAATGACTCGATACGGCTAATTCTTACTACAAGAGAAAATCATTTGGAAATTCTTTTTGCCGACTCAAATAATAACAAATACATTATTACAGAAAATGCTATTAAGCAGGTTGATGAGAAAGTATTTAAAGAAATGGATAATGTCTTCAAAACCGGTATTTATGATGAAATGACAAAAGCTAAGACAGGATTGGTAGACTCTGAACAGTCAGGGGATAAAACGTATGGTAATACTACTGAAATATTAATACCGTATGCTGACTTTAGCCAATATGAGCCAACAAAACATACTTTATCTTTTTTACCTGGGGTATTAACGAATAACAATGTTAACAGCAATAAGAAAAGTAAAATGCACCATCTAACCTTAATTATGTGTTTGATGGAATTAAGTCCCAACAAAGCTCTTAAAAATCCTCCAATCGTTTTTTCTGATGATTTTTGTTTAAAGCCGCCAGGCTGCTAAATATGTATATATTCTATTTAATTCTAACTTTTCTTTGTCTTGCTTTTTCAGTTATAAATAAAGCAGCAAGACAAAGATTCTTGTATTTATACTTTGTGATTGTTTTTTTATCAGAAATTCTGATATTCATGGGAATATTTGATGGTGGCATTTATAAATACACTAAGATTTTTTATATTCTGTTCTTTATATTTTATTATAAAGAACTTTTTACATTACATTATAATAGATACATTCTTTTATTTATAGTCATTACCTGCCTGCTTATAAAGAATAGTATTGGAGATGAAAATTTATTACCGGTAATACAAAGTTTTGTTTATGTTTTTCTTAGCTTAGGATGGATGATGTGGCAAATTAAAAATCCTAATGAAATTTCAATCTACAATAAACAGAAATTCTGGTTTTGTGCTGGACTTTTATTGTGGAGTGCTGTATTTTTAATGCGAATTATCCCATCATTATTTTTTGCCGAAAAAGACAGTGTTTTTTTCCAAGGTATAAATTATTTTTATCAAGGAATTACCATTTTTTGCTATGCATTATTCCTGAGAGGTATTTTTTGCAGAAAATAAACGTTTGGAATTGAATTAAGATAGAAATGAATGATTTGGATAGAATAAAACTCACTTACATTATTGCAGTTATTGTAATAATGCTATTCATTGCTTTCATTATTTTTGTTGTTTTAATGTATAATAAAAAACAGCTTTTGTATCTTAAAGAACAGCAACTTAAAGAAGCAGAGCATCAAAACCAGCTTCTTCAAAAAGAACTCGAAAAGCAAAAATCTATAGAACAGGAAAGGGAACGTATTTCCCACGATATGCATGACGATCTCGGAGCCGGAATTTCAGCATTAAAACTTCAGGCAGAATTCTTGAAGCAGAAAGCGGAAGACGGAGATCTGCAGAATGATATCGATGAGCTGCTGAAAACCTCAGAAGAAATGAACCTATCCATGCGCGAAATGCTCTGGAGCCTGAACTCAGGAAATGATACTCTGGGAAGCTTTATAGACTATGCCATACAATATACCGGTAACTTTCTGAAAAAAACAAAAATTAAGCTTTCGTCAGAAAGCGAAGATATTATATCTGAAACACCAATTTCTACAGAACTGAGACGGAATATGTTTTTATGCTTAAAAGAGGCTCTGAATAATGCTTATAAACACAGTCAATCCAATCAGTTGAAACTTTCTTTTGTTCAAAAAGATAAAGAATTTATCATGAAAATCTCTGATAACGGAGTCGGGATCAGTTATGAAAATGCAGAAGGGAACGGGCTCCGGAATATGAAACGGCGGATGCAGGAACAGAATGGCGAATGTCAAATCTTATCTGAAGGATCAGGAACACAGATACTTTTCAGAACTACAGTATAAGATCCGGAAAACATACATAGAACCTTTGTCTTCAAGAAGGCAAAAAACAATAAAAAAAATATTGCAGAACAAAGAAAACATGCTGTTTCTGACAGGTAAAATCTCATTTAAATGGAAAATTAAACTATAATCTCTCAATGTCATAAAAAACGTTGATAAATTTGGATGTATTACCAAATATTAAAGCCTACTTTTTTCATCAGGTTAGTTTTTTCATTAAATTTGTAATAAGTATAATTTTTAATAATAAACAACTTGAAGCTTTTGCGGATGGTTCAAAACTAAACAATATGAGTGCAATTTCTTTCATAGAAGCGAGACAAATTTTGGATTCCAGAGGTAATCCTACCATTGAAGTAGATGTATTTACAGAAAGCGGGGCCATGGGACGTGCTGCCGTACCTTCCGGAGCATCTACAGGTGAACATGAGGCAGTGGAATTACGTGACGGTGGTTCAGATTATATGGGTAAAGGAGTCCTGAAAGCTGTTGAAAATGTAAAAGAAGTAATTGCAGAAAACTTAATCGGACAGCCGGTTTTTGAGCAGAACTTTATTGATCAGATCATGATTGATCTTGACGGAACAGCCAACAAAGGAAACCTTGGGGCCAATGCAATTTTAGGAGTTTCTTTGGCTGTAGCTAAAGCTGCTGCTGCTGAACTAAGAATACCGTTATACAAATATGTAGGAGGAGTTAATGCCAATACACTTCCTGTTCCAATGATGAATGTCATCAACGGAGGATCTCACTCCGATGCTCCTATCGCGTTCCAGGAATTCATGGTAATGCCGGTAAAAGCAGAATCTTTCTCTGATGCATTGAGAAAAGGAACTGAAATTTTCCACAACCTGAAATCTATTCTTCATTCAAGAGGTCTTTCTACAGCAGTAGGGGACGAAGGAGGTTTCGCACCTACTTTCAAAGGAACTGAAGATGCTTTGGATACATTGCTTCAGGCTATTGAAAAAGCAGGCTATAAGCCAGGTGACGATATCATGTTGGCGCTTGACTGTGCCGCTTCAGAATTTTACAAAGACGGAATTTACGACTACAGAAAATTCCAGACCCCGGATGCCGCTCAGTTCTCCAGCAGCGAGCAGGTTTCTTACCTTGCTGAATTAGCAGCTAAATATCCTATCATCTCCATCGAAGACGGAATGCAGGAAAACGACTGGGAAGGATGGAAAATGCTTACTGATAAAATCGGAGACAGAGTACAGCTTGTGGGTGATGATTTATTCGTAACCAATGTAGAAAGATTGTCAAGAGGAGTAAAAGAAGGTATTGCCAACTCAATCCTTGTAAAAGTAAACCAGATTGGTTCTCTTTCCGAAACAATGGATGCTGTACAAATGGCTCAGAATAACAAATTTACTTCAGTAATGTCTCACAGATCAGGAGAAACCGAAGATTCCACAATTGCTGATTTGGCAGTAGCTATGAATTGCGGACAGATCAAAACCGGATCTGCTTCAAGATCAGACAGAATGGCGAAGTATAACCAGCTTTTAAGAATTGAGGAAGCATTGGGTGATACGGCTTTTTTCCCAGGTTTAGATGCATTTAAAATTAAAAGATAATTGAATTTATAAATAACGGCAAGCGATAATTTTTGTTTGCCGTATTTTGTAATAAGTAGTATATTTAAAAAAAAATAAATAAATGTCAGACAACAAAGTAATATTGAATTATGACGGTAATTCATATGAATATCCAATTGTGGATAGTACTATCGGAGACAGAGGAATTGATATTTCAAAATTAAGAGACCAGACAGGTTTAATCACTCTGGATTTAGGGTACAAAAATACCGGAGCTACTATTAGCGACATCACTTACTTAGACGGAGATAAAGGAGAATTATTCTACAGAGGTTATCCAATCGAGCAGATTGCTGAGAAATCTAACTTTTCAGAGGTAATGTACCTTTTATTACATGGTGAATTACCTACTCAGGACCAATTTGTTTCCTTCAACAATAATATTAAAAAATATAACTTTATAGCAGATGAAATGAAAAAGATCATTGATGTTTTTCCTCGTTCTGCTCATCCTATGGGAGTTTTGTCTTCTTTAACTTCCGCTTTAACAGCTTTTAACCCTAAAGCCGTTAACGTAAACTCTAAAGAAGAAATGGACCACGCGGCAGAATTGATGATTGCTAAATTCTCTCACCTTTGCGCATGGACCTACAGAAAAACTCAGGGGCTTCCGCTTAACCACGGAGACAACAGCCTGAACTATGTAGAAAACTTCTACAAAATGGCATTCAGATTACCTAACGAGGAATTTGAAGTAAATCCAGTTATTGTAGACGCTCTTGATAAATTATTAATCCTTCATGCTGACCACGAACAAAACTGTTCTACTTCTACAGTAAGAATGGTAGGATCTGCTCATACAGGTCTTTTTGCTTCTATTTCTGCCGGTGTTTCTGCACTTTGGGGACCTCTTCACGGAGGTGCTAACCAGGCTGTTATCGAAATGCTTGAGTTGATCGACAAAGATGGAGGAGATGTTAATAAATGGGTAGCGAAAGCAAAAGATAAAAACGACAGCTTCCGTCTAATGGGCTTCGGACACAGAGTGTATAAAAACTTTGATCCAAGAGCGAAGATCATTAAAAAAGCTGCTGACGATATCCTTAATGCATTAGGTATCCAGGATAAAGCTCTTGACATTGCAATGCAGTTAGAAAAAGTAGCGCTTGAAGATGAGTACTTCGTAGAAAGAAAACTATATCCAAACGTAGACTTCTATTCAGGTATTATCTACAGAGCACTGGGAATTCCTACAGAAATGTTCACCGTAATGTTTGCTTTGGGAAGACTTCCGGGATGGATTTCTCAGTGGAAAGAAATGAGACTGAAAGGAGATCCTATCGGAAGACCAAGACAGGTTTACCAGGGTGCTCAAAAAAGAGATTATATCGATATTACAAACAGATAACCCCTGTTTTTATCATAAACAAAATCCCAAAGCTTGCTTTGGGATTTTTTATTTTAATCGCTGATTTGCTGTTAAGGTTCCTTAGTAATATCTATTAAAGTATTTATGCCATAAATCATAATCATGGATGCTTTGTCTGTTTCTATAAAATAGGGTAATCTTTCGCCTGTCACTAGTTCCACTTCACCTAAAGCATATTGATCAGTTTTGCTTTTGAATTCTCCATACCATTTGTTTTTAGCGTTTATCAGGTTTCCGAATTCTATATTTCCTTTATTGTTTGTTACTAGTTTTCGTGTTGTTAAAATACTGTAGTTGTCAGAATCAATAATAACAGAACAAATGATTAGTTCTTCTTTCTCAAAATCAATTGGAAAATTTTGAAATAATAATTTTGGATTGGAATCTGAATCATAAAACTGAGCCCATTTGAAATCGTAAGGTTTTATTGTCTTTCTTTTTATTGAAGCAATACATATATTGTAAAGAGATTGATCAGGTTTTTTCATTAATTTAAGAAGAGTTTAAAAATACAAAATTTAAAGTGAATCTTTTGTTATATATATCAATTTGAAGACAATAATTTTATTAAATTTACCTTCATAAAGTGATCACTTTCAATTAGTTTTGGTTTAAGCCGGAATGATAGGAATTTATCAAGAAAATAAATCAATATAATGACTTTCGGACAGCAGATGTTATTTTTCTTCAGTGCGGTAGGAGCCTTTAATGGGTTGCTGCTCGGGGTCTATCTTCTGTTTGTCAAAAAACTTAAAAACATTCCGGATTTCTTTTTAGGCTTAATTTTATTGACTTTAAGCATCAGAGTGGGGATTTCCGTTTGTATCTATTTCTATCCGGACTGGCCGCGAATCATTCCGCACCTTGGGATGTCTGCGCTATTTTTCACAGGGCCGGCTTTATATTATTACATCAGATCATCATTCCAGAAAGAAGAATTTGATTTAAAGGAATGCAGAGCGTTTTTCGGAGTATTGACATTGGTTCTTGGAGGTGTAGGATTGCTGTATTTGTTTTTTCCGGTTAGTTGGGATAAATATTTCGGAACCTTTATTTATACAGTTTGGTCAGTGTTTGTCTTGCTTGCTGTATATCAGTATTATATTTCTTCAAAACAGACAGCGAGAAATCCCAATAAATTTATCCTTCCGGTACTTATCAGCAATGTGATCATTTTCCTGGCGTATCAGTTAATTTCTACAGGCTGGGTACAGGTGTATTGTGCAGGCGGAAGTCTTGTATTCTCATTTGTGCTGTATGCGAATTTTTTAATTCTTTTCAGTAAAAAGAATGAGGATTCTGTAAAAGAGATTCCTAAATATACCAATAAAAAGATTTCAGAAGAACTTGCAGACAGTTTTGTTTCAAAACTTGAACGGCTGATGAATTCCGAAGAATTATATAAAAATCCAAACCTGAAATTAAGCGATCTGGCAGTTAAAATGAATATGTCTGCCCATCAGCTTTCCCAATTGCTGAATGATAATCTCGGTAAAAGCTTTTCAACTTACATCAATGAATACAGGATCAACGAAGCCTGTCAAAAAATAGAAATCGGCTCCTTCCTCAAGATCGAAGAGATCGGTTATGAAGTTGGGTTTAATTCTAAGTCTACTTTCTTTTCCACATTCAAAAAAATTAAAAATACCACACCGCTTTTATACAAGCAGTCACAAACCCCTTCTGAATCTAGGTTTCAAAGTTCAGAATTATAATTTCGTACTGCGGAATTTAAACTTCAAAACCTTATTTTTTCAATAGCCTGCTACTTTTGGTTTCATAAAATTAAAATTTATGAATATCAGATTATGGTTTTTTCTGTTGCTATTATTCCTTTCCTTCTTTGGAAAAGCTCAGGAAACAATACAGGGGAAAATTTTGGATTCAGAGACCAAGACAGCTGTTTCTCAGGCTGAAGTTTCTATGTTAAATAAATCAGACCGGAGCATCATTCAAAAAGTTCAGACGGATTCCTTAGGTTTTTTCCGGCTTGATAATGTAGCTCTTGATGCTTACTTTGTGGTCCGGAAAAATGAATATGAAACGGAAGAATTTAATACTGTAGAAGATATTTCTTTGATTGAATTGAAACCTGTTTCTGAAAATATTTCTGAAGTAGTGATCCGTTCAACGGCCAGAAGTATCAGGCTCAATGACGGAAATGTCGTAATGAGTGTTTCCGGAAATAAAGATTTCAAGACCTCTGCGAACCTTCTTGAGGTTTTAAGAAAAACACCGGGCGTTTCCATAGATCAGGAAGGCGGTATTTTTATTGGCGGAAGAATTACTCCTGCCATATTTATTGACGGGAAGCCAGTCACCATGAGCAGCCAGGAACTTCAGGCCTATCTTCGTTCATTACCGCCGGAAATGGTAGAATCTGTTGAAGTGAATGCCAACCCTTCTTCCAAATTTGATGCAGAGTTTAAAGGAATTATCGATATCAGACTAAAAAGAAACGGAAACCTTGGCTGGAAAGGACATTACAGTGGAAATACCTATGTCAATAAGTTCAGCTACAGAGAAAACTCTTTAAACCTTTCTTATAATACAGAAAAGACAGCATACAGCTTGCAGGCCAGTTACAATAATGGTATTTCTACCTATCGCTATAATGCACTACAGAAGCTTGCCAATACCAATGTCATGCAAACCAATACGTATCAGGAAGATGAAGGAAAGGTAAATGGCATTCAGACCGGAGCAGATTTCAGGATCAATGATAAGAATAGATTAGGCATAAGTTTAAGAGGGAATTTCAGAACCAGTGACCGGGTCCGTTCAGGTTCACTATACACTACCAATAAAGAAGGTTCACAGCTGATCTTTAACACCGAAAGTGAAAACCCTACAAATTATTCCCAGGAAAATTATGGGGTAACTGCAGATTATTCATTTCAAAATAAAGGTTTTAAACTGAATTTTTTAGGTAATTATCTTTCCGTCAGAAATAAGCAGAAGGACGATTTTATCAATAAAGATAAACCAACCTCTCAACTTTTATCCTACTGGAAATCTGACCTGCTTAATAAAATTGATATCCAGACCGCACAAATCGACATTTCCCAAAAGATAGGAAATGCTGACCTCGAAGCCGGAATGAAATACAGCCATTCCAATACCTATAATAATATCCGCTACGATACGCTGTCTGTTGATGACCGTTTTATCTTTGATCCGGAGCGTAGCAATATGTTTTCTTACAAAGAGCAAATATGGGCCGGTTATGTTTCATACAGACAGAAATTTGGAAAGCTTCAGGTGAATGCAGGACTAAGGTTTGAAAATACCGAGAGTATTTCGGATGCTGTTACCAAAGATTCTGTGGTGTCAAGAAATTATCTCGAATGGCTGCCGTCTTTTAGTACAACCTATACATTCAATAAATCTAATGAACTGTCACTTTCGTACAGCAGAAAAATAACACGACCTGTGTTTTCCCAGCTCAATCCGTTCCGGGTTTATTTCAGCCCGCTGAATTATTGGATCGGGAATCCTTATCTGCAGCCTTCTTTCACCAGCCAGATCAAACTTACGTACCGCTATAAGAATTGGGTGACCAGTTTTACAGCAGGAAAAGAAAAAGATGTGATGACCCGGTATCCGCTTTACAATCCCAAAACCAATGTCCTGGAATATCTTGGAACCAATCTTCCTTACCGCAAATTTGCTTCTATAGAAACCAGTTTTCCTGTGAAACTGACAAACTGGTGGAATATCACCAGCCAGCTTGCGGGATACTATAACGATGAGTTCAGACCGTATCTGGGTGAGGTGTTTGCTTTAAAAGTGTATAATTATGAAATACGGATAAATCAGGTTTTCTCATTGCCAAAAGGTTATACCGTTAATCTATTTGCAAATTATGAATCCAAAACCGGAAACAGCCTATACATTATCAAACCAAGGTATACAGTAGATCTGTCTGTGCAGAAGTCATGGTTTAACAACACATTGAATACAAAAATAAGCTATAACAATATTTTTGATTCTTATGATCAGCGTTTGGAATTCAGGCATAAGCAAATTATGGACAACCGTCTTACTCATTGGTGGGACAGCAGCCGTCTGATTTTTTCGGTAGGATACAGCTTTGGAAGTTCGAAATACCAAGCCAAGGAACTTCTGAAAACAGAAGAAGAAAATAGGGCGCGATAAAAAGAAACCCTGCTTATCAAAAGCAGGGTTGTTATTTCTTTAATTATGGACAAACACAGTTACCACACGTCCAAATGGTACAGTTTCCGTTGTCATCCCACTCGCAGCAGTATCTGGGTCTGGTTATCCCTCCTCCTGTGATTAATTTCTGCTCGTTTCTTCCTAATTTTTGTGCATTTTTAAGCACCGGGCTTTTCTTGTTCATGATTTTGATTTTTGATGTTAATAGTTAAATTTTAATTTTTATAATTCCATTGAAATTATATCACTAAGATATGAATTTATTTTATAAAATATATTATTTTTTGTTTCTTATGTAGATGAAAAATAGTCAGTTGTAGATGAATTATGTTGGAAATATAAAGGGACTATTGGGTTGTATTTACAATTTAATACAGGAATATAAGGCATAAGGCCGAATATAAGCAGCATTAAAATCAAATTTGATGCATAAAACAAATCAAAAGTTTTCCAGATAGAGACCTTTACTTATATTTGTAGTATTGCATAAATCTTTATGAAACTAAACATTAAAAACGAAACGGGCAGGCTGAAATCAGTTGTTCTAGGACAGCCTAATTCAATGGGAGCCGTTCCCACACTGGAGGAGAGCTATGACGCCAAGTCATATTACTCCATCGAACACAATATGTATCCTAAAGAAGAGGATATTATCAACGAAATGAATGCTTTTGAAGCTGTATTGAAGAAATATGATGTAGAAGTCCTTCGTCCAAGCATTATCAAAGATTATAACCAAGTTTTCGCAAGAGATGTGGCTTTTGTGATTGACGATAAAATGATCATCTCAAATGTGATCGCTGACAGAGCTGATGAGCAGGATGCTTACAAGAAAGTTTTTGAAAAAGTAGCGTGGAGAAAAATTATCAATCTTCCGGAAACTGCACACATTGAAGGCGGTGACGTTATTGTATGGGACGATTTTCTTTTTATAGGAACATGTTTCAGCGAAGATTACAGAAACTATAAAACAGCGAGAACCAATGAATATGCTATTGAAATTCTGAAAGAATATTTTCCGAAGAAAAGAATCATCGATCTGGAATTAAAGAAAAATGATAAAATTCCGTTTGAAGGGATCCTACATTTGGACTGCACATTCAATCCGGTGGGAAAAGATAAATGCCTGATCTATAAAAACGGATTCGTGGACGAAAGCGATTACCGCCTGATCATTGATATCTTCGGAGAAGAGAACTGTTTCCACCTTAATGATGAAGAAATGTTTGAAATGTTCCCGAATATCTTTTCTATTTCTCCCGAAGTTGTTGTCTCAGACAAAACATTTACAAGAATGAACAATCACCTGAGAAACGAATGGGGAATGACCGTAGAAGAAATTCCTTACAGAGAGATTTCTAAAATGGGTGGCCTCTTGAGGTGCTCCACAATGCCACTGGTAAGGGAGTAGATTGATGTGAAGATTAGAATGGTTTCTGAATCTTTTAATCTTTTCAATGTTTTAATTTTTAAATCAAAAACAATGCAAACAACAGATACAGTATTAATGATAGAGCCGATTGCGTTCGGCTATAATGCGGAAACGGCAGAAAATAATTACTTTCAGGTTGAACAGAAAGGGGCTGATATTCAGTCTAAAGCTTTGGCAGAATTCAACACTTTTGTTGGAACACTGAGAAACAAAGGGATAAATGTGATTACTATAAAAGATACCCTGGATCCTCATACTCCGGATTCTATTTTTCCGAATAACTGGGTAAGCTTTCATAAAGATGGCAAAGTTGTCCTATATCCGATGTTTGCTTCAAACAGAAGAGTAGAGAGAAGGGAGGATATTATTGAGAGTATCAAAAATCAAGGCTTTGAAGTTGCTGAAATTGACGACTGGTCATTGCCTGAAACTCAGGGTCACTTCCTGGAAGGGACAGGAAGTATGATCTTTGACCACGATAATAAAATCGCTTATGGTTCGGTTTCTCTAAGACTTGACGAAAATTTATTCAGAGAATTTTGTGAGAAATATGGATTTACCCCTATAGTTTTCCATTCTTATCAAACTGTAGGCACAGAGAGGCTTCCAATTTACCATACCAATGTTATGATGTGTGTGGCAGATAAATTTGTAGTCATATGCCTTGATTGTATCGATAATGAGCTGGAAAGAGAAAAGGTTATTGAAACCATCAAAAATTCCAGAAAAGAGATCATCGAAATTTCAGAAGAGCAGATGCAGCAGTTTGCAGGAAATATGCTTCAGGTTCAGAATAAAGACGGCCAGAAGTTTTTGGTGATGAGCCAGACGGCCTATCAGTCCTTAACACCTGAACAGGTTGCTGCCATAGAAAAATACTGTGAGATCATTTACTCAGATCTGAATACCATCGAAGTGAATGGAGGAGGAAGCGCCAGATGTATGCTTGCTGAGGTTTTCCTTCCGAAAAAATAATATATTTACGAAAAAAATAATTGAAACCATTATCAAGCAAAGGTCTGCATATTCTTCTGACTTTGGAAACACAGTCAGAAGATTTGTTATTAGACTGCAGTCGCTTTTTGAAATATACAGAATCCATTTTAGAAACTAAAGAAGTGGAAATTGTTGGAATTACAGATCATGTCTTTGACAACCAGAGCTTCACTGCTGCCGTGTGTCTTAAGGAATCCCATCTCTGTATACATACCTGGCCAGAGTTTAAACAGCTTACATTTGATGTTTTTCTGTGCAACTATACCCAGGATAATACCCAGAAAGTAGAGCAGATCGCAGATGAAATTGTTCAGTATTTCAATGCTGATGTCATTCAAAAACACAAAATTCACCGTTAAAAAATGTATTACGTTTGTCCCGTCTGTGAAAAAAATAATGAACTGGCAATAGATTTTTCTGTTGAAGAATACATATGCCGTTCATGTGCTTCCCTTATCGGAATAGAAAAAAATGCTTCTCGGAAAATCATTAAAAAGCCTGTAGAAAATGTAGTCCTGGAAGTCGGACAGAAAGGAACGATCTATGGGACAGAATACTATGTGATTAATATTGTTGTTAAAAAATATGGAGAAAATATTTTCTGGCGGGAATATGCACTGAAAGGTCCATCCGGAAATAATGTATACTTAAGCGAAAGTGATGGACATTGGGTACTTCTCCACTTGCTGGATTCAGCATTTAAAGACTTTAAGCATTATGCAGAAACTGCTGATGGGCGGAAGTATAGATGGTATGAAACCACACCCTGCAGTATTCATTCCGCAGCTGGTTTTTTTGAAGATAAAATAGATTTTAAACTTGCCAAATATAAAGAATACGTAAACGGCACCGAGATGATCTCACGGGAAGAATGTGGAAATTCAGTACAGTTCTTTAAGGGAAATCATATCTCAAAATACACCATCAAAAAAGCTTTCGGCTTAAAAGAACTCCCCGATTATTCAGGGATAGGAATTGTAGAGCCTTTTTTCTTTGATGTAAGGCAAGTGATCAACATTATCGGAGTTTCAGCTTTACTAATCTGTCTGATCCAGCTGTATGTGGTAATATCAAGAACTAATAAGACCCTTTTTGAACAGGAAATCAAATTTGCTGATTTAAATGAAAAAGAGCTGGTAAGCAAAAGTTTCAACCTTTCAGGAGCTTCCGCTCCGTTAGAAGTGAATGCCTACTCTGAAGTAGACAACTCCTGGGCAAATGTAGGCGTAAGCCTTGTTAATGAAAAGACTAATGAAATAGCTTATACCTCTAAAGATATAGAAAGATATTCCGGCTATGAAGACGGAGAAAGCTGGAGCGAAGGAAGCCAGAGTGAAGAATTTAATTTTTGTGGTGTAGCGCCCGGAAACTACCATTTCCTGATTTCTGCAGAAAAAGAAGGAGGAGCGGCAGATCCTTTCAAATCAGGCTATCAGCTACAGAATGGAGATTTTTCAGTGATTAAAAATGACCTGGGAAATTTCTATATGCGGAACAATAAAGACAAAAGCATCAGCATCTATACCGAAAAAGAAATACTGAAAAACGAAATTAGCGGAATAAATAAGCTGACAGAAAAGCCGTTGGAAATTAAAAAATTGGACTCTGTCCTTACCAATATGAGCCTGGAAACCGGCTACCCGGAAAAATATGAAAGAAACAGCTCTGTAAAAATCAAGGCCGCATGGCAACCGGTATCATTTTGGAATTTCGCTATTGTAATCATTTTGTCACTAACCTTCATAGCGGTCAGCTTTGTGGGAAGACGCATTTTTGAACTCAATAAATGGAAAAACAGTTCCAATTCACCTTATCCTACCCATTAAGATATGGACAAAATAACCCACTACATCAGGACCAATTGGATACTGTTACTTATCGGAGGCTTTTTTCTGAGCTGGTTTGTTTATCTTACTTTTACAGGAAATAAGTTCTGCGACTGTGCCAAAACAGAAACCTACCGGGACGGAACCACCAGAAATCACTCCACAGGAAGAGGATTTTACAGATACTACCACAAATAAAAAATATAAACTATGGATAACATTAATCTACTGCCGATATTCAACTCTGTGTTATACTCAATTTTAGGAATAGCCATTCTTTTGGTTTGCTATTTCATTATCGAAAAACTGACCCCGGAAAAAACATGGCATGAGATCTCACAAAATAAAAATATAGCGTTAGCGATTGTTTTCGGAGCATTTATCATAGGAATTTCAATGATCATAAGTGCTGCGATTCATGGATAAGAAGAGGATTCCTCTTGAGCTGCTTTTAATGTTCTCGGTTTTTGTCATTGCAACGTGCGGGCTCATCTATGAACTGGTGGCCGGTGCATTGGCAAGTTATCTTTTGGGAGATTCTGTCAAACAGTTTTCTTTCATCATTGGCGTTTATCTCTTTTCAATGGGGGTAGGGTCATATTTTGCCAAATTTATCAAAGGAAATCTCATCGATAAATTTGTAGAGATCGAAATCCTTGTGGGAATTGTCGGTGGGGTAAGTTCAGTTGTTTTATTTATCCTGTTTAATACCCTGGCCCATTTTGAGGCAGTGCTTTACCTTTTTGTTTTCTTTACCGGATGTCTGGTCGGGGTGGAAATTCCACTCTTGATGAATATCCTAAAAGACAGAATAGGGTTTAAAGACTTAGTATCAAACGTTTTTGCCTTTGATTATATTGGAGCATTACTGGCCTCAATACTGTTTCCTCTCGTGCTTATTCCGAACCTGGGAATTGTAAAAACACCTTTGTTTTTTGGATTGATTAATGTTTCTATCGCCATATTCTTATGTTTTTATATTAAAAAAGAACTTTCGAAACCACTTTCTTTAAAGATAAAATCCATTGGGGCTTTTACATTTCTTCTTGCCCTTTTTATCTTTTCAGATAAGATTTTGTCGTATTCAGAAGAAAAACTCTACGGTGAAAATGTGGTCTATACCAAAAGCTCGCCCTACCAGAGAATTGTTCTCACGAGAAATAACCATGAATTTCGGCTGTACCTGAATAATAACCTTCAGTTTTCCTCCACAGATGAATACCGTTATCATGAAGCGTTGGTGCACCCAGCGATGTCTATGGCAAAAAATATTGAGAATATCCTGATCTTGGGTGGTGGGGATGGGTTTGCTGCACGTGAAGTCCTGAAATATAGAGAAGTAAAAAATATTACCCTTGTTGACCTTGACGGAGAAATGACCGATTTCTTCAAAACCAATGAAACCATGCGTACCTTAAACCATAGTTCTTTATCTGATCCGAAAATCAAAATCATCAACAAAGATGCGTACGTTTGGGTCAAAGAGAACAGACAGAAGTTCAATGTAATCATTATTGATTTTCCTGATCCTTCCAATTACAGTTTAGGAAAACTCTATTCATTGCAGTTTTACAAAGAACTGGAAAGACTGGCTGGTTCCGATACGAAAATTGTTGTCCAGACCACATCTCCATATTTTGCTCCGAAATCTTTCTGGTGTATAGAAAAAACGATCAATCAGATATTTCCATTTACTTCAGCATACCATACCTATGTGCCGTCATTTGGAGAATGGGGGTTTTCAATGGCTTCATTTGAACCTGTAAATAATAGGATCTATAGAAAGATTCCCAATTTAAAATATTACGATTATAATTTTTCCCAGCTTTCTTATTTCAGCAAAGACATGAAAGTGAATGATGTAGAAGTTAACCGTCTGGATAACCAGATATTAGTCCGTTATTTCGATGAAGAGTGGAGGAAAGTACAGTAGGAAAGATTTTCTTACAACAGTTTTTCTAGGCAGCCTTATGCTTCCTTTTCTGCAGTACTGCAGAAAGAAAGGAAGATCTCTGATGCTTAAAATTACCGGAACCAATCATGTTCTCGGACACAAGCTGTGGGCCAAAGATTTTCCAAAATTTTCAGAAGAAATCTACACGAAATATCTCATCGTCGGAGGCGGAATCTCCGGGCTTTCTGCATGCCGGTTTTTAAGCCAGAACAATCAAAATGATTATCTTCTGCTTGAAATGGAGAACAGGTTGGGCGGAAATTCTTCAAACGGACAGAATCAATTTTCAAAATTTCCTTTGGGTTCACATTATCTGCCCCTTCCCAATAAAGAAAATACTGAACTCATTGATTTTTTAAAGGACTGTGGAATCTACCAGGGAGATGACGAAAACGGAGACCCTGTTCTGGATGAATATCAGATGACTTTTCCACAGCAGGAAAGACTGTTTTACAAAAATGTATGGCAGAATGATATTGTTCCGCAGAAAGGAACTGATGCAGAAGTACAGAAAGAATTTGACCGTTTCTTTAAAACAATAGATGATTTCCGCCAGAAAAAAGATGCACATGGAAAATACTGGTTTGCTATTCCCGTCCACGACTCAAGCATAGAAAATGATGCTGGAAAACTAGAAAAGATCATTTTTAAAGACTGGCTGAAAGAGCATCATTATACATCGGAAGAATTGCTTTGGCTATTGGATTATTCCTGCAGAGACGATTATGGATTAGGAATTGATTTTGTTTCTGCCTGGGCAGGAATCCATTATTTTGCGGGAAGAAAAAATAACTGGAGTCGAAAATATAAAGATCAGGTCTTTACATGGCCGGAGGGAAATGCAAGACTAGCCAAACATCTCTCAAAATTTACGGACGGGAAACATAAGTCCGGTCATTTGGTTTTTGAAGTCAATATAAATGATAAAGTTGAGGTTTTAAGCTTTGATAACCTTAAAAAAAAGACAGTGAAAATCACTGCTGAAAAAGTACTGTTTACAGGTCCTCAGTTTGTTGCCGAGAGAATTTTTAGCAGAAAAAAGGCAACATCATTCAATTATGTTCCCTGGCTTTTGACGACTATTACGTTAAAGAATGAGTTTGGAGGTGATGAAGAACTGGCGTGGGATAATGTCATCTATGGTTCTGCGGGACTGGGCTATATTTTTGACCAGCATCAGAACGTTGAGCAGATCATAGGAGAGAAAGTGATCACCTATTACAGGAGTTTTTCCAGCAGCGACTGTAGAAAAGCAAGACGTAAGCTGTATTCCATGAAAGAAAGTGAGCTTAAAACTTTAGTTTTAGATGATTTAAAGAAAGCCCATCCGCTGATTGAAGATTTTATTTTAGAGATGGATTTTCACAAAATAGGACATGCTATGATAGCTCCGGTACCCGACCAGATTTTTGGCGAAGAAACCCAAAAGGCAAAAGAACCCATTGATGGGAAAATTTTCTTTGCCCATACAGATCTTTCAGGGATTTCTATTTTTGAAGAAGCTTTTTATCAGGGACTAAGAACAGCACAACAGATGATATGAAACAGCCTTGGATACATAATGCAAAAACAGACTGGTGGTTCATTTTATCTCCGCCTTTCCTGATCCTGGTCGTTATTTTTCTCTTTCAGAAACAGATTCAGGGGCTTGAAAACAATCATTCCTTTTACACATGGCTTTTTCTTATTGTTTTTGTAGATGTAGCGCATGTTTATTCCACTTTGTTCAAAACCTATTTTGTAAAGGGAGAAGTGCAGAAGAGGAAACTTCTGTATTGGGGAATTCCTGTCCTGAGCTGGCTTTTTGGGGTGGCCCTGTTCCAGTTCGGCAGCCTGGTGTTCTGGTCTGGCCTTGCGTTGGCAGCTGTTTTTCATTTTATCCGTCAACAGTACGGCTTTATGAGGATTTACGCCCGTTTTGAACTTAATAACTGGAGCAAAAGGATAGATGAGGTCGCTGTTTATTCTGCTACAGTTTATCCTATGCTGTATTGGTTTAAGACTCCACGTGCTTTTACATGGTTTGTAGAAAATGAATTTGACTGGCTTAAAAATCTGCCGGATTATACCGAACCCATTACTATAATTTACGTTGTCATATTGATGGTTTGGATTTTAAAAACGGTTTTTGAAGTCTTTAAAACTGGAAATTTCAATATTCCTAAAATAGCTCTGATAGCGGGAACCTATCTTTCATGGTACTTTGGAATCGTCTATTTCAACAATGATTTGGTCTTTACTTTTCTGAACGTCATTTCGCATGGGATTCCATACATTGCACTGGTCTACATCCGGGAAATCCGGCAGAAAGAAAACCATCAGCTGGACAAGCTTTCTATTTTTAAATCGGTCCTCGGAATATTTCTATTTATTGGAGTAATCCTGGGATTTGCATTCTTCGAAGAATTTTTGTGGGAAGTGCTGGTCTGGAATGAACATTTTTCACTGGATTTCCGGGTTTCGGAAAATTTCCTTCAGTTTTTGGTTCCTATTCTGGTTGTTCCTCAGCTGTCTCATTATCTCCTTGACGGTTTTATTTGGAGGAAACCAAAAAAAGTTACCTAAATTTGTCGCTTAAGCAAAAAGCTATGAAGATACAGCAGTACTTTTTATCATTCACTGTTCTGTTGGGAATATTCGTTGGTGCCCAGCAGAAAACATTCTGTAACCCAATTAACATTGATTATGGTTATACGCCATTTGAAGCTTTCTCAAAACAGGGAAAACACCGTGCTACCGCCGATCCGGTGATCGTTAATTTTAAAAATAAGTTATTTCTTTTTTCTACCAACCAGGAAGGATACTGGTACAGCGATGATATGCTGGACTGGAAGTTTGTGAAGAGGAAATTCCTGAGAGACAATAAATATATTCATGACCTGAATGCTCCGGCTGTTTGGGCAATGAAAGACACTCTTTACGTTTACGGATCTACCTGGGAACAGGATTTCCCGATCTGGAAAAGTACCAATCCTACCAAAGACGACTGGAAAATTGCTGTAGATACTTTGAAAGTAGGCGCTTGGGATCCTACATTCCATTATGATGAGGACAAAAATAAGCTGTATCTCTACTGGGGATCCAGCAACGAGTGGCCGCTTCTGGGGACTGAAGTGAAGGTTAAAAACCTGCAGTCAGAAGGCTTTGTAAAACCTATTATAAAACTGAAGCCTGAAGATCACGGTTGGGAAAGGTTCGGGGAATATAATGACAATGTTTTCCTGCAGCCATTTGTAGAAGGAGCATGGATGACTAAACACAACGGAAAATATTATATGCAGTATGGAGCTCCGGCTACCGAATTCAGCGGATATTCCGATGGCGTTTATGTCAGCAAAAATCCTCTGGAAGGCTTTGAGTACCAGCAGCACAATCCGTTTTCCTATAAACCCGGAGGTTTTGCAAGAGGAGCAGGACACGGAGCCACTTTTGAGGACAACTACAAAAATTGGTGGCATGTGTCAACCATCTTTATTTCCACTAAAAATAATTTTGAAAGACGCCTAGGAATCTGGCCGGCAGGATTTGACAAAGATGATGTAATGTACACGAATACCGCTTACGGAGATTACCCAACCTATCTTCCGCAGTATGCGCAGGGTAAAGATTTCTCAAAGGGCCTTTTCGCAGGCTGGATGCTGCTGAATTATAATAAGCCAGTTCAGGTTTCATCTACTTTAGGCGGTTATCAGCCGAATCTAGCGGTAGATGAAGATATCAAGACCTATTGGAGTGCAAAAACAGGAAACTCCGGAGAGTGGTTTCAGACAGATCTTGGCGAGGTGTCAACGATCAATGCGATCCAGATCAATTACGCAGATCAGGATGTTGAATTTTTAGGGAAAACATTGGGCAAAATGCATCAATATAAAATCTATGGCTCGAATGATGGAAAGAAGTGGAATGTTGTTGTAGATAAAAGTAAAAATACCAAGGATGTTCCCCACGATTATGTGGAGCTTGAAAAACCAGTTAAGACAAGGTTCCTTAAAATGGAAAACCTGAAAATGCCTACCGGAAAATTTGCATTAAGTGGTTTCAGAGTATTTGGAAAAGGAGCAGGTGAAAGACCAAAGAAAGTAGAAGGATTTGTTCCTTTAAGAGCTGATCCTAAAAAATACGGTGAAAGAAGAAGTATCTGGATGAAATGGCAGCAGAATCAGGATGCAGACGGATATGTGATCTATTGGGGAAAATCTCCGGATAAATTGTATGGAAGCATTATGGTTTATGGAAAGAATGAATATTTCTTCACCGGAGCCGACCGGACCGATTCATATTATTTTCAGATCGAAGCTTTCAATTCGAATGGAGTTTCGGAAAGAACAGAAATTGTAAAGTCTGAGTAGAAAAATAAACGCTTTGAAATTCTCAAAGCGTTTATTTTTTATCAGTTTGTTTAAGAAAAGCGGCAATTTTATTAATCAAGAACTCATCATTCGGAGCCTTGTCCCAGTCCAGATGACCGCCATTGAATTCATAAGTTTCATGTCTTACTTTATTCTGAATCAAAGCAGAATCTAATTTTCTCTCTTGAGATATAGGAATGACCTGATCCCTGTTTCCATAATAAGAAATGGTAGGTGGAGAGGTTTCATTAATCCAGAAAATAGGATTCGGAATATCTTGATGGGTAATATCTGTTGGAGTTGGCTTTGAGGAATCTATCATATGTTTTTCGACAAAAGAATAGTCAAAATATTTCCTGAAATCTGCACTATTTAAATCTGCAGGTCCTACAATATTGACAATTGTCTTCACTTTTTTTCTATGTTTATGGTCGAAAATCCTATTATAACCGTATAACATTGATAAATGGGCACCTGCGCTGTTTCCAAGCAAAATAAATTCAGGCGTAAACTTCATTTCCACAGATTTTTTAACTAATAAATCTAAGGCATTATCAATGTCTTTTGTTTGATTAGGAAGGATAAAGGAATGATTGTCTGCCAATCTGTAATTCATATTGGCAAAGGCATAATCAGGAAATTTTTTCATCATAGAAAGGGTAAAGAAAGTAAGCTGGGATTTATCTCCGCCTCGCCAGCCTCCACCATGAATGATGACAAAGATCCCCTTTATTGAGCCTCTATTTTTAGGAGTATAAAGATCCAGCTTCTGTTCAGGATCATTTCCGTACCGGATATTTTCTTCTTTTTCAAAACTGATATCTTTAGCCAAAGTCACTGTTTTTTCTTTGCAGCCGGTCCAAAGAAGGGATATCGAAAAAAAATACAGAATAATCACAAAACTTTTATCCATAATCATAAAGATAGAAAAACCCGCCGGAAATTCCGACGGATCTTACCACAAAATAATTGATATGAAGAAATGATAGTTCTATCTTGTTCTGCTTTTAATGGCGTCAGAAGCTCCTTCGATGTCTCTTACCTTTTTCACTTTCTGGTTTCCGAAATTGTAGGTAATGCTTAACGTCATGCCTCTGTTGTATCGGTTCTGGTGGATATAGTTGTAGTTTCCGTTGTCCTGGTAATCTTCAATTTCAATGATATTTGTATTTAAGACATCATTTACATTCAGGGCAAATGTCCAGTCGTTCCAGATTTTTTTAAGACTCAAATCCAGGCTCATAAGATTTCGCAATACTCCAAGCTCGATCTGCTGCTTATCTACAAAGAAGTAATTAACTCCGGCAAACCATGTTTTCTTTTTATCCAGACGAATCGTGTTGTTGGTTTGAATAACAATGCTCGTTGATTTTCTTTTGTTTTCATAAGTTGGGAAAACATCTCCCGAAGTAGGATCTATACTTAAACTTCCGTTGTTGATATTATGCTGTACGCCAATATTAAAGTTAGTTGTCCAGTATTGTTTGAAAAGGGATTTTTGTATTCCCACCATTGCAGACATCTCCTGCTTATCTCCAAAATTGGTACGGATGTACCTCAATTGGGTGTAAGGATCCATAATTGGCTGTCCATTTGGGCCAGGGACAGGATTTCCCTGTGCGTCAATTCTCGGTTTCAGAATGTCTCTCTGCAGCGGAACCTGTGTAATTACGTCTTTAAAGTAGGAATGATTTAAAATCAGGAAATATGAATTTTTATACATATACGTAAGTTCCTGGTTGTAAGTGGAAGACGCTTTTACAAAAGGATTGTTCTGTGTATAATTATCCTCAGTCAAAATATTCCTTACCGGGTTTATTTCCCAGAAGCTCGGTCTTCTCATTCTGCTTGAAAATGCATATGAAATATTGTTTTTATCATTGATGGCATAATTCAGGCTCAGATAAGGTAAAAGATTGTTGTAGTTTCTCTCAATTCTTTTCAGATCGGCAGTAGGAGCGTTATCAGAAGTTCCTAAACTGTGTGTGATTTCATATCTGGTTCCTACTTTTCCCGAAAACTTATCAGAGAACTTTTTTTCAAGTGTTAAATAAACACCGTAAATACTTTCATCATAGATAAAATGATTCGGTTCCGGTTTTTGTTTTATCAGTTGACCCTTTTTATCGAATTCGTAGGTGTAATTTTTAGTATCGTTGTCTGTTTTGGTTTTGTTATAATTACCTCCCACGGATACAGTGAAATCATTCTTGAACTTTTGAATATAATCGGCCATTCCCGAAAAGTTATTAATAATCTGAGGCAGATCCTGGATCACCTGCTTGCCCGGCAAAGAATAATTTCCGGAAGCATCTGGAAGAAGAGTCCTGTTATCAGTATACTGGAATCTCTTATAATTCAGGTAGGCTGCATTAAGGTTTAACTTACTTCCCAAAGAATCTGTTTTAAGCTCATAGTTCAGATTTAATGAATTGTTATAAGAACGGGTATTCTCGTTATTTTTTGAATTGCTGTAATTAAAAATATAATCTTTGCTGTCTGCATCATAGGAACGAATGGTATTGTACAGATCTACAGTAGAATTATAGCTTCTGTTGGCCCAGGTATTCCATGTTAGTGCCAGATTGCTGTTTTCTGTAAGCTGATAATCAACGTTGAGGTAACCGCCTAAATTTTTATTCGGGTCATTGATGTCTCCTTTAGATTCGTTGGAAGAAAGGCTGTTTCCGTTTCTTAAAGTATAGGTCTGAGCCTCTATATTTTCACCGCCGTTAAGATTGGCGCTGATTCCCAGCTTATCCTTCCTGTAATTGATGGAAAAGGCTGCAGAGCTTGCATTGTATTTGTTTTGTGAATTGGCCATCCTCATATTTCCGCTCAAGCCGTCGCTCATTTTTTTCTTTAAAACGATATTGATGATCCCATCTGAAGATTCCACCTGAAACTCACTTCCGGGAACCGTAATCACTTCTATTTTCTGGATATTTTCTGCCGGCGTATTTTTCAGGAACTGAACCAGGGATTCAGAATCCATATTGGTTTTTCTTCCGTTGATATAGATCAGGGCATTGTTTTTTCCTGCAATCTTTAACGTCTTATCATCCGTTGAAGACAGAAGCGGAGTCTGCTTTAGCAGATCAAAAGTGGTGTTTCCTTTGGCAACCGGAGATGCTGCAACATCATATACAAAACGGTCACTCTGTTTCTTAAAAACCTGTTTTGTAAGTGTAATGCCTTCTATAGATTTCGTTTTTACCGTATCGGATTTCTTTTCCTGGGCAAAAACTACGCTTCCTGAGATAGCTGCTGCCAGTATAATGATCTTTTTCATGATTCTTCTATTTAAATACCGTTTTGAAACGGAGTGGTTGTGGTGGTTTGTGGTAATTGTAATTTTTTATAAAACTTAAGTTCTTGACTTTATCGCATCGTTGGCCGATTTCATTTCTCTTGCCTTTTTCAGTTTCTGGTTTCCGAAATTGTAGGTTACCCCGATGTTCAGGATTCTTGGATATTCGAAATTGACTACGTTATTATAGCTTCCGTTAGGCTGTATTCCCTGTATGCTGTTATAGTTTTGGTTAAATACATCATACACTTCCGCTACGAAGGTCCAGTTGCCCATGATCTTTTTTAAGCTCACATCAAAGCTCTGTCTTACGCCTAATGTTCCGCTTTCAATTTTTACTTTGCTGCCATAGTAATAATTAACTCCTAAAAACCAGTCCTTATTTGAAGAAAGACGTACCGTATTATTGATATTACCGGATATGTTGAAGTTTTTGAAATTGATTACATAAGGTTCAACTACTTCTGTCTGGCCTGCAACCGGAACCGAGGTAGGATCTTCCGTTACCGAACCTTTATAGATGTTATATCCCAGGTTTACCGAATAATTGGTTGTCCAGATTTCCTTGAACCAGGATTTGTTCATTCCTAAGGTTAGTCCAAACTGTTTGTTGTCACCATAGTTCGTTCTTATATATCTTAAAAACCTTCTGGTAACAATTACCGTGTTTCCATTTTCATCCTTTTCCGGTCCGGTTACAGTTCCCTGCAGTGGTATTTGGTTGGAAGCATCTTTTACATAATTGAAGCTCAGGTTGGCAAAAAAAGCATTTTTGTACATATAGCTGAGTTCCTGATTGTAAAATTTAGAAGCCAGTACGAAAGGATTGTTCTGTGTATAGTTATTAGGCGTGAAATATGTTCTAGATGGATTCAGTTCCCAAAACCTTGGCCTTCTGATCCTGCTTGAAAAACTATAGGTAAGATTATGATCTGAACTGATGGCATAATTTAAATTAAGATAGGGAAGCAGGTTGTTATAATTTCTGTCAAAGCTTGTTTTACCAAGAATTTCGCCGCTGCTTCTGGTCATTTCATAACGCGTTCCTATTTTCCCTGAAAATTTTTCGCTTAGCTTTCTTTCATACGTAAGATACGCACCCAGGATTCTTTCTTTATAAATGAAATGATTGGTCTGATTCTCATTATTGATGATCACTCCATTTTCAATATCATCCTGTCTCGTATCATTATCCGTATTGGTGTGGTTGTAGCTTACTCCCATCAGCCATGTGTTGCCTTTTGCCGTCTTTTTCAGGTAGTCGATGTTCGCAGCATAATTATTAATGATCTGAGGAACTGACTGCTGCAGTGCACTGTACTTATTCTTCTTATCATTATTGAGTGGGAAACTTTCATTTGTACTCATTTTGTCCCTGTTGAACCATAAATAAGAAACATTCGAAGTAAGTTTGCTTCCGATGGAATCTGTTTTGATTTCATAATTCAGATTGAAAGAGTGATTTCTTGTCTGTGCGTTCTCATTGTTGACGGTTCTGTTAACAAGTGCGCCGTTTTGCCAGTTCGTTACATCAAGAATTGAATTGAAACTCTTATTATATCTCATGTTGTAGGTAAAACCTAAACTGTGATTCTTATTGATCTCGTAATCGATATTCACACTTCCACCCACATTCTTATTCGGATCATCATTATATCCCAAAGATTCATTTCTGAAAGTGGAATCTCCGTTCGATAAAGTATACCTTTCGCGGTCTGTCCAGCTTCCCGTATTGAAATTTGAATTCACAGACCATTTGTTTTTTCTGAAATTGAAAGAAGCACCTGCAGAAGGATTATTGTAATAAGCCTGTTCATTGTTCATTTTCAGGGTTCCGTTGTAGCCGTCATTTTTCTTCTTTTTCATCACAATATTGATCACCCCTTCATTGGATTCTACCTGGTATTCACTTCCCGGTGTTGTAATTACTTCAATTTTCTGGATATCTTCAGATGGAGTTCCCTTCAGCATTTCGATCAGAGCTTCAGCATCCATATTGGACTTTTTATTGTTGATGTAGATCACCACATCAGATTTTCCCATAATCTTAAGAGATTTTCCGTCAATGCTTGAGATCATTGGAGTTTGTTTCAAAAGATTGAACGTATTGGTTCCCTTTGCAATAGGAGAAGAAGCTACATCATATATGAAACGGTCACTTTGCTTTTTGAAAACCTGCTTCTTGATATTCACAGCTTCAATATTTTTTACTTTCAGAGTATCCTTTGATTGCTGGGCAGCTGCCAGTCCGCTGAAAAATAAGGCGGCAATTAGAATATGAGTTTTCATGGTCATTATTTTTTTTGTGGTTTAATAGCTTGTATCTGTTATTATTTAACATAGCAAAGATATATAATAAAAACAGTATCATGCAATACAAAGTACTTAAAATATTTTTAACTTACATTTAACTTGTTGATTTATAGTAATTAAAATTTTGAATTAAAATTTAAAATACTTTTGAGTTTCTACATAATTAGACAATTCAATATGGAATTTTGTTACATCAGAGATTGAAAATTAATCAGATTTTAAAAAAAGTATGATGAAAAATTTAATAAAAGATGGATGTATCTATTTTATGATTAATTTAGTGTAAACTAAAAATTAATAACATATGAGAAAATTTTATCCTTTATTGTTGTTATTATTGTTGCTATTTTCATGTAAAAATGAAACATATATAGACATTGATGACAGTAACCCAACCCCTGAATCTAATTTTAATTTTGGAAGTACAGTACAGAGAAACTTTCAGGGAGTAGTGCTTGATACAGGTGGAAATCCTGTAAGCGGAGCAACGGTAACAATCGGATCGAGTACGGTTCAAACCAATTTCAAAGGTTTTTTTACTTTTAAAAATGCAGAGGTGAAGGAAAACTTTGCCCTGGTGAAAGTAACAAAATCCGGATTTGTAGACGGCTCAAGAGTAATGGTTCCTACGAGTGGAATAAACCGTGTAAATATTATGATGATCCCTGCAACCATAAAGGCAAGTATTAATTCAGGAACCACTTCTACGGTTTCTTTACCTAACGGAACAAAAGTAAAATTCGACGGAAGTTTTAAAGATACAAACGGAAATGCTTACAGCGGAAGTGTAAATGTTGCATTGTATCATTTAGCATCATCCAATCAGTATCTGACCGAATTAATGCCCGGTTCTCTCCTGGCAACCAACTCCGGAGGAAATGCAAGAATCATGGAAACCTTTGGAATGGTGCATGTTCAGCTTACAGGGAGTTCAGGACAAAAATTACAGATTGCAAACGGGCATACTGCTGAAATGACAGTTCCCATTGATGCTTCACAAACTTCAATGTCTCCGAACACAATTCCGCTATGGTCATACGATGAAAATACGGGAATGTGGAAGGAAGAAGGTTCTGCAACGAAGGTTGGAAATACTTATGTAGGAACAGTAAGTCATTTCTCCTGGTGGAATTGCGATGCGCAGTTTCCCCAGGCTATCCTGAAAGTAACGGTGAAAAATCCTGCGGGGTTGCCAATGGTTAATACAAAGGTGAGTTTAAAAAGAAGCAGCCAGACCTATGAAACCTATGGAATGACAGATAATTTGGGCACAGTTACAGGAATTATTCCTGCAAATGAAACTCTTATTCTTAAAGTGTATGATGTATGTAGCACGATGGTTTATACTGCAAATGTAGCACCAGTAGTAGCGGGAAGTACCATGACGCTGCCTGATATTACAGTAACATCTACAGGAAATCAGTATATAATACAGGGAAATTTGAAAACCTGTGCCAATACTGATGTTACGGATGGTTATGTGCTTTTGAGACCTGCGGCCGGAACCAACTATTTTCAGTACACGTCAGTTCCGGTAAGCAGTACAGGTGCTTTTTCATTTAATGTTTACTCATGTACAGCTAATCCACAATTTATTTTGGAAGGCTATGATTATACTAATTTGCAGACTTCAGGAGAAATTCCTTTTACAGCTAATTTACCGGTTATGAATTTTAGCAATCTTTCGGTTTGTAATTCGGTTAATGAATTTATCAGTTATAAAATTGATAATCAAAATGTGAAGTACGTTTTGGGAAGTATGTATGCTCAATGGTCTGGTCTTACTCCAACTTCTCCCAATATGCCGGCAAAACAATTACGAATTAATTCTGCATCACCTGCCGGAAATTCTTTCTATATGATTCAAAATAATATGCTTGGGGTTCCGGGAAGCTTTACTACAGATTATACTTTTGAGTTTTCAGGAGGATATTTCAATCCTACTACAGGAAATGTAGTGGTTCAGGTGACTAATTTCGGAGCAGTAGGAGCGTATATTGATTTTACGGTTAACGGAACTTATACGGATACGAACGGAAGTCATACTTTCATAGCAAACGGACATGTTCTAAGAGATCTTTAATCATCTAAAAGTAACTTAAATAAAAAAGGGCCATTTTGGTCCTTTTTTTATATCACACTGTTATTCTCTGTCAAAACGGGCTAGTTTTTTGTCTATCCAGATGGTAGCAAAAGGGAAAAACGCGGAAATTAATGCAAAGACACTGTCTTCGTCATCCCACGTGTATATTTTTCTTATTACAGGTAGAAAGATCAGGTAAAGTGTAAAAAATAATCCGTGAATACCACCAATAGTACTGATATATACGATTGGGACAACACCTTCAGGATCAATACGTATCCAGGTCATTGCGGTAAATAGAAAAAACCATGAAACGGCTTCTGCCAAACAGATTTGCTTAAACCATTTAATGACTTTTTCCTGAGGATATTTTGAGAAAAACTTTTCGATGAAATTCATATGGTAAGTATAAGGTAAGAATTAAAAGTCGAAAACTAGATTGTATTGTACCTAAATAACTTCTAAAGTCTGGCTTTTAACTTCTTAATTGCAAAATTACTTATAAAAACTGCTTCCGTCCAAATATTCAAACACTTCCGGAGGGAGCATTGGGCGTACATTTTTTCCCTCCTTGATCATATTTCTGATCTCCGTAGCAGAAAGTTCAATAACCGGAGCCTTAATAACCGAAATATTTTCATGCTGAAGATATTCAGAATCTTTCTTTTCTCCTTCAAAAACCCTTGGATATACAATGATATGATGATTTTTAATCAGAAGTTCAGAATTTTTCCATTTATGAAGACTGCTCAGATTATCTTCACCCATGATTAAACTGAAAGAATAATCAGGATACTTTTCATGAAGATAAGTCAGTGTGTCAATGGTATAACTCGGTTTTGGAAGTGAAAACTCGACATTAGAAGCTCTCATTTTAGGATAGCTTTTTACCGCGAGCTGCACCATATCCAACCGGTTATGATCTTTCAGCAGCGATTTTTTATCTTTAAAAGGATTCTGCGGACTTACAACGAACCACAGTTCATCCATGTCGGAATTTTCCAGAATGTAATTAGCCAGAATTAAATGTCCGATATGGATCGGATTGAAAGAACCAAAAAATAAGCCGATTTTTTTCATGGATTGCAGGTAGCAGATGGTAAGTAACAGATAGCAGCTGTGGCTAGTCCCTGAACTTTACATCTTTTATATTCAAATAATGGGTTACATTTCCTTTCCAATGGTTTTCTTCTAAGGTAAAGGCAAGATCAAACTTTTTATTTTTAAAATCTTCCACATACTGCCCAAGCTTAAAGCCTACACATTCTATATTTCTACCCGTAGATTCCTGCTTGATGTAAAATTTCAGGTGATTGTTGTCTTTTCCCATTGTTTTTACATATCCGGACAGTTTTTGGTCAGTCAGGGTAAGAATAGGCTTCATATTATGAGGACCGAATGGTGCCAGTTTTCTATGGAAGTTGATGAATTCCCTGTTAATCTCATCCACTTTGATCTCAGAATCTATCGTGATAGAAGGTTCCTGCTGGTGTTCCTGAATCTTTTCAGAAACTATTTTCTCAAATTTTATTTTGAAAGCCTCAAATTTATCCTTTTCCATCGAAAGTCCTGCAGCGGCATGATGTCCACCGAATTTCAGGAAATATTCAGAACACATATCAAGCGCTTCATGAACATCAAAATCAGAAACCGATCTTGCAGAAGCTACCATTTCCCCATTATTACCGTCAGTAAATACCAAAGTAGGCTTATAATAAGTCTCAATAAGTCTTGATGCCACAATACCGATCACACCTTTATTCCATTCAGGATGATAAACAATGGTGGAATATTTTGTTTGCTGCTGGGATTCAATAATCTGGTTCAAAGCAGAAAGCGTGGAATTCATATCAAGCTCACGTCTTTCGTCATTAAGGTCCATAATATCGCTGACGATCTGATTGGCATGTTTCAGGTTATCAGAAACCATCAACTCTACCGCTGCCTTTCCCTGGGAAATTCTTCCCGCAGCATTGATTTTCGGAGCAATTTCAAAGACAATATTTGAAATTTCAAAATGAGAAAGCTTATCTTCAGGAATCAATAATCTTAATCCAAGATTTCTTGTTTTTCTGAGAACTTTTAATCCCATTTTAGCTAAAACCCGGTTTTCTCCGGTCATTGAGACAATATCTGCTGCTATAGAAATAGCCAGAAGATCAGTTAGCTCAAACAGTTCGGCTTCAGGAATTTTATAGATGGTATTCAGTCCCTGGCAGAGCTTAAAGCCCACACCACATCCTGAAAGTTCTTTAAACGGATATCTGCAGTCGTTTCTTTTCGGATCCAGAACAGCTACTGCATTAGGGATCTCTTCACCCGGAAGGTGATGGTCGCAGATAATAAAATCAATACCTTTGTCCTGGGCATATTGTACCATGTCGGTCGCCTTGATACCACAGTCTAGAGCGATGATCAGGGAAAAACCGTTTTCTTTGGCAAAATCAATACCCTCGGTAGAAATTCCGTATCCTTCAGAATTCCTGTCGGGAATATAATAATCTAGATATTTCTTCTCAACAATTTTGCTGAGGTAAAGGTACATCAAAGCAACAGCCGTAGTTCCGTCTACATCGTAATCTCCGTACACCAGTATTTTCTCGCCATTTTCAATTGCAGTTGCGATACGTTCTACAGCTTTCTGCATATCTGCCATTAAAAATGGGCTGTGTATATCGTTGAGGTTGGGCTTAAAAAATTCTCTGGCCTTTTGATAATTGTCAATTCCCCTTAGAACGAGGAGCTTAGATTCAAAAGTACCAAAACCAAGTGACGAACTTAATCTGTCCACAACTTCCTCATCGGGTTCGGGCTTGTAAATCCATTTCTGACTCATTTCACAAAAATAAGGAAAAAAAATAGCATTTTGAAATGATTAAGGTTGAACTTGACTTACTGATTGTTGAAAAAAATATCTATCTTCGCGGTCCAAATTAAAATAATCATGAAAAAAATTACACTCTGCCTTTTATTCTTAGGCGCTATGAATGCTGTATCAGCACAGAAAATTAATCTTGGAAAAGCTGCAGGCGTTGTTTCTAAAGGAGCAAAAGCCCTTACCTTTACCAATGAAGACGCAGTAAAACTGTCAAAAGAATCGGTTGACTGGATGGATAAGAACAATCCGGTTGCAGGACCTAAAGATCCTTATACAGTAAGACTTAACAAGCTTTTCGGAAAACATAAATCTCAGGACGGACTTGCTTTAAATTATAAAGTTTATAAAGTAAAGGATATCAATGCTTTTGCCTGTGCAGACGGAAGTGTTCGTGTATTTTCTTCGTTAATGGATATCATGACGGATGATGAATTATTAGCAGTAATCGGACATGAAATAGGACACGTAAAGAATCAGGACACCAAAGACGCTATTAAATCTGCTTACCTGAAGGCAGCAGCACTGGATGCGGCATCATCAGCATCAGGAGCTGTGGCAACGTTAAATGATAGTCAGATAGGGCAGATGGCCAATGCTTTTCTGGATGCTTCACACAGCAAGAAACAGGAATCAGAGGCAGATACTTACTCTTATGATTTTATGAAAACTAATAACTATAACGTAGTAGGGGCGTATTCAGCATTCAAAAAACTGGCTTTGCTTTCGGAAGGAAGCACTCAGACTGGTTTTCAGAAAATGTTCAACTCTCACCCTGACAGTGAAAAAAGAGCTCAGGCGATTAAGAAGAGAGCTGAAAAAGACGGTTTATGGAAAGATCCGGGAACAATTACTATTCCTAAAACGAAGCTTACCAAATAATACAATCTTCAATTAAAATAAAAATTCCTCAAAGACAACTTTGAGGAATTTTACTTATATTGAGTTTTAATATGGTCTTAAAGAATTAAGAATACATTTTTTCTCTGATTTCTTTTACTTTTTTGTCTGCAAGATATTCATCGTAAGTCATTTCTCTGTCAATAATTCCTGAAGGAGTCAGTTCAATGATTCTGTTACAGACTGTTTGAAGCATTTCGTGGTCATGAGACGCTAATAAAAGATTTCCTTTGAAGTTAGACAATGAGTTGTTCAAGGTCGTGATACTTTCAAGGTCAAGGTGGTTGGTAGGTTCATCCAATAATAAAACATTGGCTTTCTGAAGCATCATTCTGCTGAACATGCATCTCATTTTTTCCCCTCCTGAAAGTACTTTACAGGATTTTAAAGCTTCATCACCAGAGAAAAGCATTCTTCCCAAGAATCCTCTTACAAATTCTTCATGACGCTCTTCATCATTTTTGGTGAATTGTCTTAACCAGTCAACCAGGCTTAAATCTTCCTGGAAGAAATTGGTGTTATCTAAAGGCATATGAGATTGGTTTGTGGTAACTCCCCAAGCCACTGTTCCTTTATCTGCCTGAACATTTCCTGCAAGAATCTCAAAAAATTCTGTGATCGCTAAAGAGTTTTTAGACAACACAGCAACTTTATCACCTTTCTTAAGGTTTAAATCAATGTTTGAGAATAGAAGTTCTCCGTCTTTTGTTTTCTCAAGACCTTTTACATCTAGAATCTGATCTCCTGCCTCTCTTTCCATTTCGAAAATAATGGCTGGATATCTTCTTGAAGAAGGTTTGATATCATCGATATTCAGTTTATCGATCATTTTCTTTCTGGCTGTAGCCTGTTTTGCCTTTGCAACGTTAGAGCTGAATCTTGCGATGAAGTCCTGAAGTTCTTTCTTCTTTTCTTCCGCTTTCTTATTAGCCTGAGCTCTCTGTCTTGTGGCAAGCTGAGAAGCCTGGTACCAGAAAGTATAGTTACCTGTATAAAGGTTAAGTTTTGCATAATCCAAATCTCCGATGTGCGTACAAACCGTATCCAGGAAGTGACGGTCGTGAGAAACAACGATTACCGTGTTCTCATAATCAGCAAGAAAATCTTCCAACCAAGAGATCGTATCAATGTCAAGGTCATTCGTAGGTTCATCCAGGATCAGTACATCCGGATTTCCGAAAAGAGCCTGAGCCAAAAGAACCTTTACCTTGTCCTTGTTCTCAAGTTCGCTCATCATCTGCCAGTGCATATCATCTTTAATCCCAACATTTGAAAGCATCGTCTGCGCATCAGATTCTGCAGTCCATCCACCCATTTCATCATAGATTACACCCAGCTCACCTGCTTTGATTCCGTCTTCATCAGAAAAGTCTTCTTTAGCATATAAAGAATCCATTTCTTCTTTTATTTCGTATAATTTCTTATTTCCTCTTAAAACAGCCTCAAGAACAGTAAATTGATCATAAGCAAAGTGATCCTGCTCCAAAACTGACATTCTTTTCCCCGGCTCCAAAGATACATGCCCTGTAGTAGGATCCTGCTTTCCTGTTAATATTTTAAGGAATGTAGATTTCCCCGCACCGTTTGCTCCGATAATCCCGTAGCAGTTTCCTTTGGTAAACATAATATTTACCTCGTCAAAAAGAACTCTTTTCCCGAATTGTAAAGATAAGTTAGATACTGTTAACATATAGTTTTGTAAATTTGGCGCAAAATTACGAAAAGAATTTGGGTATTTCGTAATAATGTAATAGTCAAGTTTTTAAATATGGGGTATTTTTTCTATATTTCATTAACAAAATAAATAGGGAGAAGTCCCAAAGGGGCGATTTAATGAGAAGATTGAACGTAACCCATCAGTATAATCACGAATTTTTTACAATGAAGATCGAAAAAACAGTAAGTATATTAAACAGAAGAGCCCGTTTTGAATACGAAATCCTTGAAGAATTTGAAGCAGGGATGGTTCTGACGGGTACAGAAATAAAATCTTTACGCTCATCCAAAGCATCCATTACAGAATCTTTCTGTCAGTTTATTGATGGGGAATTATACATTATTAATATGATGATTGATGAGTATAAATTGGGAACTTTTTACAATCACAAAACAAAAAGGGAACGGAAATTGCTGTTGCACAAAAAAGAATTGCAGAAACTTGAAAAAAAGTTAAAGGATGCAGGAAACACAATTATACCTCTTAAGCTATATATCACAGACAAGGGTAAAGCAAAGGTCCTCATTGCGCTTGCTAGAGGAAAAAAACTCTTTGATAAAAGGGAGGCGATAAAAGATAGAGAAAATAAACGTAACCTGGACAGAATATTAAAGAAAAGTTAAAAATCATTCAAAAAACTTTGTATATAAAGAAAAATTATATTTATTTTGCATTATCAATTATTTAATCATTTAATTCTATGAAAAATCTAAAATTAGGAATTTCAGCATTGGCGCTTACTGTAGCCTCTACTGTTTTCGCGCAGACTACCAACAATCCGTGGTTGATCGGGGTTGGTGCTCATGCAGAAAACCACAAGGCAATCCAAACAGACTTCAGTAATACGTTCTCTGCTAATAATCTAACAAAGAGAATGTTCAATATGAACAACTTCTCTATTACACCTCCATTATCTAAATTAACAGTTGCGAGAAACATCGGTAAAGGTTTAGTTATCGACTGGCAGACTTCCGTAGGTAATGTAGATAACAAGAGATTTAACATGGGAAAAGAATTTTTCCTAATGACAGGTCTTGGTTTCCAAGCTAAAGCAGCTGGTCTTTTATGGGATGAAGAATCTTGGTTCGATCCATATTTGAGAGTTGGTGCTAACTATCTAAGACATGACTACACTGCTCTTTCTTTCCCTAGATATGACTACAAAGGAGAGCTTGTTGCTAACGGAGATGGTGGTAACGAAAACGGTAAGGCTAACCACTTTACAGTTTCTACAGGTGCTGGTGCTAACTTCTGGGTAACTAAGAACTTCGGTCTTGGTGTTCAGGGAGATTATGTATCAACTCCAGGTGATAAATCTACAGTTGCTAACTTCTGGCAAGCTTCTGCATCAATCTTATTCAGATTCGGTAACAGAGATAGAGATAAGGATGGTATCCTAGATAAAGATGACCTTTGTCCAGATACTCCTGGTTTACCAGAATTCCAAGGATGTCCTGATACTGACGGTGACGGAGTTCCAGATAAAGACGATCAATGTCCAGAAGTAGCTGGTCCAGTTGAAAACAACGGTTGTCCTTGGCCAGATACAGATGGTGATGGTGTTATCGATAAAGATGATGCTTGTCCTACAGTTGCAGGTCCTGCTGAAAACAACGGTTGTCCTTGGCCAGATACAGACGGTGACGGAATCTTAGATAAAGATGACGCTTGTCCTACAGTTCCAGGTCTTCCAGAATACAACGGATGTCCTAAGCCTAAGAGCAAAACAGCTGAAGAAGTTGAAACTGAATTCAGAAGTGTATACTTTGACTTCAATAAAGCTACAATTAAGCCTGAATCTAAAGGAGCATTAGATAAAGCTGCTGAAATCATTAAGAAAGATGGAGGTAACTATTTATTAGAAGGTAGAACCGATGCTAAAGGTTCTGAAGCTTACAACTTGAAATTATCTAGAGAAAGAGCTGCTTCAGTAGTTGCTGCTTTAGATGCAAGAGGTGTAGATGCTAACGCTCTTAAATCAATCGGTGTTGGTGAGTCTAAAGCTACAGTTTCTGAAAAAGCTTCTGACGCTGAAAGACAAGTTGACAGAAAAGTAGTTGTGAAAGCTATTGAAAATGCTGACGAGTGGAACGCAATCAAGAAAAAAGATTACGAAGATGCTCCAGTAAAAAAAGCGGTAGCTAAGAAAAAAACTACTAAGAAAAAAGTAGTTAAAAAGAAAAAATAATTAATTTTTCTAAATAATAAATACCTCCAATTTTTTTGGGGGTATTTTTTTTTTGTTGACTTTTAGTTAATTTTGTTGAAATTTAAAAATTAAAATGGGAAGAGCATTTGAATATAGAAAAGCTTCTAAAATGGCCAGATGGGATAAAATGGCCAAAACATTCTCTAAAATCGGTAAAGATATTGCACTGGCAGTAAAAGCCGGAGGAACAGATCCTGAAGCCAACCCAGCTTTAAGAAGATGTATCCAGAATGCCAAGGGTGCGAATATGCCCAAAGACAACGTAGAAAGAGCCATCAAAAAAGCAAGTGGCGCTGATGCGGAAAACTACGAAGAAGTTACTTACGAAGGGTACGGACAAGGCGGTGTTGCTTTTTTTGTTGAGTGTACAACCAACAATACAACGAGAACTGTTGCCAATGTAAGAGCAATTTTCAACAAGTTTGATGGTAACCTTGGTAAGAATGGTGAATTAGCTTTTATCTTCGACAGAAAAGGAATTTTCAGCCTGGATTTGGCTCAGATTAAAATGGATTGGGATGATTTTGAAATGGAAATGATTGACGGAGGTGCTGAAGATGTGGAAAAAGATGAGGATGAAGTAATGATCACTACAGCTTTTGAAGATTTTGGTTCATTGTCTCATAAATTAGACGAATTGGGAATTGAGGCAAAGAGTGCAGAACTTCAGAGAATTCCGAATAACACCAAAGAAGTAAATGAAGAGCAGTTCAAAGCCAATATGAAAATGCTTGAGCGTTTCGAAGATGATGATGATGTGCAGAACGTTTATCACAATATGGAAATCACAGATGAGCTAATGAACTCACTGTAAAAATAATATAGCATTCATATACAGTTAACTTTCAATTAGTTTCTTTGTATAAAACTATGAAAAGAAACGTTGAATTAGTTGTTATATCGGATGTTCATTTGGGAACTTATGGATGTAAGGCTAAAGAACTGCTGCGGTATCTGAATTCCATTCAGCCTAAAACGTTAGTTTTGAATGGTGATATCATTGATATCTGGCAGTTTAAAAAGTCTTACTTCCCTAAACCTCATTTGAAAGTGATCAAAAAGATTCTTTCATTAGCTACTAAAAATACACAGGTCTACTATATTACAGGTAACCATGATGAGATGTTCCGTAAGTTTACTGATTTTGAACTGGGGAAACTGAAGGTCTGCAATAAAATCTGTCTTGATATTGATCAAAAGAAAACCTGGATATTTCACGGAGATGTTTTTGATGCTTCTGTCCAGCATTCCAAATGGATCGCAAAGCTTGGCGGAAAAGGTTATGATCTCCTGATTGTCATTAATAATGTTGTCAATTGGTTTTTAGAGAAAATGGGCAGAGAGAAATATTCATTTTCCAAGAAGATCAAAAACAATGTAAAAAAGGCAGTTAAATATATCGGCGACTTCGAATTGACTGCTTCCGAATTAGCCATTGACAATCATTATGATTATGTAATCTGCGGGCATATCCATCAGCCTCAGATCCGCGAAGTCGTCACTAAAAAAGGATCCTGTACTTATCTGAACTCAGGGGACTGGATCGAAAATCTCTCAGCTCTCGAATATCATGATAAAGAATGGAAAATATTCTATTATGACGACCACAAAGATTCACTTAAAGACGATGAAGTAGAAGAAATCCAGGACATGGACAGTTCCGAGCTTCTGAAAATAGTAACTAATTTTTCTTAAATGAAAGTACTGTATGCATTTCAAGGGACTGGGAACGGACATATTGCCAGAGCGCAGGAAATAATCCCCATTCTCAAAAAATATGCCTCGGTTGATACATTGATCAGTGGTCATCAGTCGCAGTTAAAGGCTGGTTTTGACATTAATTTCCAACATAGGGGGATTTCCCTTCTTTATAACAAAACAGGAGGCTTATCCTACCGCAAAACGTTTACCGAGAATAAATTTCTTGAAGCTGCAAAAACAATCCATGAATTGGACCTTTCACAATATGATCTGATCATTAATGATTACGAACCTCTGACTGGTTGGGCCAGTAAATTGAAAAAGCTTCCAATGATTGAATTGAGTCATCAGGCTTCCATGAGCTTTCCTGAAACGCCTAAGCCTGAAAAAAAAGATTTTCTGGGTGAGCTGATCCTGAAATATTATGTTCCGAGTGAAAGGAAGATAGGGTTTCATTTTGAAAATTATCATCCACAAATTAAAAAACCGGTAATCAGACATAAAATCCGGAACCTCAATCCGGATAAAAAAGGATATTATCTTGTTTATCTTCCCAGTTTTGCAGATGAGAATATCATCAAAGTTCTAAAACAGATTCCTGTGCAGTGGAAAGTATTTTCCAAGCACAGCAAAATACAGGTTAAAGTTAAAAATGTAGAAGTTTTTCCTATTGACGAGGTAGAGTATCTGAAATATTTTGAGAGCTGTGACGGTATTTTATGCAATGCCGGTTTTGAGACTCCTGCAGAAGCCCTTTTTCTGGATAAAAAACTGTTTGTGATCCCTATTCATAACCAGTATGAACAGGAATGTAATGCCAGTGCTTTAAATCTTATGGGAATTCCGAATTCTAAAATCTTAAATCTTCAGGAAATTATGGAATGGGTGGCTTCAGATCATCATTTAAAAGTAGATTATCCTGATGATATTGAAGAAATCCTGGTCAATGAAGTTTTAATTCTTTAAAAAAACATCATCTACATCACTCATTCTTGTCATCACGGCTCTTGCGTAAGAACAGTGAGGATATACTTTCCAATTATTTTCCCGAGCAAATTTTATAGCTTCTTCAACTAAATATTTTCCCATTCCGCGACCTTCAAATTCCGGATGAACTAATACAAAAGAGATAATAAACTTATTTTCTTCCGGAAAAATAGTATAGGTAAGCCTTCCGACTTCTTTTATTTCATTGTTCAATGTTAGAACACCGCCGTTTCCTGATTTATTGTTTTCAAATCTCATAATTCAAAGCTTTGTTTTAAAGATGCAAAAATTGCACCGACAGATAATTGTTGATGGTGAATTGTCAATTGTGAATTTGATTCGCGGTCAATTTTTTAAACTTTATTAAGCACAGAAAGTATTTTTTTAACATTACTAATTGGACTATTCACTTGCGAAGCAAAATTGACCATTGAAATATCAGTTGTCTTTCCCAGTATAGTAGTTATAGTCCTTAATCACCACGTTGATAAACTGTCTTTCCGTCATCTTTCTCGGATCTATTTCCAGTTTTAAGATACTTTTGATCTTATCCGAAAGCCGGCTGATGATTTGGCGGTCGTCTACCTTCAGAGCCTTGGTATAGTTATCCTTGATGATCCGCATATCATTATCGCTTAATGCAATGACCTGGGGGAATGACGGAATATAGCCTTCATGAATATTCTCTAAGATGGTATGGGAAATATTGATGTTATTCTTCAGTGAAATCACAGCAGTACCGGAAGCAATATCGCCCAGGCGCTGGTTGTTTTTAGAAACAATCATGGAGATCAGGCCGACAACACCGGCTGCTGAAGTATCGATCAGTCTGAAGACCCAACGGATCAGGTAATCCCCAAAACTAGCCTGGTAACCATCAATTTTTACGACCCGGATTTTCATCAGTTTTTTCCCGGGAGTCTGTCCTTCCATCAGGCTTTCTAAAACAACGGGATAAATATAAACCGGAAATGTAAGAACAATATAAACCGCCATGACGGACCATTGATCTAGCCCTGCCAATAAATACCCGAGATCAAAAATATTGAAGAAAAGATAAAATATAATGACGACATAAGCAACCTTTATCAGAAGATCGATAATGAAGGCAAGCATTCTTTCCCCAACGCTGGCAATATTAAAGTTAATATTTACATTTTGTGAGGTATTTATCGCAATTTGAGACATAATTTTTATTATTTTAGCCTTACAATTATGAGAGAAGTTTATTTCATTAAACAAAATAAAGAAAAATGGTTGGGAATTGAACAGGTTATTCAAGGGAAAATAAAAAAAAATCCTGATGACCTGTCTTCGCTGTACATCAACCTGATCAATGATCTTTCATTTGCACAGACCTATTATCCTAAAAGCAATACGACAGTATATCTGAATCATCTGTCTTCGCAGATATTTCAGAAGATCTATAAAACCAAAAGGGTAGAAGAAAACAGATTCATTTATTTCTTCAGGACAGAAGTTCCCTTATTGGTACACCATTACAGAAGATATCTTATGTATGCTTTTCTGTTTTTTATTCTGTTTACCTCAATCGGTGTGCTTTCCGGAGCGTATGATAAAGACTTTGCGAATATCATTCTTGGAGAAAATTATGTTAATGAGACTATAGAGAACATTAAAAAAGGTAATGCTGTAGGAGTCTACCAGAGTGGTTCTACATGGGGAAGCACAATTGGCATCATTTTCAACAACATTGGAGTAGGGGCAAAATTATATATCTATGGGATTATGGGAGGAGTAGGGACATTGTTTGCCCTGCTTTCCAACAGTGTTATGCTGGGATCCTTTCAGTATTTTTTCTATGATTACGGTGCTTTGAAAGACAGTGCAAGAGGAATCTGGCTTCACGGTGTTTTCGAGATCTTTGCAATGGTTGTAGAAGCCATGTGTGGTTTGATCCTGGGAGCAAGCATTCTGTTTCCGAGAACATTTTCAAGATTCAATTCCTTTAAAAAAGGGTTTAAAGATTCTTTTAAGATCTTCCTCAGCACCATTCCGTTTACCATTTGTGCAGGAGTTATCGAAGGTTATGTAACAAGACATGCTTTGAAAATGCCGCTGGGGGTAAATTTAGCCATAATAATCAGTTCACTTGCCATTATAGGATTTTACTACTTTGTTTATCCTTCGGTGGTCTATAAAAAAATTAATAATCATACCCATGATGCAGTTTTATAAAAAAAGAGAATTTGGAGCTTTCATCAGTGACAGCTTTAATTTTTTCAAATTATACGGGAAAAACTATTTCAAAAACTATATCCTGATCAACGGGCTGCTGTTAATCTTAACAATTGCTGTAGTGATTTTCGGCTTTAGAGAAATTTTCGGACAGCTTATCGGCTCCAATATCAGTGGCGAAAGCTATTATTTTGAAAGGTATTTCTCAGAGAATGCAGGAATGCTGATCGTTGCCGGAATATTGGTTTTTGTACTGTTTGTCCTTTTGGGAATAGTCAATTATCTGTATCCGGTTTTCTACCTGAAAAGGATTACTGAAGGAGCCCAAAAGATAAAAACAGACGAAATCCTGGGTGATTTTAAGCGAAATGCAGGAAGAATTGCTAAAATGTGCATAGGAATGCTGTTTATTGTACTTCCCATAATGATGATTGTGGTGGGTTTTTCTTATGTATTGATGCTCATTATCATTGGTTTTTTTCTGATGCTGCTTGTTTATCCTACAGCATTCAACGTTTCGGCGTTTCTGATGTATGATTATTTTAATACAAAAAGAGGCTTTATAGAAAGCCTGAGTTATTCCATAAGATCCCAGTTTTCCTATCCGAACGGGAGCGAAAAATCTCCATACTGGAAATATTGGGGAGCATCTATTATCATGTTTATTATTATGTACATGATAACGTCAGTATTTACACTTATTCCCATGTTCTTTATTTACGGATCACTTCTGACATCCGCTCCGAATGGAAGTTTTGAAGAAAATCCTTTTACAGGAGCATTAGGAATCATTTTCTTTATATTCTATGGATTTTCAATGCTTGCATCGTTACTCCTTTCCAATCTGATGTATATCAATGCTGGATTAATGTATTATGACAGCAGAACCGATCTTCACCAGAAAGTTGAACTTGAAGAAATAGAAACCATAGGTATTAATGAATAAACTTCTTTTTTTTCTGCTGCTTTTTTTCTCCATTGCTCCTGTTCATGCACAGGATCACAATGAGCCTGCAACGGTAGAAGATTATATAGTAGATTCTCTGGGAACCGGACATTACAGAAATATGCTCAGGGCAGACTCTGTACTGATCAGAAAACCGGTTTCAGAAAACCAGATTTATCCAAAGAAATTCAAAGAGAATATTCAGTCAAGATATAAAGGAAAAGAATTTGATTATTCGGTTTCGAAGCCGAAAGAGTCTTTTTTCCAGAAACTGATGAGGAGAATAGATAAGATACTGCAAAGTATTTTTGGAGAAACCGTTTTTACCAATTCTGCAAAAATAACGACCATTCTTATTCGTCTTTTTGCGATTATTCTGGTAGGATTCCTTCTTTATTTTATCATTAAATATTTAATGGGTAAAGACGGAAACTTTTTCTTTGGCAAAAAAAATAAAAAAGTGGATATTAATGCACAGGAGCTTCCTGAAAATATCCACGAGATCAATTTTCCCGAAAGCATTGCAAAATTTGAAAGTAAAGGTGATTACCGTTCAGCGGTTCGTTACCAGTTTCTCTTTATCCTGAAAAAACTAAGCGATAAAAAGCATATCAACTGGAATCCTGAAAAGACCAATAAGGATTATGTAATGGAACTTAAAACGGAACACCTAAAAAATGATTTCTCCGGACTGTCTTATATCTTTGATTATGTTTGGTATGGAGAATTCACCATTGATGAACAGGCTTACCTGAAATTTAAAGATCAATACCAGACATTTAAGCCATAATTAAACAATTAACCATGAAAAAAACCTTCAAAATATATGCTGTGATATTCATCGTTGTGATGCTTATTCTGGCGTTGCTTGAAGTCAATAAAAAAGAAACAACAGACTGGCGTAAAAATTTTAATATCAATGAAAAGTCACCATTTGGCCTCTTTGTTTTTAATAATGAAGCCAAAGATTTGTTTAAAAATAACCTGAGAAAAACAGAAGAAACCCCTTACGATTATTATAACCAGAGAAAAAAGGCCCCACATAATATCATTGTCATAGAAAAAGATCTGGATAAAGAATCCTGGAAGAAAATCCTGGACCAGGTATCAAACGGTTCAGATGCAATGATTTTGATGAGCCGGGTTTCAAAAGATATTTCAGACAGTATTGGCTATCATAGCTCGGATATTTCTTTTGAAGAGGAAAATGTACTGAAGCTTACGGATAAAGAATATCAGAATGATTTTATTAAATTAGATAAATTTCCGTCGGGCAGAGGATTTTCATACATTAAGCCTAAAGTGGAAGTGCTGGGTAAAACAGTGGAAAAAAACAATTCGGACCAGGCAAATTTCATTAAGATAAGCTTTGGAAAAGGAACGATCTATGTGCACAGTGAACCGCTTTTCCTCACCAATTATTATCTTTTAAAACCTGGGAGCCTAAAATATACACAGGATGTTTTTTCGTATCTTCAGGATAGGGAAACCATCTGGTTTGTGGATAACGACACCAAAGTTTCACGTTTCTTCATGAGATTTGTTCTGTCCAATCCTGCATTGAAATATGCCTGGTGGGTCTTTTTAGGCGGGCTTGTACTGTTTATTTTCTTCAATGCAAAAAGAAAGCAGCGGATAGTCCCGGTTCTGGAGCCGTTGAAAAATACTTCAGTAGATTTTGTAAAAAGCATTGGAAATCTTTATCTTCAGGAAGGAAATTTTCATGATATGATGGCCAAAAAAGCCCAGTATTTCCTGAATAAAATAAGAATGGACCTGTTGATTGATACTCAGAATCTGGATGGTGAATTTGCTAAAAAACTTCATTTAAAGACAGGGAAACCAATAGAAATGATTGATGAAGCTATAGACCTGATCAGAAAAGGGCAGGATCCTTATGCAAGTGTCATGAAAGAAGATCTTGTGAGAATGAATAAACTTCTTGATGAAATACTTAAATAAATATAACAATTTAGTAATGTAATAATGTACAGTAGAGTATAGCAGAAATATCAGTCATGATAAAATTGCAGCGTTGTTAAACGGTTACATTGTTATCTTGAAAAAAATATAATTATGGAAAATTTTGAAAACCAGAATGTAGAGAATCAAAATTCTATTAATCTAAATAAAACAGAAGATCAGTTTCAGTCACGAATTGATATGATTGAGCTGCGTGCCAGTTTAGACAAAGTAAAAACTGAAATAGCCAAAGTTATTGTCGGACAGGAAAGTATGGTAGAACATCTTATTGCAGCCCTTTTATCAAACGGACACGTGTTGATTGAAGGTGTTCCCGGGGTGGCAAAGACCATTACAGCCAAGCTTCTGGCAAAAACTATTGATGTGGGCTTCAGCAGAATCCAGTTTACGCCCGATCTTATGCCTTCCGATATTCTGGGAACCTCTGTTTTCAATGTAAAAAACTCTGAATTTGAATTTAAAAAAGGGCCTATCTTTTCCAGTTTCATATTAATTGATGAGATCAACAGATCGCCGGCGAAAACCCAGGCGGCATTGTTCGAGGTGATGGAAGAAAGACAGATCACCATGGACGGAACCCGCTATATTATGGATGAGCCATTCCTGGTAGTGGCCACCCAGAACCCTATAGAGCATGAAGGGACCTACAGGCTTCCCGAAGCACAGCTGGACCGTTTTCTCTTCAAAATCAATGTTGGATATCCAAATCTTGAACAGGAAATCGCCATCATCAGAAACCAGCACGAAAGCAAAAAAGAAGATAAAACCGAAGGCATCAACCGTGTTATTACTGCTGAGCAGCTGAAAAGCTATCAGCACTTGGTAAAAGAGATCATCGTAGAGTCTCAGCTTATGGAATATATTGCCAAAATTATAGTCAATACGAGAGAAAACCAGTTCCTGTATCTGGGTGCTTCTCCAAGAGCTTCATTGGCCCTGCTTACCGCTTCCAAATCTTTCGCAGCGCTTAGAGGAAGAGACTTTGTAACCCCTGAAGATATCAAAGAGGCAAGCTATGCGGTATTAAGACATAGAGTAATCGTTTCTCCGGAAAGAGAAATGGAAGGTCTTACTGCAGATGAAATTATACGCCAGATCTTAGAGGGAATAGAGATTCCGAGGTAGATCATAGGGATTAGGTCAAAAACAGATATTATTTATCACAGTTGAATGCCTATTCCCTAAATCCTATCCCCTAATCCCTTACAAAAAATGAAAAACCTATACATCAATACACGATTTTTCTTTTCGCTCATCGGAGTGGGGATAGTGTATGTCCTTGCTTTTTTCTTTCCGGTTCTGATGTGGGCGGCTCATATTCTATTGCTGCTATGCTTTCTTGCGGCAATGGTAGATTATCTTTTACTGTTTAATCAGAAAAATGCCTTGCTTGCCCAAAGAATACTGCCGGAGAAGCTTTCCAACGGAGATGAAAATTTTGTAAAAATCGATATTAAAAATAATTACGGTTTTAAGATCAGCACGAAGATCATTGATGAAATTCCGTTCCAGTTCCAGAAACGGGACTTTTTGATTATAAAAAATATTGAATCAGGTAAGAATACCTATTTCCAGTATAGCCTGGAGCCTAAAGAAAGAGGAGAATACAGTTTCGGAAATCTGAATGTTTATGCTTCTTCACCATTAGGCTTTGTTGCCAGAAGGTTTAATTTCCAGAAAGATGCTGTGCTGCCCGCTTACCCGTCTTTTGTTCATCTCAGAAAGTATGAGCTGATGGCGCTGCAAAGCGAATTTATGCTGGGAGGGATCAAAAAGATCAGAAAACTGGGACATACCATGGAATTTGAGCAGATCAAAGAATATGTTCCCGGCGATGATATCAGAACGATCAACTGGAAAGCCACCTCTAAAACGAACCGGTTGATGGTCAATCAGTTTCAGGATGAAAAATCACAGCGTATCTTTATCCTGATTGATAAAGGAAGAACGATGAAAATGCCTTTTAATGGATTGAGTCTGCTTGATTACTCCATCAATGCAGCTATGGCTCTTTCCCATATTATCCTGAAGAAAGGCGATCGTGCCGGAATGATGACCTTCTCAAAAAAGACTGAAAATAAAATCGCTGCTGAAAACAAATCCGGACAGCTGAAAAAGATCTCAGAAGCACTATATAATATTAAAACTGACTTTTTTGAAAGTGATTTTAACCGTCTGTATCAGGATGTAAAATATTCTCTGAACCAGAGAAGCCTTGTGTTGCTTTTTACCAATTTTGAAACCCTTGACGGATTAAACCGGCAACTGAAATACCTCCGTGGTATTGCTAAAAATCATCTGTTGGTTGTCGTATTTTTTAAAAATTCAGAACTCCAGACCCTTATTCATAAAAATCCTGAAAGCATGCAGGAAATTTATGACGAGATTATTGCTGAAAAGTTTGAGTTTGAAAAGAAACTGATCATTCAGGAACTTCGGAAATATGGGATCTACACCGTTTATACTCTTCCTGAAAATTTAAATATTGACGTTATCAATAAATATCTTGAGATAAAAGCGAGAGGAATTTTATAAAAACAGTTTAAAGACAAATAAAAAAATAATGGAACTAAAGCCGAGAGAAAGAGCAGGTGCGCTGTTAAAAATAGCAGCATTAAATGAAGGTGCAAAAGAATATATTCTTAATAATCCTGAGCTCTTTAAATTACTGTTGAAAGCAGCTAAAAGATATATCGGAGGTGAGAAGATAGAAGAAGCTATAGCAACTGCTAAAAGAATTAATGAGAAAGGGCTTCCTACTTCACTAGAGTTTATGGGAGAAAGTACCCGTTCAGTGGAAGAATCAGAATCGGTAACTCAACATTTCCTTAATTTGATCAACCAAGTGAAAGAAGAGAACATTGATTCTATCATTTCTTTGGATTTATCACATATTGGGCTTGCCATTGATAAGGATATGGCTTATAGTAATTTGGTATCACTAGCAGAATCAGCTCACAAAAAGGATATTGAAGTGGTGATCAGCGCAGAAGGAGTTGAAAGAACAGATGATATTATTAATACCTTTTGTAAAATATCTCCTGATTTTTCAAATGTGGGAATTACTCTTCAGGCTTATTTAAACCGTACTCCAAAAGACCTTGAACGAATATTAAATGAAACACAAGGGAAAATAAGAATTGTAAAAGGTGCGTTTGCTGTTCCTCCCGGACATGCTGTAGAGAGAGGAGAACACTTAGATGATCTATATATTAAATATATTGAAACTCTTTTCCTTAAAAATAGAAGATGCTCTATTGCTACGCATCATGATAAAATTCAAAATAGAGTTAAAGAGCTCATTGTAAAGTATGATGTTCCAAAATCTAAGTATGAATTTGAAATGTTACTGGGAATACAGGAAGGCCTATTGGATGAAATCCATAAAGAAGGCTACCCATGCAGACAATATATTGTGTATGGCGACGAATGGTATTTGTACATGTGTAACCGAATTGCGGAAAATCCGGATAATCTTTTTCAGGCTATAGTTGATATCATGTCTTAGCCTGGGGCTTAATGCATAAAGTTTTTTATATTTGAATAAGAATATTGAAAAATACTGAAATATAAATCCGTACAATGAAAATAACACTCAACAGAATAAACGACGACTTTTTATTTGAATGTACCAATTCCCAGGGGAATTCAATTCTTCTGGACAATACCTCACAGCCTGGAGCTAAAGGGGTTTCCCCAATGGAAAGTGTACTTATGGCCGTAGCCGGATGCAGTGGAATAGACGTAGTGGCTATCCTGAAAAAACAGCGTCAGGAAATCACAGGTTTCCAGGCAGAAGTAGAAGGAGAAAGAGTTCCTGTAGAAGATGCAAAGCCATTTAAATCTATCAAAGTAAAATTTCTTTTAGAAGGGAACATAGATCCTAAAAAGGCATTAAAAGCAGCCCAGCTGTCTTTTGAAAAATACTGTTCCGTATCAAAAACTCTGGAACCGAATGTAGAAATCGGATATGAAGTTTTGGTGAACGGAGAGAAAGTTTAAATATTTTTTAATTGACTATATAAATGTAGCGGCCGGCCCAAATGGGCCGGCCGCTACATTTATATAGTCATTCTAGGTTTCATAAGCTTGGCAACTGTTGCCGTCCATCCTGTCTGGTGGGAGGCTCCTACGCCCCGGCCGTTGTCTCCATGGAAATATTCAAAGAAAGTAATATAATCTTTAAAATGTTCATCATAGTTAAACTTGGCATTACCTCCGTTAAAAGGTCTCTGCCCATCTTCATCCTTTAAAAACAGCGAACATAATCTTTTGCTGATATTCTGTGCCACTTCATCCAGGTTTTTTTTCTCACCACTTCCGGTAGGGAATTCTACCTTTAAGCTGTTGCCATAATAAAAATGAAAACGCTGTAAACTTTCCACGATCAGGAAATTGATTGGAAACCAGATAGGTCCTCTCCAGTTACTGTTGCCACCGAACATCCGGCTATCACTTTCTGCAGGCGTATAATACACTACATTTTCCGTTCCGTGAACTGAGAATACAAACGGATTTTCCTCATATACTTTTGACATGGCACGGATCCCATAGGAGCTCAGAAATTCGTTCTCATCAAGCATCCTTCTCAAAACCTTTGTCAGTCTGTTCTTACGCAAAATGCTCATCAGGTGCTTTCTGCCTTGTCCTTCCTCGTCCCAGTGGGAAACCAGCTTCGTAAGTTCAGGTTTGTTTTTTAATACCCAGTCCATTCTTGCCTGAAAATTAGGCATTTTTTCCAGTAATTTATGATCTACAATTTCTACGGCAAACATCGGGATTAATCCTACGATGCTTCTCAATTTTAAAGAAACACTATCCCCGTTACCAAGCTGCAGCACGTCATAGAAAAAGCCGTCCTCTTCATTCCATAAACCTTCCTTGCCTTCACCCAGATTTTCCATAGCTTCTGCGATATACAGATAATGTTCAAAAAACTTGATGGCCATATCTTCGTATACCTGATAGTACTGAGCAAGCTCCATAGCAATCCGCATCATATTAAGAGCGTACATAGCCATCCAGCTTGTTCCGTCAGCCTGTTCAAGATGTTGCCCATCCTTCAGCTCCATATTACGGTCAAAAGCACCAATGTTATCCAGACCAAGGAATCCGCCGCCAAAAATATTGTTACCGCTTTTATCCTTTCGATTCACCCACCATGTAAAATTCAGAAGGAGTTTCTGGAAAACCTTTTCAAGGAATAAAAGATCAGGTTTGCCATTTTGCTTTTCATCAATCTTAAAAACACGGAAGCATGACCATGCATGTACCGGTGGATTTACGTCGCTCAGGTTCCATTCATAAGCAGGCAGCTGCCCATTCGGATGCATATACCATTCCTTTGTTAAAAGCAGAAGCTGCCCTTTGGCAAACTCTCCGTCGATGATAGAAAAAGGAACGCAGTGAAACGCCAGATCCCACGTTGCATACCAAGGGTATTCCCATTTATCAGGCATGGAAATGATATCCTTATTGTGAAGATGGTTCCATTCCGTATTTCTAACATATTCATTGAAGTTTCTGGGAGCTTCGTAGTTCGGATCGCCCTTCAGCCACTTTCCTACATTATAATGATAGAACTGTTTGTTCCAAAGAAGCCCTGCAAACGCCTGCCGTTGAACATTCCTTTCATCCTCATTCGTCGTTTCGCTCTGAATCTCATTGTAGAACTCATCCGTCTCGGCAATTCTGGTATTGAAGATCTCATCAAATTGATCAAAAGGTTCATCTGTTTCATCGGGACATAGCCTGAAATCAAAAATTTTGGACTGTCCCGCTCCAATCATTTCATCAATAATAAAAGATGCTTTGGTACCCCTTTTTTCAGGATTTACCGTATTACTTCCATAAATGATATGATCATTTATTCCATCTTTAAAATAGGTGTTTCCCGGATAAGGAGCTCCATATAATTTTGGGGTATTGGTTTCATTTTCACAGAAAGTACTTTTAGCCGCAAGATTTCTTGAATAGAGTTTTTTGATCGAAATGCTGTCGTGATTAATATCAATACATCCGTCATAGGAAGCATTCATTTGGCCCTTATATGTATTGTAACCCCATTTCCAGTTATTTCGGAACCAGGCGGTTGGAGCTATAACGATGGGAGCATCCTGCCGGCTTCTGTTGTGAACTGTTACTCTTGCAAGAATATCATTGTGGTCTCCCTTACAATATTCAATGAAAATATCGAAATATTCATCGTTATTAAAAATTCCCGTATCAAATATCTCATATTCAGGTTCCTTTTTGCTTCTCCTACCATTTTCTGCAACAAGATCATCGTAAGGAAATGCATTGATCGGATATTTATACACCATTTTCATATAGCTGTGGGTAGGTGTATTATCTAAGTAATAAAAGAGTTCTTTGATATCCTCTCCGTGATTACCCTGAGGATTGCTTAAACCAAAAAAGCGCTCTTTTACAATTTTATCTTTTTTGTTCCAAAAGGAAAAGGCAAAACAGAAAATCTGCTTTACATCGGAGATTCCAGCGATCCCTTCCTCGCCCCATCGGTAGGCATAACTTTCTGCATTATTATGGTTGGCGTAATGCCAGGCATTTCCGTTCGGGCTGTAGTCTTCGCGTACATTTCCCCATTGCCGGTTGCTGACGTATGGACCCCAGTTTTTCCATTTAGAATCTTGTAATCTTTCTTTTTCAACAGTCATATTTCATCACTTTTCAAGTACGAAGTTAGTTTTTTTGAAAAATAATTCCAATTCCTTCCGCCTGAAGAATTATTAACATAGCCTTGAAACACTTATTATTACACGGTTTTTTAATATTAAATATTTTTTCTTTTAAAATTTAAAAGAAAAGACTTATCTTTGCCGAGCGTTCATTCAAATATTGAAAATGTTATCAAGAAAGGTTGAGGGATTAGACCCTATGAAACCTTAGCAACCCTTTGTGCAAGCAGAGAAGGTGCTACGTTCTACCAATTTATTTTGGACAGATAACTTACTGAAGTTCTTTTCAGCCATTCCTGTGGCATTTTCAATTGTATTAAAATAATAGAATTGAAAACAGAACTAAACTATATTAATCTTTCGTATCGTACCTATTCCCAGAAGGAATACCATATCCCGTTGACTTATCAGATCTTCGGGAAAGACTTGTTTACAGCACCTGTTATATTGGTAAATCATGCTTTAACCGGAAATTCAAATGTTTCCGGTGAAAAAGGATGGTGGAAAAAGCTGATCGGTGAAAATCAGGTTATTGATACGACTCAATATACCGTTCTGTGTTTCAATATTCCCGGAAACGGATATGATCATTTTTTAATTGACGAATACGAAGACTTCACGCCTTCAGATATTGCAGAAATATTCCTGAAAGGGCTTGAAGCTTTACATATCAAAAATCTGTATGCCATTATCGGAGGTTCACTCGGAGGAGGGATTGCGTGGGAAATGCTTGCCAAGCAACCACAGTTGGCGGAGATCTTCATTCCTATTGCCTGCGATTTTAAAACGCACGACTGGCTTCATGCGCAGTGTCTGGTTCAGAAATTTTTACTGAACGGAAATGATGAGCCCCTGCAGAAAGCAAGAATTCATGCTATGCTGTGTTACAGAACACCTCAGTCCTTAAATGACAGATTTCAAAATAGATACGATCAAAAAAATCAGCGGTTAGAGTCCGAAGATTGGCTGGTTTATCACGGAAATTCATTAAACGAAAGATTTAGTTTAAAATCCTATAAACTGATGAATCACTTGCTGATGAATATGAACACTGAAGAAGAGCAGTTAACAAAAATCAGTGCCCGAATGCACTTAATTGCAGTAGATACAGATTTATTTTTTCCCGCTTCAGAAATTCGAATGTGCTTTGATCAGCTGAAAGAGAAAAAGAAAGAGGTTTTCTATCATGAAATACAGTCAATTCACGGGCATGATGCCTTCCTAATGGAATACGAACAATTAAATACTATCATAAAAAATATTTTGTAGAATGAGAAATGCTAACGAAATAAAGTTTTTAAAGAACAGATCAATCATCAAATTTGAAGGAGAAGATTTCCTGGGTGAAATCGGGATCGACGGAAGAATTTTTAAAGCGCTTACTTTGGCGCGCATCAGTGTAGGAGTGATCTCCCAACAGGCTATTGAAAACGGAATATCTATTCTGGTAAATGAGGCCGATGCAGAAAAAGCAGTGACTTGCCTGATCGATGAGTTTGAAGCAGAAAGGAAATCAGGAAAGGTTTCACAGATTTACAGCATCAATAATGTTTCCGTACTTGGGTTTGTGGCGGAAGATTTCAATAAAGTACTTGCAGAATTAGCCAGAAATAATGTCTTTCCACTTCTTCTCAACCAGGTTGCGGCCGAAAAGAGAGTGAATATTGTCGTTACCTCTTCCCAGGATGAGAAAACGAAGAATATCATTGAATCCGAAATTTTCAAAAAGCCTAAGACCGTTCACTTGGCAATCATTGGTCACGGAAATGTAGGCAAGACTTTAATAGAGCAGGTTTTACAATCTTCTGAAGAAATCAAAAGACGTAAAAAAATAGATCTTAAAGTGGTTGCAGTAGCCAATTCAAGAAAAATTGCATTCAATAAAAAAGGTTTTAATACAAATTGGAATGATGAGGTTTTAACAGCAGAACATCCGTCAAATGTTGAGGAATTAATCAACTTCTCAAAAGAAAACCAGCTGGAAAACCTGATCGTGGTAGATAATACGGCAAGCAAAGATTTTGTGAAAAATTACCATGCACTGGCTGAAAACGGTTTTGATCTGGTTTCATCCAACAAAATTTTCAATACTCTTCCAATAGAAGAATACCGTAAACTAAGATATACGTTGAGCAAAAATAACAGACGTTATCTCTATGAAACCAATGTAGGAGCAGGCCTTCCATTGATTGATACCATAAAACTATTACACCTTTCAGGAGAAAATATTACCAGAATAAAAGGAGTATTCTCCGGATCATTGAGCTATATTTTTAATAATTTCTCTGTGAGAAACGATAAATTCTCAACCATTATTGGAGAGGCGATGGAAAAAGGATATACAGAACCCGATCCGCGTGAAGACCTTTCCGGAAATGATGTCGCAAGGAAACTTCTGATTCTGGCCAGGGAATTAGATCTGATCAATGAATTCCAGGATATCAATATTCAAAATTTAATTCCTGAAAACCTTTTGTCCGTAGATAAAAACGAATTTATCTCAAGACTGGATGAGCTGGATGAAGAATATCGGAAAATTAAAGAGGGCCAGGAGCCAGGACATGTGCTTCGTTATGTGGGCGATCTTCATGGCGATCTTCAGAAAGACAAAGGTCAGCTTGATGTGAAATTGGTTTCTGTACCGGGTACCTCTGCATTAGGTCAGCTGAAAGGTTCAGATTCTATTTTTGAGATCTATACAGAAAGCTATGGCGAAAACCCAATCGTGATCATGGGAGCCGGAGCCGGGGCCCAAGTAACAGCAAGAGGAGTTTTCGGAGATATTTTAAGAGTAAGTGAAACGAAATAATAATTTAATATAACAATTTAACAATGTACTAATTTACCAATGATCTCATTGTTACATTGTTAAACTGATACATTGCTACATTTTAAAACTATATGGAAAATTTTGAAACATCAGCGATAAGAACCCAGACTGAAAGAACCCAGTTTGATGAACATACAACACCATTATATCTTACATCCAGTTTTATATTTCAGGATGCAGAAGATATGAGAGCAAGCTTCGCTGAAGAAAAACCTAAAAACCTGTACAGCCGTTTTTCAAACCCTAATGTGACAGAGTTCACTGATAAGATTGCAATAATGGAAGGCGCAGAAGCCGGGTATGCATTTGCAACGGGAATGGCTGCCATTTATTCAACATTTGCGGCTTTATTGAATGCCGGTGATCATATTGTCAGCTGCCAGTCGGTGTTCGGATCTACACATACCTTGTTTACCAAGTATTTCCCGAAATGGAATATCGAAACCACTTATTTTAAAGCTGGAGATGCGGAAAATGTAGAGCAGTATATTAAGCCTAATACAAAAATTTTGTATCTCGAAACTCCAACCAATCCGGCTATTGAGATTCTGGATCTGGAGTTTTTTGGGCAGATTGCAAAAAAACATAACCTAATCTTTATTGTAGATAACTGCTTTGCAACGCCTTATCTGCAACAGCCCATTAAATACGGGGCAGATGTTGTTGTACATTCTGCAACAAAACTTATTGACGGCCAGGGAAGAGTATTAGGTGGAGTAGCTGTAGGAAAAGCCGACCTTATAAGAGAGATTTATCTTTTTGCAAGAAATACCGGACCGGCGATGTCACCTTTCAATGCGTGGGTATTGTCAAAAAGTCTTGAAACATTGGCTATCCGTGTTGAAAAACATTGTGAGAATGCCTTGAAGGTGGCTGAGTTTTTAGAGAGCCATCCCAATGTAGAATTGGTAAAATATCCTTTCCTGAAATCCCATCCAAGTTATGAAATTGCTAAAAAACAGATGAAGTTGGGTGGAAATATCGTAGCTTTTGAAATTAAAGGCGGAATAGAAGGGGGAAGAAACTTCCTGGATAAAATAAAATTGTGCTCGCTTTCTGCCAATTTAGGAGATACAAGAACGATTGTAACCCATCCGGCATCAACTACCCATTCAAAACTGACCGATGAGGAAAGAAACGAAGTAGGTATTACCGCAGGTCTGGTACGCTGTTCGGTAGGTCTTGAGCATGTGGATGATATCATAGCAGATTTAAAGCAAGCCCTGGATTAATTCAATATATGTTTAATGAAATAACTTAAATGGCTTCAGCCAAAATTTATACAATGAAAAATTCAGAACAACTATACCAGGCAATATCCGAGAGAATATTAATTCTTGACGGCGCCATGGGAACTATGCTTCAGCGTTACAAGTTTGAAGAAGAAGATTATCGTGGCGAACGTTTCAAAGACTGGGAACATCCGGTAAAAGGAAATAACGATCTGCTTTCTTTGACCCAGCCTCAGGCAATTGAAGAAGTTCATAAAAAATATCTGGAAGCAGGAGCTGATATTATCGAAACCAACACTTTCTCAGGAACAACAATCGCTATGGCAGATTATCATATGGAAGAATTGGTGTACGAACTGAATTACGAATCAGCAAAAATCGCAAGAAAAGCCTGTGATGAGTTTACCGCTAAGAATCCCGACAAACCAAGATTTGTAGCAGGGTCAATTGGTCCAACCAACAGAACGGCAAGCTTAAGTCCGGATGTAAATGATCCGGGATACAGAGCAATCACTTTTGAAGGATTAAGACTAGCCTACAAACAACAGTGTGAAGCTTTGCTTGATGGTGGTTCGGACATTCTTCTGGTAGAAACCATCTTCGATACCCTGAATGCAAAAGCAGCTCTTTTCGCGATTGATGAGATTCAGGAAGAAAGGAATATAAAAATTCCAATCATGGTTTCCGGTACCATTACAGATGCTTCAGGAAGAACTTTGAGTGGACAGACGGCAGAGGCATTCCTGATCTCAGTATCACATTTAAATTTGCTGAGTGTCGGTTTCAACTGTGCCCTTGGTGCTGATCAGCTGACGCCGTATCTGGAAACATTAGCCCATAATTCAGAATTTTATGTTTCAGCCTATCCGAATGCCGGACTTCCGAATGCTTTCGGAAAATATGATGAGACACCGGAAGATATGGCAAGACAGATTAAAGAATATGTAGAGAAGGGATTGATCAATATTATAGGCGGATGCTGCGGAACCACGCCGGACCACATCAAAGCCATTGCAGATCTGGTAGCAGAATATGCTCCAAGAAAATTGAAAAAATTTGCATGATTTAATAGATTTTTTTAATTAAAATATGGAGTAAGTGCTTGATTATAAATGTTATCTTTAAATGAGTCACAAAATTTAACATTATGGAAAAGCCAAGTTACTTGAAAAATTCAGAGGATATAAGACTTTTTAATGAACTGAGAAAGAAAGTGAATCAGCGTTTAGAACAAATTCCCGAAAACAGGGACATCTATATTCAGATCAAAGCGGTTATTCTGCCTTTGGTCTATTTTGCGTTGTATTTCTTTGCTTTATTTAATGCTGACAAACCCTGGATATATATCGGAAGCTTTGTTTTAATGGGAATCTCCTTGGTACTTATTTATTTAAACCTGATCCATGAAGCAGCTCACAATAACATTTATAAAAGTAAAAGACTGAACTTGCTGGTACTGCATATTTTTGACTTTGTAGGAGCGAATTCATACATCTGGAAAAAGAGGCATATTGCCAGTCATCATGCCTACCCGAATGTGGATGGATGGGATACGGATATAGAGCAGAGCGGTCTGCTTTTAATAGTTCCATGGGTTAAGGCAAAAGGTGTGCAGAAATTCCAGCACAGGTTTTTCTTCCTGGTATACCCTCTTTACCTGTTCAATTGGATGTTTATCAGGGATTTCAGAGATTTTTTTGATAAAGAAAGAGTAATTTTAAAGACCCAGGGTTCCATTCCCTTCGTTGAAAAAATAAAAATGGTCATTTACAAGCTGTTCTATTTCTTTTATCAGATCGTAGTGCCTATCCTGTTCTTTAAAGTATCCATAGGCTTGGCTTTAGGAGCATGGGGCCTTCAGATCATTGCGGCGAGCATTTTTGCGCTCTTTGTATTATTGCCTCTGCATCCGCTTCCTGATAATGCTTTCCCAAAACTGGATTCAAAGAATGGGCTTCCGTTCAGCTGGCTCAGTCACCAGTTTGAGGTAACCAATGATTTAAAAGAAAATAACTGGCTGGTGAGAAATATTTTGGGGAATTTTAATTTTCATGTGGCCCATCATCTTTTTCCGAATTACAGCTATATGTATTATAACGAGATCACAGAAGAGATCGAAGAATTTGCAAAAGAACACAACTTAGCTTATAAAAGATTTCCAATTTTTACTGCTTTAGGCAAGCATGTAGATCTGCTGCGGCAGAATGCAAACAACGCCTATTATATTTTAGAAGAATAAAAATTAATGAAATATTTAAGATTGTCGGGCCTTGAGCCTCTTATTATAACGCCGGAAAGTAATTTCATCAATGTTGGTGAGAGAACCAATGTTGCCGGCTCCAAAAAATTTTTAAGACTGATCAAAGAGGAGAAATTCTCTGAAGCACTTGATATTGCCCGCCATCAGGTAGAAGGTGGCGCACAGATTCTTGATGTCAATTTCGATGACGGATTAATCGATGGAAAAGCTTCTATGATCAAATTTCTGAATTTAATTGCTTCAGAACCTGATATCTCAAGAATTCCCATCATGATTGACTCTTCCAAATGGGAGATCCTGGAAGCCGGCCTTCAGGTGGCACAGGGTAAATGTGTCGTCAATTCCATCAGTCTCAAGGGTGGTGAAGAAGAATTTATCAAGCAGGCCAAAGCCGTAAAAAGATACGGTGCTGCAGTCATTGTAATGGCATTTGATGAATCAGGACAGGCAGACAATTATGATCGCAGGCTTGAGATTTCAAAACGGTCGTATGATATTTTGGTTAATCAAGTTGGTTTTCCTGCTGAAGACATTATTTTCGACCTGAATATTTTCCCTGTGGCAACAGGAATGGAAGAACATAGAAGAAACGCTATCGATTTCATTGAAGCCACCAAATGGGTAAGACAGAATCTTCCCTATGCTTCTGTAAGTGGTGGTGTAAGTAATGTTTCGTTTTCATTCCGTGGAAATGATACCGTAAGAGAAGCCATGCACTCCGTATTCCTTTACCATGCCATTCAGGCCGGAATGAATATTGGTATTGTGAACCCTTCCATGCTGGAAGTATATGATGAGATCAATAAAGAGCTTCTGGAGCTTGTGGAAGATGTGATCCTTGATAAAAGAGAGGATGCTACAGAAAGACTTCTGGAGTATTCCGAAAAAAATAAATCCGTCAAAAAAGAAATCGTTGAAGATCTCGAATGGCGAACAAGGCCTTTACAGGATAGAATTACCCATGCTTTGGTAAAAGGAATCGACCGTTTTATTGAAGAAGATGTAGAAGAGGCCAGAAAACAGGCCGCAAAACCATTGCATGTTATTGAAGTTAATCTTATGACCGGAATGGGCGTTGTGGGAGACCTTTTCGGAAGTGGGAAAATGTTCCTTCCACAGGTGGTAAAATCTGCAAGGGTAATGAAAAGAGCAGTGGCATATCTGCAGCCTTTTATTGAAGCCGAAAAAGACGGCACAAGGCCAGCTAACGGAAAAATTCTGATGGCGACGGTAAAAGGTGATGTTCATGATATTGGAAAAAACATCGTAAGTGTGGTATTGGGCTGTAACAATTATGAAATTGTAGACCTTGGAGTTATGGTGCCTGCAGAGAAAATTATTCAGACGGCTATCGAACAGAAAGTTGATGTTATCGGATTAAGCGGATTGATCACACCAAGTCTTGATGAGATGGTATATATCGCTTCTGAATTGGAAAGACAAAACCTTAATTTTCCTCTGTTGATTGGCGGTGCAACCACATCAAAAGCCCACACCGCTGTGAAAATCGATTTAAAATATAAAAATGCAGTAGTTCACGTTAATGATGCCTCAAGGGCGGTAAACGTAGTGAGCTCCTTGTTAGGCGACAGAAACAAAGATTATGTTTCAGACTTGAAAGACGAATACTCTGATTTCCGTGAGAAGTTTCTGAACAGACAAATTGATAAAGACTATGTTTCCATTGAAGAAGCTAGAAAGAATCATTTCAGCATTGATTGGGAAAACGAGGATATTTTTACGCCGAATAATTTAGGTGTAACCGTAATAGAAGATCAGGATCTGAATGAATTACTTCCGTTTGTTGACTGGTCGCCATTCTTCAGAAGCTGGGACCTTCACGGGAAATATCCGAATATTTTAGAAGATGAGGTGGTAGGAGCCCAGGCTAAAGAATTGTTTAAAGATGCCCAGGTTATTTTAAAAAGAATCCTTGATGAAAAACTGCTGAAAGCAAAAGCCATCTTCGGAATTTTCAAGGCCAACTCCAATGATACTGATGATATCTTAATCTTTGACGAAAATAATGAAGAACAGGCCAGATTCTTAACCTTAAGACAACAGGCTCAGCGTTCAAAAGGAAAAGAATATTTAGCATTAAGTGACTTTATTGCCCCTCAGGCTTCCGGTAAAACAGATTATGTAGGAGCTTTCTGTGTAACTACAGGCTTCGGTACAGACGAACTTGCAGAAGAATATGAAAAAGCCAATGATGATTACAATGCCATCATGGTAAAAGCTTTGGCTGACAGATTCGCAGAAGCTTTTGCAGAATTTTTACATAAAAAAGTAAGAACAGAATATTGGGGCTATGCCAACCAGGAAAATTTAAGCAATGAAGATCTGATCGCAGAAAAATACAAAGGAGTCCGTCCTGCACCCGGATATCCCGCATGTCCGGACCACCTGGAAAAGAAGACCATCTGGGATCTTTTAAAAGTAGAAGAGAACACCGGAGTTTTTCTTACCGAAAGTCTGGCAATGTTCCCAACGGCCTCCGTTTCCGGATATTATTTCGGAAGCCCGCATGCTAAATATTTTGGCCTTGGAAAAATAACCGAAGACCAGCTAAAAGATTATGCAGAAAGAAGAGGCTGTAGCATTCAGGAAGCAAGAAAGTGGTTGTCACCCAATTTAGCAGATTAAAAAATATCAACAGGCACTTCTTTAAAAGCTAAAAATATAACTAAACTATAAAATGAAGATCACTGAACACATAAAAAATGCAAATGGCAAAACCTTATTCTCTTTAGAAGTGGTTCCGCCCCAAAAGGGGATCGGAATTGAAGATCTGTATACCAACATAGATCCGCTTATGGAGTTTAAGCCCCCTTTTATAGATGTAACTACCTCAAGGGAAGAATATATTTATATTGATAAAGGAAATGGGCTGATGGAACGCCGGATCACCAGAATGCGTCCCGGAACCTTAGGTATTTGTGCCGCCATCCAGCATAAATATAATGTAGATACCGTTCCCCATCTCCTTTGCGGAGGCTTCACCAAAGAAGAAACCGAATATCTTCTGGTAGATTGTATGTACCTGGGAATAGACAATATAATGGCCCTGAGAGGCGATGCCATGAAAGGGCATCAATACTTTGAGCCAACACCGGGAGGTCATGCCAGTGCTATGGATCTCGTTCATCAGATTAATGATCTGGGAAGAGGAAAATACCTCCACAATGATGAGAAGGCTTGTGATGAGCTTAATAAATTCTGCATAGGAGTAGCCGGTTATCCGGAAAAACATATGGAAGCACCTTCCATGAATTATGACCTGAAATGGCTGAAAGAAAAAGTAGATGCCGGAGCAGATTATATCGTTACTCAAATGTTTTTTGACAATAAAAGATTTATTGAATTTGTGACGAAGGCCAGAGAAATGGGAATTACCGTTCCTATTATCCCGGGAATTAAACCTATTGCGACCAAAAAGCACCTGAAGATCCTGCCACAGGTTTTCAAAATAGATCTTCCTGAAGAGCTGATCAACGAAGTGGAAAATGCTAAAAATAATGAAGCGGTAAAACAGATCGGGATCGAGTGGGCTATTGCCCAATGCAAAGAATTGCTTGATTTTGGAGTTCCTGTGTTGCACTTTTACTCCATGGGAAAAAGTGATAATATTAAAAAAGTAGCCGGAGAGCTATTCTAATAGAGTATCAAAAATGAAAGGAGCCCTGCTATCAATAGCAGGGTTTTTTATTTAAAGGATAGGATGTCTTTCAAACTCTCTAGTGCGGTCAAATAAATACCGGTATGTAGCCAGTTTTCTGGTCACAGTCGTGTCAAGACTCTCAGCTATTTTTATCATTTTAGGATTAAAATCTCCGATCCACTGGAGCTCCGTAGTTTTAAAATCCGTATGCTTTCTCAGGTGCTGCGTTCCTTCCCAGATCATATAGCCGTCAATACCTTTCTTCTGCCATTCCGGAACAACACCAAATACCAGTCCCACCATTTTTTCATTCTTTTTGAATTGCTTTATCCACAAAAATTTAAGCTTTTCAACAATCCCGAATTTACCGTTCAGATATTTGAACCACTGGTTCACATCCGGAAGATTCATCCACATGGCAATCGGTTTTTGATTTTCATACACAAACCAGGAAATATGCTCATTGATGATAGGTTTCATGGTTCTGAACATTTTGAGGACCTTTGCTTCTTCCAGCTGCTTGCCTTCGCCATGGACAGCCCATGCCTGATTATATATTTCTGTAAAATCTTTTGCAAACTTAGGTAGATCATTCTTTTTCATCGGTCTTGCAGAGATGGCCGGGTTTCTGCTGTGCTTGGTATGCATTAGGGTAAAGATCCTTGAAACCTCTGCAAAAATCGGTCTTGAAAAACAGAGCTGTTCAAAATATACTTTGAAGCCATAATTTTCAAACAGGTCTTTGTAATATGGAAAATTGTAATTCATTCCGAAAAGCGGTTCAGCAAAACCTTCCGTCAGAAGTCCCCAGAACTTATCCCGTTCCCCGAAATTAATAGGACCGTCCATAGCTTCCATGCCTCTTTCCTGAAGCCAGTGTTTGCAGTGGTCAAAAATAAAATCCGCTGTTTTCTGATCATTGATACAGTCGAAAAAACCAATTCCGCCGGTGGGTTGTTTCTGCTCATAAAGAGTAGACATGAACACGGCCACTTTCCCTACTATTTCATTCTCTTTGTTTTTAAATAAGAACCGGGCACATTCGCCATTCACGAAAGATTTATTCTTTTCAGGATCAAAAATCTCTTCGATGTCCTGATTTCTGGGTCTTATATAGCTTTTGTCATGCCGGTAAAGTTGGGCAGGAAATTCTAAAAATTTCTTTTTCTGGTTGTCACTCTGTACTTCTTCGACAATAATCATAAGGCTAAGTTGAGAAAGGATAATGTTTTTCGTCCAAAATGAAATTGATGAACAGATTTTATCCGTATTTTTGTTGCAAATTAAATAAAAATGGTTGATTTTACCGATAACGACGATGATATTTTCACAGGAAAAGAACATACGCCTATTAGGAAAGATGCTTTTGATAAATCGCCACAGGAAAAAATAGAAAAAATTACCGAACTTTTCGGTGAGATTATGGAAACACTGGGGATGGATATGACGGATGATTCTTTAAAAGATTCACCAAGGCGTGTTGCCAAAATGTATGTTAATGAAATTTTTGGAGGGCTTCTTCCTGAAAATAAGCCGGGAATTTCCACGTTCTCCAATAAATATAAATACCGCCAGATGCTGGTGGAAAAAGATATTACGGTATATTCTTTCTGCGAACACCACTTTCTGCCGATCATCGGAAGAGCACATGTTGCCTATATTTCAAACGGCGAAGTGATTGGCCTTTCCAAGATCAACAGAATTGTGGATTATTATGCAAAAAGACCACAGGTTCAGGAAAGACTGACCATGCAGATCGTAGATGCCCTGAAAGAAGCATTGGGTACAAAAGATGTAGCCTGTATTATTGATGCCAAGCATTTATGCGTCAACTGCAGAGGAATAAAAGATACAGCAAGTTCTACCATTACGGCAGAATTGAGTGGTATTTTCAGAACCAACCCGATCACCAGACAGGAATTCCTGCATTATGTGGGAAGTCATGCTAAACTTGATTATTAATAAATGGACTATCAGATTCTAAAAAATATTGTTAATGCCGAACTTCAGAGATTTGAAACAATTTCAGAAGAAGAATGGTCCTATAAAATTTCACCGGAAAAGTGGTCCAAAAAAGAAATTTTAGGCCATCTTTGCGATAGTGCTCTTACCAATATCAGAAGATTTGTGGTAACACAATACAAAGAAAATGATACTATTGTATACGATCAGGACTTTTGGGTAAAAGCGCAGAATTATCAGGATATTCCGGTTTCGGAAGTGATCAGCCTTTGGAAATCTTTGAATTTTCAGATTGTTCATACTGTGGAAAATATTCCTGACGAAGCTTTGAAAAGAACTTGTGATACAACAAAAACAGTTCCTCAAACCTTTACTTTGGAATACATTATTCAGGATTATATTGATCATCTGCAATATCACTTAAAAGCAATTTAATAATGGTAATATTTAAAAAAGTTTCAAATAAAATTTTTCTCACGACAATTATCTGTTGTGGTTAGAATTATTTTAACTAATTTTTAAATCCTTTAATCATTGAATCTTTTAACTTAAAAAAATGCAATTAAAACTATATAACTCCCTTACAGGAGAAAAAGAAATATTTAAACCAATTTTAAAAGGAAACGTCGGAATGTATGTCTGCGGACCTACCGTGTACAGCAATGTGCATTTGGGAAATGTAAGAACATTTCTTTCCTTTGATTTTATATACCGTACCCTGATGCATTTGGGGTACAAAGTAAGATATGTCAGGAATATTACAGATGCAGGCCATCTTACAGACGATGGGAACGTAGATAACGACAGATTCGTAAAACAGACGCGTCTTGAAAAGTTGGAACCCATGGAAATCGTACAGAAATATACGGTCGATTTTCACAAAGTGTTGGAAATGTTCAACCTATTGCCTCCCAATATTGAGCCGACAGCGACAGGCCACATCGTGGAGCAGATCGAATTGACCCAGAAACTTATTGAAAGAGGTTTTGCCTATGAAAGCAACGGTTCCGTATATTTTGATGTTCTGGAATACAATAAAAGAGGATTGAATTACGGTGAACTTTCAAAACGTAATATCGAAGAGCTTTTTGCCAATACCCGTGATCTTGACGGCCAGGGCGAAAAGAAGAATCCACAGGATTTTGCACTATGGAAAAAAGCATCTCCTGCTCACATTATGAGATGGAATTCTCCTTGGGGTGAAGGTTTCCCGGGATGGCACCTTGAATGTACTGCCATGAGCACGAAATATTTAGGCGAAAAATTCGATATCCATGGTGGTGGAATGGACTTGAAATTCCCGCACCATGAATGCGAAATCGCACAGGGGAAGGCTTGCAATGATACGGCTCCGGTTAATTACTGGATGCATGCCAATATGCTGACGATGAATTCTCAGCGTATGAGTAAATCGACGGGGAACTATATCCTTCCGATGCAATTGGTTACAGGGGAAAACGATTTCTTTGAAAAACCTTTCCATCCTTCTATTGTGCGTTTCTGCTTCCTGCAGGCACATTACAGAAGCGTGCTGGATATTTCAAACGATGCGATGATGGCCAGTGAAAAAGGTTTCATCAGATTAATGGAGGCTGTTAAAGTATTAAATTCGATTACTCCGGATAATGAAAAACGGTCTGAATTCAATCTTCAGGAATGGAAAAATAAATGTTACGATGCTTTAAATGATGATTTCAATTCTCCGATCCTAATTGCTCATTTATTTGAAGCTGTGAAATATATTTTTGCTTTAAATGATGGTAAAGAAACAATCTCTGTTGAGGATCTTGAAGATTTAAAGTCAACATTACATGCCTTTATATTTGACGTTTTAGGACTTCAGAGTATCGAAGAAAATAATAACGAAAAACTCGATCAAACTTTAAAAGTTTTAATAGAGCTGAGAAATCAGGCAAGAAAATCAAAAAACTTCGACCTTTCAGACCAGATCAGAGATAAGCTGCTTGCTGAAGGCATTGAATTAAAAGACGGAAGAGACGGAACAACTTACGTTCTGAATTAACCTAAAATACATAAGTACAGCTCCCGCTGATGACGTGGATTCTGCAGACAAATCTGTTGCAATCCGTGTGATCGACGGGAGTTCTTTTTTTGCTGAAGTCGGGCAATCCTACTTTTACGATTAACTGCTGGTATAATTTTTTGCAGATTTTACTTATTTGTGTTTTCTTGAAATTTAAATCGCTGACTCTACTTATGTCAGCGAAGCTGGCAATCTTTGCTTCTTTAAAATATACAGCTTAATGATCAATCTTTACGTTAAAAAAACACTACTATCACAAATTGTTTTCACTAATACTACCCATGCTACTGTCAGTGTTATTGGTGAAATTTGTGTTTAAAAGAAAAAAAAAATAATTTATCAGAACTTCAACGTTTAGATTGAATGATTATAAATATTATGTAAATGATATTATTTTTTTATGATTCAATTTGTAAATTGTGTAACTTAGTTATAAATAAAATGATCACGAATCTAAATTCTACATTGTATGAAAAAACATTTATTCCCTCTTTTCCTGCTTGTGTTTGGTGCTAATGTCCAGGCGCAGCAGGACTTTTTTGCTATTGCCGGAAAAGATACTTCCAGCATAGTTTTCAGTGATTTCCGTGCCATGGATGCGGTAAGCGGTGCTTCCGGAGAAAAATTGTTTTCGGCGGATACTGCGGTAAACGTATTTTCTCAGGAAAGAAAAGGTCAGGTATCTGAGGATAAGAATTCCTACAGCCACTCCCAGGCAGTTACCATGGCGGCTCTGGCTTATGATCCTTTGAACAATAATTTGGTGTATATGCCGATGTTTTCATCAAATATTTATGTTTTGAATGCCAAGACTAAAGAAATTACTTTGGTAGAAAATACCGTGGCAAGAGTAACTTCCTGTGATATCAATTCCCACATCACAAGAATGACTACAGGATATGACGGAAATATTTATGCTCTTAATAACGCAGGAACACAGCTGCTTCAAATCAGCAGAAAAGGAAGTCAGTATACAGTCAGTGACCTTGGGATTATTAAGGATGATGCTTCCAATGGGAAAAATTCATTTACGGCTATTGAAACGGGTTTCGGAGGTGACATGATTGCAGATGCTGAAAATAATTTTTATGTTTTTTCAGCTTCAGGAAATGTTTTTAAGGTAATTACAAAAGAATTGAAAGCCAAATTTGTAGGTAAAATATCCGGTATTCCTGAAAATTATTCAGTGAATGGATCTGCTGTCAATGCTAAAGGAAAAGTAATTATTGCAAGTGCCAAAGGAGACAGTTTATATGAAGTAGATTTGTTAACCCTGCAAGCGAAGGTTCTTTCCGGTGGAGAAAAACCTCATATTTATGATCTTGCAAGCAGATATTTTGCCAATGACAGAACTTCTTCGGTAAATACATTAGCTAATATTGATATCTACCCGACCAGAGTAGATGAACACTTTATCAACATTAGTGTAAATGATAAAGCTGTAAAAGGAAATTTAAAACTTAGTGTTTTTGATATTTCCGGGAAAAATGTAACGGAACAGAATCTATCTGTAAAAGATGGCTCGCTCAATCAGCAGGTTTATCTCAAAAATTTAGTCAATGGAGCTTATATTGTAAGCATTACAAATGAATCCGGTAAAGTAATATTAAGTAAAAAAATTATTGTTACAGAATAAAAGCTTAGATAATTGATATAATTCCATTTAACTCTAATAAAATATAAAGCCTTTTCAAGTTATTTTGGAAAGGTTTTTTAATGATTATTTGATCTTCAATAAGTTTTGTTTTTCGATATTAAAATGTATTTTTATAAAAAAAATATAGATGAAGCTATACTTTAATGTAGGATATAATGCAAAGGCAGGACAGAGTTTACTGCTCCTGATTGTGGATGAGGAAGGAGCTGTTGCCCAGACTCATGCCCTGTTTTATGCAGAAAACGGCATCTGGAAATGTGAAGTGGATTATTTTTCAAAATCAGTCTCATATAAATATCAGCTTACAGATGAAAAAGGCAATATTCTTAGAGAAGAATTTGTGCTGCACCATCTTAATTTCCCGCATAACTACAAAGAGTTTATTATTTTCGATGAATGGAATAATAAAAATTTCCCCGAGAACTATTTGAACAATAAAATCCTTTATAATAAGCTTAATCAGTTTGTTCCCGAAAAAGCTGCAGTTTTAAAAAAGCATACCCATTTATTCAGAATTGAAGCACCTGTTTACAATCCCGACTGGGAAATTGCCCTCTTCGGAAGTACAGCTTCTCTGGGGAACTGGAATTATGATAAAGCGATCCGTCTTTCACAGACAGATTTTGGAGTTTGGGAAGCTTCCGTTGAAATTCCTGAGAATGAATTTATCCAATTTAAATATTGTCTCTACAGCAAAAAAGAAGGAAAAATTATTGATGTCGAAACCGGTGAAAACAGATTTACGGTTGCTAATCAGTTGAAAGATGTGCTGCAGATTGTTTCCAATCATTATTTTAAATTCAAGTCTTACCAGATGTATCATGATGCTGGTGTGGCAGTTCCTGTATTTTCTTTAAGAAGTGAGAACGGTTTTGGAGTAGGAGAATTTTCCGATCTTAAAAAGCTGGCCGACTGGACTAAGGAAACCAATCTGGGTATTATCCAGATCCTTCCGATAAATGATACTACTGCCAATTATTCCTGGACGGATTCTTATCCTTATGCGGCAGTTTCTGTCTATGCTTTGCATCCGCAGTATATTTGCCTGGAAAATCTTGATTTTGCTTTACCGGAAGAATTAGTCTCTGAATATCAGTCTGAAAAAGAGGCATTGAATGCTCTTGACCTGATTGATTATGAAAAAATGATCGCAGGAAAATGGAAGTTTTTAAAAGCAGTTTTCAATGCGGGAAAAGAGAAAATTTATAAGGACAGGAACTTTAAAAAATTTATAAAAGACAACGATTACTGGCTGACTCCTTATGCCGCATTCTGTGTACTCAGGGATAAATATAAAACTCCGAACTTCAACGACTGGAAAACCCATAAAAAATATATTGCAGGAAAAATTTCACAGTTTTTCACCACAAAAAGCAAAGATTATGATGCTTCCATGCTTCATGCCTGGGTGCAGTACCAGCTTCATTTACAACTGAAAGATGCTGTAGATTACATCCACAGCTTAGGAGTATCCTTGAAAGGAGATCTTCCGATCGGTATTTACAGACATTCTGTGGAAGCATGGACAGAACCTGAGCTTTTCGGAATGGATTTCCAGGCTGGAGCACCGCCGGATCAGTTTACAGAGCTGGGTCAGAACTGGGAATTTCCAACATACAACTGGGAAGCCATGAAGGAAGATGATTACCGCTGGTGGAAAAACAGGTTTAAAGCACTTGAGCAGTATTTCGATGCTATGAGAATTGATCATATCTTAGGATTTTTCAGAATCTGGAGGATGCCAATTTCTGCTACACAAGGGATTTTGGGCTACTTTTATCCTGCGGTTCCTGTTGTTCTGGATGAATTTAAAGCAAGGCATATTCCTTTTGATTTCAACAGATACTGTAAGCCTTTCATCAATGAAAGGATTTTGTGGGAATATTTCGGGGAAGACAGCAGTAAAGTTTTTGAATTTATTAACAGCAATAATGACGGAACATACTCCTTCAAAGAAGAATTTGATACCCAGAGAAAGCTGGCAGAATTTTTCAAAAAGAACCCAAAAGGCTCTGTAGAAGAAAAACTTATCTCTTTATGTGCCAATGTTTTGTTCCTTACTGAAGAAAGGAATGGCGAAACAGTATATCATCCAAGATTTAATGTGTTTAATACCCATTCCTATAAATATCTTTCAGAATGGGAAAGGAAGGCGATTTATGAGCTGTACCATGATTATTTCTTCAGAAGACAGGATCACCTATGGTACGAGAAAGCGATGGAGAAACTGCCGGTTATTCTTAATGCAACGAAAATGCTGATCTGTGGTGAAGACCTGGGCATGGTTCCTGCCTGCGTGCCTGTTGTAATGGATGAGCTGGCGATCATTGCTTTAAAAGTACAGCGAATGCCGTCAGACAATATTCCGTTTTACAATCCTAAAAAAGCTGATTATATGAATGTGGTAACGGCTTCCTCACATGACAGCTCAACACTGAGACAATGGTGGAAGGAAGATCCTACACTGACACAGAAATATTTTAATCAACAATTGGTGCAGTATGGAAAAGCTCCGGACGAAATGGATTCTCATCTTGCAGAAATCATTATGAAACAGCATCTTTACACTGATGCGATGCTTGCTGTTTTCCCAATCCAGGAATTTCTTGCAACGGAACCTGAGCTGACCAATCAGAACATGGATAATGAGAGGATTAATAACCCTGCAGTTTTCCCACATTACTGGCGCTACAGGATGCATTTAAAGCTCGAGGACTTAAAAGATAAAAAATATTTCAATGAAAAAATAGCCTATTGGATAAAAGATAGCGGAAGATTATAAATTTAACATTTGATTATCAATTAGTTAAAAGTAAATTAAAAGAAGTTTCATCTTAGGATTTAACTTCTTTTTTTTATTTATATCCAAAAGATAGAATAGAGATATTCTGCTATATACTAACCAATTAACGATTAGAGATGAAAAAAATACTTTTGGGATTTGCTTTGGGACTGGCAGCTTTGTCTTCCGCCCAGCAGTATCCAAATAACGGATGGGGAGATGACGGATATTATCAGAATGGAGATGGCTATTATAATGATGAGGATGACAGAAATTATTTCCCGGACGATTATTACTATAACTATCCTCAGGATTATTATCCAAGCGATTATTACCAGGGATACTATAATGACTACAGAAACAGTGTTGTAAATATCAACTGGAATGTATTCTTCAGAGATAACAGATTGAACCGATGGCAGATTGATCAGATCTTAAGTCTTAATAACCTGTATGTGAATTTTTCTACATGGAATAATTTTTACAGATACAATCCTGACAGATGGTATTATGACAGATTCTATGCATTGGAAAGAATTTTAGGGCCAAGAGTATTTGTTGTTTTCCAAAACAATTATTACCGTGGAGCAAGCCCGATTGTTTACTTCCAGAATTACAGAAGAACCTATTATGCACCAAGATATGCAGTAATGCCGAGATACAGGAATGTAAACATCAATGTGTACAGAGTAGATAGAGCGAAGTTCCGAAGAATGGACAACCCTACTTTTAATGTAATCAGAAGCAGCAGATCTGATAATGGATTCAGAGGATCCAGAGATAATAATTCCGGTGGTTTCCGTAAGCAGGCTGATCAGAACAATGGTTTCCGCAATGAAAATAATGGGGTAAGAAATAACGGAGGATTCAGAGGGAATTCAGAAAATAACGGAACACGTGGAGGATTTGGAAATAACGGTGGTAACGGAGGTTTCAGAGGAAATAATGAACCGAACAGGGAAAGAGCTCCGCAAAGAGAAAATAACAGTGGCGGATTTGGAAATAATGGTGGTAACAGAGGCTTCAGAGGAAATAATGAAGCGAACAGGGAAAGAACTCCACAAAGAGAAAATAATAGTGGAGGGTTTAGAGGAAACAGTAGAGGTTCCAGATCTGAAAATTCACCGAGACCACAGAACGACCGCGGCAGTGAAAACAGAGGGGGTGGTTTCAGAGGCAGACTGGTAAACAGATAAAATAATAATTTTCATATATTATATTTAAGTGGTGTGAAGGGCAGATTTTAGGATCTGTCCTTTTTTTATTATTTTAATATTAAAAATTAACATTTTTTATGAATATTTCGGTTTAACTTATCTTTTAACTAATAATCAAAAAGATGTATAACAATTAATTAAATATTTTTTAAGATGAAAAAATTAGTTTTAGCAATAGCATTTATTGGAATAGGAGGTTTTGCAATGGCACAACAGACCACAACGACTCCGCAGGACAAACAGGCAAGAAGAGCAGAGATGCAGCAAAAAATGCAGCAAAAACATCAGGAGCACCTTGATCAGATGCAGAAAGATCTTAATCTGAATGCGTCTCAGGTTGCGCAGATTAAAAGCCTTCATGAAAAAAGAAAGTCTGAAATGAAAGCTGACTTTGATAAAAATAAAGAAGCAAGACAGGTTAAAATGGAAGACATGAAAGCCAAAAGAGCTCAGATGGATGCTGATATGAAAAAAATCCTGACCCCTGATCAGTATGATAAATGGCAGGCCGACAGAAAAGCTAAAATGGAGCAGAGAAAGGTGGCAATGAAGGACAGAAAAATGATGAGAAAGCCTATGAATACTGCGGTTCAGGAAGCAAAATAACAGTTCATAATTTTGATTTTTTAATGTATGAAGGACGGGTTTTCTCTCGTCCTTTTTGTATTAATTTTCATTAAAACCTTTGATTTCGGGCTTTTATTCCTTATTTTTGACTATAAATTTATACTTATGATCAGCGAAAAAATTGCAACGTTAATTAACGAACAGATAGCTCACGAACAATATGCCGCACAATATTATCTTTCAATGTCTGCCTGGTTTTCAGGAAAAGATCTTGACGGGATTGCGAATTACTTCAGAGTTCAGAGCAAAGAAGAATTGATGCATGCGGATAAAATGTTTGATTTTTTAAATGACGTAGGAGGGGAGATTATCATCGGAGAGATTGCGAAACCTCCACATGAGTTCGAAAACGCTACTGATATTTTTGAAAAAGCATTGGAACACGAGAAAAAAGTAACCAGAAGTATTTTCAACATTGTGAAAAATGCTAATGATGAAGGAGATTTTGCAACAACTTCTTTCCTACAGTGGTTCATTAATGAGCAGGTAGAAGAAGAGGCTAGCGCTTCACAGTATGTTACAAAGATCAAGATGGTGTGCGATAATCCATCTGCATTATATCTTTTTGATCAGGAATTGTCTCAGAGAGTTTTTGTACCGGCTACAACAGCTTAAGCAAATTATATGGTAAAATTCGCCCCGCCGTTCGGAGAACGGCGGGGCGAATTATTTTCATTATCAGGTTATCCACAAAATATCTGGAGATATGCTTTCGATTGTGAATAATATTATTTTTTTAATTTATTATATTCTATTGTTAATCAGTGTATTGATGCCTTGTTTTTAAACTTATCAACATCCTGGTGTGGAAAACTTTGTGGAAAAGATAATACAGATTCCTGCTATAGGTAAATCAACTGTGTCTTTAGTACTTTTCTTCCCAGACTTTCCAGAATACGTTTATAATTCTCAATTTGCTGCTGATTCTTTTCCGTTTCTTCACCCGTTTTGAAATCTACAATTACATAGCCTTCTTCACTCTTCAGGATACGATCAGGCCTGAAAATATGGCTTTGTCCTCTTTCTGAGATCATAATATCTTTTTCATTGATCACTTCCCATTTCTCGTCAAAAAATTCAGCATATTTTCGGATGATCTGAACTAAAGTTTCCTGAATCTCATTTTTCTCTTCCACTGTGATCTGTCCGTCCAGAACATAGCTTTCCAGGACTTTGGCTGTATCTTTCTCCGTATTGATTTTCGAAAGTAATTCATGGACAAAAAGCCCGATCCTTACCTTTTCGTTCCGCACCTGGTAATTTTTAGAGGGAGTCGCAATCTTGATGGATGCTCTGTTTTCATTGATATTTTTAAGGTTCTGAATATCCTTGGTCTTAAATAATGATGTTTTATCTTTAGAATACTTTTTCAGCATTTCCGGATGTACTTCATACAGATCGAATTCATCAGACTCTTCCGTATTTTTTCCGTTGAAAAATTCCAGCAGCTCAAGATTATTGGACGTTTTATTCGCTTTCTGAAGATAGAAAAACAGCTGTTCAACAGGACGGGTAGTCGCTACATACTGGAGACATAATCTGTCAATAAGGTTTTTGTAAGAATTTTTCTTATTAAATGCCTCTATTTCTTCATCATAAACCTCAAGGTTTTTGCTGAACTGATTGATGTTGACTGATTTCAAAGCATCATCATTATTGGTGTCAAACCAGTTAGTGAATTCATTGTCCCTGTTTTTATTCATCATCGGGATAAATACAATCGGGAATTCCAGTCCTTTCGATTTATGAATGGTCATGATCTGCACAGCATCAATATTTTCCGAAGCCTGGATTGTATAAGCAGAAGCCTCTTCATCCCAGTATTTCAAAAATTCTTTCGTGCTGGCTCCGGCATTCTGTGTAAAGTTGAAAAGCATTTCAAGGAAATTCAAAAGAAAATCTGTTTCCTTGTTTTCCACAGCAAATTCATTGATGTAATATTCCACAAAATTATACAGATTGAACCTCGGAAAGTTGTCCTGTTTCAGCTTCAGGGAATAGGTATTCTGAATAAACTGAAGAATTTCCTCATGCGTTTCTATCTCCAGGATTTTGTTCATTTCCAATGTGAAATCTGCCATATGAATTCTTCCCAAAGCATTCAGATAATACATCATCATGATCAGATTGGGCTTGTTCTTAGGGTTGATTTCCCACCGAAGAAATTCAATAACAGCCTTTAAGGTATTGGAAAGTTCCAGTGTCAGGCCTTTATCAGAAATTGTTTTAATATTCGTTTCTTCCCCATGGTAGTTCACTTTCAGATTTCCCAGTTTTTGAGAATAGCTGAAAATATCAAAATTACCGCGGCATAAGATTGTAATGTCAGAAAACTTAAAGCCATTATCCAGGCTTTCCTGAATGTCCTTCCGCATTCTTTCAGAAGTATCATTATAAAAATCCTCATTCGTAAGATTTTCGATCAGGCTGACTTTTACACGGCCTTCAATCTGGGATTTCGAACTTTGTTCAGCATCTTCCCCGAAAATATTCCGATGTTCCTCCTCCAGACCTTCCGAATGATACCGGTACAGCTCATTATTGAACTGTACAATATTTTTAGCACTTCGCCAGTTGTCCTTTAAAACAAGAAGAGCTGCTTCCTTTGGCGAAAATTCTTTTTTGTTGATAATATCCAGCATCAGCTTACTTTCTCCACCCCGGAACCTATAGATACTCTGTTTAGGATCTCCTACAAGCGTAAAAGAAGTATTTTCTGTAGAAACACTGTGATCACGTAACGGAATAAAATTCTGCCACTGCAGTTCCGAAGTATCCTGAAATTCATCAAAGAAATAATGCTGAAACTGTGATCCTACCTTTTCATAAATAAAGGCCGATGGCTCATTCTTAAGATTTTCATTGATCAGAATATTGAATTTTGAAAGCAGAACAAGATCATTTTCTTCCTCAATTTTTTTTAATTCATCCTGAATGTCTTTATTCACCTTTAACGGAAGAAGGGCAGATAGAATCTTTTCCTTCTTTTGGGTTTCAATGTATAAAAGGATCAGCTGCATTCTGTTGTCAAGAAGCTGGTCCAGAATCTCGAAGATCTCAGGTTCCTTATTTTTGGATTTCGAAGAAGCTCCCTTCCTGTAATTGTTGACTACAGATTCTTCCTGCGTTGTGGGAAATGGAAATCCCGGTCTTTTCTGATTGTAAAAATCCTGAACCTTAGTGAAAAATCCTCCGATCCCGTTTTTACCCTGTGCAAAATCTTCTATATCAATATTTCTGGACCGGAAAATCTCAATAGATTGAGCCGCAAGCTCGGCGGACCGTTTTTTATTCTGGACAATTTCTTTTCTGAGCGTATTTTTTATATTCTCGTAATTCGTGTCATCAAAGCTTTTGTTGCTTTTCAGATGTTCATAGTGAATATCCTTTACAAACTCTTTTGCAGAATCATAAAGATTTTTATTAAGATTGATCCTTTCATTATTTTCCAGACTGTAATCCACATAATCCATGAAAGAATTGGAAATATTTTCATTCTCACCGATTTGGTCCAGCATTTTATCTACAGCTTCGATCAGAAACGGTTCAGCTTCAATTTCAAGATTAAAGTTTTTGGCTAAACCCAATTCGTAGGAAAAGCTTCTTACCAGTCTTGAATTAAAACGGTCAATTGTTCCGATGTTCAGCGTTGAATAATTGTGAAGCACATAATCCAGCAGTTTCTTGGAACGGTTATGGAGCTCGTCAATCGTAATTTTCAGTCCATCAGCTTCAAATGCTTTCTGAATGTTTTTCAGGTCACTGTTTTGTGCAAAATTATCCGCTGAAAACTTTCCCAGCCAGGATAAAATTCTTTCCTTCATCTCATTGGCCGCTTTATTGGTAAAAGTAAGCGCGAGAATATTCCGGATCGACTGCTGTTGATTGGGGTAGCGGAGACAGATCATCAGAAGCCTCTGGACAAGGGCATATGTTTTCCCCGACCCGGCTGAAGCATTGATCACTGTATAAGAATTTTGCATTGCTGAATTTAGAATTGAGACTGCAAGTTAGCTAATTTTTAAGTGAAATTTTAACAATTCAGAGTGGCGATTTAACAGTTTCTCAAGCAAAAATCAAAAAGAAATCCTAAAACACGTTAACTGTGGTTAAACTTACCATTTAATTTAAAAATAATTTTAGATTTGCTCTATAAAAAACTGTCCGTGAAATTTAAACTACTCTTTTTTCTTACTACTCTTTTTTTCATAAACACCCATGCCCAAAATTATATTTTTGGAAAAGTAGTTTCTGAAGATAGTTCAGAAATCCCGGATGTAACTGTAATTAATATCAGGACTGATGAAAGAACGATTACGAACCGGGACGGACACTTTATGGTTTCCGGAAGAGCAGGGGATGAACTTCGCTTTGTAAAGGCAGGCTACGAACGCCTCGTTAAAAAAGTTTCCAAGGAAAATATAGAATCTCCCATTAATATCACTTTAGAAAGAGCCACGATATTGATTCCCGAAGTAGAAATCAAGCAGGGAATTACCGGTGATCTTAAAATAGATGCAAAAAACCTGAACAGACCTAAAAAAGTTGAAAAGCTAATCAAAGATATTGACGGGTATATTGCACGGAAATCAGACCCAAGAATACTGGCAGCGAAACCCGGAGAATTTGTACAGCCAAAAGGGCAGGGATTTTCTATTGGGAAAGTGAAAAACAAATGGGATGATATTGATCTTGGCAGTTATCTGAAAACAGCTCTTGGTGAGGAATACTTCACGGATTTAAAAATTGAAAAATCTCAGATAGATCATTTTATAAGCTATGTTCTGGCCGGTGGCTTTGAAAGGAAAGCTATCCTGAAATATGGTTTCTGCAGTGATGCTGATCTTTATAGATTTCAACGTTTTGTACTGACGAGAATTTCCTCTTACCGCGCTCCACAGACTCAAAGATAAACATAGATGAGAACTTATATTAAACAAAGCCTTTACGTAATTCCTTTTTTTGTTTCGGCAGAATATTTTTCCCAGCAGCAGATAACCGGAACAGTGACAGATAACAGCAAAAAAAATATAAACCCGGTTTTAATTATCAATGTTTCCAACAGGAAAAGCACATTGAGTGATACTTCGGGGAACTTTACGATAGAAGCATCGGAAAATGATGAACTTAGATTTGTAAAAGAAGGATATTACCGTTTTGATAGAAAGATGAGGAAGGAAGATTTCAGTTCTCCTTTAATAATAAGCCTTGACAAAACTGAAATAGAAATCCCTGAAGTAAAGATCACATATAAACCTACGGGTAATCTGGAAAGAGACAACAGGCATCTTAATGAATCCAGAAAAGTGGTGTCTTTAAGATCAGAGTTGGATGAGTATATGAAAAGCCCACTGAATGAAGCTTTACCGGATAATACGGTTTCAAAAACCTTTAAACCTGATTATAATGCCGGGCAGGTAAGTATTTTAGGAGTTTTGGATGCTGCTGTAGGTTTGTTCAAAAAAGCGACAGAACTTAAAATTACCAAAGCCAATTATACGGAAACACAGGATTTTATCAAAAGAGTAAAGGAAGAAATAGACTTACAGTTTCTGAGAAAATATGGCATGGATGAAGATCAGATAGATTATTTTTTAATCTATGCTAATGATACCCGGATGATGGCAAAAAAATACAGGAAAAACTTTAAGGCAGATATTGTAGAGTATGAATTAAAAGTAGCCTTTGCAGAATACAGAAAAACCCATAAACTGGACAGTATTTAATCTTAACGAATAAGAGGATGAACTTTGTAGGTGGAAATATTGGCATTAATGACTGGAGAAAAGTTTCATTTCTTCTTGTATTCATGTTTAATAATTTTTTCTCACAGCAGACAGTTACGGGCCGTATTACCGATGATAGTGGCGAAAACCTAAGTTCAGTGATTGTTATCAACATGTCTAATGACCAAAAAACCTATTCCAATTCTATAGGGCAGTTCTCTATTGAAGCTAATCCAAATGATGAGTTGAGATTTGTAAAAGCAGATTTCAGGAGGGTTTCTGCTACAGTTCCCGCTAATGGTTTCAGTTCTCAGCTTTTGGTTGTTCTGATTCCGATCCCAAAAGAAATTGAAGAAGTAAAGGTAGTTAAAAAACTAACCGGAGATCTTGAGACGGATTCAAGGCTGGCCTCAAAAGTAGATAAAGGTGAGATGGTACGCCAGGCAGTAGGCTTACCCCAACCCGTCGGGAAAATGAGGGAAAAGCCGGCAGAAGTGAAGCAGGTGCTTATTCCGATACTTTTAGGGAGCCTGGATGTACAGGGAGCTTATGATCTGATAAGCGGAAAAGCAAGGCGCCAGAAAAGACAATACAGGTATGATGATCTGCAGGAACATATTGCATGGGTAAGAAACAGAGTGGATAATGAATACTTTACCCAGGCGGGAATCCCGGAAGAAAGAATTTCAGAGTTTATACAGTATTCCTTTGAGGCTAAACCCCAGGTGCGCACTTATGTAAAAGCAAAAAATTTATCCGGAGTGTTATTGAGAATGGAAGAAACTATGCCTGTTTACCTTGAAAGATTGAAGCAGAAAAAAATACAGCAATAATGTTAAAGAATTCTTAAAATTCGGAATAAAAATTGATGTACTCTTACTTAAATTAATCAATCACAATTTCTATGAATAAAAATATTATTGCGGTAGCAGTCGGAGCACTGGGATTTGTCCTTGGGCTTGGCTTTTTAGGGAATGCTATTAAAAACAGAAATAAATCTGAAAATACCATTTCCGTAACAGGATTGGGCACCAAACAGTTTACTTCCGATCTGATCACATGGTCCGGAAGTTTTTCCAAAAATAATTCCGATTTAAAAGCGGCTTATGATGAGCTGGCCATAGACAGGAAGGTGATTAATGATTATCTCGTTTCAAAGGGCATTAAACAAAACGAAATCGTGTTTTCTTCTGTAGATATTCAAAAACAGTTCAGAAGTTATAATGATTCTAATGGGAATTATGTTCAGGGTGAATTCTCTGGCTATAATCTTACCCAAAAAGTATCTATTGAAAGTAAAGAAGTTGTAAAAATTGAGAATCTGTCCAGAAATATTACAGAGATCATCAATCGGGGGATAGAATTTACATCCTCAGCACCATCTTATTTTTATACCAAACTGGCAACAGTAAAACAGGAAATGATCGCCAGCGCAACTAAAGATGCTAAAGAAAGAGCTGAGAAAATTGCGGAAAATTCAGGAAGCAGCCTAGGAAATCTTAAAAAGGCCACAATGGGTGTTATTCAGATTACCGAGCCCAATTCCAATGAAGATTATTCCTACGGTGGAACATTCAATACTTCTTCCAAAGAAAAAGAAGCCAATATTACCATAAAACTGGAATATGAAGTCAACTAAAAACCTCTGTAAATAATCGCCTATCTATTCCCCTCCTCCGGAGGGGTGACAGATCGAAGACCTGACAGGGTGGTCAAAAAAATAAACCGCCGGAAATTCTCCGGCGGTTTTTATATTTTAGTGATACACAACATCATAAATTTCATCTTTTACACGTTTAATATCGTCGGGTGTATAATTGGCCAGCAGCCAAAGATCAAGAGGCTTTTTCCCTTCACCATAACTCGGCTGTACATACATTTCATCGATCAGGGTAAATCCGTTTTTCTGATAAAAAGAATAGCGTCTTTTCGCATCGTCACCCAAATGATCAGGTTCTATTTCTAAAATAATCCTCGGATAATTTTTAAACAGATACCCTGTAATATGTGATCCCAATTTCTGACTTCTGAATGCCTCGAAAACTTCAAAATGTTCTACAAAAACATAAGAACTCAACTCCCAGATAATAAGATAGCCAATAGCCTGGGATTCATGAAATACAGAAATTACTTTTACATGAGGGTTTGAAAATAAGGCGGTAAATTGTTTCCAGTCCCTTTGCTCATCCGTAGGAAAAGTGCTGGAGTAAGATGTATAAATGTCTTGGACTCTATAGTCTTCGGCAGAAGTAATCGGTAAAAATTCCATAATTATAAATCAAAAACACTAGGTCTTCTTGTAATAAAAATATCTTTGATCCAAAGCGTAAATGCGAGCCCGAGATAGATCAGAAAGAAAAATCCGGCAGTTGCAAAAGTAGAATAGATGAAGAAGATCCTTAATTTGGATACAGGAATCCCCAGTTTAGCTCCCATTCTCGTAAGAACACCAAACCATTCTCGTTCCATTTTGTGGCGGATATTATCAAACATTTGAAGATTCTTTTAAAAGTTTAAATCCAATACCGCAATTTAAGCAATTTTTTTCTTCACACGAGGTTTTATGATGAAAAATAAGGCTCTGGCTTTCCAGTGCATTTTTAACCTTCAGTCCAAGGTTTCTCCATCCGGAGGTTACAGAATTTTTTTCAGCGGTCAAGTTTCTGTACAGCTCCAGTATCTCATCCGTTGTTTCATCATTATGGTATTTATGATAAGTATATTTTAAAGGAAGCACTGTATTTAAGATCACCAGTTCAATGAAATCCCTGCTCAATGTTTTTGGCTGGAATTTTGAAAGGGTCCCAAAATTAAAATGAAAATCCCAATATTCCGAAGCTTTTACCGGTTCAAAGACTTCGTAAAGTTTATCTATGTTATCAGCTTTAATGATCTTGGAAAACAGATTCTGATGCCTATAGTAAAGATCTGCCAGCTGGGAGAGACGGATCGTGGGGAAGTTGGGCGGACGGAGCCTTAAAAACTTAGGATGTAATGTCAGATCCGGTATGCTAAACTTTTTTCTGATGAATTCAAATTCCCTTTTCCACATTAGCATTTTTTCGTCTTTTGGATGCTCTAGCCATCCTGAAATACCAAATAATAAGGCTTCCAGCTGTGATTCATTCTGGCGGATTTTGTTAACAAAACTGAAATCTATGGACTCAGCAATCTGTCTGAACATATGGGCATTTACTTTTAATCCGAAAGAATAGGCGAGACTGTGAAAAAGCACCGCTTCAAAATTGTTCTTATACTTTTCTAAGCTTTTTTCCAGTTCCTGAGACTTTTCATCCAGCTTTTTAAGAACATTGGTTTCATGAAAACTAAGAGGAATTTTATTGGGATCAAAAATATTTTCGCAGGGAATAAACTGAGTCCCATTGATCATTTTTTCGTATTTCCAGAGAATGTTCTGGTCAATATGGTCTTTCAGTTCCAGTGTAGGAACGTTTTTAGAGATAAGGTCATCGATCTCAGCATCATTCTGGTAAACAACGTGGAGGATAATATTTTGGTAATTGGGGTCTTGAGAATGGTTATGGAAGACCCAGTCGGAGGCTCGAAGGTGCAATTCGATATTTCCGGCAATAACCAGATCTTTTGTTTTAATTTTTGCATCGAGGAAATCCGGACCCGCATTCGTGTTCCACTTTCCAAAGCTGATGATCTCAACGGAATGCCCTTCAATATCCTTGAAGTCGAAATGTTTGAAAACCTTATAGTTCCAAAGATATTGAAGCAGTTTTTCCGTCATAGTGACGATAAATATAATAGAAATATTATACTTTCGCCGGCTCTTTTTTGAAATTTTCTATAGTCGTTCTGTACATTTCTTCATATATAGGAAGAATGTTTTTCAAATCGAATTTTATAGCCTGATCTTTCGCATTTTTTTTCATTTTGGTTAAAAGCTCATCATTGCTTAGTAGCTTGATGGTGTAATTGCTCATTGCCTCTACATTTCCAATTTCAGCCAGAAATCCTGTTTCACCCTGTATATTTACTTCAGGAATTCCGCCCGCATTGGAGCTGATTACAGGGGTGTAAGCTGCCATTGCCTCAAGAGCTGCCAGACCGAAACTTTCCTGCTCGGAAGGAAGTAAAAATACATCAGACAGCTGCAGAATCTTATACAGATCATTCACTTTTCCTAATAAGCGGATTTTTGAAATAAGCTCAGGATTTTCTTCTAAAAACTGATTCACTTTTTCCATATCCGGTCCTTCACCGATGATGATCAGTTTTGATTTTACTTTTTTCTCAACGCTCTTAAATATCTGCAATACTTCCTCTACACGCTTTACAGGACGAAGATTGGAAACATGGATCAGAATTTTTTCGTCCGGATTGGCAAACTGGGTTCTCTGGCATTCTGTGCAGTCATCAAATTCAGAATTATCAATAAAATTGGTAATCACCTGTATTTCTTTCTTGATATTGAAAAACTGCAGGGTGTCCTTTTTCAGGCTTTCAGAAACCGAAGTAATAGCGTCTGACTGGTTGATGGAAAATTCTACGGCATGTTTATAGCTTGGATGCTGTCCCACAAGAGTAATATCTGTTCCGTGCAGCGTAGTTACCAATGGAATATCATTATTATCCTCCTTCAGCATCTGCTTGGCAGTAAATGCAGCGTAGGCATATGGAATGGCATAATGAGCGTGTAACAGGTCAAGCTTATAAAGGTTCACTACACGATAGATCATCGAACTTAGCGCAATATCATAAGGCTGATATTGGAAAAGCGGATAGGTCTGTACATTCACTCTGTGAAAGAAAATGTTCGGGTTGGTAATGTCTAGTCTTGCAGGGAGCGCAGAACTTATAAAATGGACTTCATAGCCCTTATTGGCCAGGGACATTCCCAGTTCTGTTGCTACGATTCCGCTTCCCCCGTATGTTGGATAGCAAAGTATGCCTATTTTCATTAGATTATTGTTGTTTTGATGTTGTAAAAACTGTGGTATTTGAAGCTGAAGCCGGAACACTATCGATCCCCATGCCTGCTTTCAGTTGATCATTGACCAGAACAGGCAGCCTGCCCCATATTTTTGTTTTTCCGTTCAGAGCATTGGCTGCGGCCGTCATAGAGTCGTCATTATTTTCATAGGCGACAAGAACGGTAGATACTTTTGTAATATCAATGTCTTTTAAAGCATAAGCGCTTCCGAAAACACTTAAAATAACTTTTTGATTTTTGGTAAGATCAGCAAGAACTTTCTTAGATTCTGCCGAAATTTTATAAGGTTTATACGCTGTTGAATTATCCTTGTGAAATCCTACGATTACGGTAGAACCTGCAGGAATTGTATTAATCTCATTTGCTTTTTTGATCATGACAGTTGATCCCAGCTGATTAGCGAAAGTCTGATAAGGTGCTTCTTCCAGCGGAACATAATAAATCTGTTTTCCAGTAACAGGAAGCAGTTTTTGATCATCTTTTAATAAAGTAAGTGCATTGGCATAAAGATTTTGTACCAATGTTTTGTGAGAATCATTGTTCAGGTCGTTGTTGATATTTGCGGGATTTTTCGGAGTGTATTGGTTAAGCCCCAAAAAATATTTTGTAAGTAAAATTTTCTTGACACTTTCTTCCACTCTTGATTGTGGAATTTCACCGTTCTCAATAGCTTTCTGAATTAATTTTTTTCCTTCCGAAACTCCCTGAGAGAAAAGCATGATGTCATTTCCAGCTTTAAAAGCAAGTGCATCCAGTTGCCCCGGCTTATATTTATTAGCTACAGCACCCATGTTCAGCGCATCGGTAATGATTAAACCTTTGTAGCCCAGTTTATCTTTTAATACGCCTGTAATAATGTTTTTAGAAACCGAAGCAGGAATTCCTTTGCCGGATTCAAGGCTCGGCACATATAAGTGAGCTACCATCACACCACCGATTCCTTTGTCCATTAAAGCTTTAAAAGGAGCCAATTCAACAGTATTTAATCTTTCTAAGCTATGCGAAACTACAGGCAGATCCAAGTGAGAATCTGTACTGGTATCGCCATGTCCCGGGAAATGTTTGATAGCGGCAAGAATCGTATTATCCTGAAGACCGTTGGAATAAGATAATGCAGAACTGATCACATTATCTACTTCTGAACCGAAACTTCTGTTTCCGATAATAGGATTATCCGGATTGGTATTTACATCAACAACCGGTGCGAAATCCCAGTTGATCCCCATTCTGTGGCAATCTTCTGCTATCTTGGCGGACATCTGGTAAATAAGGTTCTTATCCTGTATTGCTCCTAGGGTCATCGCCCATGGAAATTTATGTGCTGTGGCAATTCTTTGGAACAAGCCCCATTCTGCATCCATCCCGATCATCATCGGAATTTTTGATTTCTGCTGGAATTCATTAACCAGGTTGATTTCTCTGGCAGCGTCGTCCTGCATTAAGATTAATCCTCCGATCTTATCATTAACCACAATATTTCTGATCTGGTTAATATAGTCTTCACCTTTATTCGTATAAAGAGCTACAATAAACAGCTGCCCCAACTTTTCATCCTGAGAAAGTGATCTGTAGGTTTTATTCACCCAGTGATGAGCTTTTTTCAGGTCTTCTTCGGAAATGTTTTTGGGCTGGTACTGAGCTTGGGCTGTAAAGCTTATTAATGAAAAAATAAATAGGGAAGTATATAACAATTTCTTCATGATCTTTTGAATAAGAACAAAAATACAATTAAAAAAATGATGAAAACAAAGTTTTTGCAATTTTTGGTATATGATTTGAATACGCTTTATAAATAATAACTAAACTTTTCTAAAAATGAAAAAAATACTTCTCTTTTTATTCCTGGGTGCTGTAGGTTTTACTGCTTATAGCTGCGACAATGATGATGATGTTGTACAGGCTGTTGATTATGATACAATTTCACAAATGAAAGATATTACAGGTTCTTTTTCAAGTAGTGGTAACTACACTATTTCTCAAGGACTTAATATTCCAAGTACAGATGTGGTTTTAGTCTATAGATTGGTTTCTGGCAATGTTTGGCAGCAAATTCCAAAATCTGTTTACATACCAGATGTAGCTGGTAAGCCGACAAATAGAGTATTTGATTACAATTTTGTTTTTAATGCTCAAAATGTAGAGATTAGAATTGATGACGAGAATTTTAATCTGCCAACAGATCTTACATCTGGCGAGATTGCTACCTATTTAAATAATCAGACTTTTAGAATTGTACTTGTTCCTGCTAGCGCGACAGGTGTTGGTGGTGCAAAAAATAAACAAGCGGCTGTAGATTACAGTGATTACAACGCAGTAGTTAAGTATTACAATCTTGATGACACTAAAGTGCAAACTATCAAAGTGAATTAATTTAAGAAATATCTTTTCAGTTTTTTATAATTATTAAAAAAGCTCCGGGAGAAATTCCGGAGCTTTTGTTGTATTTTAACCCGAGTTCAGGGTAAAGTGATTTTTTTAATGTTGTCAAGAAGGAAGCCTGGAGTATGAAATTGTTGGAGAGAAAACATAATATAGGATAGTTGTATTATTTAAACTACCTCGAGTTCGGGAAAGTATCCTTGTCAAGGTTTAAAACCTTGACAAGGATCTCGCCTTACTCTTCATCTATCAGTCGTATTATTAATTTTCTTAACCAAAGGAATTTGTTATGAAAAAAGCTTCAGAATTTTCTGAAGCTTTGTTTTTTATTAGTTATCATTGTCATCCAGAAGATGGCCAAAGAAATCTTTTTTTGTTTTTAAATAGCCCTTACTCATCTCATTGGCAGGAATCTGTAGAGGAATCCTGGAATTGAGGTTAATATTGCTGTTTACCACATATTTTACCTTTTCTGGGTTGTTGGTCAGAAGGTTAATATCTTTTACCTCTAAAAGATTAAGGATTTCAATAGCTACTCCAAAGTTTCTGTCATCAGCGGGAAGTCCCAGTTGCAGGTTAGCCTGTACTGTATCAAGACCTTTTTCCTGCAATGAATATGCTTTGAGTTTGTTGATGATCCCGATATTTCTTCCTTCCTGACGAAGATAAACAATAATCCCTCCGTGGTCATGGGTATATTTCATTGCGGCATCCAGTTGCTGTCCGCATTCACATTTTTTTGAATGGAAAACTTCTCCGGTAATGCATTCGGAATGGAAACGTACGTTCACCGGTTTTGAAAAATCTGTATTTTCTGCTACGATGGCCATATGTGGCATCCAGTCGTTTTCGTTTTCGGAGAAAGCGATCATTCGGAAAGAGCCGTGCTCCGTAGGAACATTGGCTTCTGCCTGAATTTTAATCATTAATAATGGTTCGTTTTTTAATTTCCTTTTAAAGAATCTTCGATTACAGAAATATTGGTTTTTAGACGGACTAGATATCTGTTAAGAACTTCATCATCATCTTTGCCAAGCTGCTGTCTAAGTTTCTGAATTTTCTTGTATGATTTTTCGAAGCTTTTAATGGCTCTGCTTTTTCCCGGCGAATTGTTGGCATCAATGGCATATAAATAATTCTGAAGGCTGTATTTCAAGCTTGTGACTTCATCATTCAAACTGTTATTCTTAAACTTTGGAAAAGTAGAAATCAGATTTGAAATTTCAGAAGCGTTTACATTTTCTTTGATATTGATATCAAAGCCTTTTTTTGCCCCTCTGTCGGAATCAGAACCCTTAGTTTCGCTATAAAAATTATTTGACAACGGGGAAAGATTAAGCTTCTCCGTTGCGCAGGAAGTTATGATTAATAGTAGTACTCCAAAAAAAAATAGTTTTCTCATTTCTGTTGCCCCTTTTGATAAAGGATCGGGTTAAGACTATCATCGTTATACATTTTCATTTGTTTGTATACTTTCATCTTAACATTACCGCATTCAATATCAGTAAGCAACTGATTAATAGAAGTTGACAGGTCTTCTTTCTGAGTAAGCAGTACATCCAGTTTAGCCTGGCAGTTGGCACGGTGCTCTTCAGAAGCGGATTCCCTATTGGCCTCTAATGACATATGATAAACCTTTAATGCAAGAATTGATAATCTGTCTACAGCCCAAGCGGGTGTTTCTGTATTGATTTTTGCATCAGGTTTGGGAGTTATATTTTCAAACTTTGTAAGGAACCAGCTGTCGATAAATTCTACCAGATCTGTTCTTTTCTGGTTGGATGCATCTATTGTTCTCTTCAGTTGAAGAGCTTCAGCAGGATCAATATTTTCATCTCTAATAATATCTTCCAAATGCCATTGAACGGTATCAATCCAGTTCTTTGCATACAAAATCCGTTCCAAACTGTCTTTTTCGAAAGGGTTATTAATTAGAGTGTTAACGTCATCGGACACGTGATAATCTTCAATAGATTGATTGAAGACTTTCCATGCAGTCTCAGTAAAATTCATTATTGCTGAAGAATTTTAGTTGCTGGGAGTATTATTGTTGGTAGAAGAGGTTTTGTTTTCAGAACCTGGTTTGTCTTCTTCCTTCACCGCATCTTTAAATTCTTTGATTCCTGAACCAACTCCTCTCATTAATTCCGGAATTTTCTTTCCTCCAAACAGCAATACCAAAAGTATAGCTACGATAAGGATGTGCTGCCAAGATAAGGCAAGTATTGTTAGTGTGTTCATCTCTTAAGATTTTTGCAAAGTTACGCTTTTTTTAATATGAAATCCAACCTAATGGATCAACTGGCGTATTTCCGTTCCATACCTGGAAGTCAAGGGTATAAGAACCGTCGAAATCCTGAGCTACCGTACCTACAGGAGTGCCGGAAGAAACCTGCTGTCCTTTGGATACACTTACGCTTCCCAAGTTGGAGTAGATCGTAAAATAGTTTCCGTGTTTTACCATTACAGTTTTGGTTCCGTCACTATTTGCCAATACTGAAGAGACTGATCCCGGATATACAGATTTTGCACGGGTGCCGGATGGAACTGATATTTTAATCCCTGTATTTTCCTCAACAATATTTTTGAAAACCGGGTGTGGCTGTCTTCCGAATCGGTGGGTAACCTGTCCCGCTCTGTCTGCAGGATATCCAAGTCTTCCTCTGCTGTCTGCAAAACTGCTTCCCGGAGTTGTAGTCACTCCATAGCTGGTCATTGCTTTAGTTTCAGCGGCCTTTTTCTCTTCTTCTTTTTTCTTGTTCAGTGCGGCTTCTGCAGCTCTTGCGGCAACAAGTTTATCTGTGGCTTCTTTTGCTCTTGCGTTAGCTTCATCAGATGCTTTTTTCGCGGCCACTCTTCTGGCTTCATCTTTTGCACTGGCTTCTGCTCTTGCAGCCTCTTCATTACGTTTTTTCTCTTCTTCAGCTCTTTTAGCGGCTAGATCTGCGGCTTTTTTTGCTTCAATTTCTGCCAGTTTTCTTTCTCTTTCAAGAGCTTCAGCTCTGGCTTTTGCCTCTGCTTCAATTCTGGCTTTTTCTCTTTCCGCAATTATTTTAGCCATACGAATTTTTTCAGCTTCCGCTTTTCTTCTGGCTTCTTCTTCCGCTTTTGCTATTCTGATTTCTTCTGCGATGATAGCTCTGATCTGCCCTTCTAATGCCTTAGACTGAACCTGCTTCTGCTTAAGTTCCACAGTAAGCTTGGCTTCGTTTTTCTTGAAATCTGCCAGCAATTGTTCTTTCTGTGCTCTTTCTGCATTAATGGTTGCCAGATCTTTCTGCTGGTTAGCCAGAAGATTTTCTTTCTCTCTTGCAGAGTTCTGTTTCTGTGCGATTGATTTTTTAATCTGTGCGGCTGCATTGCTTATTTCTGCAGCTTTTTTATCCTGATAGTCCGCGTACTGTTTCAGGTACTGAACTCTTCTGATGGCTTCACCCAAGTTTTTGGATGAAAGAATAAAGGTTACTTTGTTCTGTACCCCTTTGTTTTTGTATGCATTGACAAGAACTTCAGCATAATTTTTTCTGAGAACTGCCAGTTCTTTATTTTGACGGTTGATTTCCAGCTGACGCAGATAGATCTCATCTTCAATAAATCTTTTTTCTTTCTGAGTGTTGGTATATACCTTCTCTCTTAAAGTTAGTTTTTTATTGACATTATTAAGATAGGCGACTGAAAGTTTAGATTCAGTTCTGGTTTTTGCCAGGTCTGTATTTATCTGTACAATTTGTTTTTTAAGATCGGCATTCTGTTTCTGAAGCTGTTCCTTGTTCTGCTGTCCCTGATGCAGGCCGAACAGTAGAATACCTATTAAAAAGCTAAATTTTTTAATCATTTAATCTCAATTTTCTTATAACTGGATGGTACAGAATAAGCTGTTTCCATCCTCGAAAAGTCAAATTTCGTGTTTTCCAGTAAAATTTGGCTAGATTTTGAACCTTTTATAATTATTTTAACATTTTTTGGAAGGCGGATTCCATTGTATTCATCCCAGTTGCTGTAAGAGATTTCCAATTCATCAGGAGATAAAACATCCTTTAAATTCACACTCAGCAGATCATAATTGGTATCATACTGAAGCTCAATTTTGTACTCTCTGGTTTTTTGGTCCGTGACAATTTTCTGATTGGTATTGGAAACCATTTTAAAGCCCTGCATGTTTTTGGTGAGGGTATATTGGGAATCACTAATCTTCACAAAAGTTCTTCCCATCAGTATTTTTTCCAGCGATTTGTAATCGATGAAATTTACATTCAGCAAATTATTTAAATAATCAAAATCTGAATCGATGTAAGTCTTGCTGGTTTTGTCTTGCCCTTTGATCCCTTCAGGCGTAGCGATACCTCTTGCTACGGTAAATAAAAATGCCTGAAGATTCATCCATACTTTTTTATCATTTTCAATATAAATGACAGCATCAAGGGTTGGGATAAAGTTTCCGGTTTCCACATTGACTTTACTGTTGATTTTGATCTGATCAAATTTCGGCGGAAGAAGGACATGCTCATAGAAAGTAAGTTTGTCTCTCACCGGCTCATTGGCATCTTTGGGATTTCTGTTGTCTTCTGCTATGACGGTACTATCCTGATTGCTGCCATTGTTTTTAGCTGCATTTCTTGTTTTACAGGATGATAGGGTAAGCAACAGGAGAAGTATCGGGATCCAGTTTTTCATGTATTTTGTCTTTCGATTAAAAAAAATACGCTGCAATATTAACGCCAAACCACACAACAGATGTTATGTGGTTTGGATGTATCTTATTTTATATTAATTATTTCTGATCTTATTTAGATAAAAAATCTAAAACTGAGTAGTCACCCAAAGAGATCTCTCTGGAAACTCCAAAGTACTGCGCAGAATTTCCAATCATTGAGTTGGAAAGATTCCCGTGGTTGATTCTTGTGTTTTCCTGGATCAGAGAATTTTCAATATTGGAATTGACGATGATCGTATTATTTCCCAGTGAAACGCCGGGACCAATCTTTGAGTTGGAAATTTGTACGTTTTCACCGATAAAACAAGGCTGAATGATTAATGAATTCTCAATAACTGCTGATGCAGGATGGTTAAGCATTGCTTCTCTTTCATACTCAAGGATTTTGCTGTTGGTTTCTACGGTAGCATTTTTGTTTCCGCAGTCCATCCAGTCATTCACTTTTCCTAAAGTGAATTTTGCTCCTTTTGCTCTAAGGTTTTCCAATGCTGTTGTCAACTGGTATTCGCCACCGTTTTTTATATTATTATCCATAATATAATTGATCTCGTTCATCAGTTTTTCAGCACTGTTGAAGTAATAAATACCGATAATAGCAAGATCTGAAACGAAAGTTTGAGGTTTTTCAACAAAGTCGGTAATAAAACCGTAATTATCTAATTTTACCACTCCGAAAGCTGAAGGATCTTCAACGCTTTTTACCCAGATCACCCCATCCGAATTTTTATCCAGCTGGAAATCTGCACGGAAAAGAGTATCTGCAAAAGCAATTACCACATCTCCCTGCATAGAGTCCTCTGCACATTTAATAGCATGTGCTGTTCCAAGTGGGTCATTCTGGTAATATATACTGCCTTTTGCTCCCAGTTTTTCGGCTATCTGAAGAAGAGATTTTTCAATCTCCGGCCCGAAATCCCCGATGATAAATGCTACTTCTTCAATTTTTTCACCTGCCACCTTAGCAATATCTTCTACCAGTCTTTGTACGATGGGTTTCCCAGCAATCGGGATAAGAGGTTTTGGAACTGTCAGTGTATGTGGACGTAATCTGGAACCACGTCCAGCCATAGGAACAATTATTTTCATAAATGATATGACAATGTTTATTTATTATTTTGTTATTTTGATTAGGCTAAAGATAATCATTAAAATCATTGCTGATCGTAATAATTATCATCTTTATTAATCTTCTGTTTAATTTTTTTAAAAGAACTCAATAGTATCAAATTAGAGGCCATAAATTAGTTTTTCCTGATTCTTGATAACAGCAGATCTTTTTCTGAATATATCAGGATACCTGCATAAATAAGGAATAAAAGGTTTCCGATCCAGAAATTGTAATCGAATAATTCCACAATTATATAACTGAAAACCGCTAACAGGATAATGAAAAATGATATTTTTTTCATTCTGTAAGGAATAGGGTAGTATTTTTGGCCTAAAAAATAGGAAAGAACCATCATGATAAAATAAGCGGCCAGAGTTACCCAGGCAGATACCATGAAACCATATTTTTTTAGAAATAAAAAATTTAAAGCAATAGTAATAACTGCACCGGTCCAGGAAATATAAGTTCCAACTCTTGTTCTGTCCGTTACTTTATACCAAGTAGAAAGATTATAATAAATTCCGAAGAATAAATTGGCAATTACAATGATGGGAATGATATTGATAGCAATCCAATAACTGCTATTGGGAACTAATAACAGTTTTATCCATGAAACATTGGCAATAATTCCTAAAGCAACTACGGACGCAAAAAACGAAAAGTATTCAGTGACTTTTGCATACGTGAGTTTAGCATTTTCATTCTGCATTTGTTTAAAGAAGAAAGGCTCAATTCCCATTCTGTAGGCCGTAACAAAAAGAGTCATAAGAACAGCCATTTTATAGCAGCCTCCATAAGCTCCCGCTTCAGCATCATTAATGATAAATTTCTGAATAAACTTATCAAAGTTTTCATTCACCATGAAGGCTAACCCTGCTATCATTACCGGCCAGGAATACTTAATCATTTGAAGGAAGAGGTCTCTTGAAAACTGAAACTTCACCTTTAAAATAATGGGTAATACAAGTAAAAATCCTAAACCACTTGCAGCTAAATTACTGAAGAAAGGGTAGGCAACTTTTTCTTTTAAACCTAATTTAAATGAAAATTCCTGCGGAATATAAAGGAATAACGCAATTGCGAAAATACTCTGGAAAACAGCCTGTATCACTCGGATAGCAGTATATTTTATGGGTTTATTATGAAACCTGAACCACGCCAGAGGAATAACGAGAAGGTTATCAAAGAAAGCAATCCATGCAAACCATTTGATAAATTCAGGCGTTTTTTCATATCCGAAAACATTGGCAATTGGTTGATTAAACAGTAAAACGAGGATTAAAAAAACAGTTGATAGTCCTGTCAAAAACCAAAATGATGTGTTGAAAACTTTCTGCTCATTATCCTTATCAGATGAGAATCTGAAGTAGGCAGTTTCAAAGCCAAAGGAAAGAACAATGTTTACAAATGAAATTAATGCGTAAAGATTGGTAAATATTGCAAAATCGCTGTTGTTGATATTTTTAATGAACAAATAATTAAGCAATACTACAATTATCCTCGGCATAATGGCCCCAATTCCATATATAATTGTCTCGTTGAGAAGTTTTTTCAATGTGTGAAATTTTTATGCAAATGTAAATATTTAGAAATTGATTTATAATCAGCGACATTAAAATTCATTCATAAACCTTAATTTTGTTTTTTGTAGATGTTAGATATTAGAAGTTAGAAATTAGTGATTGCAGTTTACCAATCACTTATAATTTTCTGACTTAAAAATTTTCTGACATCTCTAACTTCTAACATCTAATTTCTAAACTAAAAATGAAGACCCTAATCAAGAATGTAAAGATTGTGAACGAAGGTAAGATCTTCGAAAGCGATATCTTAATAGAAAATGACCTGATTTCTAAAATAAACCCCAATATTTCTGAGGGAGCAGATCGGATCATTGACGGTTCCGGAAAATATCTTCTGCCAGGCGTAATAGACGATCAGGTTCATTTCAGGGATCCGGGACTGACGCACAAAGGAGATATTGAAACTGAATCCAGAGCTGCCATTGCCGGAGGAGTTACAAGCTTTATAGACCAGCCAAATACAGTTCCTAATGCTGTTACTCAGGAATTATTGGCAGATAAGTATGAAATCGGGGCTCAAAAAGCATACGCTAACTATGGTTTTATGATGGGCGGAACAAATGATAACCTGGAGGAAGTTTTAAAAACAAATCCCAGAAATGTTCCGGGGATTAAATTATTTTTAGGTTCTTCTACGGGAAATATGCTCGTAGACAATCCTGAAACACTGGAGAATATCTTTGGAAGCACAAAAATGCTGATTGCTGTTCACTGTGAAGATGAAGCGACAATCAAAGCCAATACCCAGAAATATATTGACGAATACGGGGAGGATATTCCTGTAAAATTCCATCACCTGATCAGAAGTGAGGAAGCGTGTTATAAATCTTCTTCCAAAGCAATTGAATTGGCGGAAAAAACAGGAGCAAGACTTCACGTATTCCATCTTTCAACAGCAAAAGAGATGGAGCTGTTCAGAAATGATATTCCTTTAAAAGATAAAAAAATTACAGCTGAGGTGTGTGTCCATCACCTTACATTTACCAATGAAGATTATGAAACAAAAGGGGGATTAATTAAATGGAACCCGGCAGTAAAAACTCAAAAAGATAAAGACGGACTTTGGGAAGCATTGCTGGATGACAGAATAGATGTCATTGCCACGGATCACGCCCCTCATACCTGGGAAGAAAAACAGAATGTATATACAAAATGTCCTTCCGGTGCACCTTTGGTACAGCATTCGTTACCGGTAATGCTGGAAAATTATCACTCCGGAAAAATTTCTTTGGAAAAGATTGTTGAAAAGATGTGCCACAATCCGGCAATACTTTTCAGAATTGAGAAAAGAGGTTTTGTAAGAGAAGGATATAAAGCAGATCTTGTTTTGGTTGATTTAAATGCGGACTGGACTGTAGCTAAAGACAATCTTCTTTACAAATGTGGTTGGAGCCCGCTGGAAGGAATGAATTTACACTCTAAAGTGACGCAGACTTTTGTTAATGGGCATCTTGCCTATGATTATGGAAAGATCACGGAAGAAAAGTTAGGGGAGCGATTGCTTTTTGAAGTTCAGGAATAAATTGAAATAAAATTTTCACAATAATTATAAATAGGAACGGGCTTTAGCCCGTTTTTTTAATTTGAAAAGTCAAAGTGGCTTTAGCCAAAACTTATTCATAAAAAGACTGCAAACCAGCAGTCTTTTTATGTTTTTTTCTCTCGCAGATTTTGCAGATAAAGTAGATTTCTTAATGCAATCATCTGCTGAATTCGTTCTATCTGTGAGAGTTTATTCTTTGAAATTAAATTTAATTAAAAGATTGTCGGAATTCCAAAGGCGACATTTTGGTTTTCTTTTTAAAAAGTGTACTAAAAGATTGAGAATGTTCAAAACCTAAAATATAAGCAATCTCACTTACAGAAAGATCGGTGTTTGAAAGCTTTTCTTTTGCTTTATTAATCAGCTTTTCATGAATATGCTGCTGTGTATTCTGTCCGGTATGAATTCTCAGAAAATCACTCAGATAATTGGGAGAAAGATTCATCGATTCTGCAATCTGATGTACGGTTAAAAGTCCCTTTTCTGCTGATTGTTCATCATCAAAATAATTATTCAGAAAACGCTCAAATTTTACCAATAACTGATGATTATTATTTTTCCGGGTGATAAACTGTCGCTCGTAAAAACGGTTGGAATAGCTGAGAAGCAGCTCAATTTGAGATAAAATAATTTCCTGTGTATGTCTGTCGATATACTGACATTCTTCATCGATTTTCTGTAAAATTTCGATCAAATTATTTTCTTCATCTTCAGATAAATGTAATGCTTCATTCACAGCATAAGAGAAAAAGCCGAAACCTGAAATTGTATTTGCCAAAGGATGTTTCAGTAAAAAATCTTCATGGAAAATTAATAAGTATCCTGAACCACATTCCATATTCTGCAAATCTAAATAATGGACTTGATTGGGCGCTGTAAAGCTTAAGACTCCTTTGTCATAATCATAATGCTGCTGTCCGTATCTTATTTTTCCTTTCACTTCTCTTTTTAAAGCCACACAATAAAATCTGTTAACAAAACCCTTCCAGACTTCATCTTCCAAAAAAATACTTTCGGATAAATTGATAACACTTACTAAAGGATGCTTTGGTTCAGGCAACGAAAGTAACCGGTGAAATGCTGAAATCGAAGAAATTGTATTCATCAGTGTAAATTATAGTTTAATAATCTAAAAGTCCCATACTGAATTCGTCATAAGGAGCACCTGTATCTGTTCCTAAAGGTACGATGTTTTCTATTCTTTGAAGTTCGGCTTCATTTAAAACAATTGTACCAGCTTCAATATTTTGCTCAAGATATTTTCTGCGCTTAGTTCCCGGAATCGGTACAATCCCTTTGCTGATGATCCATGCCAATGCCAATTGAGTTGATGTAACATTCTTTTCTTTCGCAAGGTTTTCAATGGCTTCCACCAATTCAAGATTTTTATGAAAATGTTGCTCCTGAAAACGGGGAATTCCTCTACGGAAATCATTTTCGGGTAAATCATCAACAGAACGGATCTGTCCGGATAAAAACCCTCGTCCCAAAGGTGAATATGCCACAAAACCGATGGCCAATTCATTTAAAGTTTTGATTACACCTTTTTCTTCTACTGTTCTTTCAAATAAAGAAAATTCACTCTGTACAGCAGTAATCGGATGAACTGCATGTGCTTTTTTTACCGTTTCTGAAGATACTTCCGACAAACCGATATAGCCAACTTTTCCTTCTTTCACAAGATCGCTCATTGCCCCCACCGTTTCCTCAATCGGAGTATTTTTATCCAAACGGTGCATGTAATAAAGATCTATATAATCTGTTTTAAGATTTTTAAGTGAGCGCTCGACTGCTTTTTTTACATAATTTTTGCTTCCGTTAATCGCCCAGGTCACCTTATCATTATCATCGATTTCCCAGCCAAATTTTGTGGCAATGATGTATTTGTTACGATCTGTTCCAATGGCTTTTGCAATAAGCTGTTCATTTTTAAATGGGCCATACAAATCAGCCGTGTCCAGAAAATTCCCACCCAATTCCAAAGAACGGTGAATGGTTGCAATTGCTTCCTTTTCATCGGCCTTACCATACATATTGGCATCTTCAAAACCTGTCATGCCCATACATCCCAAACCGATATTCGGAACGTGTAGCCCTTGATTTCCTAATTTTATTTTGTTCATATTCTGTTGATTTTTAACATGACAAAATTCAGCAGAAATTAGCAGGCCGATGTATGCAAAATGATGATTATCGTATGCAAATTACGGATGACACTTTTATTAATCCTAAGGTTCAAAATTTTGCAAGGATTATTTTCCAGCCTTAGCACTCATATAAAAACTCAACTTTCCACCATTCATAATTTCAGAATGTTTCAGTGTGAAGTTTTTTATTTCTTTGCCATTGAGCAGAATTTTTTCAACATACACGTTTTTTGAACTCTGATTAACGGCTTCAATTTCAAACGTTTTACCGTTTTCCAAATTCAGAACTGCATGGTCCACAGCCGGACTTCCAATCGCATAATCTTCAGAACCGGGTGCTACAGGGTAAAATCCGAGCGAGCTTAAAATATACCATGCACTCATCTGTCCTGCATCATCATTTCCACCAAGTCCATCCGGTGTAGCTTTGTATTGCATTTCTAGAATACGGCGGATCTGAGCCTGGGTTTTCCAGGGCTGTCCAGCCCAGTTGTAAAAATAGGCAACGTGATGAGCCGGCTCGTTTCCGTGAACATAACCGCCGATAATTCCTTCTCTTGTAATATCTTCCGTGTCTGCGAAAAACTCGTCGGGAAGATGCATTGTGAACAGCTCATCTAATTTTGAAGCGAATTTTTTCTTTCCGCCCATCATTTTCATTAATTCATCCGGATTTTGAGGAACAAAAAAGCTGTAGTTCCAGGAATTTCCTTCAATGAAGCCCTGCCCGTGAGTACTCAGCGCATTAAAATCTTTTTTAAAGCTGCCGTCTGCTAACCGGGGACGCATGAAACCTGCTTTAGGATCGAAATTATTTTTCCAGTTTTCAGAACGTTTGATGAATTGATTATAAATTCCTGTTTCGCCTACATGTTTTGCGAGTTGGGCAATCGCCCAGTCATCATAAGCATATTCCAGGGTATTGGAAACTGAAGTTCCGTTTTTTTCAGCCGGAATATACCCCATATCTATATAATATCCGATGCCTTCATAATCTCTTTTATTAGCTGTTGCAATGCATGCTTTCAATACTTCTTTGGGATCGCCGTTATAATTTCCTTTGATCACCGCATCGGCTGCTACACTTACACTGTGATAGCCACTCATACACCAGTTGTCGTTGGCATAATGGGACCATATCGGAAGCATTTTCATGGAGAACTGATCATAATGAGCCATCATCGATTTTACCATATCATTATTCCGTTTAGGCTGGATGATATTAAAGAAGGGATGAAGAGCGCGATACGTATCCCAGATGGAGAAAGTGGTATAGTTGGTAAAACCTTCTGCCTTGTGGATATTCTGATCTAAACCTTTATATTCCCCATTGATATCCATGTAAGTGGTAGGGCTGATAAAAGTGTGATACATTGCTGTATAAAAGTTCATTTTTTCTGTTTCGGAACCTTTGATGACAATTTTATTAAGTTCTTTATTCCAGTTTTCCTGGGCTTTTGCCTTTACCTGATCAAATGACAGGTTTCCGGTTTCTTTTTCAAGGTTTTCTAATGCATTGGTCTGGCTTACGGGAGAAATGGCCAGCTTTACTTCGACAGCTTCGTTCTCTTGAGTATCGAAATCAAAATACATTTTCAGGTTTTTGCCGGCAATCTCAGGAAAGTTTTTATTCTGATCGAATTTTCTCCAGAAGCCTTTGTACACCTGTGGCCCGTCAAAGTTTTTCTGCCCGTATGATTTAAAAGGCTTTGAAAATTTCATCGCGAAATAAACCGTTCTGGTTCTTGCCCAGCCATTGGTCTGGCGGTAGCCCGTCACCGTACCGTTATTTTCTACACGTACGTAAGTCCATACATTTTTGCCTTCATAATTATAAATTCCTGCGGTAAGGTCTAAAATGATATGGGCCTGATCAGATTTTGGGAAGGTATACCGGTGAACTCCGGTTCTTGTGGAGGCGGTCAGTTCTGCAAGAATATTATGATCATCCAGCTTTACTTTGTAATATCCGGCTTCAGCTTTTTCGTTTTGATGGGAGAATCTACTTCGGTAGCCATTTTCAGGATTGGAGGCTGTTCCAGGGTTTAGCTGCAGTTTCCCAACGGTTGGCATGATTAGAAAATCTCCGAGGTCAGAATGTCCGGTTCCGCTGAAATGGGTAGAACTGAAACCTACAATGGTTTTGTCTTCATAACGGTATCCCGCGCAGTATTTATAAACCTCGCCGTTGTATTTTCCATTAAGCTCATACGAAATCGTATCAGTTTCCGGACTCAGCTGTACGGCTCCGAAAGGAACGGTAGCTCCGGGGTAGGTATGACCCATTTTTTCGGTTCCTATTAATGGATTTACATATTGATAGAGCTTTTCGAATTGTTGAGCTTTAAAATTTAAACTAAATAATAAAAATAATAGAAAAACAGAAGTTCCCGAATTTTTCATGAATAAGTAAATTTTCGAATGATAAAAATAATCAAAATCAAAGAATAATTTACAAATCTTTGTATTGCTTTGCGTTTAATTATCATAAGGATAGACCAATATTTTTGGAAAGCAATCTGCTTATTTAAAGATAAATAAAGGCACTTGGTTTACATAGGTAAGACAAATGTATATTTAATTTATTTTTCAGAAAACCGGAAACCAATTCCATGTAGATTTTCAATGATTATATTGTGTTCGTCAGCAAATACCTTTCGTAATCTGGAAATAAATACATCCAGACTTCGGCCCATAAAATAGTCATCATCTCCCCAGATTGCTTTCAGTATGTCCTGTCTTTTAACAACTGTATTTTTGTGAAGGATAAAATATAAGAGCAGATCAGATTCTCTTTGTGTAAGGGTAATGGTATTTCCTGTATCCTGCAGAGTGTAGTTCTTAGGGTCAAAATAATATTTTCCCACCTTGTGTTTTAGCGGAGAGATATCAGCTTTTCTGCTGCGTTTCAGGAAAACTTCAATCTTTAAAATTAATTCTTCTATACTGAACGGTTTTACCAGATAATCATCAGCGCCTATCTTGAGTCCTTTGATTCTATCTTCTTTCAAGGCTTTTGCAGAAATAAAAATAATAGGAATTTCAGAGTTGTTAGTACGAATGTGCTGTGCCAGCTCAAATCCGTTGAGCTCAGGCATCATAATATCCAGCAGGCAGATGTCAAAATTTTGGCTGTTGAAGGCCTCAAGAGCGGATTTTCCATCCGGATAATGATCTATGTCATAATAGCTTTCCAGGCTGTCCTGGATGAGGAAGGCTATAGTTTTATCATCTTCTGCATATAAAATTTTAGATTTTTCCATTACTTACATTATTAAAATTAAACGGAAAAAACAGAGTGACGGTAATTCCCTTGTCCGGATTATTCTCAACAGAAATTTTCCATTGATGCTGCTGGACAATTTTTTTTACATAAAATAGGCCTAGCCCAAAACCGTTGACTTCATCATTTTTTTTTGTGCTGACCCTGTAAAACTTATCAAAAATATGAGGGATATTTTTAGCAGGAATCCCCATTCCGTTATCTTTAAACTTTAAATATAAACCTTTTGAATCTTTATTCGATGAAATGGTAATATCGGGCTTTGTATCACAATATTTAACAGAGTTATCCAAAATGTTATAAATGATATTTGTAAAGTGAAATTCGTCTGCAATAATTGAAGGGTTATCTTCAATTTCTATATGGAGTGTGAGGTTTTCATTCTTTTGCTGTAGGGTATCTGCAATTTCCCGGATAAATGGGAGCAGTACTATTTTCTGAGGCTTTAATGACAGTCCTGAAGCATCATTTTTCGCAATATTTAATATTTTTTCAATGTGATTATTGAGTTTGTAGCTTTGATTGATAATGATGGAAGTGTAGGCTTCCAGTTTGGGATTTTCCTGTATCATATTATACTTATTCAAAGCTTCTGATGCTAAGAGTATTGAAGATAAAGGGGTTTTGAATTCATGGGTCATATTATTGATGAAATCCCTCTGCAGTTCTGAGAATTTTTTTTGCTGAATAATCGTGTATATAGAATAAACATAAACAAGAAGGATGATGAAAAGTGCCAGTGTAAGCAAGTACCAAAACCGCAATGAACTGATCAGATAGGTTGTTTTGTCAGGAAAACGGATTGAAAAATAATAGATCAGGTTTTTATGTTTTGGAAAATTAATAACCTTATCACTAGGGGCTTCCTGGTTTTTCGACATATATTTTCCATAAATCATTTTGTCGCTGTGGCAATTGTACAGGGCATACACATAATCTGTATTGATTTGGAAACGGGTAAATTCTGTTCTCAGATAATGCTCGAGAACTGCAGGATGAAATTCATTATTAATATTAACTACATAATAATCATTAGAAATGTTCTGTACAGGATTTTCGGTAAAAGAAGTTTTTCCTCCGGATAATTTTTCCACAACTTCCAGTAAAGCGATATTAACCTTCTGGTTAAATTTTTTATCTTCAAGATTATAAGCCTGCCGGGTCCATAAAAGCTGTGCCGTCATAATTCCGATGATAGCAAAGAATCCGAGCGTTATAATAATATTGAGTTTTTTAATTTCCATTTCCTGGAGCAATATTATCCAAAAATATCTATTAATTTTTTATCATTAACAACTCGTTAACAAATGTTTGATAGCAATTAACAAGTTGTATGGTCAATCCGCTTTACATTTGCTATATCAAAAGATAATAACAGACTATTTTAATTTTATAACTCTTAAAATTTATACTCATGAAAAAATTAAAAATTACAGCCCTTTTAGTAGTTTTGGCATTCTCCCCATTTTATGCCAATGTATTTCCTGTTGAAAGCAATTCTATAGTAAAGACTATTGCAGATGCTATTAAATGGAAATCAGAATCTATAGACGTAGGAACCATTCCTCAGGGAAAACCTAAGCTGATCAGATTTGAATTTACAAATACCTCTTCAAAGCCTATAGTTATTGAAAATGTAGCTCCTTCATGCGGATGCACAACAGCAGATTATACTAAAACACCCATTCTTCCTGGAAAAAAAGGATTTGTAGAAGCAAGTTATAATGCAGCGAGCAAAGGGGCATTCATGAAAACAGTGAGTGTTACCACAAGCGATAGCAAAACCCCGAAAACACTTTCTTTCAAAGGAGTAGTTTCATAATAGAATTTTACAGCCAGCCATTATAGAAATAACCATGTAATTCTTTACATGGTTATTTTTTTATAATTTTGAACATAGCAGTATAATAACTATTTATAACATTATTATTTATCCCATTATTTTCAATGGCATCCATTCAATATTTAGTATTTTTAGGAAAAAATAAGATCATATGAATTTATATACACAGCCAATGTTGCGCGAAGGCGCATTACAGGATAAAGTAGCGATTGTAACCGGAGGCGGAAGCGGCCTTGGAAAAGCAATGACCAAATATTTTCTGGAACTGGGAGCAAAAGTGGTGATCACTTCCCGTAATCTGGAAAAATTACAGGGAACGGCAAAAGAACTGGAAGAGGAGACTGGCGGAAAAGTCCTGTGTGTTGCTTGTGACGTGAGAAACTGGGATGAGGTGGAAGCTATGAAAGAAGCTGCGTTGAAAGAATTCGGAAGAATTGATATTCTGTTGAATAATGCAGCCGGAAACTTCATTTCTCCGACGGAAAGATTAACACATTCAGCTTTTGATTCTATTTTGGATATTGTTTTAAAAGGAACGAAGAACTGTACTCTTTCTATCGGAAAACATTGGATCGATTCCAAAAGTCCGGGGACTGTTTTAAATATTGTAACAACCTATGCATGGACTGGATCTGCTTACGTGGTTCCTTCAGCGTGTGCCAAAGCAGGAGTTCTGGCAATGACCAGATCTTTAGCGGTAGAGTGGGCGAAATACGGGATCCGCTTCAACGCAATTGCGCCGGGACCTTTTCCAACTAAGGGAGCATGGGACAGACTTCTTCCTGGAGACCTTCAGGAAAAATTCGATATGAGAAAAAAAGTTCCTTTAAGAAGAGTAGGAGAGCATCAGGAGCTGGCTAACCTGGCTGCTTATCTGGTTTCAGATTATTCTGCTTATATGAATGGGGAAGTGGTGACCATAGATGGTGGAGAATGGCTTCAGGGAGCTGGAGAATTTAATATGCTTGAAGATATTCCAAAAGAAATGTGGGATGCACTGGAAGCGATGATTAAAGCAAAAAAAACAAACTAATTAAAATTTTTATAAAAATGGCCCGGATTTGTAACGATTCCGGGTTTTTTTATAACTTATCACAGAAATAGTATAACTTATTCCAATGAATTATAAACTTCCAAGCCTTATCGCAGCAGCGGCAGTCTTCTTGTTCTCAGGATCTGCTTTAGCACAGGAGAGTCCGAAATACAGTTATGTAGAAGCATTCAAGCCTTTCTTTTATCCCCAAACCGGTACAGAAACCCGTTCTGCAAGTGGACAGCCGGGGCATGCTTACTGGCAGAACTCGGCAGATTATGATCTGAATGTAAGTCTTAACGATGTAAAAAATGAAATTGCCGGGACGGCTGAAATTACCTATACCAATAACAGTCCCGACCAGTTAGGTTTCTTATGGCTGCAGCTTGACCAAAATTTATTCTCAAAAGATTCCCGAGGGAATGCCGTTGTTCCGCCATCAGGAAGCAGAAACGGGGCTCACGGTGAAGAACTGGATGGAGGCTATAAAATTAAATCTGTAAAGCTTGATGATAAAGATGTAAAATACACGATTACCGATACCAGAATGCAGATCGATCTTCCTAAAGAACTGAAAGCTAAAGGCGGTATTGCTAAAATAAAAATTGAATATTCCTTTACTTCCCCGGAATACGGGTCAGACAGAATGGGAGTTCAAAATACTAAAAACGGTAAAATATTTACGGTCGCTCAATGGTATCCAAGGATGTGTGTGTACGATGATGTAATGGGCTGGAATACTCTTCCTTATATTGGAGCGTCAGAATTTTATCTGGAATATGGTCATATTTCCGCTAATATTACAGTTCCGGCCAATCATTATGTAGTGGCATCCGGAGAGCTTCTGAACTATAAAGAAGTATACAGCAAAGAAGAAAATAACCGTTGGGAGCAGGCGAGGAACAGTGATAAAACAGTTATGATCCGTCCGGAATCCGAAATCGGGAAAAATCAGGCTTCAGGGACAAAAACATGGAAATTTAAAATTGACCAGACCCGCGATTTTGCATGGGCTTCGTCACCGGCATTTATTCTGGATGCTGCAAAAATAAACCTTCCCAGTGGTAAAAAATCTGTTGCCATATCAGCTTATCCTACAGAAAGTGCAGGGGAAAAAGCGTGGGGGAGATCTACGGAATATACAAAAGCGGCTATTGAGCATTATTCCCAGAAATGGTATGAATATACCTATCCGGCAGCAACCAATGTGGCAGGAAATGAAGGCGGAATGGAGTATCCCGGAATTGTATTCTGTCATATGGATTCCGCAGGTGAAGACCTTTGGGGAGTTACGGATCACGAATTCGGGCACAACTGGTTCCCGATGATCGTAGGTTCCAATGAAAGACTGTTTGCATGGATGGATGAGGGCTTCAATACCTTTATCAATGATTTATCTACAAAAGCTTTTAACAACGGAGAATACTACAGGAAGAAAGATATTGCCAAAAGTGGAGCCTTTATGATGGGCGATAATATTGAACCCGTTATGGTAGGTCCGGATAATATGAAGGAAAGGAGCATAGGAGTTTTGGCTTACTTCAAGCCGGGGATGGGGCTGCAGATTTTAAGAGAGACAATTTTAGGTCCTGAAAAATTTGATAAAGCATTCAAAACCTATATTAACCGGTGGGCTTTCAAGCATCCTACGCCCTGGGATTTCTTCCACACTATGGAAAATGTTTCCGGAGAAGAACTGAACTGGTTCTGGAGAGGATGGTTTATCAATAAATGGAAGATCGATCAGTCTGTAAAAGATGTACAATACATTAACGAAGATTTTAAAAACGGTGCCCAGATCACTGTTGAAAATCTTGGTCAGCTTCCGATGCCTACAGCAGTTCAGGTGAAATTTAAAGACGGTACCAAACAGGTCGTAAAAATTCCTGTTGAGGTTTGGAAGCGCAATACAGAATGGCTGTTCAACATCAATTCAAATAAAGAAATTAGTGAAGTAATGCTTGATCCGGATTCTATAGTTCCAGATGTTAATATGAAAAATAATATCTGGCCTACAGCACAGACTAAACCAGTTGAAAAAATCAATACGAAAGAGTTTGCAGGAACATATGGGACTACAAGTGATCCTATCAAGCTGGTCTTTACAGATAAAAATGGCCAGCTGTATGCCAAAGCAGGAAACCAGCCGGAATTCCCTCTCGAATATGCAGGAAACAACCAGTTTACTTTTGATGAAGCCGGAATAACGCTGGTATTTAGCAAAGATAAAAAAGGACTTGTTTTTAAACAGGCCGGAAGAGAATATAAATTTACCAAAGAATAAATGGTATATTAACCTTATAAAAACCGAAACTTCATAAATCTGAAGTTTCGTTTTTTTTGTTTGGAAAAGAACTGGAAGGAAGAGGGAAGTCTGAAGATGGAAGCTCTATTGGTTCTTCGTTCGAGAATTAGGTTCATTGATAAGAATGATTAAATTTAAATAGGTATAAAACAACCTTTAATTACTTCTTCCGGCTTCCCTCCAAAAATTAACAATAATATATCCCCAACTTTTATTATCTCTAATCAGGATATTCTATTTTTGTGATTCTAATTTAAAAATAAGATTATGAATTTCAGATTTTCAATCGTATCCCTATTGTTCTTTGTACTGGGATTTTCGCAGAATCTTAAAGTGATGAGTTTCAATATCAGGCTGCAGGTTATATCAGATAAGGAAAATGCATGGACAGAAAGAAAACAGGATGTTGTAGATCTGTTAAATTATTATCATCCCGATTATTTCGGCGTTCAGGAAGCGCTTCCCGAGCAGATGAAAGATATTAAAGCCGGCCTTAAGAATTACGATTATGTTGGAGTAGGAAGAGATGACGGAAAGGAAAAAGGGGAGTTCTCAGCTATTTTTTATGATACAAACAGGCTTCAGGTGGTAAATTCCGGGACATTCTGGCTTTCGGAAACACCGGAAAAGCCTTCCAGAGGATGGGATGCGGCTCTTAATAGAATCTGTACCTATGCTTTTTTTAGAGATAAAAAATCCAAGAAAGAATTCCTGGCCATGAATCTACACTTTGATCATATCGGAAATGTGGCAAGAGTGAAATCTTCCGAACTTATTTTGAAGAAGGTCAAAGAGATGAATCCTAAAAATCTTCCCGTAACCTTAAGCGGTGATTTTAACTTAACAGAGGATTCGGAGCCGATAAAAATCCTTTCCCAGAATTTAAACGACAGCTTTTATCATTCGGAAACAAAACCTTACGGGCCGAAAGGAACCTTTACCGCTTTCAATGTGAATGAAATCCCTAAAGACAGAATCGATTATATTTTCGTAAAAGGATTCAAAATAAAATCCCAAAGACATATTAATGACAGAAGAGAAAATCTGCTGTATCCATCGGATCACTTTCCGGTCTTGGCGGAACTTTCTTATTAATTCCTGATCAGTTTACCGGAAAATCAACTTCAAATCCAATTCCTCTCAGGGATTGGATTTTTATTTGAGGATCATTCATGAAATATTTTCTCAGGCGGCTGATGAAAACATCAAGGCTTCTTCCGGTAAAATAGTCATTGGTTTCCCAGAGATTATCCAGAATGTCATCCCTTTTGATCATCGTGCCATTGTATTTCAGAAGATACAGAAGAAGTTCACGTTCCCGGATCGTAAGGCGAACGTTTCCCTCAGGATGGGAAAGCAGAAGTTTTTCAGTATCTAAAAAATAGTTTCCGATCTTTATTTGTGGTGAAACGGCCGGCTGCGTTCTTTTAAGGATATTTTTGATCCTTAAAACCAGCTCTTCCGGATCGCATGGTTTGGCAATATAATCATCTGCACCAATCTTTAGTCCCATCAGGCGGTCTATTTTCTGGTTCTTGGCGGTCAGGAAAAGTAAGGGGAAAGTGTTTTTCTTCTTAAGGATCATTTTCGCTAAGGAAAAACCGTCGATGGAAGGCATCATGATGTCCAGAATGCCAATGTGAAAAGGGAAATCTGTACTTAAAAGGCTGACAATGTCTTCCGGGTTCTGAAACCACGCCACTTCAAAATCTTCCAGTTCCAGGTACTGCTTCAGGATCATCCCAAAATCCGGATCGTCTTCGGCTAAAAGGATCTTAGTTTTCATACGGAATAGATATTTTAAAGGTGGTTCCAGCTTTAAGGCGGCTGGAAACGTCTATGTGACCATGATATTTTGCAATGATATTTTTTACAAAATAAAGTCCTAGCCCCAGACCTTTAGTATTATGGATATTATTTGACTGGATTCTGTAAAACTTTTCAAAAATATGAGTCAGCTCATTTTTCTCTATACCACAACCGTTGTCACTCACTTCTATTTTAAGATCTTGAGAACTTTTGCTGAGGTTTACTTTTACCTGAGAAGCTCCATATTTTACACTGTTCTCACACAGGTTTTTGATAATGGTTTCCATGAAATTTTTATCAAAGAGAAGTTCTTCCGAAATCTGGTTGGTCAATTCAAAATTTGTCTCAGGATAAGTGAAAGCGAGATCTTGCACAAAAAAGTTCCAATCTTCAGGTTTTATGGAGAGAACCTCTTCAGAGGTCTCATCTTTATGAAGCTGGAACATCAGGTTTTCAAGGCGGCTGATCTGCCGGTCGATGAGTGGCAGGGTTTCAGGATTCCATTCCTTTTTTAAAGCTTTCGACGCGATCTTTAAAGTGGCAATCGGAGTTTTGAATTCGTGCGAAATATTATCCACAACTGTGTGGAGAACTTCGACCTGTTTCTGCTGGCGGGCTAAATTTTTTACGGTAAAGATATAAAGCAAAAGAACACTTAGAAGAATGGCTGCACAGCAGATCGTAAGTAAAGCAAGTTCTTTAAATATGATCGTTTTGATGTTTAAGATCTCAAATCCGGTGTTGCTTTTGACCAAAAAAGAATCATTTCTGCCGGGTTTACCGTCTTTAGCAGAGAAGGTTGAAGTAGTTTCCCATGTCCCTGTATTGGAGATTCTCGGATTGACCACTTTATTGGTGGTTTCATAAAGAACCAGTGGACGGTCGATAAGGTGGGAACCGTCCGGAAGATACACAATAGAGGTATATTCAATTTTTGTAGCAATTTTGTAGCCTTCTTTCTTAAAGCTGTTGTCCACATAGTCATTTAAACGTGCCTCATTTTCTTTCCTATTCCTTCTAAAATATTCCAGAAAATCTTTTTTACTGACTTTTTTGTCATGATAATTAATCAGAATTTTCTGGATGCTATCATCTGTTTTGTTTTTGATACCACCCAAATCTTCCAGCTTATCGGTGTAACTCGATATTTTTTCATGAACTGTTCTGTAAATTTCACGTTCTTTTACCTGATAGGTCTTGTACATAAAGTATACCTGTATTCCCAGCAGGAAGAGGAACAGTGCTGCAAAAAGGGGGATGAGGTATTTGCTTTTGGTGATCATGAAAACAAAGATAAAACTTTAGTCTTTCCTTTTGCTGGCATTAACCCATCATTAACCTTCCATTAACCGAAATTCTCTTTGTAAATACTGAATTTTGAACCGTCAAGCAGAGTAACATCCATGCTTTTCAGAATCAATTATGTATAAAATTTTTCTTTTCCTGTTTTTTCCAATGCTCTTGTCCGCACAGGTGCAGATTATCAAAGGTTCAGTGACGGACACTGAGAATGGAGAGCTAGCCTCTGCGGATATCGGAATTTATAATTTAAAAAATGAGCTGATCAAAACACTGAAAACAGATACAGACGGGCAATTCCATTTAGAAGGCATAGCCGTTGATTCAGTGAAAATAACAGTCAAAAAAACAGATTATACTCCTTTTGAAAAGATAATAAGTTTACAAAAGGATAATGGACTTTTAAAGATCTTTCTTAAGAAAGAAACCCGGGAAATAGAAGCTGTCGTTATGACCAAACAGAAACCGATGGTCACCAGAAAAGTAGACAGACTGGAATTCAATGTAGAAAACAGCAATATTTCTTCTCTTAATGCCTGGGAGATTTTAAAGAAAACGCCGAGTGTTACAATAAACAATGATGTGATCGCCATCAAAGGAGGAACGGGAATTCTGGTAACCATTAATGATAAAAAGGTAATGCTGACTGGTGATGAGCTCAAAAATTTTCTTGAAAACACACAGGGAGACGAAATAAAATCGGTAGAAGTCATCACCAATCCACCAGCAAAATATGAAGCATCCGGCAGTGCAGTCCTGAATATTGTTATGAAGAAGAATAAGATCGAAGGCTACCGCGGAATTGTTTCCTCCAAATATGTTCAGACCCAATATGCAAAAGGAGTTGTAGGGGTCTCCCAATATTATAAGAAAGACAAACTTTCATTGATGGGAAGTTATTACAGAGGTTTTGGAACGTACTATCGTGAGGGAACAGATTATGTGAATTATCAGGAAAGCCAGAAGAGATGGGTGAGTACGATGAACAGAAAGGACAAGAACAGAGCGCAGAATACCCTCAACTTCAATGCTGAATATGAAATTGACAGCCTGACAAATATGAGTCTGAATTATTCAGGATACTTCAGTCCGAAGTCTTTTGGAACTTACGTCGTTCCTACATTAATCTACAACAGTCAGGATATTGCAGAGTCTGATTATACAACGGTTAATGATCATCAGTCCCGGACGATCAATAATTCATTAAGCTTTCAGGTTGACAGAAAACTTAATAAGAAGAGCAGCCTTTCATGGATCAGTTATTTTACCGGAAACAACGTGGATAAATATCAAAATGTACTGACTCACCTGAATTTTGCAGGGGAAGCACCAAAGGATGATAATTTTTTCACCCAAAATAAAACAGATGTCCAGCTGTATTCCACACAGGCTGATTATCAGTGGAAAGATAAAAAGCTTGAGATTGAGTCCGGACTGAAGTACAGTTTTGTGAAAACAATGAGCGGACTGGATTTTTCCGACAACGAAAACGGTTCTCTTCAATTGCGTCCGGAGAAAAGCAGCCTGTTTGATTACAAGGAACATAATTTTGCTGCCTATTCGTCATTGGCTTACAATCTTGGAAAATGGAATTTTAAAGGTGGTCTACGCGCTGAAATGACGGATCTGGAAGGGGTAGTGTCCGAACCTTATGAACGAAACAAAAATAAGTACTGGAGTCTTTTTCCGACTTTTTATGTTCAGTATTCCACGGAAAGTAAGCATGAATTCGGGTTTTCCTACGGGAAAAGAATCAGCAGGCCTTCTTATTCCTGGCTAAATCCTGCGAAGTCATATTATAATTTATTCTCCTATTACCAGGGAGACCCGAAACTGAAGGCTACCATTATTCATAACCTCAATCTGACGTATTCCTGGAAAGGGTGGAATTTGGATCTGTATTATAGAAAAGAGATCTATCCGTCTATGGAAATTTCATTTCAGGAACCCAGTACGAATAATCTGATCTATTATTTTACCAATATTGAAAAAGGTCAGGCTTTTGGAGCAAGTCTGTACAAAAGCTTTCAGATCAAACCGTGGTGGACATTGATCGTTTCTGAAAACCTGGAACACAACGAAAATTATTTCAAAGGACTTGATGGACTTCTGTATAAAAATAAGGTCTGGAACTGGGTGTCCAATGTTTCAACAGCAATTACTTTAGATAAAAGTAATGACTGGAAAATGGAGATTGGGCACAAGTATTATTCACCTGGGATACAAGGAACTTTTACGATCTCCAGCGCATGGTCTGCTTATCTTGCAATGAACCGTAAATTCTTTGATAAGAAACTGGAAGCCTCATTTATTTTCAATGATATTTTCAGGAGCATGGGGCAGAAGGTAAGTACAAAATATGCCAATCAGGACAATTATTTTCTGGATTACGGAGATACTCAGGGATTCACACTCTCTCTTAAATTCAATTTTGGAAACCAGTCCGTGAAGAATGCAAGAACTATTAAGAAAACAGATGAAGAGGATAGATTATAGAAGATTGCTGTTACTTATTGATTACAGAAATTATATAACATGTTCAATACCTTTCGGCCCTCGGCATCGGCCTTTATAAAAAATAAAGAACTGGTATCCATAAAAACATTATTATAGAAGAAATTCCTTTTCTGTGTGACATTTTCGCTAATTTTGATATTTATTTTTTAAAATTAGAGATATGAAACAATTTCTTTATGCTCTGGTAGCTACTGTTTCGATGCAGCAGATCGCTGCCCAGGAGCTGTATATGCCAAGAAATATTAAGAAAGCCTATGAAAAAGGGACCCGTGATATTTCCGGTGCTCCGGGCAAAAACTATTGGCAGAATAAAGGGATTTATAATGTTGAGGTAAAAGTGGATGCGGGAAGCAAAACCGTTTCCGGAAAAGAAACGATCACATACAGCAATAACAGCCCTGATGTACTTCATGAACTGGCAATCAGATTTGTAAATAACCTTCATAAGCCGCAGTCGCCGAGATCAGGTTCTGTGTCCAAAGATTTCCTGTCTTCAGGTCTTCATATTAAATCTATGATCATCAATGGTGAGAAATATATGGTAAACAGCGATGATTGGGGAACTGTAGAAAAAGTAAAGCTGAATAAAGCACTCAAGGCCGGAGCTAAAGCTGAAGTGAAAATAGAATGGGAATATCCGCTTTCCATACAGAGCGGAAGAGAAGGGCAGATAGATCCTGAAACTTTTTATGTAGCCTATTCTTTCCCGAGGATTTCCGTTTATGATGATTACAATGGCTGGGATATGCTTCCCCATTCAGACAGACAGGAGTTTTATAATGATTTTAATGATTACAGTTTTACCATTTTAGCACCAAAGAATTTTGTAGTATGGGCTACCGGTGATTTTCTGAATCCTGAAGCAGTACTTCAGCAGGAATATTTAAAAAGATATAAAACTTCTCTTAAAAGCGACAAAGTGATCCATATTGCTTCTGAGGAGGAAATGAAATCCGGAAAAGTAACCAGGCAGAACAAATGGAATGTCTGGAAATTCAAAGCCAATCATATTACGGATTTTTGCTTTGCATTAAGCAGCCATTATGTTTGGGATGCAGCAAGCGTTCAGTTAAAAACAAAAAGAGCAAGTGTCCAGGCAGGATATAAAGCCGGAGCAAAAGACTTTGAGCAATATGTAGACTGGATGCGTTATAATCTGGATTGGTTCTCAAAAAAATGGCCGGGCGTGGAATATCCTTATAATGTTATGACTGCGATTCAGGGATATGCGGATATGGAATACCCAATGATGATTAATGATACAAGTATTCCTGATGATCTTCGTGATGCAAGGCTTACCGCAGATCACGAGATTGCCCATACCTATTTCCCTTTTTATATGGGAATCAATGAAACCCGGTATGCTTTTATGGATGAAGGTTGGGCAACTACCCTTGAATACCTGATCGGAATTGATGAAAACGGTGAAGCCGCGGCAAAAGAATTCTATAAAAATTTCCGTGTCAAAAAATGGATCAACGATCCTTCTGCAGAACAGGACCAGCCGGTTATTACTATGAGTACACAGGTAAGCGGAGCCGGATACGGAAACAATTCCTATGTAAAAGCATCCCTGTCTTATCTTGCATTGAAAGATTATTTAGGAGATGAACTGTTTAAAAAAGCGCTTCTGCATTATATGAACAACTGGAATGGAAAACACCCGGTACCTTGGGATTATTTTAATTCAATGAACGCAGGTTCCGGGAAAAACCTGAATTGGTTCTTCCAAAACTGGTTCTATACCAATAATTATATTGATCTGAAAATAACCGACATTATACAGCTTAACGATCTTCTTACAGTCAATGTGGATAATGTTGGAGGCTTTGCAATTCCTTTTGATGCTGTCTTAAATTACGAAGACGGATCGGTGGAAAAGCTTCATTTTTCACCTTCCTTATGGGAAAAAAACCAGATGCATGCAGCCCTTGCGATCCCTATTAAAAAGAAAGTAAAATCGGTGACGCTGGATGGAGATATTTTTATGGATTATACCCCTGATAATAATACGAAATCATTATAAAAGAAAAGCCTGAACAGAAAATTCAGGCTTTTTATTGAAATCAATTTAAATTTTAATAAAGTCTTAGTCCGGATCTTGCTCCTGTAGAAGCAATTACCGACTGAACTCTTGCTTTCTGTCCAGCTGAGAACATAAACATGGCAGCATCATCTACATAATCCATATAATTCATAAACATTACAGATCTTTGAACACCACTACATGTGTTGTATAATGGATACGTTGGTTTTCCATAATTAGCAGTAGTCTGCGTAGGAGTGTCTGTAACCTGATCGTTACCACAGCTTGCATCTCCCCAGATGTGTCTAAGATTTAAATAATGTCCTACTTCATGTGTTGCGGTTCTTCCTAAATTAAATGGTGAAGCTGCTCCTGTTTTTCCAAAATATGGAGCGGCAATGGCTACACCGTCATTCCATAATCCTGCAGATTCGGGGAATGTAGCGTATCCAAGAATAGTTCTTCCTTGGCTTGTCATTTTACCTACAACCCAGATGTTTAAGTAATTTGCCGGGCTTGTAGCATCAATTCCTCCTTTGGATGCTTTCTTCATATCATCATTGGTTGCCCAGCTTGTCTTGCTTGTGGCTTTTCTTATGGTATTTACCAATCTGAATTTTACTTTCGTATCACCAGCACTTACAGTCTGAAATTCAGCAGGGATTTTACTGGCATCACTATTTGTTCCTGTGAAATCAGCATTTAATACATCGATTTGTTCCGCGATTCTTGCGTCAGATACGTTTTCTGCAGTAGTTTTATATAATACATTTACAACAACAGGAATTTCTACAGTACCATCTGCCAGAACTTTTCCAAGTTTTAATTCATTAGCGAATTTTTCTGTATTCGCTTCTAGTGTTACAAACTTTTGTCTAAGTTGAGCATCACTATTTAATGCTTCCTGTCTTACTTCTTCAGAGGCACAACCCCTTTTGAACATGTCGGCCGAAGAAACCTCTTCATTTGCAGGGTTTTCGCTTTGGTTTGACATATTGTCACTGTTACAAGCCGACATAAAGCCTAATACAACGGCTCCCAATAATAGTTTTTTCATAAAGTTGTTATTTTGTATAGTTTCAGAGTGTGAATTTATATTATTAAAAACTATTATGCAACACTTTTTCAATTTTTATTATTAATGTAATAATATTTTACTCAATTCGTTGTGCTTATTATTGCTAATTTGGACTTGTGTTGATTTTATGTTAATTTGATGATTGACGGAAAAATAATTTAATTTTTTTAAAATTTATAGCAAAATTTTAATTTTTTTGAATTTGAAATAGGTTATTTTGTTTATTATTAATATGAATTACAGCAAGTGGGTTTTAAGTTCAAATTCTCTTATTAGAAATACTTTATTCCGCATTTTACTCATATGTCCTGATAACTCATAGTCTAAAAATACTGAATCATTAAATAAAAAGCCCGAAGGAAAACTTCAGGCTCTTATATTTAAGTTAATTTGGATATTGTTATCTTAATCCAGCTCTTGGACCGGCTGCAGCTACTACGGCCTGCATTCTTGTTTTCTGGTTGGCAGAGAACATGAACATAGCTTTATCATCTACATAATCCATATAGTTCATAAACATTTGGGACCGGCTTACTCCTCCGCAAACTCTGTTTAAAGGATAAGATGGTGTTCCGTAGTTAGGTCCCGGAGAAGTAGGAGTGTCATTAGAATAATCTGTCTGACAGCCTGTGTTGGATGATCCCCAAAGGTGAGGCAGGTTTAAATAGTGGCCTACTTCATGCGTAACTGTTCTGCCTAAATTGAATGGAGCGGAAGCACCTGTTTTTCCGATGTACTGGTAGCCTATAACAAGTCCGTCATACCATAAACCGGCAGATTCAGGATAATAAGCGTATCCCAGTGTCCCGGGCTGGCTATTCTCATCAAGAATAGAATTAACCACCCAGATATTCAGGTTTTTAGTAGGATCAGTTGCATTAATACCTCCGGTAGTTGATTTTTTCATTTCTTCCAGATCGGATCTCCAGCCTGTTTTTGTATATTGCTTACGGTTGGTTGTCACCAGTTTAAAACGGATCTTTACATCACCCGCTGCTGCTGGCTGAAATGCAGATGGTATGTTAGCTACATCAGAATTGGTAGCACCATAGTCTGCATTTAGTACTGCGATTTGTTCTGCAATTCTTGCGTCAGAAATATTTTGGGTAGAAGTGTTATAGATCACATTGAAAACAACCGGAATTTCCACTGTTCCATCTGCAAGCACTTTGCCCATCATAATGTCTCTTGAAAACTTTTCAGACTGTAACTCATTAGCTTCAAATCTGGCTCTTAATGCCGGATCGCTTTTGAGCGCCTTTTCCCTTATGATATCTGAAGGACAGGCTCTTTTTGAAGCCATAGTGCTTGAAGGATTTCCCGGATCCTGAGATATATCCTCCTGATTGGATATATTATCACTTGTACAAGCTGACATGAAGCCCAGAACGAGAGCTCCGAAGAATAGTTTTTTCATAATATATTGTAAATGGTTTGCTCTCCAAATTTATATTATAAAAAATTAATACGCAAAAATATTCACACATATTTGAATAATTACCATTAAATAGCAGTAGTTGTTGAGTATTATTTTGTTTTCGGCTTTTTTAATTGAATTTTAATCAATTTTACAATTTGAATTTAAATATTTTTCACATAAAATTGTTTTAATTAAAAATATTTACTTTAATTATTTTAACTGATTTATATTTTTAACTTTTTCTTTTGTTAGTTTAACCTGCAAAACCATTTTTAATAGCAAAAACTGCCAGGCCGACCCGTGTTTTAAGGTCCAATTTGTCGCATAGCTGGTCACGGTAGCTTTCTACAGTTCTCGGACTGCAGCACATTCTGTCTGCAATTTCTTTATAGCTTAGTTCGGTGACGGTGTATTTCAGGAATTCTCTTTCACGGTCCGAAATTCTTACGGTATTTTCTGCTTCCTTATCTTTGTTCAGATTGGAAAATATAATTTTTGAAGCCCATTCCGGATAGAAAAAGCCGTCAGAATTTAATCTTGTTAATGCCGTTTCCAGATCTTTAGGATGGGTATTTTTTAATAAGTATCCTTTTGCACCGTTTTTGATCATTTTAATGACACTGTTGTCATCGCCCTGCATGCTCAGTGCCATTACTTTAATCTCCGGATGATTCTGTGTGAGCCAGGCAGCGGTTTCAAAGCCGTCCATAATTGGCATACTGATATCTAGAAGGATGATGTCCGGGATTGCACCGTTGTCTTCAAATTTCTGGATCAGATCTTTACCATTCTCACACACATAGATTACTTCAAATTCATTAAAATTATCAATAATTCCTTCCAGAGCTTTGGCAATTAATACATGGTCATCAACAATTACTATTGTTTTTTTCATGGCTGTTTTTTTAAAATAATATTGAGTGTAGTTCCGGTATTCTTCTGACTTTCAAGACTGAAATCCGCACCTATGATGGCTGCCCTGTTTTTCATATTAGTCAGGCCAATGCCGTTGGATTTTATCTCGGTGCTGTCGAATCCAATACCGTCATCCCTGAGGTTGAGCTCCCAGAGTACTTCCTCGGAAGTATTCAGGTTGATAAAAATATTTTTACAGTTTGCATGCTTGATGCTGTTCTGAATAAATTCCTGTATGATCCGGAGAAGCACATTTTTGTGGACAAATCCAAGATCAAGCTGCTTAAAGTTGTGTTCAAAACTCACATGGCATCTTTTGAAACTGTTGGTATTATCTACCTCTTCCTGAATCAAAGTTACGATTTCCTTCTGGTTTATATTATCATCTGTCAGAGTTTTTGAAAGGCTTCGGAGGTCTTGTAGCGACTGATTTATAATTTGAGAAACCTGATCGATTCTCTCGTTTACTTCAGGAACTCTGTTTTCGTAAAGCAACTGTTGGGTATACAGGCTCACAAGTGTTAGTTTTTGGCCGATATTGTCATGAAGCTCACGTCCTATCTGCTGCATAGTAGCCTGCTGAATCTCAAGCTGTGTAGCCAGGAGTTCCCGTTTGTGGATTTCGTTTTTCACTTCAATTTCATTGATGTATTCTCTTTTGCGCTGCTTGTATTTTCTGATGTATACCATTACTGCAGCGACAAACAACACAAAGAAGATGTTGAATAGAATAATCGTTATTAAGAGCTCCGTTTTCCCCATACAAATGAAATTGAAAATAAAAGATACATTGTAATTCCGGTTATAAGAAAATAATTAAAATACATATCCCACAGTTCTTTGTACTTGGCCAGAAGACTGAAAAATGTCCAAAATGGCAAAGTTCCAATATAGAACAATGTAACACCTAGGTTGATGTAGAACATTTTATTTCTGCTGAAATTTAATATTTCCGAGGAGTTAATCTGTTTATAATATTCCATAATAACCAGCACCATTAACATAAGACATCCAAATGTATAGTTGAAAGAGAAAATTATTTTTTTTGTTGTAAAAAATATTTCACTTGGTAAAAATGACAATAAATAGAAGAATGATAAAGTATAGAAAAGTTTTGGCCTTCCCAGTGACTTGGCCGCATAAAGCCAGTAAAAGAAAAGAAATTCAATAGGAATTACAAAATAATTAAAAAACTTCGGTTTGTCATAGTCTATAAACAGATGTCCCCATTTACCTATTACTTCACACAAAAACATAAGAATAAGATAAAAAGAAAAATATTTCCAATATCTGTCTGTACTACCACGGTTATAGTAAATAATGGATATTAGGGCAGCAAGTCCTTCTACCCAGATTAGAGACTCCTGGAGTATCTTCTGAAAATCAGTCATGTTTGTTGTGAGATAAATAAATTATTGAATTAAGGGAATTGTTCAGCTTTTGTATCGTGTGGTGGTGAAAGTGTTCCGTGATTTTCAGCAAGGGTTTCAAGACCAGCCGGCTGTCCGGTTTTTGAAGCCATAGCTAAAACTGATTCTGAATTAAACGGACAGAAATCATAGTTAAGCATTTCCCCTGTTTCATCCGCTTTTTTCAGGGTCGGGATCATTACTAAAGTATGTCTTTCTGCATATTCCTTTTCTACAGGATGACTTTCCATAATGGCCCAGTCTTCAGCTTTTGGATAGGCAGCATAATAGAACCTGATGCCTAAATCTTCTTCAGTAACCTCAGGATTTACTTTTGCCGCTTCATTCTCAACACATGCTATAAATTTTTTCAGTTTAGGAAGATCAAACCATATGGCATGAGAATCCGTAATCCCTAATTCTTTATTAACAGCCTGCATCTGATTGTTTCTGTAGTTGCCTATTAACTGTTGAACAAGCTCTGAAGCAATGGTATTTGTGCTTGAGGCAGACTCGTTTGCTCCGGCCTCATAAGTAGATTTTGTTTTCATAACGTTAGTTTTATAAAAGAATGTTAGTTAGTAGTGCAAATCTCGTAAAAATTTCAAGGTAAACGGATGTGTTTTTTCCTGTTTATTTTCCGTGTTTTTACGGATTGCATATGGGCTGTAAAATAATATAGTCCAACTGACTTTTGAACTCCTATCTTATAACGGCTGTAATAAATAAAAAAGCCGGAGATTTTACTCCGGCTTATAGTTAAATACAAGGATATTTTTTGGGATCCCTACAGATATATCCTGTTGAACAGCACAGTCCTGCAGGGCAGTTCATATCGATGTCGCATTCTGTAATTGCAGACGATACACCACCACTGATTCTTTTTAAATCATTTCTTTTTAGCTTTTTCATACCATTATTTTAGAGGCTAGTCAATAAGACCAGGTCTGCATTCAGCCTGTCCACAATTGATGTTGATCTGTGAACAATGTTCTGTAGCACACGTTCCGCTGGTAGAGCCGTCAGGGTAAATTAATATGTTGCAACTGCAGTCAATTTTTCCTCCTAAAATAGTTCTTAATGAACTTCTTTTTAATTTTTTCATGCTGATTTTGTTTTGGTTAGTAATTTTTTTGAATGATAAATGTAGTAATATTTCACATGATTATGATAAAAAAGTCAATAAAAAAATAAGTGATGCAGATTGGGCTGCACCACTTACTTACAAAAATAATATATATGAAAAAAACTACTTTACTGATCTGTCGGTCTGAAAACCAAACCTGTTTCTTCAAAATAATCTAAAGTGATTCTGTCACCGTCATTTACCTTTCCGGCCAGAATTTCTCTTGACAATTTATTTAATACTTCCTGCTGAATTACTCTTTTCAGCGGTCTTGCTCCGAAGGAAGGGTCATAGCCTTTATTCATCAGGTAATCCAGGGCGTCCTGAGTGGCGGTCATGATAATGTTTCGCTTGGAAAGCATATCATTATAGCCTCTCAGCTGATACTGAACAATTTTTCCGATCTCTTTTTTGTTTAAAGGCTGGAATAATACCACTTCATCAATTCTGTTCAGGAATTCCGGACGGAGCGTTTGTTTCAGAAGATCAAAAACTTCATCCTTGGTTTTGCTGACGATCTCGTCCTGGTTTTCTTCTGTAATGTCTTCAAAATTCTCCTGGATCAGATGCGAACCTAAGTTGGAAGTCATAATGATGATTGAATTTTTAAAATTCACCACACGTCCTTTATTATCTGTCAGGCGCCCGTCATCCAAAACCTGCAGCAAAGTGTTGAAAACATCCGGATGCGCTTTTTCAATTTCATCCAGAAGAACCACAGAATAAGGTCTTCTTCGTACTGCTTCCGTCAGCTGTCCGCCTTCATCATATCCTACATATCCCGGAGGAGCACCTACCAGTCTGGAAACACTGTGTCTTTCCTGGTATTCACTCATATCAATCCTCGTCATATTATTCTCATCATCGAATAAATATTCAGCCAAAGCTTTAGCAAGCTCAGTTTTACCAACACCAGTTGTTCCTAAGAATAAGAAAGATCCGATTGGTTTTTTCTCATCGCTTAATCCTGCTCTGTTTCTTCTGATGGCATCTGCAACAGCTCCTATTGCTTCATCTTGCCCAACGACACGATGGTGAAGCTCAGTTTCAAGATTCAGAAGCTTTTCTCTTTCAGACTGGATAAGTTTGGTAACAGGAATTCCTGTCCATTTTGCAATGACTTCAGAGATGTTTTCAGAAGTTACTTCCTCTTTAATTAATTCATTCTGATGGTTCTGCATCTCCAGTTCAAGTTTCTGCAGAGCATCTTCTTTTTCCTTTATTTTTCCGTATTGAATTTCTGCAACTTTCGCATAATCTCCAGCCCTTGAGGCTTTTTCTGCTTCCAGTTTCAAAGACTCAATATCTTTTTTAATCTGTGTTAAATCCTCAGATTTTTGTTTTTCTTTCAGCCATTTCGCGTTGATCTCATTTCTTTCCTCAGAAATTTTTGAAATATCTTCTTTCAAATGATCAATTTTCGTTTGGTTGCCTTCTCTTGAGATAGCTGCCAATTCAATTTCCAGCTGCATCAGTTTTCTGTCCAGTACATCCAGTTCTTCCGGTTTTGAATTGATTTCCATTCTCAACTTCGCTGAAGCTTCGTCGATAAGGTCAATCGCTTTATCCGGTAAAAAACGGTCTGAAATATATCGCTGAGACATTTCCACTGCGGCAATGATCGCCTCATCTTTAATTCGTACTTTATGGTGAGCCTCATATTTATCTTTAATTCCACGAAGAATTGAAATGGCAGATTCCGTATCCGGCTCTTCCACCATTACTTTCTGGAAACGTCTCTCCAATGCTTTATCTTTCTCAAAATATTTTTGATATTCATTCAAGGTAGTGGCACCGATTGCTCTTAATTCTCCTCTTGCTAAAGCAGGTTTCAGGATATTGGCTGCATCCATTGCACCCTCACCGCCTCCGGCGCCTACCAGAGTATGGATTTCATCAATGAATAGGATGATCTGCCCTTCAGACTTGATCACCTCATTCACCACAGATTTCAAACGTTCTTCGAATTCACCTTTGTATTTGGCTCCGGCAATTAGTGCCCCCATATCCAGAGAGTACAGCGTTTTGTCCATCAGGTTTTCAGGGATATCTCCCGAAATAATTCGGTGGGCAATACCTTCAGCAATGGCTGTTTTACCTACACCCGGTTCCCCGATAAGGATCGGATTGTTTTTAGTTCTTCTCGAAAGAATCTGAAGCACTCTTCTGATCTCTTCATCACGCCCGATTACCGGATCCAGTTTTCCTTCCGCTGCTAATTCGTTGAAGTTTTTAGCATATTTATTTAAGGATTGGTAAGTCTCTTCCGAACTGGCAGAAGTAGCCTTGCTTCCTTTTCTTAATTCTTTGATAGCACCTTCCAACAGGCTTTTAGTAACGCCCATATCCTTAAGCATTTTGGATACTTCGGAACTGGTTTCCAGTAACGAAAGCCACAGATGCTCAATAGTTACATATTCGTCGCCCATTTTTTTAGCAATATTCGGGGCGTCCAGCAAAACTTTGTTCGCAGACTGGGAAAGATAAATATTCCCTCCCTGAACTTTTGGAAGTCTCTCAATATTTTCTCTGTTTCTTTCCCTTACCAGATTGGCATCCGCTTCAGATTTTTTTAGTAAGAAAGGTGAAATATTTTCATCTACCTGAAAAATTCCTTCAAGTATATGTTGTGGCTCAATACTTTGGTTACCAAATTCCATGGCAGTCTGCTGTGCTGCCTGGATGGCTTCTTGTGATTTTACAGTATATTGGTTTAAGTTCATATTTTTTATGTTTTTGGTAATATTTGTTTTTGATTCAGTTTTAAAAAGACACCAAGAAACCAAATTTTCAGGCCCGGTTTCTTAATGCCATCAAGTTATTTAATCATTTAATCGATTACTGTATTTCAAAAATCGTTCAATTATTAAATTTACAAAAAACATAGACAAAATTTCCGGATTATCTATTTTTAACGTTAAATTAACTTGACAAAATTTCCGATTCTTTAATATTGGCTTTGAAATAATGGAAAAACCGTCCGATTCGGGAAAAATTGAAAATGGAATGAAGGAGCGATTTTAATATTTAAAGGCTTTTTATCTAAACTTAACCAGAAACTCCAAATAGAAAAATTGCTGATTTGACAAGGTCGTTTAGTAAAACTCCCGCTTCTGTGTTTAAAATCATAGTGTTAAATTAATTTATTAACCTCAGAATAATTACTTTTGCATTTTACCAGATGGAGCTTAAAGAAAAACAAAAGAAAATTTTAGACGTAGCCGTAGAACTTTTCAAAGAGAAAGGATATATGGGCAGCTCGGTTAGAGATCTTGCCACAAAGCTTAATATCAAAGCTGCGTCACTGTATGCTCATATCCGTTCAAAGGAAGAAATTCTGGAATGGATTTGCTTTGGCATTGCACAGGATTTTTTTGATGAACTCCAGGAAGTGAAAAATACGGACATTGCTCCAAAAGATAAACTCAATTTATTTTTAGACAAGCATTTATCCGTCGTTCTTCAAAATCGTGATGTTACCCATATTTATTCTAATGAATGGAGACACCTTGAAGAAAGACTTCCTGAATTTATAGCATTGAGAAAGAACTATCAGGATGAGGTAGAGCAGTTAATTTCTGAGATCTACGAAGCTGAAAAATGGGAACTGAAATCACCGACTTTTACGACAAGATTTATTCTTCATACCCTTAATAATTCCTATTTCTGGTTCAAAAGAAATACGGAATCCACTTCTGAAATTACAGATGAAATAAGAGCTAAGCTCCTCTATGGCTTGCTAGGAAATCAAAAGCAATAATTTTTTACCACAAAAGACACAAAAGCTTGTGCACAAGATTTACATTTTAAGCTGAATGTTTTAGTGCTGAAAATCGTATTTTTTATCCTTGGCAAGGTTTTAAACCTTGCCAAGGATGTTCAGGAATGACGTGACCTAATAGTTACTCTCTTCAAGTATGAATGACAATAGCTTTGCTAGTTCCTTAATTATTTTTCCTTAAAAAAATCTTAATGGTTCAAATAAGAGCCTTCTCATGTAACCCTAATATTGGGACTGTTTACGGAAAAATAACTCATTGTAGCCTATTCAGTTATTTAGAATCATTCAAAATATGACAAAAGTCATAAAAATTTTGTCAGCATAGAAATTCTTTTTAAATTTACACCTAACAAATGTTAGTTAGTAGGATATGGATTTTTCAGTTGAATATATAAAGCTCGACCAGTTGAGACAGCTTCAGTCTGAACGGTTGACAGATTTGGTCGGCTATCTTGGAGAGAGATCAGAATTTTATAGAGGGAAATTTAATGAATCAGGAATAGCTCCACAGGATATAAGGTCGATTGAAGATATCACGAAACTTCCGATTACCTACAAACAGGACTTGAGGGATCATTATCCGTTTGGACTTTTTACCGTTCCGAAAAATGAGCTGCAGAGAATTCACTGTTCCAGCGGAACTACAGGAAAACCTACAGTGGTGGGCTACACAAAAGAAGATGTGGATCTTTTCAGTGAAGTAGTTGCCAGATCATTATATGCAGCAGGAGCAAGACCGGGAATGCAGCTGCACAATGCTTACGGATACGGAATTTTTACCGGTGGATTGGGACTTCATTACGGCGCTGAAAAATTAGGGATGAGCGTTCTTCCTATTTCAGGAGGAATGACTGCCAGACAGGTTGATTTGATTTTAGATTTTAAACCTGAAGTAATCTGCTGCTCGCCTTCTTATGCATTGACGATTGCGGATGAATTTACGAAAAGAGGAGTTTCTGCAGATGAAATCAGTCTGAAATATGCTGTTTTAGGCTCCGAGCCATGGACGGAAATTATCAGAAGCCATATCGAGGAAAGATTAGGCCTTCATGCAACGAATATCTATGGATTAAGCGAGATCATCGGTCCCGGAGTATCCATGGAGGATTTTGAAGAGAAAGGAGGTTCTTACATTTGGGAAGACCATTTTTATCCTGAAATATTGGATCCGGTGACGAAACAACCGGTTGCGTTTGGGGAAGAAGGGGTTCTGGTTATTACGACTTTAACGAAAAAAGCCATGCCGCTTTTACGGTATTGGACGAATGACATTACAAGTCTTTACTATGATGAAAATGCGAAGAGAACCATGGTGAAAATGAGACCTATCAAAGGAAGAGCAGACGATATGCTGATCGTAAGAGGGGTTAATGTATATCCAAGCCAGATCGAAGAGGTATTTTCACACGTAAAAGGAGTAGTTCCGAACTATTATCTTACACCGGTTGAAAAAGAGCAGATGTGTGTAGCATTGGATATCGACGTAGAAATTGATGATGAATTGGTGAAAGCTCAAAAAATAGATGCTGATACCGATGATTATTTTAATTTTGTCGGCAGCTTTGGAAAAAACATAGAAAACGAAATAAAAAAGAGGGTAGGGATCACCACGAAAGTAAAAATTCATGCCCAGGACAGCCTGCCTAAGTGCGAAGGCGGAAAAATTAATAGAATACTTAAAAAATAATGAATTCATTTTATAAACTTAAAACGGTAAAGGTTCAGAAAGATACTCCTGATGCGGTAAACGTAGCGGTAGAAGTTCCTGAGGAGCTGAAGGATAAATTCAGGTTCAAGCAGGGGCAGTATCTTAATTTCCGTATGATGATCAACGGGAATGAAGAAAGACGTTCTTATTCTATCTGCAACGCTCCGAGCGAAAAAAGCAACACACTGGAAGTGCTGGTGAAGCTTTTGGACGGCGGAAAGGTTTCAGGGTATTTCAATGAGCACCTTCATATGGATGAGGTTCTGGAAGTAATGCCTCCGATGGGTGGTTTCAATACTTCTTATCACCCTACCAATGTGAAAACCTATGTGGGTTTGGCGGCAGGAAGCGGTATCAGTCCTGTTTTATCCAATATTAAAGAAAGCCTTTATCAGGAGCCGAACAGCTGCGCTTATCTTTTCTACAGCAACAGAAGCATGAATCATGTGATGAAAAGAGCTGAGATCGATAAACTGGTAGAGCATTTCAACGGAAGACTGAAGGTGATTTATCTGGTAAGCCGTGAAAAACATGAAGATCCTGTATTTGAAGGAAGAATTTCTGCTGAAAAATTAGAGCAGTTATTTGAAAGATATACAGATATTGATGTAAAAGAAGCCACTTATTTCATCTGCGGCCCTGCGGAAATGATTAAAGGGATTTCCGATTATTTAAAGAAAGATAAAAAAGTACCTGCCATTCAGGTTTTATTTGAATATTTCACTGCTCCTGATGATGAAAATTCTGAGGAAATGAGTGATGAATTCAAGGCCATTGCGAATATAGAAAGTATGGTGACGGTAATCATTGATGATGATGAATATTCGTTCCACCTTAATTCTAAAAAAGAGAGTATCTTAGATAAAGCATTAAAAGACAATCTTCCTGTACCTTTTGCTTGTAAGGGAGGAGTTTGCTGTACGTGTAAGGCGCAGGTTCTGGAAGGAGAAGTTTTCATGGAGAAAAATTTCGCGCTTACCGAAGACGAAGTAGCCAGAGGCTATGTTCTGACGTGTCAATGTCACCCGACAACGAATGTGGTGATGCTTAATTATGATGTGTAAAATTAATGTAACAATCTAATAGTTTACCAGTGTAACAATCATTGGTACATTCTTAAACTGATACATTGCTAAATTGAAAATTATGGACTTAGAAAAATTTGTTCAATACGTTCACGAAGAAAATAAAGTAGAACCAAAAGATGTAATGCCCGATGATTACAGAAAACTGTTGGTTCGCCAAATTTCACAGCATGCGCATTCTGAGATTGTCGGAATGTTGCCGGAAGCCAACTGGATTTCAAGAGCACCCTCACTGAGAAGAAAAATGGCTCTTTTAGCTAAAGTTCAGGATGAAGCAGGTCACGGATTATATCTGTATTCTGCAACTGAAACCTTAGGAAACGGAACCATCAGAGCGGACAGAGACGCAACCTATGATGATATGTTGGAAGGAAAAGCAAAATATTCAAGTATTTTCAACTATCCTACATTGAGCTGGGCAGATATCGGCGCGATCGGTTGGTTGGTAGATGGTGCTGCAATCATGAATCAGGTAATGTTGATGGGGAATTCTTACGGTCCTTATTCGAGAGCGATGGTGAAAATCTGTAAAGAAGAATCTTTTCACCAAAGACAGGGCTACGAAATTCTAATGGCACTTTGCCGTGGTACAAAACAGCAGAAAGAAATGGCTCAGGCTTCGTTAAACCGTTTCTGGTGGCCAGCTTTGATGATGTTTGGTCCGAATGACGACAGCTCGCCTAACTCTAAAATCTCAATGAATTACAGAGTAAAAAGAGAAAGTAACGACAGTCTTCGTCAGAGATTTATCGACGTTACCGTTTCTCAGGCTGAATTTTTAGGATTAACCATTCCGGATAAAGATCTGAAGTGGAATGAAGAAAGACAGCATTACGATTTCGGAGAACTTCCATGGGATGAATTCATGGAAATCTTAAAAGGAAACGGACCTTGTAATAAGAAAAGATTACAGACCAAAGTAAAAGCACAGCAGGAAAACCTTTGGGTAAAAGAAGCAGCAATAGCTTTTGCAGAGAAACAACAAAAAATTTCAATGTAACAATATACCAATGTAAAAATGTAACAATCAATTGATCATTCTGAGCAAAGCGAAGAATCTCATTATTGGTAAATTGTTAGATTGATACATTGTTAAATTAATTTTTATTATGGCAAATTTAGATATGTGGGAAGTGTTTATTCAGACTAAACCGGGATTATCTCACAAACACGCAGGAATAGTACAGGCGCCAACAGCAGAAATGGCTTTGCAGAATGCAAGAGACGTTTATACCAGAAGAAAAGAAGGAACTTCTGTTTGGGTGGTTCCAAGTAAGTATATTGTGACTTCAGAAGGAGTAGACAAGGAAGCTTTCTTTGACCCGGCAGATGACAAACTATACCGTCACCCGACATTCTATGATATTCCTAATGATGTAAAAAACATGTAATTTTCTGTAAAAGGTAGGCTGTAAAAAGTACAAAGTACAACCGACATTTTACGTTTTACAAAAAAAATAAAACAATGAATCCACTATATAATTATTTATTAAAGTTTGCTGATGACAGCTTCATCATGGGACAAAGGTTGTCTGCGTGGTGTGGTGAAGGTCCTTATTTAGAGGAAGATATTGCATTGACAAACATTGCATTGGACGAACTTGGCCAAGCCAATAACTTTTATGTATATGCATCAAGAGTTATTGATAACGGTAAAAGTGAAGATGATCTAGCCTTCTTAAGATACGAGCATGAATACGTCAACGCACATTGGGTAGAACTTCCTAATGAAGATTATGCGCAGACCATTCTTAAAGTTTATGTATTCTCTGTATATCAGAAACTGATGTACGAGGCATTGTCAAATTCCGCAGATGAAGAACTTTCTGCACTCGCCCAGAAATCTTTAAAAGAAGTGAGATACCATTATACGCACGCTTCTTCCTGGATGAAAATTTTCGCTCAGGGAACAGAAGAAAGCCGTGAACGTTTAGTAAAATCTCTTGATAATATTTGGGAATATTCAAAAGGATTATTTGCGAAAGTGGAAGGAGAGGATGATTTAATTGCTTTAAATATCGCTCCGGACGGAGACGAATTGTACAAGGAATTCTTAACCATCACACAAAAAGATTTTGCAGAATATGGATTGGAATACCCGGCAAATCCATTCATGCAGCCTAAATCCAGAACAGGATATCATACAGAATATTTCGGATTTATTCTTTGCGAACTTCAGTATATGCAGAGAGCGTATCCGGGATGTACGTGGTAATTCTAAATGTAACAATCCAGCAGTTTAGCAATGTAACAATTAATTGCTAGACTGTTAGATTGATAAATTGGTACATTTTAAAAATGAAAAATCCTTTAGAAATATTAGAATTAGTTCCTGATCCCGAAATTCCGGTAATCAATATTGTGGAATTGGGTATTGTAAGAGAAGCAAAAGTTACCAGCGAGAATACTTGTGAAATAACGATTACCCCTACTTATTCTGCCTGTCCTGCCATGTTCACCATTGAAGAAGACATTGTGAAGATCATGAAGGAAAACGGCTGGGATGCGAAAGTGGTAACCAAAATGTTTCCGATATGGACTACAGACTGGTTAACGGATGAAGCGAGAGAAAAACTTCGTATTTACGGAATCACACCTCCTGAAAAAGGAGCAGACGAACATCACATCGGGAAACCGAAACAATGTCCGCGTTGTGGTTCTATGAATTCAAAACAGATCAGCAGATTTGGATCTACTTTGTGTAAGGCCTCTTATCAATGCTTAGACTGTCTGGAGCCGTTTGATTATTTTAAATGTCATTGATGATTATGTAGCAATAAATCAATGTACCAGTTTACCAATGCCGGAATAATTGTTACATTGTTAAACTGTTAGATTGTTAAATTATTTGTTGCATCATTAATCTGTTAGATTGTTACACTACAGCGATTGCCACATTATTTTATATTGTTAAATTAGAGCAGTGTAATTTTTTAATTCTTTAATCATTTAATTTTAAATTTAAAACCATGTATACACAACTTGATATTGAAACGCATTTTGACGGAAAACTGAAAATTGCTTACCTCAATCAGCCGGAAACAATGAATGCGCTTACAAAGCCATCTTTATCAGATCTTAAAGATTTCATTAAAGAATGTAGCGAAGACCCTACAGTAAGATGTGTGGCGATTTCAGGAAGAGGAAGAGCTTTCTGCTCCGGTCAGAATCTGGATGATGCTTTCGTACAGGGCAATGAGCACCATGATAACGATATCATCAGAAAAATTGTAGTGGACTACTACAATCCTCTGGTAACAGAGATTACGCGTTGTAAAAAACCTGTTGTGGCATTGGTAAATGGCCCTGCAGTAGGTGCAGGTGCGATGCTGGCATTGATCTGTGACTTTGTTTTGGCGGTAGATAAATCCTATTTTGCCCAGGCATTTTCAAATATAGGACTCATTCCTGATACGGGTGGAACTTATTTCCTTCCAAAATTATTGGGAAGACAATTGGCTAATTATTTAGCATTTACAGGTAAAAGACTATCAGCTGAAGAATCTAAATCTTACGGCTTAGTGGCTGAGGTGTTCACTGAAGAAGAATTTGCTCCGAAATCTATGGAGATTCTTGAGAAAATGTCAAATATGCCGACTGCGGCTATTAGATTAACTAAAAAAGCTTTCGCTCAATCTTATAACAACACGTTAAAAGAGCAATTAGAATTAGAAGGCGATCTACAACAGGAAGCTGCAGAGACAGAAGATTTCATCGAAGGGGTAAACGCCTTTTTACAGAAAAGAAAACCTGATTATAAAGGGAAATAAAAGATTTTGTACAATGTAAAAAGTACAATGTACAGAGTACATTGCTGTGATCATACTTTTTACATTGTACATTTTACACAATACAGAACATGAACAATATCGGAATTATTGGGGCAGGAACCATGGGCGTAGGAATTGCTCAGGTGGCTGCAACAGCGGGATGCAAAGTCGTTTTATTCGATGCAAATGCTCCGCAGATAGATAAAGCACTATCAGGCTTAGAGAAAACACTTCAGAAATTAGTGGATAAAGCTAAAATTTCTCAGGAAAAAGCCACAGAAATCAGAAACAATATCGTTAAAGGTGAAGCTTTACAGGATCTGAAAGATTCCGATCTTGTGATAGAAGCCATCATCGAAAACAAAGACATAAAAACCAAAGTATTTACGGAGCTTGAAACCTATGTTTCGGACGACTGTATCATCGGTTCCAATACGTCATCCATTTCTATCACCTCTCTTGGTGCAGAATTAAAGAAACCTGAGCGTTTCATCGGAATTCACTTTTTCAACCCGGCACCATTGATGCCTTTGGTTGAGGTGATTCCATCTTTATTAACAGAAAAATCATTACCGGAAAAAATCTACAACCTCATGAAAGATTGGGGTAAAATCCCAGTGATTGCTAAAGATATTCCCGGATTTATCGTCAACAGAATCGCCCGTCCTTACTATGGCGAAGCTTTGAGAATTGTCGAAGAAAATGTCGCAACTCCGGAACAGGTAGACGAAGCGATGAGAACATTAGGAAATTTTAAAATGGGACCATTTGAATTAATGGACCTAATTGGTGTTGACGTTAATTTTGCCGTAACCACAACCGTTTACAAAGACTATTTCTACGATCCGAAATACAAACCTTCTCTGCTTCAGCAAAGAATGGCCGAAGCTAAACTTCACGGCAGAAAAACCGGAAAAGGTTTCTATGATTACGCAGAAGGAGCAGAAAAACCGGTTGCTGAGAAAAATGATGCATTGTATCAGGAGATCTTTTTAAGGATCATCTCAATGTTGATCAACGAAGCCGTAGAGGCCAAAAGATTAGGAATTGCCAACGATGAAGATATCGAGCTGGCAATGCAGAAAGGAGTCAATTATCCAAAAGGCTTACTAGGCTGGGGAAAAGAAATCGGCTACTCAAAAATCTCTGAAACTCTGCAAAATCTTTACGGAGAATATCAGGAAGAAAGATACAGACAGAGCCCTTTGTTGAGAAAATTGTGATATGAAATATTTTCCTGAAAAATATGATGAAATGAAATCTTTAAACTCTGTTGAAAAGGTTTTATTAAATATAAATAATAACAGCCAGATAAGCCATTCTCTAAGGATGGGAAGTACTGACAAATCTTTAAAAGGATATACTGAGAAAAACTTTTTTAAGGTAATAAGTGCTGAAATGCCATTAGGAATTTTGTGTGTTTTTGAAGGCGAGTTGATTCAAAAAGAACACGAGACGATAATAAGGTTGAGTTCAAAATTTCATAGAACATTCAGAATATTATTATATATGTGGGGCATTCTTCCAGTTTTTGCAGTACTTATTAATTGTATTCAAACTGGAGCAAAGGCAGTAGCATTAATATTTCCGATAGTTATTTTTTATATAATAATCTATTTCTTGATTAATTTCTTTTTTAAAAAATCCTATGAGAATGGAATTAAAGTTTTGAAAAGTATTATTAATCAATAAAATTAAGTCAATATGATGAATATAGATGAATTCAAGGCTGAGTTGGAGACCAGACTTTTAATCGAGAAACGGTATTTAACCCAGGAAACTTGCTCTGATGATGAGCAGGAGAGACTTGAGTTGCTAGGAAAGTTTAATGAGAAATATAAAAAGTTAATTAAAAAAATAGCCAATGAAAACGGTATTGATTTAAGTGCTCCTTATCTAACTCAAAATCTATCAAATTCAGAAAATCATCTTAAGTATGAACAGATAATTCTTGGTAAAACCATGAGTATTTATGACAAATTGGTTGATGAATTATATGAAGAAATAACAAGCATAAATTAAAAATGAATCCAAGACAAGTTGCAGATTATATGTTAGGTCAGGATTATTTTTCCCAATGGATGAATATCAAAATGATCGAAGTCAAAGAAAATTATTGTTTAATAGAAATGCCCATCAAGAAAGAGATGATCAATGGGTTGAAAACGGTTCATGGAGGCGTTACGTTTGCTTTTGCAGATTCTGCACTGGCATTTTCGTCCAACAGTTCTGGAGACGCAGCCGTTGCCCTGAACTGTATCATCAATTTTACCAAAGCTGGAAAAGAAGGTGATATTTTCAGAGCAGAAAGCATTCTGGTCAATGATACCAGAAAAACAGCGGTTTACGACATCAAGATCACCAATCAAAACAATGAGCTGATCGCAAAATTCGTCGGAACCGTTTACAAAATCGGAAAAAAAGTAACAGAACTATAAATAAAATGTACCAATTTGAAAATGTACCAATCTACCAATCCAATTGTTACATTGTTAAACTGATACATTGTTAAATTAATAAAAATGAACAACGTATACATCATAGACTACGTCAGAACCCCAATCTCAAAACTACAGGGTGGATTATCAGAAGTAAGAGCCGATGATCTGGCGGCAGTGGTTATTAAAGAAGTTATGGGCAGAAATCCTGAAGTTCCTGCTGAGGAAATTGAGGACGTTATTTTCGGATGCGCTAATCAGGCGGGAGAAGATAACCGTAACGTGGCGAGAATGGCGCTTTTATTGGCTGGACTGCCTTACAAAATTGGAGGAGAAACGGTCAACAGACTTTGTGCTTCCGGAATGTCGGCGGTGGCTAATGCTTTCCGCTCCATTGCTTCCGGAGAAGGTGAAATTTATATTGCCGGTGGAGTGGAACATATGACCCGTTCACCTTACGTAATGTCTAAGCCGGGGGCTGCTTTCGGAAGAGACAGCCAGATGTTTGATACCACTTTCGGATGGCGTTTTGTCAATCCGAAGATGAAAGAAATGTACGGGGTTGACGGAATGGGAGACACCGCTGAAAACTTAGCGGATATGCACAATATCAGTAGAGAAGATCAGGATAAATTTGCCCTTTGGTCTCAGCAGAAAGCGACAAAAGCTCAGCAAAGCGGAAGATTGGGGGAAGAAATTGTAAAAGTTGAAATTCCTCAGAAAAAAGGAGAGCCTAAAATTTTTGATCAGGATGAATTCATCAAACCTACATCTTCTATGGAAGGTTTAGGAAAACTTCGTCCGGCTTTCAGAAAAGAAGGAACCGTAACGGCAGGAAATGCTTCAGGAATGAATGACGGAGCAGCAGCTCTTATCCTGGCCAGTGAAGAAGCCGTGAAAAAATATGGTTTAAAACCAAAAGCTAAGATCTTAGGATCTGCCGTAGCTGGTGTGGAACCAAGAATTATGGGAATCGGACCTGTAGAGGCGACCCAGAAACTATTAAAAAGATTAAATCTTTCCCTGGACGATATGGATATCATTGAACTGAACGAAGCATTTGCAGCACAGGCATTAGCTGTGACCAGAAGCTTAGGTTTGAAAGATGATGACTCAAGAGTAAATCCAAATGGAGGAGCTATCGCCATCGGTCACCCGCTGGGAGTTTCGGGAGCAAGAATCATTGGTTCTGCCGCTATGGAACTTCAGAAACAGGATAAGAAATATGCATTGTGTACCCTTTGTATTGGTGTCGGACAGGGCTATGCAATGGTCATTGAAAAAGTATAACTTTTTCAATAATGTAACAATATAAAAATGTATCAATGTAACAATTCCTGCCATGCTGAGTCTGTTGAAGCATTTCAATTGGTAAACTGCTAGATTGATACATTGTTAAATTAATTTTTTAATAAAAAAATTATGAACATCTACTCATACCACGGTATCCGTCCCATTATCAAGCCCTCTGCCTATATTCATCCGCAGGCGGTCATCATTGGGAATGTGGAAATCGGTGAAGAAGTATATATCGGACCCAATGCGGTGATCCGCGGCGACTGGGGGAAAATTATCATTAAAGACGGAGCCAATGTTCAGGAAAATTGTACCCTGCATGTGTTCCCGAATATTGAAACCATTCTTGAGGAATCAGCGCATATCGGACACGGAGCTATTATTCATTCCGGACATATCGGTAAAAACTGCCTGGTAGGAATGAATTCCGTCGTGATGGATAAAGCTGTTATCGGTGATGAATGCATCATTGGAGCATTGGCTTTTGTTCCGGCTAATTTCACCTGCGGACCAAGAAAACTGATCGTAGGAAGTCCTGCGAAAATCATCCGTGATGTTTCCGATGAAATGATCCACTGGAAAACAGAAGGAACTAAGCTGTACCAACAGCTGGCTAGAGAAGGAAAAGAAGCTATTCTGCCATGTGAACCGTTCTCAGAATATGTAGAACAGACCGCTACCAAAACTGTGGATTACAGTATCTGGGCGGATTTAAAATAAACTTTTAAACCTTATTCAAAATTATAAGGTTTTATGATATAATGAAAACGAATATGATCAAAAAGATGCTCATTGCCTGTAGTATGCTGTTTGCTTTTCAATTCATGGTTTTAGCCCAGAATGAAAAAGTAAAACCGTTGACTATCGGAGAGGTCAGAACATTTAAATCTAAGATTTTAAATGAAGACAGAACTTTAAACATTTATCTGCCGCAAGGTTTTGATAAAACAAAATCATACCCGGTGATCTATCTGCTGGATGGCTCAATGAATGAAGACTTTATCCATGTTTCAGGATTAGTACAGTTCTTTAATCAAATGTATGCCATGCCGGAAACTATCGTGGTAGGAATCGCTAATATCGACAGAAAGAAAGATTTTACCTTTCATACAGATATGAAAGATTTACAGCAGGATTATCCTACAACAGGACATTCAGATAAGTTTATTGATTTTCTGGATAAAGAACTACTTCCTTACATAGGAAAGCAGTATAAAACAACAGAGAAATATGTATTCGGACAGTCACTGGGTGGGCTTCTTGCTACAGAAATCCTTTTCAAAAAGCCGGAAATGTTCAATAATTATTTTATCATCAGCCCAAGTTTGTGGTGGGATGATCAGAGTTTATTGAAACAGGCTCCTCAATGGCTTTCCAAAAGCCCGGATACGAAAAAATTTATTTACGTTTCTGTAGGAAAAGACGAACATCCTGTAATGGTAAAAGATGCAGGATCTCTTTATGATGTATTGAAGCAGGCAGGTAAAAAGAACTGGACTGTTGAATATAAAATGATGGAAACAGACAATCATGCTACCATTCTTCACAGAAGTTTGTATGAAGGTCTGGTAAAATTATTCCCATATAAAGAGCCCAAAAAGTAAACCATCAAAACACGAATCATGAGATATTTATTTTTCGCCATTTTCTTTTCAGTTTTGATCAATGCTCAGAAAAAGCAGGATCAGAAAATTAATGTAAAGCTTAAAAATGAATTGGCCACGATTCAAAAAGATGATCAGATCTACCGTGAGCTGATGGAGTCTGACGTTTCCCAGGAGCAAAAGGAAAAGGTCATGAAAGAAAAAAATATCAGTAAGGAAGATATTACGGATAGATTATGGTCACTGATGGATGAGCAGGATAAGATTAATCTTGAAAAAGTTGAAAAAATTATTGCAGAATATGGCTATCCCGGAAAATCTCTGGTAGGAGAGCCGGAAAACGAAACCACATGGTTGGTTATTCAGCATTCTCCAAAAATTAATCAATATATGCCAATTATTAAAACGGCTGCTGATCATAAAGAAATTCCGTTTAGGTTGTATGCCATGATGCTGGACAGACAATTAATGGATGATGGGAAAGAACAGATCTATGGAACTCAGGGATTTTCTTCTTATGATGGAGAGAAAGAAAGCGAGCCTATTATCTGGCCTATTAAAGATGTTAAAAACGTAAACAAACTCAGAAAAGAAGCCGGTTTTGAAGATACGGTGGAACGTTATGCCAAGCGTCTCTATGGAAAGAGTTTTGTTTTTAAAAATTATACTTTGGATGAAGTGTTAAAGTTTGGAGGTGATAAGAAAACTGAAGAAAAACCACTCAACCTTGAGCTCAAAAAAGAGCTTGCGCAGATCTATAAAGACGATCAGATCTACCGTGAGCTGACACAGCCCAACATTACACCCGAAAGAAAGGCAGAAATCATAAAAGAGAAAAACCTCTCTACAGAAGACGTGAGTACGGGGCTTATCAAATTAATGGATGATCAGGATCAGAAGAATCTGGTTAAAGTTGAAAAGATCATTGAAAAATATGGCTATCCCGGAAAATCTATGGTGGGTGAACCTGAGAATTATGCCGTATGGTATGTGATCCAGCATTCCCCTAAAATTGAGAAGTACCTTCCTCTGATCAAAAAAGCGGCCGATGAAAAAGAACTGCCGTTCAGACTCTATGCCATGATGCTGGACAGAAAGCTCATGTACGAAAATAAAGAGCAGATTTATGGAACGCAGATCCGTTCAGTTTTTTCAACAAAAAAAGGGAAAACAGAAACTCTGTCATTTGTGTGGCCGATAAAAGACCCGGAGCATGTCAACGAACTGAGAAAGAATTCAGGATTTGGCAGGACCATCGAAGATTACGCTAAAGATGCAGGAGGCTTCGAATACAAAAAATATACATTGAAAGAAGCCTTGGAACTTCTTCAGAAAAAGAAATAAATGACAGATCGTCTAAAGAAATATTGGATTTTCCTGTTGATTGCCCTTATCGGAATCAATTATGCGGGATTCTATCTGTTATGGGAATCAATGGGTATTTCCGATGCGCTGGAACATGTAGAATCAGAACAGGTGATCAGAAAGCTGAAACAGAAGGATTTTTTATATACTTTGTTTGCGGATGCATTCCTGATTCTGGATTTTTCTCTTATTCTGCTGTTGTTGTTTATGGGAGGAAGGAAAATAGTACAACTCATTATTAAAAAATAAAAGTCAGGTAAAAAGTTAAAATAATATGGAAAAACTGAAAAATTACATCTACGGAGAATGGGTAGAAGGTTCCGGAAACGGAGTTCCTTTATACAATGCCGTTACAGGCGAGCAGGTTGCTGTTTCAGATACAGAAGGGCTTAATTTTGAGCAGGCTCTCGACTACGGAAGAACAGTAGGCTACAAAAACCTTTCTTCCATGACGTTTTATGACAGAGGAGAGATGCTGAAAAAAGTGGCTCTTTATCTTTTGGAAAGAAAGAAAAAATATTACGAATTATCATATAAAACCGGAGCTACCCACGCAGATTCATGGGTAGATATAGAAGGAGGTTTCGGTACTTTCTTTACCTATTCCGGGTTGGCAAAAAGAATGCTTCCCAACACTCCGTTCTGGGTGGATGGAGAAACTCAGAAAATCTCCGCGAATGGAACTTTTCTGGGAACTCACATTCTGACACCAAGCGAAGGAGTTTCTATACAGATCAATGCTTATAACTTTCCGGTTTGGGGAATGTTGGAAAAATTATCAACATCTCTGTTGGCAGGTGTTCCTTCTATTGTAAAACCATCTCCTTACGGTTCTTACCTGACGAATGCTGTTTTCCAGGATATGATCGAAAGTGGAGTACTTCCGAAAGGTGCGCTTCAATTGGTTTGTGGTGAACCGGGAAATATTCTGGATTATGTTCAGGATGGAGATTCAGTATTGTTTACAGGTTCTGCCCATACAGGAAGGAAACTGAAATCAATGCCTTCTATCGCAGGAAATGCAGTGCGTTTCAATATGGAAGCAGATTCTCTGAACTGTTCGATTTTAGGTCTGGATGCAAAACCGGGAACTCCTGAATTTGATCTCTTCATCAAAGAAGTACGTAATGAAATGACCACAAAAGCAGGTCAGAAATGTACGGCAATCAGAAGAATTATTGTTCCTGAACACCTGATCGGAGATGTTCAGAATGCCTTATCTAAAGCTTTAGATCAAACGAAAATCGGGAATCCGTTGAGCAGAGAAACCAGAATGGGGTCACTGGTAGGAAAACAGCAGTACGATGAGGTCGTTAGAAAAGTAAATATTCTAAAATCAGAAACAGAATTAGTTTACGACGGAAAACATGAACTTGTAGATGCAGACTATGATAACGGTGCATTCATGAGCCCGAAACTGTTCTTAAACGATAAGCCTTTCGAGAAGAACATCTCTCACGATGTAGAAGCGTTCGGGCCGGTTTCTACGTTAATGCCTTACAAAGATGCCGAAGAGGCAGCGGCTCTTGCTAAAAGAGGAAAAGGCAGCTTGGTAGGATCTATTATTTCCCACGACGAAACCTTTATCGCAGAAACTTCATGGAAAATGGCTTCCCAGCACGGTAGAATTTTTGTTTTGAACAGAGATAATGCCAAAGAAAGTACAGGTCACGGTTCACCGCTGCCTACACTGATGCACGGTGGTCCTGGTAGAGCTGGTGGAGGCGAGGAAATGGGCGGACTGAACGGTCTTCATTTCTTCCTTCAGAAAACAGCGATTCAGGGTTCTCCGGATGTATTGAAGGCGATTACAAAAGTATATCAGCAGGGTGCAGAGAAAAAATTCTCAGACAAGCATCCTTTCCAGAAATATTTCGAAGAAGTTGAGGTAGGAGATTCATTGGAAACGGCCGGAAGAACGGTTACTGATGCAGATATCGTTAATTTTTCCAACGTTTCTTGGGATCATTTCTATGCCCATACCGATGCTACAAGCTTAACCGGAACTATTTTCGATAAAACAGTAGCCCATGGATATTTCATCCTTTCTGCAGCAGCAGGACTGTTCGTTTCAGGGAAAAAAGGTCCGGTTATCGCAAACTACGGATTGGAAAACTGTTCATTCTTTAAACCTGTTTACGCTGGGGATACTATCACAGTCTATTTAACGGCAAAAGAAAAAATAAACAGAGGCGTAAAAGGAAGAAACATTCCTTCCGGCGTTGTAAAATGGCTGGTGGAAGTTGTTAACCAGAGAGATGAGATCGTTTGTGTAGCGACCATCTTAACATTGGTGGCAAAACAATCTCCTTTCATCGATCTGAATGTGAAAAATGTTCAGAAGATATTGGGTGGTTTAACAGAAACGACATCCTCAAACTGGGGTGAAATGTCTCCTCAGCAAATGATCGAACACTTGGAACATGGAGTTCTGGTAAGTTTAGGCGAACCGGAAGCCGACAAATGCTTTACACCGGAAGAGCAATTGGAAAAATGGCAGGACTCTCTTTATAACCATAGAAAAATGCCGAAAGATTTCCCTGCTCCATTCCTGGCTGAAGATGAAACCTTACTGGAATTAAAGCATAAAAATCTGGATGCTGCCAAGCAGTCTTTCCTGGATAACTTACAGAGATTTACAGTCTATTACAGAGAAAATCCACAGGCTGAGCATATGAACTTCGTGTTCGGAAAACTGAATAAAGAAATGTGGGAGCTGATGCACAAAAAGCATTTTACGCACCACTTTGAGCAGTTTGGATTGATTTGATTCAAAATATAATATAAATTTATAATCCTTTTTGGTTTTTACTGAAAGGGATTTTTTAATGGTCCTTGCCAAGGGTTAATAAGTCATCCGATTAAAATAAAGTTTATATTAAAATTAGTAACTTTAATAGGCGAAATCCGAAAAGCATATAGAGTAGGAGAAAAACATTAAAAACTAATTGCTATGAAAAATTTAAAAAAACTTTCAAGAAACCAATTGAGATCTGTTAAAGGTGCCGGTCCAAACTGGGCTTGTTTGCCTAATTCTTGCCCTCCGGGAAGTTGTTGTCTCCCTGGAAGATGGCCGGATATTCCAAGAGCATGTTATATATGTGCTGATTCTTAAAATAAAATATAAATTGATAGTCCCTTTTGGTTTTACTGAAAGGGAATTTTAATTACCCTTGTCAAGGTTGAAAACCCTGACAAGGGTTAGGAAATAAGCGGATTAAAAAAAATTAAAACTTAAAGATATTTTTAATCTTTATAAGGTTAAACTAAAAACACAAATATGATGACAGATGTTAGAACTACTCCAATTGAAGCAGATCGTTTTTACCATATTTATAATCGTGGAATTAATGGAGAAAATATTTTTAAATCAGATCGGAATTATTTATTCTTTCTCAATAAAATGTCTGAATTTCTTGTTCCTGTTTGTGATGTGTATGCTTATTGTCTGATGCCTAATCATTTTCATCTTTTAGTTAAGATAAAATCTGATTTTGAATTAGATAGCCTTGTCAAGGTTCTGAACCTTGACAAGGCTATTAAGGCTACTGAAATAGGCCTTCATTCTCCTCAGAATATTTTCTCAAAACAATTTGCCAGAGTTTTCAATTCTTATTCCCAGGCTTTTAATAAAGAAAATAAGAGACATGGTGCTCTTATTGAATCTCCATTTAAAAGAAAATTGATTACATCAGATAAATATTTAATTAATGCAGTGATTTATATTCATCAAAATCCGCAAAATCATTCGATAGTTCATGAGTTTTCAGATTATAATTTTTCCTCTTATCAATCCATTTTAAGTAATTCAAAAACTTTATTAAAAAGGGATGAGGTTATTGAATTATTTGATAACAGAGAAAATTTTATACAATCACATAAAAAGGTTGTTGATCTTGATTTCGAGTTTTAAATCCATGAAAAATCTTAGTTCAGAAAAAGATTTTATTAAAAATGATAGTTACTTTTACAATAAAATCAGAAATTTCATTTATTTAAAACAAGATATGGAACTACAATTTTTCAAAGACTTTGATTTTACGGATTTCTGGAATGAAAGCAGCTATTCCGTAAGAGATTATATAGAACCGTTTCCGGATGATGAGCTCATTGCTTCCGTAGAAGAAGAGCTTGGCTACAAACTCCCTGCTTCTTATATCGAACTGATGAGACTGCAGAACGGCGGGTTGGTCGAAAAATCCTGCTTTCCTACGTCAGAAGAGAATTCCTGGGCGGATGATCATATTGCGATTACCGGAATTATGGGAATCGGAAGAGAGAAAACCTATTCCATTTGCGGAGAACTCGGAAGTCAATTCATGATCGATGAGTGGGGGTATCCGGCAATCGGTATCTATATCTGCGACTGTCCTTCAGCTGGGCATGATATGGTCTTGCTGGATTATTCCAATTGCGGAAAAGATGGCGAACCTGAAGTGGTTCACATTGATCAGGAAGATGATTATAAAAAGATATTTCTGGCCAAAGACTTTGAAACTTTCATAAAAGGGCTGAAAGATGAAGATGAATTTGACGGGAATAAATAAACAAGTATTTTTACTTTAAATTAAGATCACAAAAAATAAAACAATGAACGAAAGCTGGATGCAAAAATGGGAAGAGGTAAAAGATATTCTTATCTGTCCTGTAGATTTGGAAACCTATTTTACCTCGGATGAAATTCGGGAGCAAAAAATGGAGGTGATGGAGATTGGTAATGTTTCCCTGCCATCCGGAAAAGTGATCGTACGGGATCCTTTGGTATTTTTGAACGCGGGAGAAAAGCCCTATTTCGTACAGGCTCCCAAAGGAGATTTTCCTGTGAAAATTGCGGTGGTAAAGTCAGAGGAATGGGGTGATCGTTATGCTGCTGTGAAAGTGGAATTCACCAAAGAAAAACCTGTCCTTTACAGAGAAGCGCTTATCGGGATTGAAAATCTTGAAGATTTAAATGAAGGTGATTATTTCGGATTCATGGTAGATGCCGGATTGGGTTGCATTACAGATGCGGAGGTACTTCCTTATTTTGATAAGTTTCTTACTGAAGTGAATGTGGAAAACGTTTATGATGATTATTTTGCAGAACAGTTTGCACAGAGTTACCAGGAACATCCACAAAACCAGAGAGAACTGGGAGACTGGATCAATTGGAGAATTCCCAATACAGAATATCATATTCCAATGTTTGCAAGCGGTTTCGGAGACGGAGGATATCCTGTCTATTTCGCGTATGATGAAAAAGGAGAGATCTGCGGATTGTATATCCAGTTTATCGATATAGAACTGGCACTATCTGATGATGAAGACGAAGAGAATGAATAAAACGTTCGCCGATAAAGTCATAGAATTCAATAAAAACCTTCTGTTTTCAGGAAACCTTCCTGAAGGCTTTGAGGCTATGAATCCGTATCTGGACAATCCTGAAACGATGACCGTCATGGAGGAATTTTATCACAAATACTACAATGATATCAGCCCAAGGAAATTCATGATCGGGATCAATCCCAGCCGACATGGAGCAGGAGTCACAGGTGTTCCGTTTACTGATACCAAAAGACTGGAAACTGTCTGTGGAATTAATATGCAATCGGCTCACACCCATGAAGTTTCCTCGGTTTTCATGTATGATATGATTGCTGAATATGGTGGGGCAGATGAATTCTACAAAGATGTTTATATCAATTCGCCTTTTCCGCTGGCTATTGTAAGAAAAGCAAAAACCGGCTGGCTGAATGCGAATTATTATGATGATAAAAAGCTCTTTGAAGCGGTAAAAGATTTTATGATCGATTCTCTGAAGAAGCATATCAGTCTGAGCGTGGACACCTCCGAAGTTTTTGTGCTAGGAAAAAAGAATTCAGAATTTATTTCAGCATTGAATAAAGAGGCCCAGTTATTTGAAAAGATGACTGTTCTTGAACATCCCAGATATATTCAACAGTATAAAACAAAAGAAAAACAACTGTATATTGACAAATATATTTTAGCATTGAAAAAATAAAAATTCCCTGATCATTCAGGGAATTTTTCATTTATGTATTAGAATCTTTTTTCGCAGTATAAACCACTTGTGGAATTTATTTTTTGATGATCTTTGAAGATCCGGATGAAGTTTTGAGGATATAAACGCCATTCGGAAGTTCCGAGATATCTGTCTGATTTGCTCCTTTTTTCATTTCCAGGTTTTTCAGCAGTTTACCATCTTGGCTGTAAATTTTAGCTTGGACATTATCTTCCGTTGTAATCGAAAAAGGTCCGCTGGTAGGATTAGGATAAATACGCATACCTTTTTGTGAAGAAGCAGCTTCATTCGTTGCCAGTACAATACCCGTGTCTTTTACCCATGTGAAAGCATCCAGTCCTGCATATCTGAAATTCCCGCCTAATGTAATCCGTAGCTCATCAATGATTATGTTCGAATAATTCTGACCATTCAGATTGGTCATGTCAATAAGAGTATATCCATTAGTGGAGCCCAGTGATGTTGTAAAACCGGTCGTTTTTGTCTGTGTAAACTTCGTGATACCGCTTAGCTTTCCCGTAATGGTAAGGGTACCGGATACACTCAGATCCAGATTAAGAGCAGACAGATACATCCAGAACCGGTTTACCTTAAACAGATTAGATGTGGTTTTAATGCTGAAAGACGGTGGTGATGCAGCATCGTTGGAGTTGTCAATATATCTGTTGTCAACAGATGTTCCATTCCAGCCAGTACCCGGGTAGTTAGCCTGAATATCAAAAGTTCCTACATGAGAGATAACATTGAATATTACTCCGTTATCAGTAAAACTCGGACTTCCGTGTGATTCCGTTTCAAATTGCTCCGTACTGGTCTGTCCAAAAGAAAATAAAGAGATGAACAGACTACAGATGGTTAAAAAAATAGATCTTTTCATGATTTAGGTTTTAAATAGGTTGTTTTTTAGTCACGTGGAGGATAAATTCCCTCTACACAAATGATATAATTAAGCCCTAAATAAGGCGGCATATTATTCATCGGAAGATTCTGTCCAATGTAGGAGATAGATCTTGCATTAAGAGTAGTATCAGGATCAGCCTGTACAAAGCTTGGAATCGCCGTAAAATCTCTTCCTACCTGGTTTCCTGTAATGGCAATAGAGGTGTTAGCCGATGGAGCAGGCACGGTTGCATTGGCATTAGCTACCTTCAGTTGAAACCCTGCACCTATACTTGGAAGGTTCTGTACCATAATTGTATTTAGTGTAGTTCCAGCAACGACTCCCAGAGGATAATATTCATTAGAGTTTGCATTCCCTGCTCCTATGGCCATTCTTCCTTTTAGGTTGGGAAGGGCGAAAGTAGTGACTCCGTCACCGCCGTAAGTAGTTCCCAAAATTGAAAATAATGCAGAATTGGTTGAAATTCTTAATAAGCTTCCATCACAGAACAACCAGCCTCTAGGGGCAAAATTGCCTGCAAATAATTTTACAATTCCAATGTACTCTTCCATGATAATAGTTTTTCAGTTGTTAAAATTTCCTACTCTTTTTTGGCTTTTCGGATTTCGCCTGTGGTTGTTAGTTTATATTAGTCAAAGGAACAATATATAAGAAGGCATTACTAGAGTAGAAAATACCAAATTAGGGAGTCCGTATTTTTACGTAATGGATCTCTGCATTTCCTTTTCACAGAGAATTTATGGGACTAAAAAGAACAGATATAATATATGGGAATGTTTAAGCTGTAATTAGTATTTTTGTAACAATCCAATTAAAATAAAAATGAACGAATTCGTAGTATCAGAAATTAAAAACAGTATCGCCGAAATTACCTTTGGAACCCCAAAAAGCAACTCGCTTCCGGGAACTATTTTAGAAAAGCTGGCCCAAAGCATTCTGGATGAGGGTGCTAAAGAAGAAGTAAAAGCTATTTTAGTAAAAAGTGATGGTGAAAAAGCATTCTGCGCAGGAGCAAGCTTCGATGAGCTTTTAGCTATTGAAGAGCTGCAGGCCTCTACGAAATTTTTCGGTGGATTTGCAAAAGTTCTGAATGCGATGAGAAACTGCGGAAAAATAGTGGTAGTAAGAGTTCAGGGAAAAACAACCGGTGGAGGAGTAGGAATAGCTTGTGGGGCAGATTACTGTTTTGCGACTAAAGATTCAGCTTTAGCGCTTACAGAAATTAATCTGGGAATCGGGCCTTTCGTGATCGGGCCTTACGTAGAAAGAAAAATCGGAAAATCACAGTTCTCTGCAATGGCTATTGATGCAGATTTCAGATCCGCAGAATGGGCAGAGCAGCACAATGTTTATCATTCCGTTTCTGAAAATATTGAAGAAATGGATAGCAAGCTGGAAAAATTTTTACAGACTTTAGCTTCGAGGAGCAGTGAAGCATTAGCATTAATTAAGAAAGTATCCTGGGAAGGTACGGATCATTTCAATGAGCTGATGCCTGCCAGAATTCATATGAGTGCCAGTCTTATTCTTGAAGATTCTGCAAAGAAAAGCATTGAATCTATTAAAGAGAAATTGAGAGTAAAATAATTTTTTGCTTAACATAATATTAAAACCGCTAATCATTTTAGCGGTTTTTTTATAATCATTCACAACTCCCAAATAGAAAGAAGTTTTTTACCGTATTTTAAATACGTAACTTCTACTTTTGTTCCTTTCTGATACCGCGCATAAACTTCTGGGTCAACTTCAAGTCTTATTTTATCATTTTTTGATTTCCCGGCAAAAGTTAAGTATTCGCCATACTCTGTTTTGTCGCGGTTAATAATAATGCTTGTCAATTTATTTTTTCCATGGATTTTATCTTTTTTCCAATTTCGTCTGTCATAGCCGGTTACTAAGAAAGAAATCAGATAAGCGAAACCAAACAGAGCCAATCCTCCGGCGGCAAACAAGATATAATCATAGTATTTGAATTTGCTGAAATTTTCTATACAGAAAATAGGGATTGCCATAGTAAAGAGTGTACAAAAAGCCAGTATTGTTGGTATTAATTTAGCAAGCTTTTTTTGATTTTCTTCAATTTTTTTGATCTCTGCATCACTCAAGGAAATATTTTCCTGTAATTGTATTTGAGAATAGTCTATCAAAATTTCGGTCATAGCAGGTTATTTGTATGTTCATAAAACTTTTGAAGATTCTAATTCAATTCTATTTTCTTAAAGTTAATAATTGTATTGAATTTGCTGAGAAAAAATTATCATTAAAATGTAAAAAAATAATTGGCAGATTAAAAATAAATTATAACTTTGTAATTCAAAGTTCTTTTTATGGATTCGAAAAATTATCACGAAGACTTGTCACATATCCGTTCCATGATGGAGCGGTCTTCCAGATTTATTTCATTGAGCGGACTGTCCGGAGTTTTTGCCGGTTTGGCTGCACTGATTGGTGCAGGATACGTTTATTTTATTTTCCAAAGAGAAGGAATTGATTACTTAGATGGCGACAGAAATTTCTTTAGCCCGGCATTGGTCCGGGAACTTGTAATCGTAGGAATTGTGATTTTATTGACAGCTGTACTCAGCGGATATATTTTCACAGCCAATAAAAGCAAAAAGAAAGGCCTAAAAATCTGGGACAGTACAACCAAACGTTTGCTGTTAACCTTTGCCGTTCCTTTGGTGACGGGTGGGATTTTCTGTCTTGCACTTCTTTTTCATCATCTATTTGTTTGGATAGCGCCGGCTACCTTGATATTTTATGGAATTGCTCTGGTCAGTGCAGAAAGATATACTTTGACGGATATTAAATATTTAGGCTATTGTCAAATTGTTCTGGGATTGATCTCTCTTTTCTTCTTAGGATGGGGGCTTGTATTTTGGGCCATCGGTTTTGGGATTTTACATATTGTGTATGGCCTGATCATGCATAAAAAATATAAATAAAGATTAAATTTGCAGCTTTTGTGGGAACAGCTTCTCTAAAACTGCAGTTAGCGACTTATTATGATAAAGATAAATCAACTCAATAAAGAATTCGAAAGCCGTGTAAGACTGGGGATAATGTCCGTTCTTATGGTCAACGACTGGGTTGATTTTTCAGAAATGAAGGGGCTTTTAGAAATTACAGATGGTAATCTTGCCAGCCACAGCAATGCTTTGGAGAAAGCTGGATATATCGAAGTGAAAAAAGAGTTCGTAGGCAAAAAGCCCAAAACTTCTTATCGTGTTACACAGAACGGAAGACAAGCTTTTAACGAACACCTGGATGCTCTTGAAAAATTATTAGGAAGGTAAAATCCTATATTTTTTTGAAAATTAACTTTGAAATACAAAGTACTTTATATATTTAAAATTAAAAAAATGATGACACAAAAACAAAAAACAATTCTTATTTATGCTACACCAGCGGTTTTATTATGCATTCCATTATTGGGGAATATGTTCTCTGAAGAATTCGACTGGTCACCGGGAGATTTTGTAATCGGTGCTGTTTTGCTTTTTGGAACGGCTTTTATCATCGATTTGATTCAGCGTATCGTTAAAAATAAAACGTATAAAATTCTTTTAGGCGGGGCCGTTCTTATACTGCTGTTGCTTGTCTGGGCAGAATTGGCAGTAGGCATTTTCGGAACTCCTTTCGCCGGAAATTAATTGTACAGAATCTAAAGCGATGACAAGAAAGCATTTTCTCAAGCGGCTTTTTCAGCTTTCAGCAGTGGGAGCGTTCCCTTTTCTGTATTCGTGGCAGGTAGAACCTTTCTGGGTAGAATTTGTTCAGAAAAATTTACCTATAAAGAATCTGCCCGAATCTTTGGAAGGAAAAATACTGATGCAGATATCAGACCTGCATGTCGGAGACCGTTTCGACTGGAATTTCCTGATCGAATCTTTTCAAAAAGCACAAAAGTTTAATCCGGATTTTGTCGTCTACACCGGAGATTTTGTGAATCATGGAACTGCAGAAGAGCAGGAAGATCTGAAAAAAGTAATGAAGAATGCTGTCTACGGAAAGCAGGCAACCTTCGGAATATTGGGAAACCATGACTACGGTAAGAATTGGGATGATATTATCTGCTCAGAAAATATCTGTCAAATTCTCAGGGATTTTGGAATCAGTATGCTTAAAAATAGCAGTGAAGAAAGCCACGAACTGAATTTTATAGGATTTGAAGATCTGTGGTCGCCTAATTTCCATCCGGAGGAAGTGATGAATGATTACGATCCCGCAAAAGCCAATATTATACTCTGCCATAATCCGGATGCCTGCGACAGAGATATATGGAACGGATATCAGGGTTGGATACTAAGTGGCCATACTCATGGAGGACAATGCAGAATTCCGGGCGTTGTCACGCCGGTACTTCCTGTTGAAAATAAAAAGTATATATCAGGGGAAATAGATCTCCAGGATGGAAGGATGCTGTACATCAACCGAGCTATTGGCCATTCTTTCCAGATAAGATTTATGGTACGTCCAGAAATTACCGTCTTTACTTTAACTCAAGCTTAAAATACGATATAGATGAAAGATCATCAAATAATAAACATCGGGAAATATATTTTCGGATTATGCTTTCTGCTAGGAAATATTTGTCTTTTCGGCTATTTAATAACAAAAAATGATGGTTTTGTAGCCTGTGGTTATATGCTCCTAACTTGGGGAACTATTGTAAACCTACTCTTTGTGATTGGATTATTGATTTATGGAATTGCCACCAATCTAAACTTAAAGCTTGTCTCAAAGCTATTGGTCTTCTTCTCATCAATATTCCCTTAGCATACCTTTATGCTTTAATAGGAATTAAGTTAATATTTAAATAATACATTATGAAAAAAGTACGTGTTCAATTTCTGCTTTTTGTCTATGATAAAACCCAGAAACTTTACAGAAAATATTTTAAAAAGAAAAAAAGACAATGGCAGTTCAACGAAGAACAGCTGCTGAAATTTCAGGAAGATTCTCTCGGAAGAAAACTGGGAGAATTCTATAAAAAACATGGGTTTTCAATGATTCCCAAAATGGAAAACCATGATGTACACCATCTGATCACCGGATGCGGAACCCAATTTGAAGACGAGATCGCCATGCAATATCTGCTTCTGGGAAACGGTAAGCTCAATGCCCATCTCCTTGCAGCCGTTGTATTGGGAACATTTATTCTTCCGGAATACATGAAACTATATATGAAAGCATACAGAAAAGGGCAGAGCATGAGACCATTTTATCACTGGGATTTTGAAAGCCTGCTGTGGCAGAATTTCGACCATCTGAAGGATTATATTCAACAGAAGGAAACGCCGGTATTATTTTAAAGATCGATCATGAATAAATTGAAATTCAGTACGCTAGGCAGAAATACTTTTCTGATCTCTTTTTTATCAGGAACTTTATTACTGGTATCTTATCTGATAACGGGTGCAGATTTTCTGGTAATATCCGGATTCTATTTCGTGATCATTGCAGCAGTGGTCAATATCTTTATTCTGTTGTATGAGTTTTTAGAATTCCTGACCAATATTCCTGATAGAAAATCCTCCGGAAATTCTGTACTGCTCCTACTGGTCAATATTCCCGTCACCATTCTCTATATCTGCATCCTCTTTAATTTCGAATTGTAAATTTTTCAATTCTTGAATCTTTAAATTATCAAATCTTTTCCATCATGAAAACACATCATTATATATTTCTTACAGCCGCTTTGTTTGTCATTGTCTTCTATGATCAGGACATGGGACTGAATCTCGGTATTCTGGGTATCATTTATGCATTGCTGACCTGGTATAAAACTCCTGAAAGAAACAGGACCAGAACCTTTCTGATACTTTTCGTTACAAGTATTTTGTCAAGTTTTGCTTTTGCATGGTTCAGAGACTTTCCATCCCTGTTGGCGGTTGTAAGTTCCCTTCTGTTATTAGGCTATCGCTCAAAAAACAGAAAGCTGAAAATACTTTTCCTCATTCCTGTATTTATCATCAACAGCTTTACTGCTCTTTTCCGGTTTTTCAGCTTTGATTCATGGCTGCCGAAAAAGAATATTTCAGGTGTATGGCAGAAAACCTTAGCGTTCATCCTTATTCCTCTATTGTTTATCTCTATATTTTTCGGGATATATTCTGTGGGTAGTGACCATTTTGCGGCTGTCTTCAGAGATTACGAGCTGGATATTAATATATGGCAGGTACTGGTTCTTTCAGTTTTGGGCTTTTTTATTGCTTTCAATTACTGGAACTATGCAGTAGAAAGGTTGATATACAAAAAGAATTCTCTGCTGGATGATAACTTTCCGGATAATTATAAGATACAGAAATCAACGTATTCCTTTCTTGATCTGGATGCAGAGAGAACCAGTGGCGTCATTTCCTTCTTTTGCCTGAATATTTTACTCGTATTTTTTATTATTACTTACAATTATGAGCAGTTTTATGAAATTTCAAAAACTCCCGTTCAGCTTTCAGAAGAGACCCATGAAAGAGTGAATGCTGTGATCATGTCTATCATTATGGCCGTATTGGTGATCATGTTCTATTTTAAATCAGGCTTTAATTTTGATCCTAAAGCTAAGCTGATGAAGCTTCTGGCCAGGATCTGGATCATCCTGAATGCTATTCTTGTATTTTCTGCAGCATTGAAAAACTATGAATATATAATCAGTTATGGGTTTACCTACAAAAGACTCGGCGTGTTTGCTTTTCTCCTGTTAGCACTCATCGGGCTGGCTCTTACCTTCATTAAAATTCAGAAGAAAAAAAGAAATGCGTTCCTGTTCAATACAATGATCTGGTATTTTTATGGAACAATTTTAGCATGCAGTTATGTGAACTGGGGTGGAATTATTACCTCCCAGAATATGAAGCGTAAAGATTTTGCAGTAAACTATCACTTTGAACAAATTAACTTCAGTGAAAGAGGACTGTTGAAATATGCAGAAGAAAAAAATGATCTGCAGCTTAAAAAGAAAGTACTGGAAAAAGCCAAACAAGAAAAATCCAAACCTTTCCTTTCAAAGATCCTTTACTTTGAAACATTAAAAGATTAATTATTATGAAAAAATCCTTATTGTTAATTCCATTGATTATTATTTCATGTAAAAAAGAACCTGCTGTAACAGAAATCCCGGGCAGGGACTCTGCTATAGTCACAGAAATGCCGGACTCTACAGAGAAAAAAGATTCTGCAGCCCTTAGAAAGAAAGATTCAATCATTAACAATGCTCCTGTCACCAAAGAAGTACTGCGTAAAGGCGTGATGAGAAGCGAAAAAGAGGGGCAGATTATAAGAACAGCAGATGCATCGCAGCTCCCTTTCACATTGGGGGAAGAATTTACAAAAGATGGTCAGGAACTGGTTTTAAAACTGACCCATTATGACAAACCTACTATTAAAGCAACAATTTCGACCAATGAAAAAGACTTTAATATAAGATTCAACCAGATTAAGCTCCCAAACGGAGATTATGACGGGCCATTCGGAAGAGAAATCACCTATGAAACCAAAGGCAAAGGCGAAGTATGGCTAATCATAGGCAAAAGTAATATGGCTTCTGGAAATACGAAAGGAGGTTTTAATGTAAGTGTTGAGTAAGATTGACCATTTTGGTATAATTTCTGCAAACTCAATATTAATACTAAAGTTTAAAATTATGAAAAATATATTTTTAATGACAGCGGCAGTTTCAGCAATAGCAGTAAGTTGTGGAACTGTACAGTCACTGGTTCAGAATACATTCCCTTATACAGCCACTGTTTTGGTTTCTACGGGAGTGCCTGCCGACAAAGAAGTGTCCTCTACGGCTACCGCCACCAATGTACAGACTTGGTTTGGAGGAAATAATAATGCGAAAATCAAAGATGTAAGAATCTCCGATGCTAAAATCTCTGTAGCTTCTCCTTCAGGCGGAAACCTGAGTGCGCTTAAATCCGTAAAAGTGTATGTTTCGTCCAATGGAACAGGTGAAAAGCTTATTGCTTCACGTTCCAATATTACAACAGATTCTTCCAGCTTAAATCTGGACCTTAATGATACAGGTTATCTGGATGAGGTAGTAAAAAGCACAGGCCTTACAGTAAGAACAGTGTACGAGCTGAAAAACCAGACAAGTTCAGATATGACACTTAAAATAGCACTTAATTTCAATAGCGTTCCTGCGCAGTAATTTTTTGTGCAAGTAAAATAAGAGGTTGTCTGAAAAAACAGCCTTTTTTTGTTGGCTAATTGTATTTCATATACATCAGATTTATTCTGACAATTTTGTTAGCACTTCAATGGCTTTTTCGGTGTCTTTTTTATTGATGAAAATATGATCATGATAATAAGCGGCTACTACATTACAGCTTATGTTATTTTCAGAGAGAGCCTTTGAAAAAGCAGCCGTTAGTCCTACTGCTTCCAGAGAAGAATGTACAGTCAGTGTTATCCACGACATAATGACAGAATATTCGAGATGTAGCCTGTCTGCAATCTCCTTTTTTATAATAATGGTAAATCCTTCGTCTTCTCTAAAGAACATTTCAACATTCATCAAGTCAAAATTCTCTATATTTTTCAGCGTACAAAAAACATAATCACCGGGATTCTGCTTGGGCTTCATACTTTTTAAAAGCTTTGCCAAATCTTTTTCTCCGTTCATTTTATTCAAATTAAAAGAAAAATAATGAAATTTTAATTAATATACTTCAGTTGCAGAAGCGTTCTCCGGATAGGGCCGGTAATGAATTGATTATTATTGGTGAGCCAGATAATAGAAATATTGCTTTCGGGAATCATGAGGAGATGCGACTTAAAGCCACCCTGATCACCGGCATGTTCTATGACGCTTACGTTTTCTTCTGTTTTTGTATCGGCATAGAAGCCTGTATGTACAAACCAGGTTCCGGTATGATAGGCTGGTTTTTTACCATTCCAGTCAGATGGACTGTATACTGTTTTTGAAGCTTTAATAACGGAGCAGTTAGTAAACCTGCACTCATTAATCGCAGCAATGTATTTTTTCAGGTCATCAATAGAGCTCCAGACCCCTCCGTTTCCGGCAGCAGTAAAAGTAGGGCATTCCCCATAATCATATTCCCGGTAAACTTTATCTTTCAGGATATAGCCATGAGCTACATTTTTATCAGGAAAGCTGCCATCTGTAATACGGCTGGCTTTCATACCGGCTGGCTTAAAAATATTTTGATTGATAAAATGTTGCCATTTCATCCCACTTGTTTTCTCAATCACCATAGCCAGACCATTATAAGCAGGATTTGAATAATTGAATTTTGTTCCCGGCTCAAATTCCAGTGAATCCGCAGACTGTAAAGGCCTGAAATTCTCTTCATCTTTTGCCGTAAGATAAAAAATACTATCCTTATCCACGTTTCTAAGATCAGGAAGTCCCGAAGTATGGGTGAGCAGATGCCGGAGTTTAATTTTAGAGGCCAGTTCTTTATTTTTAAAATTCGGAAAAAATTTCAGCAGATTATCATCCGTTGAAAGCCTGTGTTTCTCCTGAAGCATCAAAATCCCATACGATACAAAAGTCTTGGAGATAGAGCCGAGATTGGAAACCGTTTTACTGGTAAACTTTTCACCTGTCTTTAGGTCTGCCAACCCAAAAGAATTTTCATACAATACCTTATTTCCCTGCTGGATCAGAATAGCACCACCTGGCTCGTCTGCTTTAAACAATTGGGAGAATGCAGAATCGAGTTTTGACTTTAAAAGTTCTTCACGGGTTTGGGCATAGCTGATAAAATTAATACTAACAGTTAAGACAAGACCTGATGTTAATTTAAGATTCGGAAACATGAATTGTAAGGTTTAGTTTTATATGATTTGTTGTTTTAGCTTTTCGTGATAGAATCCATAACAATCGTTACAGGTCCATCATTGATCAGAGAAACCTTCATATCTGCACCGAAAATTCCACTCTCAGTTTTTAATCCTGATTTGGCCAGTTCCTCTTTGAAATAATCAAAAAGAGGAATTGCTTTATCCGGCTTGGCTGCTTTAATGAAAGAAGGACGGTTGCCTTTTTTATAATCTGCAATTAATGTAAACTGGCTGATGCACAGAATTTCTCCCGAAATATCCTTCACAGAAAGATTAAGTTTGTCATCTTCATCACCGAAAATCCTTAAATTTAAGATCTTCTGGACAAGCCACTCCGCATCTGCTTTTTCATCATTTTCATCAATCCCGGTGAGCAGCATCAATCCTTTCTTAATTTCCCCGACAACCTTTCCGTCTACCTTTATATGTGCCTCAGAAACCCTTTGTATAACAACCTTCATTTTCTAGTAATAAATATTTAAAGTTTTGGTGGATGGATCATAATTGTAAGGATATGTTTTAGGAGGCAGGGAAGTTGCAGCTCCTGATTCCGGCTGGCCTGTTCTCAGGATCCAGCGGGTATTGTCTTTGGGACACAGAATACTGATATTATCTTTTACCTCAAGAGTGGTATTAGCATCAGGACAAATATGAGGGGCATTCCGGTCATATGCTTTGAAAGTATCTCCTACACGGACCACAATCAGACCTCTTGTGCTAGACTGTTGTTCATTCACATAAATCCAGCCTCCATCATAGTTGAGGTTGTTATAAGCAGGTAAATTCAGATTTAAGGTTACATTAACTGGATTGTTCGGGAAACAGCTGACAGTATCTTCTCTACTTCCGCAAGAGTTTATAGTTAAAATGCTGAAAATCAGTAAAGTTAAAATAGACAGGATTGAAAAAGTTTTTTTCATTTCAATTTAAATTTTTATATATTTGTAAAAGTTAAACGATTATAACACGTAAAACATTGTCCGGCAAATGTCGGATTATTTTTTTATACCAAACCTAAATTTTGAAAATTATGGCAAGCTATGTAACAAAGGAGGGACAAGAGAAAATGAAAGCTGAGCTGGAACAGTTAGAAACTGTGGAAAGACCAAAAATTACCCAGCAAATCGCAGAAGCAAGAGATAAAGGAGATTTATCTGAAAATGCTGAATATGATGCAGCTAAAGAGGCTCAAGGGATGCTTGAAATGAGAATTTCCAAGCTTAAAGATATTATCGCAACTTCCAAGATCATAGATGAAAGTCAATTAGATACTTCAAAGGTTTCAATCCTTACTACTGTAAAACTTAAAAACAATGCAACCAATCAGGAACAGGTGTTTACATTAGTACCGGATAATGAAAGCGACCTTAAAACAGGAAGAATTTCTGTGAATACACCTATTGCAAAAGGATTACTTGGAAAAGTAATAGGCGAAACGGCAGATATTACATTGCCAAACGGAAACAAACTGTCTTTCGAAGTATTGGAAATCACTCTATAATCTAAGCACAATATCCAGAATAATTCTAATTCTAACATTTAATTTCTAAAAAATGAGCAGTATATTCACAAAGATCATTAATGGTGAAATTCCCTCATACAAAATTGCTGAGGATGACCATTTTATAGCGCTCCTTGATGCAATGCCTTTGGTGAAAGGACACACTTTGGTGATTCCTAAAAAAGAAGTTGATCTGATCTTTGATCTGGAAAGTGAAGAATATAAAAATCTTTGGGGATTTGCCCAGCAGGTCGCTAAAAAAATTAAAAATGCTGTTCCCTGCGTAAGAGTGGGAGTAGCTGTAGTAGGGCTTGAAGTTCCCCATGCGCACATCCATCTTATTCCTTTAAACAAGATGGAAGACATGAACTTCAGAAATGAAAGACTAAAATTAACAGACGAAGAATATAAAGAGATCCAAAACTCAATTATTAATTCTGAAGCATAAAATCGTAAAATCGTAAAAAAGAAATTTTTTACGATTTTCTTTAACATATATTATATAGTATGAACTCAAACCAATGTTCTTTCTGCGGCAGAAAAAGAAATGAAGTACAAATGCTTATTTCCGGGCAGAGTGGCTTTATCTGCGAGAACTGCATCGAACAGGCGCATGTTATTGTAAAAGACAGCGTTTCTAAAACAGGATCTTCTCCTGCAGCAAATATAGACGAACTTAAGAAGCCGAAAGTGATCAAAGAATTCCTTAACCAATATGTGATTGGGCAGGATCAGGCCAAAAAGCAGCTTTCGATCGCAGTATACAACCATTATAAAAGACTGCTTCACGCTCAGGACGAAAACAGGGAAGTAGAGCTGGAAAAATCGAATATCATTATGATAGGTGAAACCGGTACAGGAAAAACTCTTCTGGCAAAAACCATTGCAAGAGAGCTAAACGTTCCTTTCTGTATCGTAGATGCTACTATCCTTACGGAAGCCGGATATGTAGGAGAGGATGTGGAAAGTATCCTTTCAAGACTACTGATGGTTGCAGATTATGATGTGGAAAAGGCTGAAAGAGGAATTGTATTTATTGATGAGATCGATAAAATTGCAAGAAAATCAGACAATCCAAGTATTACAAGAGATGTTTCCGGAGAGGGTGTACAGCAGGGATTGCTGAAGCTTTTAGAAGGGAGTATTGTGAATGTTCCGCCTCAGGGAGGAAGAAAACATCCGGATCAGAAATATATCCAGGTAAATACTCAGAACATTCTGTTTATTGCAGGAGGTGCTTTTGACGGGATTAAAGAGATCATCGAAAGAAGAATGAATAAACAGGCCATAGGCTTCAGTTCAGAAAAAATCAATAAGACTGATGAAGATGAATATGTATTGACGCATATTAACGCAATCGATCTTCGTTCTTTTGGTTTAATTCCTGAACTTTTGGGTAGATTTCCGATCATTACCTACCTTGATAAGCTCACCAAAGAGACGATGATAAGGATCATGAAGGAGCCTAAGAACTCGATCATCAATCAGTTTGTAGAACTCTTCAAAATGGATGGCACGAATTTGGTATTTACGGATGGTGCTATTGAAAAGATCGTAGAAGAGACTATCGAAAAAGGATTGGGAGCCAGAGGCTTAAGAGGAACAACTGAAAAAGTACTGGAAGACTATATGTTTTCAATAGGTGAAGAGAAAGAAATTATATTAACTGAAGATAATATTTTTGTTAATAAATAAAATATTTTTTTTTCTTTAAAAAAAAATCTTACCTTTGCGGGTGAAGATTGTATTAACACACAAATAATTTATACAATGAGAAAAAGTTTATTTGCTATAGGTCTTTTAGCAATTAGTTACTCTGTTCAGGCGCAGATACTATGTCATGTTGACACTAATGCTAATATGTATGTAAGCGAAGGTACCCTAGTTTATAGCGGTGGAGGTGTACAAACAAGAGGCAATGGCCTTTTGGATGTCCATGGAAACGTTATGGTTGTAGGCGTATCTGGAGATGCTTTTAAAACAATTGACGCTGCCGGTGCAGATAAAACCGATGGCGGAAATATTATTTTAAGACTTAATACTCCCACTGCTACTGACGATGTGTCTACTTACGGACAGCTATATGTTGATGGTTTAAGCCAAGGACAGATTACTGGAATTGTAAGTAAGGAATTCAGAACCAAAAAGAATGGTACTGGAAATTATTATCAACAGGTTGGTTTGCCATTCTTTGGTAAAACTATGAGCACTTTATCCACTGAATTGGGTAAAACATTTGGCACTGTAAGAAGAAGCCAAAACGAAATTCTAAAATGGAACAATACTGCAGCTATAGCTGATCATTATCCGGACTTATCCCTTACTACCAGTAATGGTTCTGCGTACTACATGCTTGGATCTAACAATAACAACTTAGATGTAAGTAGTGCTATGCATACTATTAATGGTCGTCCTTATGCGACATTTGCTTCTGCTACAACTCTTCAGAATGCAGGAAATGTTAATTTTGGGACAAATGGTACGGCTATCAATGGATACAACGAAAGATACAATACTTATCTGCAGGATCAGTTTGAAACCACAATTACTCCTTGGACTCTTACTTATGGTAAGAATATTTACCAATTTGGAAACCCTTTCTTAACTAATCTTGATTTATCAAGAATAGGATATTTAGAAAATGGAGGAACCACAGATGGAAATAACATTTCTAATATTTGGGGAGTTAGATATGATCCTGGAACTGTAGTTGTAGGATCACAAGGAAATGCTTACAGTACAGGAGCATTGATTCAGACTTATACTAATCCAGGTGGGGTTCCTGTTGGGGATGTTGGTATGATCATCAAGCCAATGCAGACTTTCGTTCTGAAATTGAGAGATAACACTGCCCAAACATTGGATTTTAATACTCTTAGAAGATTTAACTCAACCGTTAGAGCAGCTGCTACTGATTATAGTGTTACTGCTGCTAAAAATGCTGCAAAAAGCATCGACGGTACGGTAAAACAGCTTGGAGTAATTGGCTTAGATGATTCAGGAAAAGAAGTTGCAAGAACTTATTATGTAGTTTCACCTAATTCTGTTACGGGTCACCAGACTTCTGTAGCAACTACTGTTCAGGCAACTGCAGGAAGTAACATTATCGGTACATTTGAAGAAGCTTTAAATGGGGGTTATGATACAAACTACACATCTAAATATTGGTTATACATTAATGAAGCCAATGAAAGTAACTTTAAAGGTAAGAATGTTAAACTGGTAAATTACGATACCGGTAAAGTAAAATCTTACAAATTTGAAATAAGAGAAAATGGGGAGTTGGTTCCAGCAGGAACTCACTTGCTATCTGCAGGTATCGGCTTTTACTATAAAGCATCAAACGGTACTCTACAACCTGCAACACAGGATGGTATTGCACCTAATGCTGTTGCATCTTATGATTTATATTATGGTGAGCCAAGCAATGTGGTATTAGCCGCAAAAGAAACAGTTGCTACACCTTCAAGAACAATGGTGGTATACAATCCAGAAATTACCAACTACATTGTTAGATTCGATCCAAACTGGAAAAAAGCAGATATTGAAGTTTATGATATGAGCGGTAAACTAGTTATCTCTAAAAAAGCAGTTGATACATCTACGGATTTTGTAATTGAGCTTAATGGAGCAATTAAAAATTCTTATGTTGTAAAAATTGTTTCTGATAAGGGAGAAACTGTTAACACTAAAATCTTAAAATAAATATTATGAAAACTATTAATAAACTAGTACTTGCTCTTTTCTTTTTTGGGACCCTACTGGTCAAGGCGGCTGACGAAATACCGCCAGCACCAGAAGATGGTGGTACCGGCGGGGTAGGACCCGGCGGGGTTGCATCGCCTATTGACATGTATGTTTATCTGCTGTCTATTGTTGCAGTTGTATTTATTATATACTATACAAAGAAATTGAAGAGCCAAAAAGCCTAAAATTTTATTAAAATAACATTAAACTCTCTGATTAGTCAGAGAGTTTTTTTATTTTTACTTTATGAAAAAGATTTATATATTATCTGCAGTATTATCTGCATTTTCTTTGCAGGCTCAGTTTACTGTTACCATTCAGGCTCCTGCAGAATTCAAAGATCAAGATGCCATTCTATATACATTAAACGGATCGAAAGATATAATCGTTACTAAAGAACAGAGCAAGAACAATACATGGACCTTTAAATATCCAAACCATTATATGGGAATGATGAAGGTATATTTTCCGGCTTCAAATAATGCGGTAAACTTTGTTTCGGAAAACAAAAATGTAAGCATTAAAATGGATGTTCAGAATAATAAACTCAAAGATGTTATCTATCTTGATGAAGTTAATGATCTGATGAGCAAACAGCAGGAAGGATCCCAGAAAAAAGAACTTATCCTTCCGGCATTGGCACAGATCAAAGAATATTATAAGGATAATACTGAGTTCGGAAAAGCATTAAAAAGTGAGATAGAAAGACTTGCCGGAATGAGTAGCGGTATTGATGCAGCCCAGCATCCATTCATTTCTTATTATAATACCAACTATAGTAAATTTCTGTCTAGCTCCACAGATCCTGCAAAAAAAGCCAGTCAGGACGATATTGTTAACTTCCTGGATAAATCCAATGACATGCTTGAGTCTTCCTCACTTTTAAGGCCTGTTTTGGTTTCATATCTTAATTCAGGTGGTAATACGAATGTTGCAGGCTCTGTAGATACCCTATTAGACCGTTTAAAGGTTGAAACTCCAAGAGGGCAAACCGTTTTGTCAGAGCTGATTGATATTTTTGATGCCTACGATATGGAAGAGTTCAAAACCAAATATCTTACGCTTGCAAAAAACCTTAAATGCACTATCACTGACAGGCTGGCGACTACTTTAAAATCTAATGCCAATGTTGAAATGGGAGCAACATTTCCCAATGTTAAATTCCAGTCACCGGCTAATACATCTGCAAAATCATTGTATGATGTGAAAGCTGATAAGAAAATAATTGTTTTCTGGTCATCTACATGCTCTCATTGTGAAAGCGAGCTGCCTCAGCTTCTGGCAAAATACAATGATTTAAAAGCAAAGAATATACAGATTATTGGGCTGTCTTTAGATATGGATAAGAATTCTTACACTCAAAAGATTGCTGCATTTCCTTGGATCAATGATTCTGAATTAAGAGGATGGAACAGCAGTTATGTAGATACCTATAACGTACATGCAACTCCTACTTATTTTATTTTAGATGCTAACAATAAGATAATCAATAAGCCAGACCACGTGGGCAATGTTTTGGAATATTTTAAGCTAAAATAATTTTGGTGGTAAACAAATATTTTCTATATTTGCACCACCAAAACGGCGAGGTAGCTCAGTTGGTTAGAGCGCAGGATTCATAACCCTGAGGTCACGGGTTCAATTCCCGTCTTCGCTACAATAAAAGGGAAAGTAATACATATTACTTTCCTTTTTTTATTTTAAATAAAATTCATCATTATATTCTTTTAAGATGAATTAAAACCATTTACTATAAGTTTCCAGTGATTATAAACCAATTCAGTCCCCATGAAGCTTTCCATTATTTTAATTTTATGTCTATTGAGAGCTTAATCCGGATTAATATAGTGTCATAAATAGAAAACCGCAGCTTACAACAGCCGCGGTTTCTTTATATGTAAGAGGGCAAATTAACTTTGGTACCCCAATAATTTTCTGATCTGATAGAAAAATCTTTCAATAAGCCGTAGATCTTGTGTTACGATTTCTGCATTACCTCTGAGTTCTTTATCAAACGTAAGGTTCTTATTATAGCTTGTTTTTAATCCCTTGGGGAGAGTGATATCTACATAGTAATTTCCTTTATCATCAGGAATAAGAGAAATATTCTGTACTTTTCCTTCTACAATACCATATTCCTGAAAACGGTAGTTATCAAGTTTAATCAATACTTTTTGGCCTGTAGTTACCTTTCCTGAGTTAACGGTAGGAACAGACATTCTTCCTACCAGTTTTTCCTTGTTTGTAGGAAGTATGGAAAGGATGGGTTCTGCTACTTTTACAAATTGATTTTCTCCGAAAAACTGTTGAAAACTGGCCATACCATCTGTGGATGATATAACAAGATAATTTTGTTCCCACTGCTTTAAAGATTTACGAAGCTGTTCAAAAAGCTGTAAAGTCTGCGAAGAATATGTTATTTTATCTTTTTCCGTATTGATAGCTGTGCCGCTTTTCGTTTTGTTCAGATTTGAAATTCCCTCATCCATTTGTGAAATGGAAATATTAAGGTTTTCAAGATTTTGTTGTGCCTGAAGATATTTTATTTTTTCATTTTCAAGTTCTACGGAAGCTATCACTCCCTGGTTGAAAAGTTCCTGAGATCTCTGATAGCTTTTTTTTGATAATTCATATTTAGCTAATTCCAGGTTTTTCTGTTGTTTTAAAGTTGCGATTCTTCCCCTGTATTCTGAGATACTTTGATTCGCTGCGATATTTTCTGGAGCATAAGGCTGTAGCCTCGTGAAAAGCTCCTCATCCTGAAAAGCTTTTGCGAAACTATTGTAATCACCCTGCAATTCTCCAAGTTTGAATCTGGATGTCTGTGCAATCGGGAAAGAGCTAAGCTGATTGGGAGCAATAGAATCTACAAGCTTTTTCAGTTCCAAAACATCCTTATAATTTGCTGTGGACTGCATCACCATCAATACATCATTTTTCTTAACCTCCTGATGATCCTTAATAAAGATCTTTTCAATTTTTGAGCTGGTTCTGGCTTCTATCTTTTCAGGCGGATTTTGTGACGTAACAATAACGGGAGCGGAAACAAATTCCGGATATTTGATGATATAGCTCATCACAAGGATGAGCAGAAGTATAACTAATATAATGCTGTTTCCCCAGCGTATCATCCAATGAGGAGGCTGCGTGAGAATGTCCTGAACACTTTCCGAACGAAGTTCAATATTGTCTAAGATGTCTTCTTTCATGTTTCAAAGATAAATTTTCCCTGTGCTTTCAGAGTATTGTTAATTTCCTAATTCAAGCTGATTCTTCACCAGTCTGTAATATTCCCCTTTTAAAGAGACCAATTCGGCATGGTTACCTTCTTCTACCACTTTACCTTTATCCAGAACTATGATTTTGTCGGCATGTTTTACCGTGGATAATCTGTGAGCAATAACGATAGCAGTTTTACCCTTAAAGAACTGTTCAAGATTCTCCATGATCACTTTTTCATTATTGGCATCCAAAGCAGAAGTAGCTTCATCAAAGAAGATAAATTCCGGCGATTTATAAACCGCTCTGGCAATGAAAAGCCTTTGTTTCTGACCACCGCTGACTCCCACACCTTCGTTTCCAATCTTTGTATTATAACTTAACGGAAGGCTTTCAATAAACTCTTTGATATTGGCAATTTCTACAGCTCTTCTTAATTTCTGTTTGTCCACATGATCTTCACCTACCGCAATATTATTGGCTATAGTATCATTGAATACATATCCTTCCTGCATTACCACTCCGCAATGATCTCTCCAAAATCTTGGGGAAATATTTCTTAACTGGGTATTTCCAAGTTTAATTTCTCCCGAATTAGGTTCGTAAAATTTCATCAAAAGCTTCAGAAGTGTGGTTTTACCACTTCCGCTGGCCCCTACAATAGCTGTAGTTTTCTGGTAGGGAATTGTAAGGGTGAGATCTTCAAATACAGGAACATCAGATCCAATGTACCTGAATGATATATTGCTGACATCAATGTCTTTCTCCGGAATTTCACCCGCATACTGTTCATTTTTGTCTTCTTCATCTTCTTTGTCGTGAATCTCACCCAATCTTTCCAATGAGATTTTTGCATCCTGAGTCTGTTTGATAAAATCGATAAGCTGCAATAATGGGCTGTTCAGCTGTCCAATGATATATTGCACCGAGAGCATCATTCCCAAGGTAAGATTGCCACTCAGAACCAGTTTTGCAGAAAGGAAACTTACCAGAATATCTTTCATCTGGTTGATGAAATTTCCTCCTACAGACTGCCATTGTTCCAGAGATAGGGATTTTATCCTGATTTTAAACAGCTTTACCTGTAAAAATTCCCAATCCCAACGCTTCTGCTTTTCCGCGTTATGCATTTTAATCTCCTGCATACCATTGATCAGTTCGATTACTTTACTCTGTTCCTGTGAAACCTGAGAGAATCTTTTATAATCCAGTTCTTTTCTCTTATTAAGAAAGAAACTGATCCATCCAATATATAATGCTGCTCCTACAAGATAAACGATAAAAAGTCTATAATCGTAGAACAACAGTACAATACTGAAGATGATAAGATTGACAAGTGAAAACAGGGTATTTAACGAGGAACTCGTCAAAAGCTGTTCTATTCTGTGGTGGTCATTAATCCTCTGCATAATATCCCCCGTCATTCTCGTATCGAAAAAGCTTATAGGAAGCTTCATCAGCTTGATAAAGAAATCTGAGATGATCGAAATATTAATCCTTGCGGAAAGATGAAGGAGGATCCAGCTTCGGATCACCTCAATACCCATTCTTCCCAGGAATAACATAATTTGAGCAAGAAGCACAACATAAATAAAGTTGAGATCCTGGTTCTGTATTCCGACATCTACGATACTTTGGGTAAGAAACGGAAATATAAGCGAAAGTAAACTTCCAGCCAAAAGACCTACGGCAAGCTGTATAACAAGTGACTTGTACTTAAGCAGGTATTTCGAAAGGAAAGAGAAGCTGGCTTTACTTTCCGTTGTGTCAAACTCTGTCTGAAAAAATGCGGGCGTTGTTTCAAGAATAAGGGCAATACCTTCTTCTGTGTTTTCGTTGGCATTTTCCCCAATCCATAATTTAATAAATTCTTCGCGGGTATAGGTAATCAGTCCGTAACTCGGATCTGAAATATAGACTTTATTATTTTTATCAATTTTATAGACAACAACGAAGTGGTTCTTATTCCAATGGACAATACATGGGAACGGTACTTCTTCTGCAAGGGTATTAAAATCGATCTGGACTCCAAGGGAACGGAATCCTAAGTTTTCGGATGCATCACTCAGCCCCAAAAGGCTGCTTCCTTCACGGGTGGTTTCAGAAAGTGTACGGATCTGCTGCAGAGAGATACTCCTGCCGTAATATTTACTTACTATTCTAAGGCAGGTTGGTCCGCAGTCTTTAGCATCCGGCTGTTTATAAAAGGGAAATTTCTTCAAAATTTATACTCATTATAAAATGTCGCCACATATGACGACATTTTTACTTTATTCATTGTTGTACTAATTAATCATTTGGCTAATCTCTGTGATACCTCCTCGAAGTATTCTCAAGTTTTCTCTTGACAGTTTTTTTAGATTTTTCATATTATTGAACCTTGTTTAAGGTTGAAAGTTATTAACCTGTTTACGGCGTAACATCAATCAATGTAGGGGGAGTACAATAATATGTATTAGGACCAGCTCCGGCTATGGATCTGCATACACCGTTTGCACAGCATTGATCTCCACCACAATTTCCATCCAGAGGACATTGTCTAAGTCCTCCTTTAATGGTTTTTAAGCCCTCTCTTGAGATTTTCTTTAAGCTTTTCATAGGTTACTAAGTTATTTATTTTCCGCTCTTGGAATTCGCTTTTATTTTTTCCTAAGATAGTGAATTTTTCAATTCCGGAAAGATTTATTGAAAGTCCTCATCTTCCATTAATTCATCAACAAAGAACCAAATATCTTCACGGTCATATTTGTCTGGAAACTGGTGCCCGTTGAGAATGAAAATAGGAGTGAAGTTCAGATCGTTGTTGCTGTTATCCTTGGTCATTTCAATAAATGGCGTTAAATCTTCTGTTGTAGATGATCCCGATAAAGAGACGATCTTGTTTTCATCTTTTGTTTCAAACCATTCTTCAACAGCTTTCAAAAATTCTTTTTCAGGCTTGTTGTGATAAATATGTTTAAAAGCTGAAAGTAATTTGGTGTATTTCTCATCAGCTCTTTCCGTAGAGTAGTTGAAACGGATCTGTACAGAAATGTCATCAGGATATTTTTCAAGAAGCCCTTCCATGATCTTATGGCCGTCTTTACAAAAACCACAATAAGGATTGGATACAATAGAAAGACGAAGTTTAGAGTTTTTATTTCCTAATACAAAAGTCTCCGTATCCTGGAATTCTATTTTTTCATTTTCTAAAAGCTGGCTTTTGAAAAGTTCATAATTTCTTTTAAATCTAAGGTTTTTAGCATTTGATTTCTGAAGACTTTCTTTTTGAGAAAGAATGTTGCTGAAATATAAAACAGCAGAGAAAACAAGGATCCACAGAACAGCTGTTAATAATAGAATTCCCACACTAAACGGTGTACTTTGAAAAAACAGAATGCTAAGTACTAATTGCCCTAACAAGATTGAAATAATCAGAAGACATACTCTGCAGAAAGCCTTTTCTACAAAAGCCTGGATGTATAATGAATAGGCAATGGCCAATACGGAAACAAGTGTAAATCCTTTTACAATATAAGCTGTTGCCGGTAAGAAAAGCCCCAGTATGGCAAGCCCTGTGAAGTAGATCAGAGAAAAATCTGAGAATTTTAAACCCAAAATACTTGTTTTATCCTGCTTGATGATCTTGTCACATGAATTGGTAGTCTGTTTGGCAGAGGTATCTCCACAAATACTTCCGATTACTGTAGAAGTATTTCCGAATTTCTGGTTGAAGATCTCCAGAGAAATATAGACACCTGCCAGGGAAAGAATATTAAAAAGAGCCTCGTATATCGTTTGAGTGAAAAAAGAGTAGCCAAGAATGATGGCGAAAACAACATATAAAAGAGGTTTAAAATCAAAGGCTGTCTTATTTTCTGCATTTTCAGTTTTTTCAAAAAGTAGGACGAAATCTGTTGATTTTTTATGAAGTTCTTCTTTATTGAGTGTTTTGGCTTTTTCAGAATAAACCGAATAACTGGCTCCCGATTTCTTTACCAGAGAAAAGGAATTATCTACGATCGCGATAAACTCTTCCGGCAGCTCATCCCAATATTCCTTATCAAGTTCATAAGCATCATTTTTTACGCCCATAAAGTTAAGCGTATCACTAAAAGCCAACGCAGAAGGATAGTTTGGATGAGAATTGAACTGAAAAGAAAACTCCTGTTTATCAAGTTTTAGATAGTTAATTAGCTTGTCGAAAATCATAGTAATATTTTTAACTAAAATACGCAGATGTTTTAAAAAAACAAATTTTTTTTCTATTAAGGGTGAGATATAAGGATGTTTTGGTGGATTTAATTTGAATATCAATAATTTGTTAAAGAAAAAAATGTTTCGCCTCTGATTATCGAACGTATCTGTACTTTAGAAGATTAGTTGTTTTTCATATCAGCTTTTTATCAACTCAGGTAAGTTATAATTTTCAATTGCTTTTTGTTTTAACAGGTTTTTACTCCATTTCTCTCATTTTTCAGAGTAAGGATTATATCCGCGCTTTACTCATCATCATGTATAATTATTTTACAGAAATATTCATTTTAGTTTCTAAATTTAATTTTACTTTTTATTTATTATAGTTTGACCATAAAGTAAAATGATACGTGCTAATGTTTTCTTGTTGCTAGATTAAAAATAAGTTGAATCTTCAATAATATTATTAAATAACTCTAATTTTATGGCTATAAAAAAACCGCAAAAACATGAATGCTTTATTTTTAAACAAATGTTTAGTTTTGTGAATTTTTATTAGTCTATTTTAGCTTTTTATGTTGATTGATTACTGAATCATAATTTTTGTTAAGGTTCTAATTTTCAAGGTTGAACACAAAAAAACTTAAAAAATCATAAAGTTTTCTTAAAGTTTTAAAAAACAATGGAAATGTTTTTGTATTTATAAAATATATTGTACTTTTACATCGCCTTGAATGAGGGAACAAGTCAAGGTAATAAATTTTTTTTCATCATTTGTGTTTTTAGAATCGTATCGCCTGATACGATTCTTTTGTTTGTTTATTACTTTTCGTAATTCAACAAGAGATCAATGAAGTAAGAATAAGTAACAGCACCTTCTTGCTGGTTGCTTTTTAAAAACAAATTATTCGTAAACCCGAAAAAATCATCCAACCACCCCTGATGTCTGAAAATAAAACTCCTTTCGTACATCCGGTCTCTTTTCATTGCCGGAGAATATTGTTTAAGGACTGATTTTACAAATTCGGGGTCTTCCTCAACAATAAACCTTAAAAGACTTTTTAACGTAAAATATTCAGTACTGTACCTTAAATCTGTATTTTTGGAATTCACACCAATCAGATAGCCTATGAAATTGGCTTCCTGCTCTCTGGCAAAACCAAGCTGGTGAGAACTTTCATGTGCAGAAGTAAACGGGATAAGAGTATGGGGAAGTTCTGCATTATATTGGGCCTCTGCTGTAAAAGGGTTATAATATCCCAGTATTCCTGTGAAATTCATCACACTTTTGAAAAGACTTGGTTTAAAAGCATTGATCTGTGGAGCACTTTTATCCGAAATATATTTCGGAAGCCGGGCTTGCTGATGCAAAATTTCTGTCTGGATAGAGGTAAGATCGGTAATAATGAATATTCCGTTTTTATCTTCCTGAACGGATTGTCGGGTAGCTTTGCATTTTTCCAGATAGCGTAGGGCTAATGTTTTTGCTTTACCAATTTCAGGTTCTTTTTGGCTGGAAAGTTTTTTAATGACAGGAGTCTGAAAATAAAGCATTCCCCAAAAGACCTGGTAGATGAAGTAAAAGATATTAATGGTAGCCAGAAGCTTCAAAATAGCCCCGTTTCTGCTTTTCTTTTTAAAACATAAAGCAAGACAGTATAAAAGAAAAATTCCCAAGAGAATATAGATAAGATCTCCGAAAGAAAAAGGAATCCAGCTGAAAAGTATTTGATGGATATTTTTCTGAAATTCGAAAAAACGTTCAAAGAAATAGATCGTTGTTCCGGACTTTGAGAAGCCATAGAACAAAAGAAATTGGGCAAGTAATACACCTGCCCAAAATCTCTTTTTATATATTATTTTTGTTGTATTAGTGACCACTGCCTTTAGAGATTTTATCCAGATCAATACCCTGGGATTTTAAGATCCCCGTTACACGGATTGCATAGAATGCAAGATAAGCAAAACACACAACACCTACGATATAGCTGAAGTGAATATTGGTTTTATCTGCAATATATCCCTGGATAAAGCTTACAATACCACCACCCATGATCATCATGATCAGATAGCCTGAACCTTGGTTGGTGTGCTTTCCGAGACCGTTGATTGCAAGAGCAAAAATACAAGGCCAGAGGGTAGAACAGAATAATCCTACACTGGTAAAAGCGTATACTGATACCATCCCTGTTGTAAACATTCCTATCAGTAAGGCGGCTATACCTGCTACAGAGAAAATCAAAAGCATTCTCGCCGGGTTTCCTTTACTCATAATGTCACAGATGATCATCACAATAATAACAGCACCGTATACATAGAAAGGTGAAAGGTCATGCTTAGCAATTGCATTCACTAATAAGAATACACCGAATGCAAGATAAGGGGCAAGGAATCTTAGAATCTTTTTGAATCCGGCACTCAGGTCAAATGCTTCTACTGCACCCGTCCAACGGCCTATCATTAATGAAGCCCAGTATAAGGAAATATAAGGCGCTACATCTTTGGTTTCAAAACCTAAGCTTTTTTCCATATAAGCAGGAAGGTTACTTGCTGTAGAAACTTCTACGCCTACATATACAAAAATTGCGATCATACCCATTACCAACTGAGGGTATTGAAAAGCGGATGTTTTGTGATCTCCCGGAATCACATCGTCAGTATCCTCTATAATAGTAGGAGTGATTGCAGGAAGAGAGGAGAACTTAAGCATGATGGCCACCAGCACAAATGCAACTCCCAGCATAAGATAAGGGACCTTTACGCTTTCGATACTTGCTTCTGTATTAGCTGCAGATGCAGCACCAAAAATCGCAAATGATACGAGAAGCGGTCCTATAGTTGTTCCCAGGTTATTGATTCCTCCCGCCATGGTAAGTCTCTGAGATCCTGTTTCAGATGGTCCCACTTCAATAGCTAGTGGATTCGCTACAATCTGTTGTAATGAGAAACCGAGTCCAACAATGAACAAACCGGAGATCATCAACGGAAACGATGCCAGATTTGCTGCCGGATAGAACAGTAAAGTTCCTGAGGCCGAAATAAGAAGACCCAAGATAAGGCCATTTTTGTAACCTATTTTATTAATAAGATCCTGTTTCAAACCTTTTGAAACAGCCATATAAATTAAAGAGCCCACGGTGTACGCCACATAAAAGCAAATCTGTACGAGCATACTTTCAGTTTGGGTCAATTTAAAGGCTTTTTGGAAAACTGGTATGAGAATGTCATTACTTGCTGCAACAAATCCCCAGAAAAAAAACACAGTAACCAAGGGAATAAACTGTCCCCAATTGGTTTGTTTAGAATAATTTGACATGTTTGTTAAAAATTTCGCAAACAAATATAACTATTTCTTTTAAATAGAATGTTCCAGCAATGTTTTTTTTATCTCTTTGTAAGCTTTTGTTTTCAGATCTCTCGGAGAATCTGATGGTTCCATGATTCCGTTGAAATATACTTTTACTTTTCCCGGGTAACCTTTTGCACTATCGAAAGGAAATATTTCTTTCAATCCTACAAAAGTGTACACTGCAATTGGAGAGTGATGTTTGGAAGATAAAGTAAATGCTCCGTCTTTAAATTCATCAAGAATAACAGAAGTATCGTCCGGAACGCCGCCTTCTGGGAATATCGCAATACTATTTCCTTCTTCCATCTTTTCTGCACATCTTCTGTAAACATCTGCACGGCTTCTTGCGCTGCCTCTGTCTACCATCACACATATCCTTTTATATATGGTACCGAAGATGGGAATTTTTACAAGTTCTTTTTTGCCTACAAAACAGATCGGATGATGGGGCATCAGGATGCAGGCAAGCATAATATCCATAATGGAAGTATGGTTCGAAATGAAAACGTACGGTTTACTTTTGTCTTTTTTCTGGTCAGAAAGATTGGTGAGATCATACCTCAAACCCATGCCGTAAAACATTCCAAAACACCAGATCCGGATAAATTTGTAAGCATATTTGTAATGCTTTTTATTAAAGGATAAGATATAGACAGGGATTCCCAATGTGACCGTTAAAACAAACGCCAGCAGCAGCAGCCATAATCTCCAGAGATAATTTAAAATTTTTGTCACTGCTTAACCGTTAAAAATTACTTTCTTTTTCACTGAATAATTAAGTATGGAAACCAGGAGGATTGCTGCAATCTTACTGATCATTTCAGGGCTTAAGGTATAAAAAAATAAATTGATATTGTCCTTAAATATAAAGCTGTAAAAAATCTGGAAAAAGCCTAAGCTTAATAAAGTTGAAATGAAGGATACTCCCATAAAATAAGCAAACTCTTTTCTTTTGGAATGCTTTCCTCTTTCAAAGACAAACCAGATGCTTAGGAAATAGTTGCTGATGATTCCACAGCATGTAGAGAAAATATTACTTAAAGGATAATGAATGCCATGAAAATTGGTTTCTCTGGCGAAAACATGCGGAAGGTAAGTACTGAATGCTTTGAAACTTCCAATCTCTACAATAGCACTGAGCCCCCCGGCAATAATGAAGAACAAAACCTGTTTCTGGCGTATTAGTAATTCTCTCATTCAATATATATGAGGTGCAAATTTATAACTATATGTCAATAATGGAAGAATAAAAGAATATTTTAAAATAAAATATTGATTTAATAAATTGGTTTTTTCAGTGAAATATATGGCGGTTTAATTTCCGGTATCATACATAGTTATAAAAGTCATGCGTCTGATATTCATTAGTTATAATTATTAATAATGAATGGGAAATTTCTTTTTATCATTTCAAAAAAAAATTAAAAGCGATAGCAACATTGATGTCTAAAAGGAATCTGAAAGTTTCGGCCAAAAATAATTTGGTAAGCATATGTTAAACATTGAAAAAAGTTGTTAAATTATTTTTTTGAACCAAAATAATTTCTAAATTTAATATTCAGAATGATGTAATTATAACCTGATAATAAATTCATTTTCAACTTCTTGTGTTGATGGTTTTTTCTATCTTGTAATGTGCGGTATAACGCATACTACCATAATTTTTACGACCCAAATTATAACAATATTTGTATGAAAAGTCAAAACAAATACAGAAAATTCCAGCTTCAGCAAAAAAATATTGAAGCTCTTGAGAGAGAAAATTCCCGCTTCAAAAGAGTGTATTCAGAATATGAAAATATGACAGACGAATTGTGGAACCTAGAAAACTCTACCAATGAACCTGTGCCTGATGATTTTATCAACGCCATCATGCTTCAGAGCTCTTATCTGGAAGATGAAATTGAAGACTGGCTCATCAAATTTGATAACCAAAAAGCTGATATAAAACATTAGAAGCTTCCAGTCTGTTTTTAAACGCTATTTGAAGATAAATTCATAATTTAGCATCCTTAAACTAAAATGTAAAATATGGTTGCTATTGTTGATAGTGGGTCTACCAAATCAGATTGGGTGATACTGGATGATTTCAAAAAAGTGTTTTTAAAAACAGAAACCATCGGCTTTAATCCCAATTTTATCAACAGAGAACTTATTGTTCCTGAAATAGAAAAGAACAGCAGCCTTATATTAGTCAAAAATTCCATAACCAAGATCTTCTTCTATGGCTCAGGCTGCGGTGTGAAAAAAAACTGCGAAACTATTGAAGAAGAGCTTAAAAGGATATTTACAAAAGCAGAAATCGTTGTGAAAGAAGATCTTATGGCCGCAGCTTATGCCGCATATAGCGGAAAGCCAGCTGTGGTATGTATTTTAGGTACAGGATCAAACTCTTGCTATTTCGACGGGAAAAACCTTAAAATAGAACTACCTTCTCTGGGTTTTCTTATGGGAGACGAAGGAAGCGGAAGTGCTATCGGGAAACAGCTCGTGCGCAGATACTTTATGAAAAAATTGCCGGCAGATCTTCATACAGAATTCGAACAGAACTATGGATTGAAGATTGAAGATGCATTGAAAAACATGTATCACAGCCCGCGACCTAATGCCTGGTTGGCGGATTTCAACAAATTTGTCATCGAAAGAAAGGAACATCCTTACTTTAAAAATATGGTGTACGAAGAAATGAAAAATTTCTTTGAATACCAGGTAATTCCATATCAGGAATCAAAAGAAGCCGAGATCAATTTCATCGGCTCTATCGCTTATTATTATGAAAGTACCCTCCGCTCTGTTGCGGCAGAATTTCATTTACATGTGGGCCACGTTGTCCAGAAACCTATCGAAAGTTTAGTAGACTACCATATTAAGTATATACTTTAATAAAAAACAAAATTCTATGTCAAGTAAAACCCACCGCGACGAAAAGAACTTTAATCAGGCCGCGTTAGATTATCATAAAGCCGAACCTAAAGGAAAGATCGAAGTTATCCCTTCAAAACCGCACTCGTCTCAAAGAGATCTGTCATTGGCGTACTCACCGGGGGTGGCGGTTCCTTGTATGGAGATCCATGATAAACCGGAAACTGTGTACGACTACACAGGTAAAGGAAACCTGGTAGCTGTAATTTCCAACGGAACAGCTGTATTAGGACTTGGAGATATTGGAGCTGAAGCTTCAAAACCGGTAATGGAAGGAAAAGGTCTTTTGTTCAAGATCTTTGCAGATATCAACGTTTTTGATATTGAGATCGATGAAAAAGATCCGGATAAATTCATTCAGATTGTAAAAGGTATTGCTCCTACATTCGGAGGAATCAACCTTGAAGATATTAAAGCTCCTGAAGCGTTCTATATCGAACAGAAGCTTAAAGAAGAACTGGATATTCCTTTAATGCACGATGACCAGCATGGAACGGCAATTATTTCAGCTGCTGCATTGATTAATGCTCTTCAGATCGCTAGCAAAAATATCGGAGAAGTGAGAATGGTAGTAAATGGAGCAGGAGCCGCAGCCATTGCATGTACCAATCTATATATTTCTCTGGGTCTGAAAAGAGAAAATGTTTTAATGTGTGACAGTAAAGGAGTGATCAATCATAAAAGAGAAAACCTTACGCCTGAAAAAATTGACTTTATTGCCAATACAGATATCGAAACACTTGAAGATGCCGTAAAAGGTTCAGATGTTTTCATCGGTCTGTCAAAAGGAAACGTAATGACTCCGGAAATGCTTTCCAGCATGAATGAGAATCCTATCGTTTTTGCTTTGGCAAACCCGGATCCTGAAATTGCTTACGACCTTGCCCTTGAAACCCGTAAAGATGTGATCATGGCAACAGGTAGAAGTGATTATCCTAACCAGGTGAACAATGTATTGGGATTCCCTTATATTTTCCGTGGAGCATTAGATGTTCAGGCAAAAGGAATCAACGAAGAGATGAAGCTGGCAGCTGTACACGCTATCGCAGATCTTGCAAAAGAACCTGTACCGGAAGCTGTAATATTGGCTTATAATGTTCAGAACCTGCAATTTGGAAGAGAATACTTTATTCCAAAGCCGTTTGATAACAGGTTAATTACGAAAGTATCCAGCGCTGTAGCAAAAGCAGCCATTGAAAGTGGTATTGCCAGAAAAACCATCGAAGACTTCGAAGAATACGAAAACCAGCTGCTGGACAGAATGGGAAGAGATGAAAAGCTGGTAAGAATGATGCAGAGCCGTGCTAAATCGAATCCAAAGAGAATTACTTTAGGTAACGCTGAAGAATATAATGTATTGAAAGCCGCACAGATTCTTTACGAAGAAGGGATTGCTTTCCCAAGTCTGTTAGGAGATAAAAAATACATCAAAGAGCAAATGGAACGTTTCGGTATCACCCTGGATATTCCGATTATAGATCCAAGTGATGACGATCAGAAAGAAAACAGGAAAAAGTACAGAGAAACTCTTTGGAAACTTCGTCAGAGAAAAGGGATGAATGAGTACAAAGCGAAAAGATATGTGCGTCAGAGAGATTATTTCGGTCCGCTAATGCTGAGACATGGAGATACAGATGGCCTTATCGTTGGTTTCTCTAAAAACTATACTTCAGTGCTCCGTCCTGTTTTAGAAGTTATTGAAAAAGATAAAGGAGTAGACAAAATAGCAGCAATGATGATGATCCTTTCAGAAAAGAAACCTATCTTCTTCGCTGACACATCCATCAATCAGAATCCTACAGCGGAAGATCTTGTGAATATTGCTAAAATGGCTGAAATCACAGTGAAATCTTTTGCAATAGAGCCTAGAATTGCCATGCTTGGTTTCGAAAACTTTGCCGCAATTTCTGACACTTCCAAAAAAGTAGCCAAAGCAGTAAGCATTCTCCACGAGAAATACCCAAAAATGGTTGTTGATGGCGAGATCCAGCCGGATTTTGCCATGAATGCAGATCATTTAAGCGATTATCCTTTCTCAAAATTAGGAACAACGCCTGCCAATACTTTCGTTTTCCCGAATCTTGAAAGTGCCAATCTTTCTTACAAGATCATCAGAGGAATGAAAGTGGCACAGGTGATCGGACCAATCTTGATGGGATTAAAGCAACCTGTACACGTTTTACAGATGCGTTCAAGCGTAGATGAAATTGTAAACTTAGCTACTGTGGCGGTTCTTGATGCCCAGAGAAGAGAAAAGAAAAACTCTGAAAAAAAATAGCTAAATGCTGAGGCCGCCATAAATGGCAGTTTGATAATCATAAAAATAACAGAAGGCTCCTATTTTGGAGTCTTTTGTTTTTATATTAATTCCTTGAATTTACGATCAAAATTTAAGTTAAAAATCATTCGCACGTGAAATGAAAATATTAATTAGTTTAAATTGCTATATTTGGGAGTTTTAAAAATTAATAATGATATTTTCCTTACAAGGCAGTGTTCAAGAACTTACACCCACTTACGCAGTAATCAATGTACAAGGAGTTGGTTACTATGTAGGTATCAGTTTGATGACCTCCCAGGCTCTGGCCCTGAATAAGCCGGCATTCTTATTTACTCAGCAGATCATACGGGAAGATGCTCATCTTCTCTTTGGATTTAACACTCGTTCAGAAAAAGACATGTTCAATCTGTTAATAAGTGTTAACGGAGTAGGAGCTGTTTCTGCCCTTATCCTCCTTTCCACCTTGAGCCTTGAGGAGATCGCTTCAGCCATTCTCTCCAAGAACAGTGCACTGATTCAAAAAGCCAAAGGAATAGGTGCCAAAACTGCAGAAAGAATTATTGTAGATTTAAAGGATAAAGTCCAAAAATTCAGTATTGGAGAAGAAAATATTTCTTCTTTTGTGGATAATAAAGTCAAGGAAGAATCGTTATCTGCATTAGAAGTTTTAGGGATTCCGAAACGAATGAGCGAGAAGATCGCAGACAGGATGATGAAGCAGAATCCTGAGATCTCCGTAGAAGAATTGGTAAAACAAATTTTAAAAAACATTTAACATTTGGTGGCGAATAATAAGCATCTGAAAATATTTTTGTTCCTGTCGTTCCTGTGTATGTCAGTAAGTGCCTTTGCACAACAGGTACGTGATACTGCGATCATAAAGAAAGATTATCAACTGGCTGACCCTACAAGGTATGAGGCCTTTTATGACATAAAAACAGGGATGTACTATGTATATCCTAAAATAGGAAATACCTATACAGGTCCTCCTACAGCCATGTCTCCGGAAGAGTATAAAGAATTTATGCTCGCAACGCAGTCTAAAGCTTACTACAAAGAAAAATCCGATAAGTACAGTCTCCTTTACAGAAGAGATAGAACGGACGCCCGTAAGAAAGGTCTTATTCCATCTTTGATGATCAACAACAGGCTGTTTGAAACTATTTTCGGAAGTAATAAAATAGAGATCATTCCTTCAGGATATGCCTCTTTAGATTTTGCCGGACTGTACCAAAAAATAGATAATCCACTGATCCTGCCACAGAACAGGACCAGTTTTACCTTTGATATAGACCAGAGGATACAGCTTGGATTATTGGGTAAAGTAGGAGAGAATCTCCAGTTGAAAGCCAATTACGATACCCAGAGTGGTTTTGCATTCGAAAACAGGATGAATCTTGTATGGCAGGCAAAAGGAAACTGGAAAGACCTTCAGACTAAAGGTCTTGGTGAAGTAGACAAACCCAGTGCAGGAGGAGAAGATAAAATTATTAAAAGAATAGAATTCGGTAACGTTAATATGCCGCTTTCTACCAGTCTTATCCGAGGCTCGCAGTCATTATTCGGGGTAAAAACAGAATTCCAGTTAGGGAAAACCTATGGAACAGTAGTTCTTTCCCAGCAACAGGGGGAAGCCCGTAATATTGTAGTACAGGGTGGAGGCGTTATGAATAACTTTAAAGTCAACGCTATTGACTACGAAGACAACCAACACTTTTTCCTGGGACATTACTTCCTGGACCGTTATGATAATGCACTGGCCAATTATCCACAGATCAACTCCACGGTAAATATTACCAGGCTGGAAGTCTGGGTACTAGACCAGGGGAACAGTAACCTGGCATATCAGAAAAGTATTATTGGTATCCGAGATTTGGGAGAAGGTGCTTCAGGATTGCCGGACAACTCTCAGAATGGATTATACCCATCTATTAATGCAGCAATAGGTCCAAGAGAAGCTGGTAAAAATTATGCGACAACCTTTCAGGGGCAGATGTTCCCGGGAAGTGCGCAGCCTTACGATAACGGAGAACAGTTTATTTTTAATACAAAAGCAAGAAGGCTGAATGCTAATGAATATACATTACAGCCTCAGTTAGGATATATTTCATTGAACCAAAAGCTGAACGAGAATCAGCTTTTAGCCGTTTCCTATTCCTTTACGGATGGTACCAATAAAGTTTATAAAGTAGGGGAATTCTCCGAAGAAAGTCCTGTATTGGTAACGAAAGTTCTTAGGGTAAACAATAAAGTAAATACAGAATCTCCAATGTGGGACCTGATGATGAAAAACATCTATTCTTTAGATGCAGGGCAGGTAGCGCAAGACGGCTTTATTCTTAATGTATTCTACAGAGATCCGAAGACCGGTGGTAAAGTGAATTATCTTCCCGGAACCAGTGTCCAGGACAAAAATTTACTGAAATTGCTTAACTGGGACCGTCTCAACATGAATGGTGACATCCAGGCCAGCAGCGGTATATTGGGAGACGGTATCTTTGACTTTGTTAACGGAATTACGATCAGGCCGGAAACAGGTAGGATTATCTTTACCAAAGTACAGCCTTTCGGAAGCTTTATGCAGGGACAGGTCGGGAATGATCCGCAGTTTGTTTTCACAGATCTCTACAGACAGCAGAAGCAGGTAGCATCTTCCAGCAATCTTGCCCAGAGATATACCATAGAAGGACGGTACAAAGGAACACAGGGGCAGGGGATTTCTCTTGGTGCTGTAAACGTTCCGCAGGGATCTGTAAAAGTTTCGGCGAATGGTGTTCAGCTGACAGAAGGGGTAGACTACACTGTGGATTATATGCTCGGAACAGTAACCATCATCAATGAAAATGTTAAGCAGTCCGGACAGGCTATCAATATCTCATTAGAAAACCAGCTTACCTTTAATACCCAGAGAAAAAGATTCTTGGGATTAAACCTGGAAAGAAGATTCAATGAGAACTTTATAATAGGGGGTACAGTTGTTAATTATTCCGAATCTCCGCTTACTCAGAAAGTAAACTACGGGCAGGAAGCTGTTAATAACACAATGGCCGGGATCAACATGATGTACAACAATCAGGTTCCTTTCCTGACAAGGCTTACAGATAAGATCCCATTTGTAAATACAGAAGCTCCATCGAACCTGAACTTTAAAATGGAAGGGGCATATCTTCTTCCGGGATTGAATAAAGGAACAAATGATCAATCTTATGTAGACGATTTCGAACAGACAACGTCTAAAATATCCTTAAAAGAACCCACTGCATGGAGCTTGGCTTCAAGACCAGAGAAAAACTTGGCGGCACCATTTAACGGAGCTCCTAGTGATGACGCTGTGACAAGCGGTTATGGAAGAGGACTTTTATCATGGTATAATATTGATCCGAGATTCTGGGGAGTAGGAGGAAGAGCACCGGCAGGAATTACAGCGCAGTCTGTTTCCAACCACGCATCCAGAAGAGTTCAGTATTCCGAAATTTATAATAACAGAGATTTTGTTGCGGGGGAGCAGACCTTCACCAATACTTTAGATATTTCTTACTATCCTCAGGAAAAAGGTCCATACAACGTTAATCCGGGTTCCGAAACAGCGGCTTCCAGATGGGCGGGAATTATGAGACCCATCAGTGTTTCCAATTTCGTTAATTCAAATATAGAATATGTTGAATTCTGGATGATGGATCCTTATGCGGATGGAACTGTCTTAGGTGATAGAGCGAGACTTTTACTTCAGTTAGGGAACGTTTCTGAAGATATCCTGAAAGACGGCAAAATGCAGTATGAAAATGGTCTTCCTACTCCGGGAGCACCCTCTACTACTACAACTTCCAATTGGGGAGTACAACCGAAACAGCCGCCAATTCTTTATGCGTTTTCAAGTGAAGGTGATGACAGAAGATCTCAGGATTTAGGATATGATGGTTTAAGCTCAGATCAAGAATCTATGAGATTCGGAAATACATTTGTTAACCCGGTTACCAATTTAGTTGACCCTGCTGTGGATGATTTCGTATTCTTCATGTCAGATAAATTTACAGGTAATCAGGCGGCATCACTTGTTCAGAGATATAAATATTTCAGAAACCCGGAAGGAAACTCTCAGGCTAATTCATTGGAAGTGGCTTCACAGACTCCGGACGCAGAAGATATCAACAAAGATTATAACCTTGACCAGACAGAAAGCTACAATGAATATGTTGTAAAATTAGATAAGCCGAGTCTTGCCCTAGGACAGAACAATATCGTAGATGTAAAAACTGTAAAGGCCACTTTTCAGAACGGACAGTCTTCTGACGTGAAATGGTACCTGTTCAGAATTCCTGTTTCGAAATATGCAGAAACTGATGCGGAAGGAGAACGAAGTGCATCAGTGCTTAACAATGTAAGATTCGCGAGACTAATGCTTGCAGGTTTTGAGCAGACTTCAACTTTAAGATTCGGGACAATGGATCTTGTAAGATCAGACTGGAGAAGATATCCAAATCAGATTGCCAGCCCTACAGTATCTTCACAACAGGAAGGGGTAGGTATAGCACAAAATAATAACTTCGAAGTAGGAAGTGTAAATATTGAAGAGAATGCCCTTAACCAGCCTCCTTATGTATTGCCTCCGGGAATTGACAGACAGGTGTTGAGTGGAAATGCGGGAGCACAGAGACAGAATGAAGCTTCACTTTACATGAAGATAGACGGTCTTGCCGGAGAAGCAAGAGGAGTTTTCAAGAATACTACTCTGGATATGAGAAGATATAAAAAACTAAAACTTTTTGTACATGCTCAGGACCCGACAGACAGATATCAGGGTATCGATTCTGAATCTAAATTCTTCATCCGTTTCGGAAGTGATGCTACGGACAACTATTATGAGTATGAATCTCAAATGTTGCTAACGCCTAGGACAGCAACTACACCTTTTGAAATCTGGCCTGTTGAAAACAATGTGGATCTGGAAATCCAAAACTTTGTAGATGCCAAAATTCGAAGAGATAAGAGTTCATCTAACATTGTAGACAGAATCATGGATCCTAATTTTGGAGATGAGTCAAAAAGAATTTATATCAAAGGACGTCCAAGTTTAGGAAATATTACTACCATTATGATTGGGGTAAGAAATACAAGCCGTTCAAACTCTATTACCAGAATTCTTTGGGTAAATGAGATCCGTCTTTCTGAAATTGAAAATGATGGAGGATATGCAGGTAACGCAAGTCTGAACTTTAACCTTGGAGATTTTGCTACTGTAAATACGAGTGCATCTTATACATCCGTAGGTTTCGGTAATATAGATTCAAAGCCGGCAGAAAGAAACCAGTCTACACAGTCTGCATTCAGTATTAATACTGCTGTAAACGTAGATAAATTCCTTCCTGAAAAAAGCGGGATGAAAATTCCTTTAAACTATTCCTACTCACAAACTATCGAGGATCCGAAATATAACCCTCTTGATACCGATGTGGAATTCAGCAAGGCAGCTAACAAGGAGCAGCTTAAAAAAGTAGCAAGAACTTATACACAGCAAAGAAGTATTGGCGTTGTCAATATGCATAAGGAAAGGGTAAATCCAAATAAGAAACCTAAATTCTATGATATTGAGAACGTTTCCGTAACGGCAGTTTATAATGACGATTATTACAGAGATATTTATACTTCAAGAAACTATAGACAATATCTGAGAGGTTATGTTGATTACAACTATACTTTCAAACCGTGGGTAATTAAGCCATTCAACAAAATGATTAGCGATACGGCGAAATCTACAAAATATCTGAGATGGATCAAAGAATTCAATTTCAACCCGGTTCCTACAAGATTGTCTTTCAGAACTGAAGTAGACAGAAATTACAATGAGCTTGAATTTAGAAATGTAGAAGCAATCTTAAGTGGAAATACCGGTGATAGTTTTGCTGCGATCAAAAACAGAAACTTCTTCTTCGGGTGGCAGTACGGTTTAGGATTCAACTTTACAAAATCATTAAAGTTAGAAATCAATTCCGCAACAAGAACCCTCAATGATAATGTAGATGTAAATGGCATGAGTGACAAATCTATCTTTGGAAATGTATTCAGAGCAGGTAGACCGGTATTGTACAATCACAGAGTACAGCTAAACTACAAACTGCCGTTCCAGTACCTTCCGTATTTAGATTTCATCGATGCAGAAGTTGGGTATGGACTTACATATAACTGGAATGCAAGATCTACCGCACTTCTTTCAAGTCCTGAAGGAAGCCTAGGTTCCGTAGGTCAGAATACAAACGTGATTCAGGCTACGGCTACTGCAGATATTCCGAAGTTCTTCGGGCAGTTTAAATATTTCAAAAACATTTCTGCAAAACTGCAGAAGCGTAAACAGGAAATTGACTCATTGAACAACGCATATACACAGCAGTGGGAGAAAAAAAGATATAGATATAAGAGCTATAAATTCAAAAATAAACTGACAATACTGCAGAGCGCAGCTTTCGCACTAACATCGTTCAAACAGTTAGATATTAATTATTCTGAAAATAACGGAACGGTACTTCCAGGTTTACTTTCAGCACCAAATATGTATGGGTATGGCCAGACATTAGGAGGTCCTACGATTGGATTCCTTTTCGGATCACAGGCTGATATCAGAAGAACCGTGCTGGAAAATGGATGGGTAAGTGATTCCCCTTATATGACCGATCCTTATGTGAAAATGTCAACAAAAGAATTAAGGGCCAATTTACAGATCGTTCCTATCAATGATTTCAGAATTGATCTTAGTGCACTGCATAATTACAACAGAAACTTTTCACAGTCTGGATTTAATAACCGAAATAACCTTGGAACAGCAAATCATGATTATGCATTTGCGAATGATCAGGTAACTTATTCTAACTCTGTGGTACTTCTTAAAACGTCATTCAAAGAGACCCAGGCCGTTTATCAGGCAATCAGGGAAAATGCAATGATCCTTTCCCAGCAGATGGGATTAGGAGAAGTACTGAACAGCGATGGCTTTGCAGATCATTATAGTATTGCCAATGCTTATGTATTGATCCCTGCATTCCGGGCGGCAGTTGAAGGCAAATCTGTTAGGCAGATGGGAAATGCTAAAAAAGCAGGTCTTCCGATTCCAAACTGGAAGATTACCTATTCAGGTTTAAGAAACATTCCGATCATTAATGGTCAGTTCTCTAAATTTGATATCCTGCACGGATATACCGCGACCTATACGGCAACCGGTATCCAGTCAAGTATAGATTACTTTAACAGGCTTTCCGGTGGAAATGCATTTGATGTCAATAATGATTACATCAATCCGTTTACATTCTCTCAGGTTGGTTATGTGGAGTCTTTCTCGCCACTTATCGGTATAGATGTTACCATGAGAAACAATATGCAGTTTGGACTTCAGTATAATAGAAACAGGATGATGCTATTAGGATTGGTCAACCATACTCTTACTGAAGACTCCAATACGGAATATGTAGTAAGACTTGGATATATCGTTAAAAACTTCAGACTTGGTATGGCCAATACGAGAGGATCTAGGGGGAAAGGAAGTGACCTGAACATCAGAGGAGATATTTCACTGAGAGACAGCAAAACTTCCATCATGAATATCCTGTTGAATGATTCACAGATCACCGGAGGACAGAAACTCATGAATATAAAGCTTTCTGCAGATTATAACGTTTCAGAAAATCTGAACCTGAGAGTATTCTATGAGCAGATGACTTCCAAATACAAAATATCAACGGCATTTCCATTGTCTACCATTAGGGCCGGTCTGTCTGCAACATTTACATTTGGAGACTCAGGTGGTGGTTTCTAAGAAAAAAATTAATATATAATTACTAAAATAAAAATCCCTTTCTGTAAAAGAAGGGGATTTTAGTTTTAATTCACGTTTTTTGGAATAGCTTGGTCTATGCAATATCTTTGATGCAAAAGAAGTAAAAGTAACCCTAACATCAACAGCTGATTTTGTTTTTGATGAAGAGTATAAGCTGCCGGAATTAGATGAGGTAGAAAAGCACATTAAAGAGAAAAAGCACCTTCCTGAAATTGCATCAGCAGCACAGATGGAAAAAGAAGGAGTGAATATTGGAGACTTTCAGATTAAGCTTCTTCAGAAAATCGAAGAACTTACGCTGTATACGATTGAGCAAAATAAGCAGCTTAAAAAACTTCAGGAGAATAATGATAAGCTCATGAAAGAAATGGATGAGTTAAAAGCAATAAAAAAAATAATTGTTATACAATAGTCAATCGTTGATTCAGTAGCGATTTTTTATTTTGTCTCCAAAATTTAATTAAGATATTCATTACCTCTTTGAACCTTTTATTATTTTGAATACATTTGTACAAAATAAAAATTAAAATGAATACACCATCAGAATTAAAGTACACTAAAGATCACGAATGGATCAAGATTGAAGGTAATGTTGCTACAATCGGTATTACAGACTTTGCACAGGGAGAATTGGGCGATATCGTATACGTAGATGTAGATACTGTAGATGATGATCTTGAAGGGGCGGCTGTTTTCGGAAGTGTAGAAGCAGTGAAAACTGTTTCAGATTTATTCCTGCCTATTGCCGGAAAAGTTATTGAGTTTAATTCAGAGTTGGAAGATCAGCCTGAGCTGTTAAATACAGACCCTTATGGAAACGGATGGATCATTAAATTAGAAATTGCTGATGGTGCAGATCATTCAGAACTGCTTACTGCAGAAGAATACCAGGCAATCATTGGATAAGGTTTCAAAAATATTTAGTAAGATTTTGCCCATTTATTGGGCATTTCTTACTTATATGCTCCTAAAACCAGGCGAAGAAAATAACGAATACTGGTTCATGTTCGACGGTATTGATAAAGTTTTGCATGTGAGCATATTTGCAATGTTGGGTTTCTGTTTCATTGCCACTTTTCACAAAATTAAATTTTCATATTTCTTTCAGATCATCCTTATATATGCTTTCCTTACTGAAATCTTCCAGGAAGAAATGGGCTTAGGCAGATCCATGGAATCTTTAGATATAGTAGCAGATACTATAGGATGTCTGATTGGATACTCTCTATATAAGGTATTAGTTAAACGTTTTTTCTAAACCAAACTTTCTTATTTTTTTCTCAACGACGATTGTGGATAACTACAGTATGTGCATAAAGTCTTAATAATCAAAATACTGTATTAATACTTATCCCCAATGTAAAATGTATGTAAATTTTATGTTAAATAAGTTTGTTTTGCGTGATATTAAGTTGTTATCTTTGCCGCACTGAAAAACGAGAGTGGAACAGTAGCGCAGAAGAGCTTTTAGATAAGCGATAAGTATTTAAAAAAGCTTACAGGAATCAGGAGAAAAAGCTTAGCAATATTTTAATAAATAAAAGTTGTGGGTTTTAATTTTTTTTGTATCTTTGCAGTCCGGTTAA